>CAJUPB010000001.1:0-273765 GCA_910588155.1 uncultured Christensenellaceae bacterium
GACACGGAATACAATTCGCTCCCTTTGCCGTTCCATTTTAATATAAAACTTTACCTTTGACGAATTATTTTGATTTTTCCGTTTTAAAAACCTTGACAATTAAAAAACAATATGATATATTATTATGGTGTTCGCGAGTTTGTGCTTGTTTTGATATAAAAGCGTGCTTGTGAAAAAGTATGATTCATTAGCTCAGACGGTAGAGCACTTGACTTTTAATCAAGGTGTCCCGGGTTCGAATCCCGGATGGATCACCAAATAAGCGGATGTGGCGGAATGGCAGACGCGTCGGGTTTAGGTTCCGATATCTTCGATGTGGGGGTTCGAGTCCCTTCATCCGCACCATCCACAGCTATGCGGAAGTGGCTCAGTGGTAGAGCGTTGCCTTGCCAAGGCAAATGTCGCGAGTTCGAATCTCGTCTTCCGCTCCAATTCAGTGCCATTAGCTCAGTTGGTAGAGCACCTGACTCTTAATCAGGGTGTCCAGGGTTCGAGTCCCTGATGGCGCACCACAGGTTATATCGGCAGTCGTCGAAACAGACTCCGTTAACAAAAAAATCGACAGGAGGTGCTTAAAATGGCAGTCCCCAAGCATAAAACATCGAAACAGAGAAGCAATAAGAGATTTGCGAATTGGAAGATTGCGAGTCCGTCTATTGCAGAGTGTCCGCAATGTCACGAAATGAAGCTTACGCACAGAGTTTGTAAGACGTGCGGTTACTATGACGGTGTGAAAGTCATTGCCGTCGACGGCGACAAAAAGTAAAGAAATCGAACAGCCCCGTGTATCGGGGTTGTTTATTTGTAAGGAGTTTTCAAATGAAAGTAGTTGTAGATATTTTCGGAGGAGACAATTCGCCTGATGCACTGGTTAAAGGCAGTCTCGACGCTATGACCGAAATCAAGAATCTTGAAATCGTAATGGTCGGCGACAGCGATAAAATCAAAGCCGAGCTTGACAAGTACAAACACGACGATAAGCGTATCGAGATTTTCGACGCAAAAGACGTCATAACCAATGACGACGTTCCGACAATGGCGATAAAAACGAAAAAGGAATCTTCGCTTGTCAAAGCGTTGGAACTTCTCGACAGTCGCGACGATACGTGCGGTTTGGTTTCCGCAGGAAGTACGGGAGCCGTTTTGACGGGAGGAATTTTTAAAGTCAAGCGTTTGGACGGAATAAACAGGCCTGCGCTTGCGCCTGTTTTGCCCACAAAAACGGGCGGCAACGTGTGCCTTATAGACTGCGGCGCAAACGTCGATTGCAGACCGGAATTTTTGACTCAATTTGCGGTTATGGGCAGTTGCTATATGAAAGCGGTGTACGGAATCGAAAATCCACGAGTGGGTCTTGTTTCTGTCGGCGTTGAGGACAAGAAAGGAAACGAACTTACGAAAGAGGTCTTCAAGGTTTTGAAAGAAATGCCTATAAACTTTGTCGGAAATATGGAAGCTCGTGACGCGCTGTCCGGAAATTACGACGTGCTCGTTTGCGACGGATTTGTCGGAAACGTACTTTTGAAAACTGCGGAAGGAACTGCCGGAATGGTTATGTCGATGATGAAAAAGGCGATTATGAGTTCGGCATCGGCAAAATTCGGCGCATTGTTTATGAAAAAAGCTTTCAAAAAGTTGAAATATGATATGGACTATAACACGAGAGGCGGCGCGCCTTTCCTCGGAGTCAGAAAGATTATAGTAAAAGCTCACGGCGGGTCGAACGATGTGGCGGTTAAAGCCGCGGTTATGCAAACGGTGAAGATGGCGGAAAACAATCTCGTGGATAATATACGCCGTGAGTTGAATGCATTGCAAAACAATGAATGATTCTTTAAACGATTTCCAAAATAGAATCGGCTATAAATTCAAAAACGAGAGTATTCTCGTAACGGCGTTGACTCACGCTTCTTACGCCAACGAACACGGATGTGAGTCTAATGAGAGAATGGAATTTTTGGGCGACAGCATACTCAATTTCTTGGTTTCCGAAAAGCTGTACGCCAAAGGTTTGAGCGAAGGCGAAATGACGCAATTGCGTGCCAAAACAGTGTCCAGACAGCCGTTGGCTTTGGCCGTCGAGAGGCTTGGGGCTATGGCATTGTTGCGTTTGGGAGAAGGCGCAAAAAGGGAAGAGCGCGTAACCGAAAAGTTTAAATCGAATATTTTCGAAGCAATAATAGGGGCGATATATCTGGACGGCAGGTCTTTAAAAAAATGTTCTGATTTCATTTTTGCCTTTTTGAAACCTGTTGACGCCGACAGAGTTTCCGATTTTAAGTCCGCGCTGCAAGAATTTGTTCAAGACAAGAAGTTGGGCAATATCGTATATAAAACACGTCAGGTTGAAGATTGCGTCGCTTCGCAATTTTGTTCGGAAGTTTTTATATCGGAAAAGCCGTTTGCAAAAGGATACGGCTGTCGAAAAAAGGATGCGGAAAAGGAAGCAGCCTGTCTTGCCTACAATATTTTGATACGGAAGGAAAAATAAATTGACTTTTGCTTTGGTAAAATGTTAAAATAATATCAGCGGTACAAGCATAACGGAGTATAACATTTGTCATTAAAGTTTAAAAAAATCGAAGTGAGCGGATTTAAATCCTTTGCGGACAAGCTCGAAATCAAATTCGGCGGAGGAGTAACGGCTATTGTCGGACCCAACGGTTGCGGCAAGAGCAACGTTGCCGATTCCATACGTTGGGTTTTGGGCGAGCAGTCGGCAAAATTATTGCGCGGCAGTTCTATGCAGGACGTAATATTCAAAGGAACGGAGAAGAGAAAGTCTCTGTCTTTTTGTGAGGTCTCTTTGTATTTCGACAATACCGAAAAATGGTTTTCCGATTTAAGCTATGACGAAGTGGTTATTTCCAGAAAACTTTACCGTTCGGGAGAAAGCGAATATTTTATCAACAAGCAGCCGTGTCTGTTACGTACCATAACCGAATATCTGCGGGACGCGGGAATGGGACGTGAGGGCTATTCGATTATAGGACAAGGGCGAGTGGAAGGCTTGCTTTCCGCGAAGCCGGAGGACAGACGTGCTATTTTCGAAGAGGCTGCGGGTATTTCCAAGTACAAAGCCAAGAAAAACGAAACCGAAAGGAAGTTATTGCGTACGAGAGACAATCTCACGCGCATAAACGATATTCTTGCTGAAAAGCTGAATACTTTGGAGCCTTTGACGAAACAGGCGGAAGCTGCGAGAAAGTATTTGGAATTGGAAGAATCGTTGAAGACCAACGAAATAAATATTTACATACATCAGTACGAGTCTGCCGAAACTGCCAAATCTGCCATAAGCAGCAGACTTCAAGCTTTGAACGACGCGATAGTCGCTAAAAACAAAGAATGCGACGAGGCGGTTGCGGCATATAATGAGGCTATGCAAAATTTCGGTTCGGTAGACAGAAATATAGAAGGATTGCGGGCGCAAGAGCTTTCTCTGACGGTTGACATAGAAAAAAAATCCGGCGAAATCAAATTACTTACCGAAAGATTGGGATATTTGCACAAACAGAATGAAGAGTTGTTCGCCGAAAAAGAGATTTTGACGCGTGAACAGCGGGATACGGAAGAGAAAATATCGAAGAGCAAAGCCGAGCTTGACAAAAAAGAGTACGAGCTTGCAAATCTTCACGCAAAAAAAGAGAAAACAGACGATTCGTATTTTAAGATTATGAATCAGGTCAAAGCATACGAAGAAGAAATCGATTCCAATCACAGAGATATTATCGAGACGATGAATCGCTTGACTGAAATTAAGTCGAATATGTCGAGCCTCACGGCGGAACGACAAGCGCTTGCGAATCTTATCGAGGATATAAAAGATAGAAAGCGGGGATATGCTTCGGACATTACTGCGTTAAAGTCTGCGGTCGAAGCAGGTTCGGCGGAAAAAGTTGCTCTCGTGGAAAAAAAGAACAGTTTGCAATCTCAACTCGATGCTTTGCAAAAGGACAGTGTTGCTTGCGCCGAGCGTGTCAGCGAGCTGACTTCTCAAATAGACGCTTTGAATGAAAAATACTTTATGTCAAAGTCGCGCAAAAAAATGTTACAAGATATGCACGACGCATACAACGGGTTTGCAAACAGTGTCAGGGATTTATTACTTGCCGCAAAAAGCGACGAGGATGTGCGCTCCAAGATTCTCGGGGTTGTCGCGCAACTTTTGAAAGTCGAGCCGAAATATGAAACTGCGATAGGAATGGCGCTCGGCAATGCGGTTCAGAATATTGTTGTAAAAAATGAAGAAGACGTCAAATTTCTTATTGCATATTTAAAAAGAAAGAATCTCGGGCGCGCAACTTTTCTGCCTATTTCGGCAGTTAAGCCGAGAAGCATAGATTCCGTATATAAAAGATTTTTGTCGGGTGACGGAGTGTGCGGCGTTGCGAGCGATTTGGTGTCTTACGACCGAGAGTATGCTACCGTGGTGTCGGGACTTTTGGGCGGAACGGTTGTCGTGGACAATATGGACGTAGCCGTGCGGTTGGCCCGTTCGACAGGGTTCTCGTTCAGAATCGTTACGTTGGACGGAGATATCGTGAATCCTACGGGTGCGATGACGGGCGGCAGCAAGAAAGCGGATAACATAACCAATATTTTCTCGAATGACAGAGAGCTGAAAGAGCTTATTGTCGAGGTTGGAAGAATGGAAGCGGATTTGTCTGATTTGACAAGAGAGCGCAAGATTGCCGTGGAAAAGCAGCAATGCTTTACGAAAGATTTGAAGTCGAGCCGAGAAACTTTGCACGAAGTAGAGGTGGAGCTTGCGGCAAAAGCGGAGGCTTTGAGTAAATCGTCGTTTGATTTGCAAAGATTCGAACAGCAATTCGAG
This sequence comes from uncultured Christensenellaceae bacterium, assembly GCA_910588155.1. Taxonomy (GTDB): domain Bacteria; phylum Bacillota; class Clostridia; order Christensenellales; family Pumilibacteraceae; genus MGBC157735. The sequence goes on from CAJUPB010000001.1 coordinate 4,838, forward strand.
TCTCTTGTCAAAGACATAGAAAGACATTCCGAACGAATTGCCGAAATCGACGCGGATATAAATTCCGTCAGTACATTGGAAGCTGCCGTCGAAGAGAAAAAGAAAGCTACTTCCGACAGTTCGCAGGAGAGACAGATTCGTTTCGACGAATTGAAAAGAGAGCGAGACAGACTCGGCGCCGAACTCGGGGATATCCGTTTGTCCATTGCGAAGGCGGAAAGCTTATTGGGGGCTATGAACGACGAGATGGCGCGACTTCAAAACAATGTCGTAATGATTTCTGACAGATTGCAACGCGGAGCGGAGCAGATTACGGCAAATTCCGTTTTGATACGTACTTTGGACGACGAGCGCAATTCGTTGAGCGGCTCGCAGAAAGTTCAGGACTCTTCTTTGGTGGACAGCATACGGGCGAAACTTGCAAATCTCGACGAATACAAAATAGGATTACAAGAAAAAATGGCGGAAGTCGACTCTGCGAAAGTGCGACTTTTGAACGAATTGTCCGAGTTGCGCGAGAAAAAGAGCGGGGAAGAAATGCAGCTGATGCAAGTGGATTCCGATATCGATACTATGCAACAGCACATTTTGGAAAGCTATAATTTCGATTACGAACAATGCCTTCAATTCAAACAGGAAAATTTCGACGCCGAAAAAGCGTCTGCGGAGCGCAACCGTCTGAAAAGACAAATCAAGTCTTTGGGCTATGTGAACGTCGATGCTATTGAACGCAGCAAAGTTGTTTACGACGAGTATCACAGTATGGACGTTCAGCGGCAGGATTTGGAAAGAGCCGAATCGGACCTCGTAAAAATAATCAAAGAAATAAGCGATGAAATGCTTGGCCGCTTTAACGACCGTTTTTCACAGATAAGGGAAAACTTTATTAAAATATTCAAAGAGCTGTTTGACGGCGGATTTGCCGACCTCATCATTCAGGAAAGCGAAGACCCTTTGGAAGCGGGTATAGAAATTGTCGCACAACCTCCCGAAAAGAAATTGCAATCGATTTCGTTGCTTTCGGGCGGCGAAAGGGCACTGACGGCAATAGCGATATTATTTGCGATATTGCGTTTGAAACCTATGCCTTTCTGCGTATTGGACGAAATCGAAGCTGCGCTCGACGATGCCAATGCCGGGCGTTTTGCCAGGTATTTGCGTCGGTTCAGCGAGGATACGCAGTTTATCGTTATAACGCACAGAAAGCCCACTATGGAGCTTGCCGACAGCTTATACGGCGTTACGATGGAAGAAAAAGGCGTCAGTAAAATCGTTTCCGTAAAGTTGAGCGATGCGGTGGCTGCTGCGGAAAGTATGAGTTAGGAGAGAAGATATGGGTTTTTTCAGTAAGCTTAAAGAGAGTCTGAAAAAGACGAAAGAAGCAATAAGCTATAAGCTGAACAAGTTATTTACGGGCGGCGTATTAAACGACGAGTTTTATGACGAGTTGGAAATGATTATGCTGTCCGCAGACATAGGCGCGGGAGCTACCGAAACCATTCTCGAACAGCTTCGCGATGTTGTTGACGAAAAGCATATCAGAAAAACCGACGAGGTGCGAGAGGAATTGCGCCGTATTATGGTGGAGATATTGGAGGACAACCCCGCTCCCGATTACGAATATCCGCTTATTATAGTGGTTGCGGGCGTCAACGGTGTCGGAAAGACCACGGCGATAGGGAAATTGGCGAAACGATTTAAAGAACAGAAGAAATCCGTTACGATAGTTGCGGGGGATACTTTCAGAGCGGCGGCTTCCGACCAGCTTACGGTTTGGGCGGAACGAGCGGGGGTGAGAATCGTGAAACACACGGAAGGAGCCGACCCCAGTGCCGTCGTCTATGACGCTGTTATGAGTGCGAAAAGCAAGAAAACGGACGTCTTATTGGTGGATACGGCGGGACGCTTGCACAACAAAAAGAATCTTATGCGAGAGTTGGAAAAGATATCGGGTATTATAGGTCGCGAGATGCCGGAAGCTATGCATTTGAACTATATCGTTTTGGATGCGACCACGGGACAAAATGCTTTGTCGCAGGTCGATATTTTCAACGAAGCCATCGATTTGGACGGCATAATTTTGACAAAACTCGACGGCACGGCAAAAGGCGGAGTTGTGCTGGCGATAGCCACTCAATTGCAGATACCGGTCGTTTATGTGGGAGTGGGAGAGGGTATTGACGATTTGGAAGAATTCGATGCGAAAAATTTTATCGATGCAATTGTGTCGTAACGCTTGACAATTTATTTGCGATGATATACAATAAAGGTGTAAAGTTTATCAGCTTTACACCTTTGGTATTTATGGACAAAGACTTGAACATAAGCATACTCAACGATATTTACGGTTCTTTGCTTACGCAAAACAGGCGTGAAGTTATAGGAAGTTATTACGACTGCGATTTGTCGTTGGGCGAAATAGCCGAGAATTGCGGAATTTCCAGGCAGGCCGTAAGAGACAGTGTCAGCAAGGCAAAAGAGTCTCTTCTGGATTATGAGAAGAAGTTGGGATTTAAAGCGAAGCTCGATAAAATCGTCAAAGACTTGAAGTTGTGTTTATGCGAAGACGATATCGGGCGTTTGAAGAAGAAATTGGAAGAAGTCATTAACAGCATTTAGCGACGAGGTTTATATGGGCTTATTCAGCGGATTATCCGAAAAACTTAATCATATTTTCAGTAAGCTGACCGCGAGAGGCAAGCTGACGGAATTGGAAATCAAGCAGGCGATGCGAGAAATTCGTATTGCGCTTTTGGAAGCCGACGTCAATTTGTCGGTTGTTAAAGATTTTATATCCCGAGTAAGTCAGCAGGCGGTGGGCGAAAAAATTATGAACAGCCTTACGCCCGGACAGCAAGTTATAAAGATTGTCAACGAAGAAATGATTGCGTTGATGGGAAGCACAAACAGTGCGCTTCAAGTGGCTTCCAAACCCCCTACCGTCATAATGATGTGCGGTTTGCAGGGTGCGGGTAAAACCACTATGTGCGGAAAACTTGCTCTTATGCTGAAAAAGCAAGGAAAAAAGCCTTTGTTGGTTGCGGGAGACATATATCGTCCCGCCGCAATAAATCAGTTGCAGGTTGTGGGCAAAAATGTAGGTGCGGAAGTTTACGAACACGGTGTGCAAAAGCCTTATAAGACGGCATTGGAGGCTTTGAAAATAGCCGAAAAGAAAGGTCTTGACACCGTTATAATCGATACGGCCGGTCGACTTCACATCAATGACGAATTGATGAAGGAATTGGAGGACGTCAAGAGAGAGGTCAAGCCGACGGAAATTTTGCTTACGGTCGATGCTATGACGGGACAAGATGCGGTTACCGTTGCCACGACTTTCAACGACAGGTTGGATATAAGCGGAGTAATTCTTACGAAGCTTGACGGCGATACTCGCGGCGGCGCGGCTTTGTCGATAAAAGCCGTTACGGGAAAACCCATTAAGTTTTGCGGTACCGGCGAGAAAATGGGGGATATAGAAGTTTTCCACCCCGAAAGAATGGCTTCCAGAATTCTCGGAATGGGCGATGTTTTGACGCTGATTGAAAAGGCGCAGAATGCCGTTACCGAAGAAGAAATGGAGAAATTGGAAAAGAAGTTCCGAGAGTCGAATTTCACTTTGGACGATTTCCTGACGCAGTTTGACAATATTTCCAAAATGGGTGATTTGTCGCAATTGATTTCTATGATGCCGGGCTTGGGCGGAAATGTCAAAATCAGCGAGAAAGACATAGATGAAAAGCGTATTGCAAGGTTTAAGGCAATCATACAGTCTATGACTATGTACGAGCGCGAACACCCCGAAATTATCAAGTCGTCGCGCAGAAAGCGCATTGCGGCGGGAAGCGGTACGACGATACAGGATGTCAACCAACTGTTAAAGCAGTTCGAACAGAGTAAAGATATGATGCGAGCTATGAAAGGCGGAAAAAGAATGCCTTTCAGACGGTAAATTATAAAATAATTTTTTTAAGGAGAATATAAAAATGGCAGTTAAAATCAGATTGACGAGAATGGGCGACAAGAAATCGCCGTTTTACCGTGTGGTAGTTGCGGATTCCCGCTCTCCGCGTGACGGAAGATTTATCGACATAGTCGGTACTTATAATCCGCTTAAAAATCCTGCGGAAGTATACATCGATGTCGAAAAAGCAAAGACGTGGATAAGCAACGGCGCGCAGCCTACCGACACGGTTAAGGGTCTGCTTGTTCGGTCCGGCGCCATAGAGGCGGGCAAAAAAGCTCCCGCAAAAACGAAAGTTCAGAAGAAGAAAAAGGAATAATTTGCTATGACGGAGCTTGTGGAATATTTGGTCAAAGAGCTTGTCGATTCGCCCGACGAAGTAAAAGTTTCGGAAGACGGGGAGGTTATCAATGTTTCCGTCGCAAAGTCCGATATGGGTAAAATTATCGGCAAGCAAGGCAGAATAGCAAAATCTATACGTGCCATAGTAAAGTCTGTTGCTACGAAGCAAGGCAAAAAGTGTACGGTAGAGATTTTGGAAGCCGAGTGATTTTTTTCGGAGAGAGTTTTCCTCTCTCCGAATTTGTTACGGAGACATTTTTATGGATTACATCGTTGTAGGAGAAGTGTTGAAACCGCAGGGAATAAAAGGTGAATTGAAAGTCAAACCTCTCACCGACGATTCCGCACGTTTCAGAAAATTGCGTACGGTTTATTTCGACGATGTGCCGTACAGAATTGTTTCTTGCCGAATAGATAGCTTTGTTTACATTAAGCTCGAAGGTGTAGACAGTCGCAATGCCGCAGAGTATTTTGTCGGCAAACAGGTGAATATCGACCGTATTCACGCGGTTTCTCCGAAAGAGGGAAGCTATTTTATCGTGGATCTTATCGGATGCGATATAAGAAACGAAAACGGAGTTTCGCTTGGCATAATACGGGATATAGACAATTTCGGTTCTGCCGACGTAATTACTGCGGAAGCGGAAAACCGTAAGATTTTCAGGTTTCCTTTTCTGAATCGCGTTGTTGTCGATGTCGACGTGGATGCGAAGACTGTCAGCGTGGCGGAAAAAGAGTTAATGGCGGTATGCGTATATGAAGATTAGCGTCCTCACGCTTTTTCCGGAGATGTTCGGTGCGTTGAACAGCAGTATTGTCGGGCGTGCCGTGGCAGGCGGCGTTTTGGAAATCGACGTGGTTGATATTCGAAAATATTCGAAGGACAAGCATTTCAAATGCGACGACTATCCTTTCGGAGGCGGCGCAGGAATGGTTATGACGCCGCAACCGATTTACGATGCGGTGCAGTGCGTTGACCCCGAAAGAAAGTGTCGCCGAATTTATATGTCGCCGAAAGGCAGGCGTTTTGACGATTCCGTCGTCAGAGAGTTGGCAATCGATACGCGGGATATTTTGATTTTGTGCGGACATTACGAAGGTGTCGACCAACGTGTTTTGGACTTGTGCATAGACGAGGAGATTTCCATCGGCGACTATGTGCTTACGGGCGGAGAACTTGCGGCGATGGTTGTAATCGACGCAGTGTCCAGATTTGTTCCGGGCGTGCTCGGAAGTTCGCAATCGAACAGGGACGAAAGTATTTCTTCGGGGCGGTTGGAATATCCGCAGTATACGAGACCTGCCGAGTTTATGGGTTTGAAAGTACCCGAAATTTTGTTGAGCGGACATCACGCAAATGTGGAAAAGTGGCGCAACGAGGAGGCGGAACGTCTTACGAAACGTTTACGTCCCGATTTGTCGGAGAGTATAAAATGAATATTAATTGGTTCCCGGGACATATGACAAAGTCTATGCGTATGATTGAATCCTCCGTGAAGTCGGTCGATTTTATTATATACGTATTGGACTCCCGTGCACCTTACAGTTGTTTGAATCCAGATTTCGAGAAGTTTGTCGCAAACAAACCCGTTGTGTATGCTTTAAATAAGGCGGATTTGGGGCTTAAAAGCCGTGTGGACGAATGGTTGAAGAGTTTGTCGGGAAAGAACAGAATTGCCGTTACGACCGTAAGTACGGCGTCGGGAAGCGCTTCGGCTATCATTACCGCCGCAAGTCGACTGTGCGGCGAGAAATTGGAACGGTACAGAAAAAAGGGAGTGAAGCAGACAATCAGAGGAATGGTTTTGGGTGTGCCCAATTGCGGAAAGTCGACTTTAATCAACTGTCTTTGCAACAGCGGCAAAACCGTTACCGGAAATCGTGCGGGAGTAACGCGAGGCAAACAGTGGGTAAGAGTGAACGACTACTTGGAGTTATTGGATACTCCCGGAACACTTTATCCGAAATTGGTTAATCAAACGGTGGCAAGACGCTTGGCGTTTATAGGAAGCATCAGAGACGAGGTCACGGATACAACGGAACTTGCATTGGAATTGATTGAGGAATTGAAAGCATACGATGAGTCTGTCATAGAAACGCGGTATAAGATTAGTTCGGACTCTGATGCAAATACGATACTCGAAAGTGCGGCGCATTCGCGCGGTTGTTTATTGAAGGGAGGTGTTCCCGATATCGACAGAATGGCAGTTGCGTTGCTTGACGATTTCAGAAAAGGAAGACTCGGCAAAATTACATTGGAGAAAGCGGAAGACTATGACCTCGGAACTGTTTGAATTCGATAAAAAGTATTCTTGCGTTGTTGCGGGTATGGACGAGGCCGGTCGCGGTCCGTTGGCGGGACCCGTTGTTTGTGCTTGTTGCATTATGCCGTTGGATGATATGATTGACGGAATAAACGACAGCAAACGATTATCCGAAAAGCAGAGAGAGATTCTTTTCGGGCAGATAATATCGAAGGCGAAATGTTACGGTATCGGCATAGTCGAGCACGACGTCATAGACGAGATAAATATCTTACAGGCAACAAAGCGCGGAATGAGAGAAGCTTATGCAAATATGGGCGCTAAACCGAACATACTTTTGATTGATGCCGTCAAGCTTGATTTGGACGTGAAAGTCGAATCGCTTATTAAAGGCGATGCCAGAAGTTATAATATTGCGGCAGCCTCCATTATCGCAAAAGTGACGCGCGACAGGATTATGCGCGATTACGACAAACAGTTTCCTGCTTACGGCTTTTCATCCAATAAAGGCTATGGCACAAAGATTCACGTCGAGGCATTGAAAACCGTCGGCAGTTGTCCCATACATCGCCGTACGTTTATCAAAAATTTCGGAGACGGCTTATGAAAACGTTTAACAAGAGCAAGGGCGCAGACGGAGAGAAATTGGCGGCTTCATATCTTATTAGCAACGGATATAGGATATTGGCAAAAAATTTCGTGACCGAAGTCGGGGAAATAGATATTATTGCCACGGACGAGGAGTATCTCGTTTTTGTGGAAGTTAAAACACGTTTCAATACAGACTTCGGACGTGCGGCGGAAGCGGTGGATTATGCAAAGCAAAAGAAAATCAGTCTCGTTGCTTCGCAATATATCAATAAGTTCGGTTTATTCGATGTGCCTGTCAGGTTCGATGTGATTGAGATATATTTACAAAGTTTCGAAATCAATCACATAGAAAACGCATTCGACAGTTTCTTGCGGTATTAGTTTAAAATAAAAGAGTTGCTCGTAAGACAAAATAAAAACGTGTGATTGAAATGTGTGCAAACATAGTGAAAATACTTGCATTATGGGTTTTATAGGTGTAAAATTATAAAGAGTTTTCGGAGGAACGGTATTTCAAGTATGTTTATCGCTGCATCTTTGCCGTCGTTGCAACCAAAACAAATATTATTCAAAGGAAGTCCCTTTGCCGTAACCGACACTATGATATCGGCTTTTTGCACTACCGTGATGCTTATATTGTTTGCATTGGCAGTTCGCATTTTTTTTATTCCGCGTTGGTCGAAAACGTATGACAAGAAATCGGGTTTTAGGCTTTTCTTGGAAGCTTTGGTGAATATGTTTGAAGATAACGCGCAATCGACGGTGGGTCACAATTCTAATTTCGTTGCGCCTTGGTATTTTGCCGCCGCAGCTTTTATTTGTGTCGGAACGTTGACGGAAATGACGGGAGTCAGACCTCCGACAAGTGATTTGAATGTTGCGTTGGCTTTGGGTTTCACTACTTTCATTTTGATAAATTTCTTTGGATTCAAGGAAAAAAAGTTTAAACGTTTATTGCGTTTTGCAAATCCCATCAATCTTTTGACCGACCTTGTAGTGCCTTTTTCGATGGCTTTGCGAATGTTCGGAAGCGTATTTTCGGGATTCTTGATAATGCACTTGATATACGGATTGCCGTGGTTTGCATTGATTGCTTTGCCCGCGGTGGCATCGGTTATGTTTACAATATTTCACGCATTGATACAGAGTTATATTTTTATGTTCCTTTCTATGAGTTTCATATCGGAAGCGACAGAGTGACGGAGGTTGTTTAAATGAGTACTTTATTATTGAGTTTAATCGGAAGCATAGGCTTTTTGATATCCGCCGTAGGCGAATATGCGGCGATAGGAGCCGGCATAGCCGCATTTACCGGCGTAGGTGCGGGTATCGGTATGGGCATTGCCACGGGTAAAGCCGTCGAGGGTATAGCGCGTCAACCGGAGGCGGAAAAAAAGATTAGGACCACGCTTTTGTTGGGACTGGCTTTTGCGGAGACAACGGCAATTTACGGAGTGTTTATCGGAATTTTGACGATAGTTATGTAGGAAGAAACAATAATGATTATCGAAGTCAATCCCTTTTGCTGGGGTGTAAAATCGAATATGCCGTTTCCGATTTGCGAGAATGTTTTCGAGAGTCTCGGTTTGGGCTGGTGGGAAATACTCTTTCACACCGTGAATCTCATAATTTTGGTTGTCGCGTTGTGGTTTTTGTTGTTTAAGCCCATTAAAAAAATGATAAGAAAGCATAAAGAGAAATTGGACGACGTATTCGAAAAAAATAAAAAACTCGAATCGGATGCCGTCAAAATGAAAGACGAATATGCCGCTTTAATTGAAGACGCAAAAAAAGAAGCCGTAAAAATAAGTCTCGAAGCCGCGCAAAACGCAAAGCGCAAATCGGAGGAGACGATTGAGAACGCAAACATACATGCGAAGAACATAATCGAAGAAGCAAAACGCGAGACAAAAGTGGAAAAAGAGCGTTTGAAAAGCGATTTCAAAGATGCCGTCGGCAAGTTGGGCGTGGAGATTGCGGAGAAAGTGCTCGAAAGAGAGATTAGTGAACGTGATAATAATGATATAATCGACAAGTGTCTCAAAGAATGGGAGGACGAATGAGCGACATATACGTTACTTCCGCAGCCGAACTGAAAATCGAGTCGAGAAAAAAAATAGAGCAGTTTTTCATAAAGAAACATACGGACGCCGTTAATTTCGTTTATGCGGTCGACAAATCGCTTATCGGCGGTGTTTTGATTAAAGACGGCGAACGTTTTTACGACGCGACAATACGCGGAAGACTTGCGATTGTAAAGAGAAATTTGCGTTAGGAGAGATATGGGAAATCAAACGGAAAAGAACGACTATCAAATTGTGCGCGAGAATTTTGCGGATAAACTCGCGGATATTTCGTTTGATTCGAAAAATTATTCTACCGGTCGTGTTGATTTTGCCGGTGACGGTGTGGTCAGAATCGTGGGTTTGCCGAATGCAAAGTACGGCGAATTATTGGATATCGACGGACGTTATCGGGCAATAGTTCTGGACCTCGAAGAAAGCGAAGTCGGCGCAATAGTTTTGGACGCCGTGCAAAGTGTGTCTGCGGGTATGCTTGTCAAATCTACGGGGCAAATCGTGGAAGTGCCTGTCGGGGCGGAAATGTTCGGCAGAGTAATCGCCCCGCTCGGAAATCCGATAGACGGTCTGGGTAGTCTCGAAATTTCGAAATCGCGTCCCATCGAAGCGTCCGCACCTATGATTTTTGACCGCGGTCGTGTCAATGAGCCGTTACAGACGGGTATACTTGCTGTGGATTCTATGATTCCGATTGGAAAAGGTCAGAGAGAGTTGATTATAGGCGACCGTCAGACGGGCAAAACGTCGATGGCAGTCGATATAATTTTGAATCAAAAAGGGAAGAACGTTTATTGCGTTTATGTTTCTGTCGGACAAAAATCTTCTTCTGTCAGCAATATAGTGCACACATTGGGCAGGTTCGGTGCGTTGGAATATACTTGCGTGGTATGCGCTACGGCGAGCGATTCTGCTCCGTTGCAATATATTGCGCCTTTTTCGGGATGTGCGATAGCGGAAGAAATGATGTACGACGGAAAAGATGTGCTTATTGTTTACGACGATTTATCAAAGCACGCGGTGGCGTACAGAGCTATGAGTTTGCTGCTTAAACGCCCTCCCGGAAGAGAAGCGTATCCGGGCGATATTTTTTATCTTCATTCCAGACTTTTGGAAAGGGCGGCAAAGCTCGACGAAAAACACGGCGGAGGGTCTATGACCGCAATACCGATTGTGGAAACTTTGGCGGGCGATATTTCCGCGTATGTACCGACGAATGTTATTTCGATTACGGACGGCCAGATTTATTTGGAAAGCGAGCTTTTTAACGCAGGTGTTAGGCCTGCGGTCAATGTCGGGTTATCCGTATCACGTGTCGGAGGCAGTGCGCAGTTCGATGGTATACGTCGTGCAAGCGGGAAATTGAGATTGGATTTGTCTCAATACCGAGAGCTTGCGGTTTTTGCACAATTCGGTTCGGAGCTGGACGGCGCTACGTCGGAAATATTGGCAAAGGGCGCGAGAATAGCGGAAACATTGAAACAGCCTTTAAGATGTTTATACGATGTAGCGCACGAAATGATAATCTTGCATTTGGCCATGAACGAGCTTCTCAAAGACGTTCCCGTTGATAAGGTTACGGAATTCGTGCAGTCTTTTATAGAGTTTCTTGATACGGACAAAGCCGATATAGTCAAGGAAATTTCCGATAATAAGTTGTTAAGCTTGGAAAACGGTTTTTTGATTGAGGACGAATTAAAAGAATTTTACGATTTTTATTTCGAGGATGCTGCGAAATGAACAATTTGACGGACATCAAAAATCGTATGAAAGCCATTGGAGACACTCGTAAAATCACGAAAGCTATGGAAACGGTTTCCATAGCAAAAATGAGCAATGCGGCACAAAAATGCGAGCAGTACAGCGTATATTTCGATAAACTGAAAGACATTATGTACGATATTTCTTTGCGGACGGGGGATTGGGTGCATCCTTGTTTCAATACTCGAAAGGCGGGCAAGACGGCTTTTTTTGTTGTCTCGTCCGATAAAGGAATGGTTGGCGCTTTCAATCACAATTTAACCGAATTTGCTTATGACAAAATCAAGCAATCGGACAACTCGGCAGTTTACGTGCTTGGAGAGGCAGCCGAAACTTTTTTTGATAAAAAAGACATTGTAATCTACAAGCGATTTAAGCCGTCAAATTTGTTTCCGTCGGTGAACGAAGCGGAAAAGCTTGCTGATTATTTTTCCGACATTTTTTTGAATGATTGTATTAGCGAAGTTTATGTGATTTATTCGTCGTTTTCGTCCAAATTCGAAGTGTCTCCCAAAATGGTAAAGCTGCTGCCGATAGGGCGCGAAAAAACCGAAGAAAGATATTTATATGAAATTTTTTACGAACCTACGCCGGAAGAGGTGCTTGAAGGCTTGGTGCCGCAGTATCTTTCCGGTATAATTTACGGTTGTATGTTGCAATCGGTTGCCGCAGAGCATTTTTCCCGTCGTATGGCAATGGCTGCGGCGAGCAAAAATGCCGACGAACTTTTGGGCGAATTGACAAAACAATTCAACAGCGTTCGCCAAAATGCAGTTACGAGCGAGATTTCGGATATTATAAATTCAGCTTACGGAGTATGTGATGAAAGAAACAGCGCCGAATAAATCGAGAAAGGGGCGGATAACCGCCATTATAGGTCCGGTCATCGATGTGAAGTTCGACGACTGTGTTTTACCGAAAATATATGAAAGACTGTTGGTTGAAGCAGATACAGACAAATACAGAACATTGGAAGTTTTTTCTCATATCGGCAGAAATACTGTCAGATGTCTTTCTATGGAAGCGACGGAAGGGTTGAGTAGGGGATTGACTGTATTTGCTTGCGGGGATACGATTAGTGCGCCTGTCGGCGACGGTGTTCTCGGGAGAGTCGTCAATGTTCTCGGTGAGCCTATCGACGGAAAAGGCGAAGTGAATTGCGACAAACGATGGTCGATACACAGAAAAGCGCCGGAATTTTACAAGCAAACGGCGAATACGGAGATTTTGGAAACGGGCATCAAGGTAATCGATTTGATGGCACCCTATGCGAAAGGCGGCAAAATCGGGTTGTTCGGCGGTGCGGGAGTGGGAAAGACCGTACTTATAATGGAGCTTATACACAATGTGGCGCAAAAGCACGGAGGAAATTCCATATTTGCGGGAGTCGGAGAGAGAAGTCGGGAAGGAAACGAGATGATATCCGATATGGCGGACAGCGGAGTGTTGCAAAATACGGCGCTGGTGTTCGGACAGATGAACGAGCCTCCGGGAGCCAGAATGAGAGTCGCATTGACGGGACTTACTATGGCCGAATATTTCCGAGACGTTATGAACAAGGATGTGTTGCTTTTTGTTGATAACATATACCGTTTCATCCAGGCGGGAAGCGAAGTTTCGGCATTGCTTGGCAGAATGCCGTCCGCAGTCGGTTATCAGCCCACGTTGGCAACGGAGCTTGGCGCATTGCAAGAAAGAATAACGTCGACGAAAGACGGTTCGATAACATCTGTTCAGGCTGTGTACGTACCGGCAGACGACTTGACTGACCCCGCGCCCGCAACCGTATTTTCACACCTCGATTCGACCACGGTTCTATCGCGCAAGGTGGTGGAACAGGGGATTTATCCCGCCGTCAGTCCTTTGGAGTCTGCCAGCCGAGTTTTAAATCCTGAAATAGTCGGAACGGAGCATTACGACGTAGCTTGCAGGACGCAGGAGATTTTACAAAAATACAGAGAGCTTCAAGATATTATTTCCATACTGGGTATGGACGAGTTGAGCGACAGCGACAAAAGTATTGTTTGCAGAGCGCGAAGAATTACGAGATTTTTTTCTCAACCTCTGTTTGCCGCGGAAAATTTCAGCGGAGTAAAGGGCCGCTATGTCGATATAAAGACAACGGTCGAGTGTTTTAAAGAAATACTTGACGGTCGATGCGACAGCTATCCCGAGTCTGCTTTTTATATGGTCGGTGACTTGGACGAGGTGAGGGCAAAAGCAAAAGGATAAGTATGCGCAACGGTTTTTTACTTGAAATTATAACACCGGAAAAAGTGTTTTTCAGCGGAGCGGTGGAAGAAATGATTATAAATGCTTCTTCCGGCGAGTTGGAGATTATGCATCAGACGTTGCCTATGGTGGCAAATGTTGCGCCGGGGCTTATCTGTATTACTCAAAACGGGCGAAAGATGGAGGCCGCTTGTTCGGAGGGGTTTATGAGAGTCGGCAACGAGTCGACGAGCGTTTTGGTGAAAGGTTGCAAGTGGCCTTATGAGATAAACGAGGAAGAAGCTGGGATGGAAATTAAATTATTAAATCAAAAAATAAAGGAGGTTGATTCTGTAAAAGAATATAAGTCATTAAAGGCAAAACTTGCAATGATGATAGCTCAATTAAAAGCAAAACACAAAGACAATTGATATCTGCGTTACGTTTTTATATTGCATTGCATATACAAATGTAGAATTAAATTCGGAGAGTGACGTTTACGCTTAAAGCAATCATAGACTTGAATGCTCTTTTGTATAATGTGCAGGTGATAAGAGCCAAAACCGCCGCGAAAATATATGCGGTGGTGAAAGCAAATGCATACGGTCACGGTATGTCGATTGCGTCGTATTTGCAACATTATGTGGACGGCTTTTGTGTAGCATCGGCAAGCGAGGCGAGGGAGTTGGTCGGGCTGGCAGTTTACAAGCCAATTCTTATTTTGGGAGAAGTAGGAGAAAATAATCCTATTTTGCCTTATGATAATTTGGTGTACACAGTCGGCTCATTGGCGGAAGCAAAGCTTTTTGCCGACAAAAAAGATGTCGGTTTTTATATAAAACTGAACACTGGAATGAACCGACTCGGCTGCGATGGGGACGCTTTTCGCAACATTATGAATTATGTCAGACAAAACTCTTTGAATTGCAAAGGAGTTTATACACATTTTTTTCAACCCGAAAATGAAATGATGACGCAAAAGCAGTTTTCACTATTCGAAGAACAAACCTGCGGAATAGAGCTTTTCGGCGGCAAACTGCATTGTTGTGCGAGCAATGTTTTGAACAATGATTTCTGTCGTCACAAGGATATTGTACGCGTAGGCTTGGCGCTTTACGGTTACGGAGGCGTCGAAGCGGGATTAAGGCCGATAATGTCGGTTTGTGCGCCGATTGTCAAAATACGAAATTTGAAGAAGGGTGAGTATGTAAGTTACGGAGATTTTAAAGTAAAAAGCGATTGCAAAATAGCGGTATTAAGAATCGGATACGGTGACGGATATCGGCGATTGGATGCAAGTCGCAGATTTGTGTCAATTAACGGAAAAAGATGCCCGATTGTCGGTCAAATATGTATGGATATGTGTATGGCTGATATAAGCGATGTGTCGGCAGAAGTAGGAGACTTTGCGTATGTTCTCGGCCGCGGTATTTCTGCCGAAGAACTTGCCGAAGAGTATGGTACGATTGTTTATGAAGTTTTAACTTCTTTCAATGAAAGAGTAGAGAGGGTGTATGTTAAAAGATAGAGATATTTTGCGAAAAAAAATGCAAAAAATGCGAACAGGTATAGATGGAAAAATTTTCAAAGACAAGCTTATTTTTGACTGTTTTTTCAATATGAAAGAAGTTTCGGGTTTTGAGAGTTTTTTTGTTTACGTTTCGATGAATGACGAGGCGGATACTTTAAGAATTATTGAAAAGCTTTTATGTTTGAATAAAAAAGTTTGTATTCCGTATACGAAAGACTGTACTATGTCTGTCAAAAGACTTTTGGAATTGCCGCAAAATGTTAAAACGGACAAGCTTGGCAATATTTACGAGGCAGATATTTTACCTACGGTAGATTTTGATTGTGATTGCGCTGTGGTGCCTATGTTGGCGTTTAACAATCGGTTGTTCAGATTGGGCTATGGCGGAGGGTATTATGACAGATTTTTAAGTACGTTTAAAGGGTTTCGTTTGGGACTTGCGTATTCGGAGCAGCTGAATAACGAATTTGCGGAAAGCTGTTTTGACGAGGGGTTGGACGCTATCGTTACGCAAAACGGTATTATAAGGAAGCGGGGTGCTTTATAATGAGAGTGATAAGCGGAAAATTCAGAGGGAAAAGATTGTATTCGCCCGCAGATAACCGTGTGCGTCCGACGACCGACAGAATCAAAGAGACTATGTTTAATATTCTTTTTTCGAAAGGAGCACAGTATAATTCCGTGCTTGACTTATTCAGCGGCTCGGGCGCCTTGGGAATAGAAGCTCTTTCCAGGGGCGCAAAAACCGCTGTTTTCATAGACAAGGATGCGGACAGCGTGAAGCTGACGGGGCTTAACTTGCGTAATGTGCAGGCTGTAAATTATGAAATTTTTAACACAGATTATTCGATAGCTTTGAAAAAATTGAAAGGGCGAAAATTTGAAATTATTTTTGTTGACCCGCCGTATAAGTTGAAAATAGAACCGTTGGTTTTGCAAGGAATCAAGGACAACGAGCTTTTGTCCGAAGATGGAATTATTGTTGTTGAACATTCTGCGGAAAATAAGTTGCAAATTGACGACAAAAGATATATAATAGACGAAAGACTATGCGGCAATACCGTGCTGTCTTTCATTTGTTATAGGAGAGAAGCGATTGAATAGAGCGGTTTTTGCGGGGACTTTCAACCCTTTTACATTGGGTCATTATGATATCGTTGACAGAGCGTCGAAGCTTTTCGACGAAGTTATAATCGGTGTCGCAGATGATTCGTCGGGAAAAGATAATTTGCTTTCGGCGGTGGACAGAGTCGACATTGCAAAAATTTCGGTTTCCGAACTTAAAAATGTGAGGGTTAAATCGTTTTGCGGTTTTCTGGTTGACTTTGTCAAAAAAGAAGGAGCAGGAGTTATTGTGCGCGGTTTGCGTTCTGCGACAGATGCCGAATATGAAAAAGGTCTATGTGCGGTATATAAGAGTCAGAACAGCGAAATCGAATGTGTCTATTTATTTTCAGAACCGAAATACGGTCATATTTCGGGAACGATTGTTCGGCAGTTGATACGGTTCGACGGTTCGCTCGACGGATATGTTTGCCCGACGGCGTCAGAGAAGATAAGGAATTGTTATAGAAAGTTGTGAGGTGTGGTTTGTATGGATTTAATGCAGTTATTAGACGAATTGGAAGCAGAACTCTCCGACAAGAAAGGGTTTTTCGGGAAAAAAGTCGATTTGGACAAGTGTTATAATTTGGTGCGCCAAATCAAAATAAATCTTCCGTCTACGTTGCGTGAAACCGAGTATGTCATGGAGAATAAGCGCAAAATACTCGAAAATGCGGATATTGTGGCGAAAAACACTATACGCGAAGCGGAAGAGCGTGCGGAGCATATGATAGATAATTCGGAGATAATGAGATTGGCGGACCTTGAATCCAAAAAGATGATGGAAAGCACTATGATGCAGTGTGACGGTCTTGTTCATCACACAAAGGACCATTTGGACAATATGTTTAAAGAAACCGAACAGTTTCTTTTATCCACACTTACGATGATTAGAAACAACAGAGAAGAATTGAGAGGAGCTGTGATTATAAATAAAAAATAATCGCGAAGATTACGGAGTTTATCGATGTTTGAAAGGATAAAAGAGATTATAACACCGGAAGACGTTAAGAAGATTTTGCCGTTGTCCGAGAATGGGAAGCGCGTAAAGTCGGAGCGAGATTCGTTGCTGAAAAAAATTATCAGCGGTTTGGACGACAGAAAGGTTATGATAGTCGGTCCGTGTTCCGCCGATAACGAAGTTGCGGTGTTGGATTATATGTCCAGATTGGCTCGAATTTCGGAGCAGGTTAAGGACAAGTTGTTTATAGTGCCGCGAATCTATACAAATAAACCGAGAACTCGCGGCGACGGTTATAAGGGAATATTTCATAATCCGAATCCGTGCAAGGGGACCGATATTCAAGAAGGCATTATGGCTATGCGTCATATGCACATCAAGAGTATAGAGGAAACGGGACTGTCTGCTGCCGATGAAATGCTTTATCCCGAAAATTACGATTACCTCGAAGATTTATTGACATATGTGGCAGTCGGGGCTCGTTCGTCGGAAAATCAGCAGCATAGGCTTGTGGCGAGCGGGGTGGACGTGCCTGTGGGGGTCAAGAATCCTATGTTCGGAAGTATGTCTGTGCTATTGAATTCGATTTATGCTGCGCAAATACCTAATGAATTTAAATACGGCAAATATCAAGTCAAGACTGCCGGCAATGCCTATGCTCACGCTGTTTTGAGAGGCGGAGTTGATTCGTTTGGAAACAATATACCCAATTATCATTATGAAGACGTGATTAAATTTTACGATATGTATAAACAGCAGAACTTAAAAAATCCTGCTGTTATAATAGACGTAAATCATTCGAACAGCAATAAAAATCCTTTTGAACAGATACGCATCGTCAAGGAAATCATATCAAATATGAATTCTTGCGACAAATTCAAAGAGCTGGTTAAGGGTTTTATGGTGGAAAGTTATATCGAAGACGGAAATCAAAGTCCCGACGGGTCTGTATACGGCAAGTCCATAACGGACGGATGTCTCGGTTGGGATAAAACCCGTAAATTGATTTTCGATGTTGCCGAACATCTTTAAATTTCGAAGGGAGGAAAATGATGAGCGAAGTGAAAGTCGGATTGGCGCTGGGGTCGGGCGGAGCGCGCGGATTTTGTCATATCGGAGTATTGCAAGCTTTTGAGGAAAACAATATCCCCATACATTGTATTGCGGGCTGTTCCAACGGTGCTCTTGTGGGCGGCTGTTATTGTGCGGGAATAAGTATCGACAAAATGAAAGATACTGCGAAAAAGTCTACTATGAGCGCGATAGCGGACGTGAATATATCTTTGAAAAACAACGGCTTTTTAAAAGGTCGGCGTGCCGTCAATATTGTGAAGAAGCTTATCGGCGACAAGACTATCGAGCAGTGTTCTATTCCGTTTCGTGCGACGGCTTGCAATGTCAATACGGGGGAATTGAAAATATTCGACAGCGGCTCTTTGGTTGATGCTATGAGAGCGAGTATGTCGATTCCGATTATTTTTCACGCCTTGGAAAAGAGCAAGGGGTGCGTTTTGGTTGACGGCGGCATTCTGGAAAGAATTCCGATTTCGTCGGTAAAAGAAATGGGTGCCGACGTGGTTATTGCCGTGGACGCCATAGGTCCTCCGAAAAATGATTTTGTGAGGAACAGAGGTTTTGTCAAAATGTTCGAGAGGGTGTTTTACTTATTGGATTGGGAAGCGACGAAGGAAAAAATCAAACGGGCGGATATGGTCATAACGCCCGACCAAGGCGACAGGTCTATGATGGATTTTAAAGATAATTTGTATTCCGTGGAATGCGGCTATAAGGCGGCAATGGCGGCTATGCCGGATATTTTCAAATTGATTGGGATGACTTAAATCGATATAAGACGATTGTGTAATTTATAAGTATCGTTATGTGTAAGCAGCGTATAGAGATTGTGTGCTGCTTTTTCGATGTTTAACAATGATTGAATATCGTTTGAATACTCCTCGAAAATCGGAGCTTTAATCGAAAAACACGACGGCAAAGAGGAAAGATATTTTTTAAAATAGTTTTTGATGCCTAATACTTGTGCAAAAGTATGTGTTATGTGTGATATAGTATCGTAATTTATGCCAAAAGCACATTGAAGACATATACGCTTGATTCTGCTCAACGTATATCTTTTGGTTTTGACGCATTCGAGCAGGGTATTATAATTTGTCGTATTGTTGCAAGCCGCACTTATTCTGTGCTCTATACCTTCTGCCGAATCGACGGTTTTTGCTATTGTATTCGAGGACATATTTTTCATAGTGTAAGTCATTATGTCTGAATATGTTCTAAAATCTATCGGATGAATGGTGTTTTCTTCGTGTATTCGTTTGTAGCTGTGGGGCGGAACGTATTTTTTTACATAGCTGTCGGTATTATTCGAAAAGATATTTTTTCTGATTTCGGATGAAGAGACAGAAGCTTCGTTGTTTCGCTTTATAAATACGGGCTCTATGTTTGAACCTATGCGTTTCAAAGCTTTGATATATTCCATACACAATATATTGTTGGGAGTAGACAGTATTACGTCTGACATATCATATCCAATATTGTATTTTTCGGCGATTTTTGCGGTTGCGTCGGCATAGCTTTCGGCATAAGAAAGTCCGCGTTTAAGATTTGCATTCAATATTCTTTTTAATTTCGCAGGCTCGTTTAATTGTATTTCGGCAAGTATAGAAAGCGCATTTGTATTGTCTGTTTCGCACCCCATAGCGAGGTATTTGACATCGGGAAGTTTGGATATGATGTCTATTGCGCCCTTTGCAAATAATTCTCCGTTTCCTGTTGCGTACACCGTAGGCAATTGCACGACCATATCCGCACCGGACCGCAGCGCGCATTCGGTTCTTGCAAGTTTGTTTATTACGGCCGGTTCCGCGCGCTGAACGAAATCTCCGCTCATAACGCATATGATTCCGTCGCAGTTTGATTTTTTGCGTATTTCCGACAATTGGTATTCGTGTCCGTTGTGTAATGGATTGTATTCGCATATTAAGGCGTAATAATTCATAAAATCTCCGCTTTTTTGTTTTTTCTCGGTTTAATAATTTGCTTTTTTTTGAAGTTGTGATATAATTATTAAAGATGTATAATGTTTGGCGAAAGCATTATAACATATTTTTCAAAATAAATCACTATTTTAACGGGAAGTTAAAGGAGAATTTTTATGGCAGCTTTATTGGAGAGCATCAGAAGAGAAGCAAAAAAAGCATATAAGCATATTGTGCTTGCGGAGGGAGAAGAGGAAAGAATCATTGTAGCCGCTTCGCGCATTGCGGATATGCAAATGGCAAAGTTGACATTGATAGGCGACGAAAAGAAAATTGCCGCAAAGTGTCCCGACGTCGATTTGACGGGTGTGGAGATATTCAATCCGAAAAGCAGAGATTTGAGCAAATATGCCGATTTGCTTTATGAGCTTCGAAAAGCGAAAGGTATGGAAAGAGCCGAGGCGGAAGAGCTTGCGCACAATCCTCTCTATCTCGGAGTGTTGATGGTAAAAGCGGGAGAGGCCGACGGTATGGTTGCCGGCTCGGTGAACTCCACGGGCGACGTATTGAGACCGGCGTTGCAGATTATTAAAACCGCGCAGGGTATTAAGACGGTCAGCAGCTGTTTTATTATGGTGCTGCCGGAATTCAGCAAGTACGGAGAAAACGGAGTTATGGTTTTCGGAGACTGCGCGGTCAATCCGAATCCTACTGCGGAACAGCTTGCGGATATTGCGATTGCATCCGCCGCCAGCGCGAAGAATATAGCGGGTATACATCCGAAAGTGGCAATGCTGTCTTTCTCCACTATGGGTTCGGCAAAGCACGAGCTTGTGGATAAAGTGACGGAGGCTGTCAAAATCGCCAAGAAAGCCGCACCCGAACTCGAACTTGACGGCGAATTGCAATTGGATGCCGCCATTGTGGAAAGCGTAGCAAAGCTGAAAGCTCCGAAGAGCAAGGTTGCAGGTCGCGCAAATGTGTTGATATTCCCCGATTTGCAAGCGGGTAATATCGGTTATAAACTTGTTCAGAGACTGGCGGGCGCGGAAGCCGTCGGTCCCATATGTCAAGGATTTAACAAGCCCGTAAACGACTTGTCGCGCGGTTGCAGTGCCGATGATGTGGTGAACGTTGTTGCTATGACGGCGTTGCAGGCGCAATAAATCAATAATTTCGAGGTGAAAATATGAAAATACTTGTAGTAAATGCAGGAAGCTCGTCTTTGAAATATCAGTTGATAGAGATGGATAACGAGAGTGTATTGGCAAAAGGTGTTTGCGAACGAATAGGGCAGGACGGCTCCACTTTGAAACATAGTGGTTCTGCGAAAATCGAACTTAACTTGCCTATGCCTACACATAAAGAGGCAATTCAATATGTACTTGACGCTTTGATTAGCAAAGAACACGGAGTCATCGAGCATATGTCCGACATTGCGGCGGTAGGACACAGAGTGCTTCACAGCGGCGAGGATTTTAATGACAGCGTAAAGATTACGGACGATGTTTTGAAAGTTATCGAAAGCAACGTAGATTTGGGTCCTTTGCATATGCCGCCCAATATTATGGGAATTAAGGCGTGCCGAGAGGTTATGCCGAATGCGCCTATGGTTGCTGTTTTCGATACGACATTCCATTCCACAATGCCGCCGTATGCGTATATGTACGCTATTCCTTACGAGGATTATAAAAAGTATAAAATCAGAAAATACGGTTTTCACGGAACGAGCCATTTATACATAACGGGTGAAATAAGAAAGCTTCTTAAAACCGATAAATTTAAGGCAGTCATTTGTCATCTCGGAAACGGAGCCAGCGTAAGTGCGGTAAAGGACGGCAAGTGTATCGATACTTCTATGGGGTTGACTCCGTTGGAAGGTCTTGTGATGGGAACGCGCTGCGGTGACATCGACCCTGCCGTCATAGAATACTTAATAGATAAAACGGGTATGGACATTCATCAAGCTACCGACTATCTGAACAAGAAGAGCGGCGTTTTGGGAGTGAGCGGCATAGGTTCGGATTTCCGTGATTTGATGGCGGGAGTAGAGGCGGGCAACGAGCGCGCTCGTTTGGCTGTCGATATGTTTTCGTATCGCGTGAAAAAATATGTCGGTGCATATTCTGCGGCTTTGGGTGGTCTGGACTGTGTGGTATTTACGGGCGGCATAGGAGAGCACACCGAATACGTTCGTGAAAAAGTTATGAACGGTTTGGAGTATCTCGGAGTCGATTTCGATTATGAAACCAATCTTAATCCAAAAGGAAGTTGTGTCGAGCTGTCTAAAAAGAGTTCCAAAGTTAAAGTGTATATAATTCCTACGAATGAAGAGTTGGTTATTGCGAGAGAAACTTTGCGTTTGAAGTAATGGAGAAGCAAAAGTTTATCGATGAACTGACCGACGTATTTTTTCCCGGCGGAATAAAGTGTATCGTATGCGGAATCGATATACCGAAAGAGAAAAGATTTCCCGTTTGTTCAAAATGTTGTTTGGAGAATAACGATATTTACTGTTTGACGTGCGGAAGAAATGCGGTTGCTTCCGGACAGTACTGTCTTTCTTGCAAGGACAATAAATGGAATTTTGCGAAAGCGCGGGCGCCTTTTGTTTTCAAAGGGGAAGTCAAGCGCCTGATACATCGTTTAAAATATGGAAATTGCAAGTATTTGGCAAGAGAATTGTCCGTTTATCTGGCTGATGCTTATTTTGAACATAGTCTTATGTCAGACATTATATCGTTTGTGCCAATGCATTCCAAAAAGCAAAAGCGACGCGGGTATAATCAGGCAGAGGAGCTGGCTCGTTGTTTGTCGCAGACGGTCGGATGTTCGTGTGAGAAACTTTTGTTGAAAACGGTATTTGCTAAAAGCAATGCAGGACAGAATTCCGAGCAGCGTTTGGCTGCCGTTAAAGATACGTTTTCCGTTGCCGAATCGGAAGGAAAAGCTGTTGAGATAAAAAACAAACGGATTTTATTAGTTGACGATGTTTTTACTACCGGTGCTACGGTAAACGAGTGCGCTCGCGTACTTTTATCTGCGGGAGCAGCAGAAGTTAATGTGCTTACTTTGGCAAGCGTGTCCGGTTCGATAAAGCGGAAAAGTGTTAAGCTTTCCGACTTAAAAATCAATAATTAAGTAATTCTATATTGATTTGAAATTTTGCGTATGAATCGATTGCCTGTCGAAAGTTATTAAAATGACCACAATAATCGTTTAATCGTTTTCATTTTTCGTTCGCCGTCCTTTTTGAAAGTGTACTTTCAATTTTTATTATCGTTGTAAAATATCGTTGTAAAATCGTTTGCCTTTTACCGCAAAGTGATTTATACTTATAGACAGTTGAACGGCTTATGCGCGTTCATCCCCGTTGCAAGTCTTTGCGACAGTGCCCCGAGTGGTCTAATCTCGGGGACTTTTTTTATCCTTTTTTACCGCGGAATTTATCCATTTTCTTTTTATTTTCGAACGCAGGTTTTGGCTTAACTAAAAAATTCGAATAATTATCGTAAATGCTTGACTTGTTTTTCGTTGCAATGCTATAATATAAGTAATGTGAATTTCCGAAATAAAGACAAGTAGTCATCGAAATAAGCGTTTACAGAGAAAGTCGTTTTGGTTGAGAGCGACTAATGCTGTTCGGAGGACGAAACCACTTTACAGGAACGTCGATTGAAACGAATTCAATCAAAGAGGCTGCGTTTTGCGCGGTGAATTAAGGTGGAACCACGGTATATAATCGTCCTTAAAGCACAATTGTGTTTTAAGGACTTATTTTTTGGAGGTATTGTATGAAAGTTACTTTGAAAGACGGGTCGGTATTAAATGCCGAAAAGAATACCACTGCGGAACAAATAGCAATGAGTATAAGCGAGGGTCTGGCCAGAAATGCCCTTGCGGCAAGAATCGACGGGGAAGTAGTCGATTTGAAGACCGTTATAAATAAAGACTGTGCTTTGGAGATTTTGACGGCGCGCGACAAAGAAACACGAGAGATTTTTTTGCATACCGCGGCTCACGTTTTGGCGCAGGCTGTAAAGAATCTGTATCCTACAACACAACTTGCGATTGGACCTGCAATCAAGGACGGATTTTATTATGACTTTGATTTTTCCGTTCCGATAACTCCAAGTGATTTCGAGAAAATCGAAAAAGAAATGAAGGCAATTATCAAAGCCGATTTTCCGATGGAGCGCATTGTGGTGTCCAGAGAACAGGCTTTGACGAAAATGCGTGGTTTCGGCGAACAATATAAGATTCAAATAATAGAAGATTTGCCTGCCGATGCAAAAATAACGTTATACAAGCAGGGCGAATTTTACGACTTGTGCAGAGGTCCGCATCTTCCTTCTACGGGTAAAATCAAATATTTCAAACTCACGTCCATTGCCGGCGCATATTGGCGCGGGAACGAAAAAAACAAGATGCTTACGCGTATCTACGGAACCGCATTTGCCAAAAAAGACGAAATGGACGAGTATTTCCGTATGATTGAGGAGGCTAAAAAACGCGACCATACGAAGCTCGGCAAAGAGCTTAAATTATTTTCTCTTATGAACGAGGGAAAGGGGTTTCCGTTCTTTTTGCCGAACGGTATGGCTTTGAAAAACTCGCTTGTGGACTATTGGCGAGACCTTCATCGAAAAGAGGGGTATGTGGAAATTCAGACCCCGATAATTCTCAACCGCACTCTTTGGGAAAATTCCGGGCATTGGGAACACTATAAAGACAATATGTACACCACCAAAATCGACGAGGACGATTGTGCCGTCAAGCCTATGAATTGCCCAGGATGTATGCTCGTATACAAATTGTCTCCGCACAGTTATAAGGATTTGCCAATAAGAATGGCGGAGATGGGGCTTGTTCATCGCCACGAGAAGAGCGGACAGTTGCACGGACTTTTCCGTGTACGTTGCTTTACACAGGACGACGCCCATATTTTTATGTTGCCCGAACAGATTACCGACGAAATCAAAGGAGTGGTAAGACTGACCGACAAAATTTACAGTCAATTCGGGTTTAAGTACAAAATAGAGCTTTCTACACGTCCCGAAAACAGTATGGGCAGCGAGGAAGAATGGGAAGTCGCAACGTCTGCTTTAAGAGCCGCATTGGATGAGTTGGGACTCGACTATGAGTTAAATGAGGGCGACGGAGCGTTTTACGGGCCGAAAATCGATTTCCATTTGCAAGACAGCATAGGTCGCACTTGGCAATGCGGTACGATACAGCTCGATTTCCAAATGCCGCAACGTTTCAACTTGGAATATGTGGGAGAGGACGGTCAAAAACATCGTCCCATAATGATACATCGTGCGATATTCGGTTCGATAGAAAGATTTATAGGAATATTGATTGAGCATTACGCCGGAAATTTTCCCGTTTGGCTGGCGCCGGTGCAAGTAAAAATATTGCCTATAACGGATAGAACCGCAGAATATGCAATGAATATCGCAAAAAAGATGAAGGAACTCAATTATCGGTGCGAAGTAGATTCGCGCAATGAAAAAATCGGATATAAAATAAGAGAGGCGCAACTCGAAAAAGTTCCGTATATGATTGTAGTCGGCGATAAGGAGTCGGAGAACAATGCCGTTGCCGTCAGAAGTCGCAAAGACGGTGATTTGGGCGCTATGACTTTCGAAGACTTTATCCGCAAATTAGCCGAAGAAAATGAAAAAAAGATTTAAGAGCCTGTTGCAAACGGTTGACACGCCTTTATTTATGTGATATAATGTTTAGCGTTGGAAGTAGATTGTATCTCACCGTAAGAATTTCGAAACGGTAACGCTTTAATAATTAAACGGATATTTGCGTTTAGTGAGCGGATACGATTACGTCCGCTCACTATTTTTATGGAGGACATCACCATCATTAAAGAAGTCGAAATTAATGAGAGAATCAGGGACAGCGAAGTTCGCGTTATCGACGAGAACGGAGTCCAACTCGGAATAATGAGCGCGGCTCAGGCAAACAGAATTGCCGACGAGAGAAATCTTGATTTGGTGAAAATCAGTCCGACTGTCGTGCCGCCCGTATGCAAAATAATGAATTACGGGAAGTTTAAGTTCGATACCGCAAAGAAAGAAAAGGACGCGAGAAAGAAGCAAAAGACGAGCGAGTTGAAAGAAGTTTGGCTTTCGATGACCATCGACACGCACGATTTGGAGACAAAAGCCAAGCAGGCGTCCAAATTCCTGTCGTCGGGAGACAAAGTCAAAGTTTCTATCAGAATGCGCGGACGTCAACAGGCGCACGCAGATATCGGCGTTCAGGTTATGTATAAATTTTTCGATATAGTCGAAAG
Source organism: uncultured Christensenellaceae bacterium (assembly GCA_910588155.1). Taxonomy (GTDB): domain Bacteria; phylum Bacillota; class Clostridia; order Christensenellales; family Pumilibacteraceae; genus MGBC157735. Next base: position 30,951 of record CAJUPB010000001.1, read on the forward strand.
CGTTTCCGTGATGGATAAAAAGCCTGTTACGGAAGGCAGAAACATTATAATGATATTAAACCCTAAAAAGAGTTAAAACGGAGGATATAAATTATGCCTAAAATGAGAAGTCACAGCGGCGCGAAGAAGCGTTTCCGCGTAACGGCGTCCGGTCGCATCAAGCGCGGACAACAGGGAAAAAATCATATTTTGACGAAGAAGTCCAGCAAACGCAAAATGGCTTTGCGTCAAGGCGCTTATATGGGGTCCGACAAAGAAGCGACTACCATAAAGAATATGATTCAGAAGTAAACGGGAGGTGCAATTATGCGAGTAAAAAGAGCAGTCAACGCAGTTAAGAAACGCAGAAAAATAATGAGATTGGCAAAGGGCTATTTCGGCTCGAAGTCAAGGTCCTATCGCATAGCAAGAGAGGCGGTTATGAAGTCTCTTATGTATGCGTTCATTGGAAGAAGAAACAAGAAAAGAGATTTCAGAAAACTTTGGATAGCAAGAATAAATGCAGGTGCGAGAGCTTACGGTTTGTCGTACAGCAGATTTATGCACGGACTTAAAGTTGCGGGAATAAATCTCAACAGAAAGATTCTTGCCGATTTGGCTGTCAACGATAGCGTTGCTTTTAAAGCACTTGCCGAAAAAGCAGCTTCGGCACAGTAATCACCGTACTTCCGACTGGTTATTATGGACGTCATTGTTTCGTCTGAAAATACGCTGATTAAGACCGTAGTCAAACTAAAACAGCGAAAGTATCGTTATGAATACGGTAAGTTTGTTTTGGAAGGTTATCGGCTTATCAAGGACTCGGTGAAAAATGACGTTGATGTTATTGTTATTGTGTCGGAAAGCAAGTATAAAGAGTACGCATACGAGTTTGCGAATGTCGTAACAGTCAGTGACAGATTATTCGATAAAATATCCGACACCGTAAACAGTCAAGGAATAATAGCAGTTGTTCCTTTACCCGAATTTAAAGATAAGCCGCACAGTCGGCTTTGTCTTTATTTGGACGGAATAAGAGACCCGGGAAATCTCGGAGCGATAGTTCGTACTGCGGCGGCTTGCGGTTTTTGCGATATAGTTTTGTGCGATTGTGTCGACGTTTTCAACCCGAAAGCAATTCGCAGCAGTATGAGCGCATTTCGACACTGCAATTTTATCTTGGCAACCGACGACAAGTCACAACTGGACGGTTATACTTTGATTTGTGCCGATGCGAACGGAAAAAGCATTGCGGAAATCGGTTCGAATGCGGTTGACGGTCGTTTGTGTTTGATTATAGGAAATGAAGCCAACGGTATAAGCGATTCAATGAAAAGACGGGCAGACGTGACTGTGGCATTGCCTATGGAAAACGGTGTAGAGTCTTTGAATGCTGCTGTCGGGGCAAGCGTTATAATGTATTATTTGAGATATTTAAAAAGTTATTAAGGAGTTATTATGTCCGGTCACAGCAAGTGGGCAACAATAAAGAGAGCGAAAGGCAAGACTGACGCCGCCCGCGGTAAGGTTTTCACGAAAATAGGAAGAGAAATTGCCGTTGCGGTTAAACTCGGAGGCGGAGACCCTTCTACGAACTCGAAATTGAGAGACGTTATTTCCAAGGCAAAAGCCGCAAATATGCCCAACGATAATATTCAGCGCAGTATTAAGAAGGCAAGCGGAGAGCTTGGAAACATTAACTATGAAAGCATTTCGTACGAAGGATACGGCGTAAACGGCGTTGCGGTCATAGTCGAAACGCTTACCGACAACAAAAACAGAACAGCGTCGGACGTCAGGCACATTTTCGACAAGTGCGGCGGTTCTATGGGTACAAACGGTTGTGTGTCGTATCTCTTCGACACAAAGGGCGTTATACTGATAGAAAAAAAGAGCGGTATGGACGATGACGAGATGATGATGACGGCTATCGACAGCGGTGCCGACGATTTCAATGTTTCGGACGGACTTTACGAGATTACGACTTTACCTTCGGCATTGTCGCAGGTTCGCGAAGCACTGGAATCAAAAGGGTTTGTTCTTGCCGGGGCGGAAGTGGAAAAAATACCCGCAAATACCGTTGATTTAAGCGGTGCGGATTTGGAAAAATTTACGAGAATGTTAGATATGTTTGATGACAACGACGACGTTCAAGATGTTTTTCACAACGCAAATTTGCCCGATGAGGGTGACGACGAGTAATAATGCGCAGCGATATAGAGGAAAAATGCAAGAAAGCGAAAGCGTGTGCCGATTATATGGCTACGCTTTCTGCATATAACAAAAATAAAATGATTTCGACGGTTCGCGATGCCGTCAGTCTATACGAGGATGATATTTTGTCCGCGAACAGAGAAGACGTCGAAAGGTGTAAAGATAAGCCTGCCTCGTTTATAGACAGGCTTACGCTAAACAAAAAGCGACTTGCAGCGGTGCGCGACGGCGTGGATAAGCTGATTTCGCTTGCCGACCCGATAGGAGAAATACTCGACGAATGGGTTACGGAGAAAACAAATCTAAAAATCAGAAAAGTAAGGACGCCGCTGGGCGTTATCGGTTTGATTTACGAAGCAAGACCGAACGTAACCGTCGATGCCGTATGTTTGGCTTTGAAAACGGGGAATGCTGTCGTTTTGAGAGGTAGCAAAGATGCGATTGCCACGAACAAAGCTATTGTTCGTGCTGTCAAAGCAGAGCTGACTCGAAACGGATTCGACGACAATGTCGTTCAGCTTATCGAGGATGTTTCGCACGAAGGAGCGGAACTCTTTATGAAACAGCGCGAATATGTCGACGTACTTTTGCCTCGCGGTTCGAAAGAGTTTATTAAAAGCGTCGTGCAAAAAGCGACAATTCCCGTTATAGAAACAGGAGCGGGGAATTGTCACGCCTATGTGGAAAAAAGCGCAGATTTGAAAAAAGCAGTCGATATTATTGTAAACGGAAAGGTTTCGCGCCCGAGCGTTTGCAATGCATTGGAAAGTCTTTTGATAGACAAAGAAGTTGCGGAGAAATATATCGTACCTATATTGAGCGAGCTTGAACGGCACGGTGTTGCCGTTAGAGGTTGTCCGACAACGAAAAAACTTTTTCCTGCCGCTCAATCTCTTAAAGAGTCCGATTTGTTTGCCGAATACGGTAATCTTATTATTTCGGTAAAAGTTGTAGACGGCATCGATGAAGCCATAAAGCATATAAACAAATACGGTACGCATCACAGCGAAGTAATCATAACGGAAGATGAAAGTGCTGCGGAGAAGTTTTTGAAAAGAGTCGACAGTGCCGCCGTGTACGTCAATGCGTCTACACGTTTTACCGATGGTTGTGAATTCGGTTTCGGTGCGGAAATGGGTATTTCGACGCAAAAACTGCACGCAAGGGGACCTATGGGACTTGCCGAACTCACATCATATAAGTATATGATTTTCGGCAACGGACAAATACGAGAGTAGAGGGATATACGATGAGCGAAAATAAAAATGCGAAAGCAATAAAAACGGATTCGGCGGAAGGAAAGAGTGAAAAGAAGAACAAGGGAAAGAAAAACATTCACGCAGGTCATCGTCAACGTGTTTATGACGCGATTTCGAAAGACCCGTTGATGGAAACTTTTTCCGAAGTCGAGACATTGGAATTTTTATTGTATTCGATGTATCCGCGACGGGATACAAACGCATTGGCTCATTTGTTGTTGGAACGGTTCGGTTCTATGGTCGGAATTTTTTCTGCGTCTGCCGACGATTTAATGAAATTGAGCGGAATATCGCAAAGAACCGCAATGTTTTTGAAATCCTTTCCTGCCATAGCGAGAAAATCGCAGCTTTTGAGAGTCAAAAGCAAGTCGATTAAAGATATGAATTCGGCTTTGGACTATATTAAACTGCATTTTGATTACTGCTATACGGAAGTAATGTACGTTATGTGTTTGGATGTCAAAAACAGGCTTTTGGGCGTGGATTGCGTTACGGCGAAAGGCACTCCAACATCCAATGTTATTTCGGTCCCGGCTATTGTCGAGTCGGCATTGCATCATCACGCTTCGAAAGTTATTTTGGCGCACAATCACCCCACGGGAATTGTTATTCCGTCGATAGAAGATATAAATACCACCGATTTGCTGATAGATACTTTGGCTGCGCTGGATGTAGTTTTGGTTGACCACTTGATATTTACGGGAGATTCGCAATATTTGAGTTTTTTCAATTCCGGACTCATAAGAATGTTATATCAAAATTTCGATTGCATACATAAGACGAATATGAGTTCTTTTTTGTTTGTGGAAAAAGAGCGTAAACTCAGCAGTGGGATAGAGTATATTTTCGATATGGAAACGGCAACGATAGTTAAGAAAAGCGAATTCGACGCATATGTCACCGGAAGAATCGAGTGAGGAAAAGTGAGAGAGTCCGGTTTGGAAGAATTGAAATCTATGTTGCAGCAAAATATCGACGAAGTCAAATCAAGTTTGAAAAAGTAGATTGGGAAAGATAATAAAAAATCCGACGACTTATTGCCGCGTCGGACTTTTTTTATTATTCGGGCTGTACAAAATATGTCTTTAAAAATTTTTCCGCTTTCTTGATTTCGTTTTTGACGGCTTTTTCGGAAGGGGAGCCGGGAGCTTTTCGAGACTGCAAAATATTTTCCGGTTTTACGACCTGCATTATGTCGTCTTCAAAAAGGTCGGAGAATATTTTGTATTCGTCAATTGAAATTTCGTCCAACTGTTTATCGATGTCGCTGCAATATCTAACCAATCTACCGACTACTGCGTGAGCATCGCGAAACGCTGCGCCTTTTTTTACAAGATAATCGGCACATTCCGTTGCTGCCGTATACCCGCGCTCTGCGCCTTTGCGCAATTTTTCTTTATTGTATTTGAAAGAGGGGAGCATTGCAGTAAATATTTCCAGACAAATCTTTACGGTATCTTCCGTATCAAAGACGACTTCCTTGTCTTCCTGCATATCTTTGTTGTATGCAAGAGGAAGAGCCTTCATTGACGTTAGCAATGCCATCAAGTTGCCGTAGCACCTGCCTGTTTTTCCGCGGATAAGCTCGCACATATCGGGATTTTTCTTTTGCGGCATTATACTTGACCCCGTGCTGAATTTGTCGTCGAGCTCTATATAACCGAATTCATCGGATGCCCAATAAATGATTTCTTCGTTAAAACGTGATAAGTGCATCATCAAAACAGCGCAGTCGCTTAAAAACTCTATGGCAAAGTCTCGGTCGGAAACAGCGTCTAACGAGTTTTCCGTTATGCCGTCAAAATCGAGCCGCTTTGCCACATTGCGTCTGTCGATTGGATAACTTGTCGATGTGCAGGCACAACTGCCGAGAGGCATTATATTTATGCGGTTTTTGCATTCGGCGAGCCGCTCGACATCGCGCATAAACATTTCCGCATAAGCCATCAGATAATGTGCGAGAGTTGTAGGCTGCGCTTTCTGCATATGAGTGTAAGCGGGAACTATCGTATCGAGATTTTGATTGGAAATCTTAATTATTGTTTCAATCAGATTTTTCAAAAGGCCGGCAATGGAATCGACGGCATCGCGCAAATAAAGGCGCAAGTCGAGAGCGACTTGGTCGTTCCGCGACCTTGCGGTATGTAACTTTTTGCCGACATCTCCGATACGTTTCGTAAGCTCTTCTTCGATAAACATATGGATATCTTCCGCGCCTTTGACTTTGAGTTTTGCGCTTTTGATATCGTAAAATATGTCGGAAAGAGTTTTGCAAATCAATTCGGCATCGCTTTGGGGGATAATGCCGCATTCTCCGAGCATAGAACAATGGGCGATACTTCCCATAATATCGTGTTTATACAGACGCTTGTCGAAAGGAAGAGAGCTATTGAATAAATCGGCTTTTGCATCCAAAGAGTCTTTGAAGCGTCCTGACCACATTTTCATATCGAATTATTTTTCCTTTTTGTTGTTTTGAAGCATTTTTGCGCGAATTTTAAGCGGCAAGCCGAACAGATTGATAAAGCCTTCCGAATCTTTTTGGTTGTATACTTCGTCTGCGCCGAAAGTAGCCACATCCATATCGTACAAAGAATAAGGCGACTTTACGCCTGCTCCCGATATGCGTCCTTTGAAAAGTTTGAGACGCACGGTTCCGCAAACGGTTTGTTGAGTGCTGTCTACAAATGCACTCAAAGCTTCGCGCAGGGGGGTAAACCAATTGCCGTCATATACCAATTCCGCAAACTTGATTGCCGCGACTTCTTTAAAATGAGCCGTTTGCCTGTCGAGAGTGATTTCTTCCAAGTTGCGGTGCGCATAATACAGTATTTCGCCGCCGGGAGTCTCGTACACGCCTCTCGACTTCATTCCAACAAGACGGTTTTCCACCATATCCGCAACGCCTACACCGTGCTTTGCACCTATCTCGTTGAGAAGAGTAAGCAATTCGACAGGGGCTGTCTTTTTGCCGTTTACGGCGACGGGAATGCCTTTGTCGAATTCTATCTCGACATATTCCGGTTTATCGGGAGTTTTGGAAATCGGGTTGCATATCAAAAGCATATCGTCCTTGGGCTCGTTCCACGGGTCTTCCAAGTCGCTGCCTTCGTGCGAGAGATGCCAAATGTTTCTGTCCATAGAATAGGGGTGCTTTTTGGTTACGGGTACGTCAAGTCCGCGAGCCTTTGCATATTCTATTTCTTCTTCTCTCGATTTTATATCCCATATACGCCAAGGCGCAATGATTTTCATATCGGGGTCGAGCGCTTTAATGGAAAGTTCGAATCGCACTTGGTCGTTGCCTTTTCCCGTGCAACCGTGACATATGGCCGTTGCGCCTTCTTTATGCGCTATTTCCACCAGTCTTTTTGCTATTATCGGACGGGCGAAAGATGTTCCCAAAAGATATTTTCCTTCGTATACCGCGCTTGCTTTGAGTGTGGGGAAAATAAAGTCGGTCACAAAATCTTTCGTAAGGTCTTCGATATAGATTTTAGCCGCACCGCTCTTTATTGCTTTTTCGTTGAGCGGAGCAAGCTCTTCGCCTTGTCCCACGTCGGCGGCGACCGCAATAACTTCGCAATCGTAGTTTTCTTTGAGCCACGGTATTATGATAGTGGTGTCCAGACCGCCGGAATAGGCAAGCAATATCTTTGTTTTACTCATATATAACTCCTCTGTCGTCATTTGCTTGACAACTCAAAATAAAAATTACTATAATTGATATGTATATATAATAATATATTTTTAAATAAATATCAACAAAAATAGGAGTGCAATTTGATAATTTTAGGCATTGACCCCGGATATGCAACTATCGGCTACGGCGTTATCGAGAAAAACGGCTCATTTTTGAGAGCTGTCGATTACGGTACTATTCAAACGCCGAAGGATGAGAGTATACCCGTAAGGTTGGCGATGCTGGATGAAGCGCTGACAAAAATAATAAGGCGTTTCAAACCTGATGCCGTAAGCGTGGAAGAACTTTTTTTTAACACTAATATTACGACGGGAATCAAAGTAGCGCAAGCGCGCGGTGTTATTTTGGTTTGCGCGATAAAAGAGTGCGGACGGTTATACGAATACACGCCGTTACAGATAAAGCAGGCGCTTACCGGAAACGGTCGCGCGGACAAAAAACAGATGCAGTATATGGTTAAAGCGGCTCTGAATCTGGCGCAAGAACCCAAGCCCGACGACGCCGCCGACGCGCTTGCGGCTGCAATCTGTCACGCGGGTATGCCCGAATATTCCACAAGAGTTTTGAATTAGGAGAAAAATATGTTATCTTTCATAAAAGGATGCGTGGCTTTTGTGGACACGCAGAGCGCAGTTATCGAATGTCGTGACATCGGGTATGAAGTTTTTGCATCCGCACGTTGTTTGAATGAATTGTCGGTTGGTTCGGAAGTGAAAATTTACACGCTTTTGTTGGTCAGAGAGGACAATATTACTTTATACGGATTCAAAGATTTAAGCGAAAAGGAAATGTTTTCGAGACTGATAACGGTGTCCGGCGTTGGTCCGAAGTTGGCTATGACGCTATTGAGCGGAATAGATTCGCGTTCTCTCGCGAGCTGTATTGCCACGCAAAACTCCGCAATGCTCAACGGAATCAAAGGTGTCGGCAAAAAAACGGCGGAAAGAATTTTGTTGGAATTGAAAGGCAAAATCAGTGTAGACGTTTCTATGGCAACGAACGGAGCGGAAAGCGGTCCCGTATCCGATGACGCGGTGTTGGCATTGATGGCTTTGGGATATGCGAGCACGGAAGCGGCTGTTGCGATATCGAAAGTTGAGAACAGAGACAAGCTCTCCGTCGAAGAAATCGTTATGGCGGCATTGAGAGGATAAGTTATGTTTGAAGACGACAGATTTATAACAAGTTCCAAAACATTGGGCGACAGCGAGTTGGACAATTCGTTGCGGCCGAAATCTTTAAGCGATTACGTCGGACAAGATAAGATTAAGAGCAATCTGAAAGTTTTTATCGAGGCATCGAAAAAACGCGGCGAAGCATTGGATCACGTATTACTATACGGACCTCCGGGATTGGGAAAGACCACATTGTCTCATATTATAGCGAACGAACTTGGTGTGCAATTGAGAATAACAAGCGGACCTGCCATAGAGAGGGCGGGAGACCTTGCCGCAATTTTGTCGAAATTGTCGCCGAACGACGTATTGTTTGTGGACGAGATTCACAGACTCAATCGTTCCGTGGAGGAAGTTTTGTATCCCGCTATGGAAGATTTTGCTCTCGATATCGTCATAGGTAAGGGTCCCGGCGCACGCAGTATGCGACTTAAACTTCCGCCGTTTACTCTCATAGGAGCGACTACGAGAGCGGGAATGCTGACAGGACCTTTACGTGACAGATTCGGAGTAAGCTGTCGTTTGGAAATGTACGAGCCGAAAGATTTGGCTGTCATCATTAACCGTTCGGCTTCGATTTTGTCTATTTCGATTGACGGCGATGCGTGTTTGGAAATTGCGTCGCGTTCTCGCGGTACGCCCAGAATTGCCAACAGATTATTGAAAAGGATAAGAGATTTCGCGCAAGTGTTGGGAGAGGGAGTTATCACGCTTGCTATTGCGAAAAAGGCGCTTGCTCTTTTGGAAATAGACGAATTGGGACTTGACTACACAGATATTCGCGTTCTGAAAGCTATAATAGAAAAGTTCGGAGGCGGACCTGTGGGGTTGGATACGCTTGCCGCGGCTACGGGAGAAGAGAGTGTTACGATAGAGGACGTTATAGAACCGTTTTTGTTACAGCTTGGTTTTATAGCTCGCACTCCAAGGGGAAGGGTGTGTTTACCGTCGGCATATAAACACCTGAATATACCCCTTTCAAAGGCTTTACGCGAGCAATTGAGTTTTTTCGACAAGAACAACGGAGAAAAAAATGATTAAAAACGAGCTGAAAACGAGTGATTTTTTTTATGAGCTTCCGCAGGAGTATATAGCGCAAAATCCGGTCGAACCGCGAGACAGTGCCAGAATGCTGGTGTATAAAAGAAACAACGGAGATACAGAGCATCGCCACTTTTATGATTTGCCGAAATATTTGAAAAGAGGCGATGTTTTGGTTATCAATAATACAAAGGTCATACCTGCTCGTATATTCGGTTTTAAAGACAGCGGCGCAAAAATTGAGTTTCTGCTGCATAAGAGAATAAGTATTACCGATTGGGAAGTTTTGGTCAAGCCCGCAAGAAAAGCTTTGCCGAATACAATTATTTCTTTCGGAGAAACTTTGAAAGCGCTGGTTATGGAATGCAGAGATGACGGGGCAAGGATAGTGCGGTTTATTTATGAAGGCGTGTTCGAGGAAGTGCTTTCGAAAATAGGTGAAATGCCGCTGCCGCATTATATTCGCGAACCGTTGCAAGATTCCTCGCGCTATCAGACAGTTTATGCGAAGGAGTCTGGTTCTTGCGCCGCGCCTACGGCGGGTTTGCATTTTACCGAAAGGCTGCTTGACGAAATCAAGTCTATGGGCGTGGAAATTGCGGAGGTGACTTTGCAAGTAGGTTTGGGAACTTTTCGTCCAGTCAAGACCGAAACGATTTCCGAGCATAAGATGCATTCCGAATCTTATTGTTTGAGTGCGGAATCTGCGGAAAAGATAAATCGCGCAAAAAAAGAAGGCAGACGCGTTATTGCGGTGGGAACAACATCGGTGCGTGTTTTGGAAAGCGCCGCCGATTCTGACGGGTTGTTGTGTGAAAAGTCGGGAAACACGGATATTTTCATCTATCCGCCTTATAAGTTCAAAGTCATCGACGGATTGATAACCAATTTTCATTTGCCGCAATCCACATTGTTAATGCTTGTTTCGGCATTTTTGGGAAGAACGGAAACTCTGAATTTATATCGTGAAGCTGTTGAGCAAAAGTACAGATTTTTCAGTTTTGGAGACGTTACGTTATTATTATGAAAGAATTCGATTATAAAGTGGTGCACGTATGCAAACAGAGCGGCGCGCGAGTGGGAAAATTTGTTACGCCGCACGGAGAGATAACCACTCCCGTATATATGCCTGTCGGCACGCAGGCTACCGTGAAGTCGCTCACGCCGCAGGAATTGAATGATGCGAAAGCGGAAATAATTTTAAGCAACAGTTATCATTTATATATGAGGCCCGGTCATAAGCTCGTGGAAGCGGCGGGCGGATTGCATAAATTTATGGCTTGGGATAAGCCTATACTGACCGACAGCGGAGGATTTCAGGTTTTTTCTTTGTCAGAACTGCGAAAGATAACCGACGACGGCGTTGAGTTTAGGTCGCATCTCGACGGAAGCAAACATTTTATTTCGCCGGAAGTTGCTATGGACATTCAGCACGGTTTGGGTTCCGATATTATAATGGCTTTTGACGAGTGCAGCAAGTACGGCGCGGAACATTCCGTTGCGGAAAGTGCTATGAAACGCACTTTGAATTGGTTGGACAGGTGCAAGAAATATCACGAAAATGAAAAGCAAATGCTGTTTCCGATTGTTCAAGGGAATATGTTTTCGGATTTGAGAAAGATTTCTCTGGAAGAAACATTGCCTTATGCGGAATGCGGACTGGCGATAGGGGGGCTTTCGGTAGGCGAGCCGAAACCGCTTATGTATTCGCTTATGGAGGAGATGCAACCGCATTATCCTGAAAATATGCCGAGATATCTTATGGGTGTGGGAAGTCCCGATTGTTTGGTGGAAGGAGTACTTCGCGGTATAGATATGTTCGATTGCGTTTTGGCGACACGAATAGCCAGAAACGGTACGGCCTTTACTTCGCAAGGCAAAGTAACGGTTCGCAATGCTGTTTACAAAGAAGATTTTTCAACGCTCGACAAAGATTGCGATTGTTATTGCTGCCGCAACTACACAAAGGCATATTTAAGACATCTTATAAATACGGATGAGATTCTCGGCGGCAGAATGTTAAGTTTGCACAATATCACATATCTTATAAAACTGATGCACAGAATTCGCGACGCGATTATGCAAGACGAGTATCTTGATTTTGTTAAAGAGTTCAGAAACAGTCCGGAATATTGTTAGAATTTTCAATTTATGTACTGCAAACAGTTGCGTAAAACATTTTTATATGATATAATACTTCAGTGACTCGTACGTTCCGCTTGAAATCGGATAATTAGGTTGGTCAATGAACGTACGCTATTTAATAGGAGGTAGTCAATGAACAGAGAAGTTATAGCTTCAATCGAGAAGGAATATATGAAAACGGAAATTCCTGCGATTGAAATAGGCGATACCGTCAAGGTGTTCGTGAAGGTCGTGGAAGGAAGCAGAGAGAGATTGCAGGCTTTCGAGGGAATAGTCATTGCCAAGAAAAACGGCGGTGTTCGCGAGAGCTTTACCGTCAGACGTATTTCTTTCGGTGTAGGCGTAGAAAGAACGTTCCCGTTACATTCGCCGCGTATTGCAAAAATCGAAGTCGTGAAACACGGTAAGGTCAGAAGAGCAAAGCTGTATTATTTGCGTAAGCTCTCCGGTAAAGCGGCAAAGATTAAAGAAGTTCGCTGATTTATTTTTAAAGAGTTCGGATTTCCGAACTCTTTTTTATTTTTTGGGTTGTAAAATATTGATTTTATGGAAAAATTCTGTTATAATCAAAAATAATCGACATTTTCAAACAGAGAGGTATTTAAATTGTTTATTTCAAATGCCGGAATAAATTCCGTTGCCGTGGACGTTATATTTGCGGTTTTTATGATTTTGGCGACTTTTGCCGTTTTAATAACAGGCGCTTGGCTGTTAATCAAATTTATAGGAAAAGACAAAAATACGGCGCCGAAAGACGATAAGATTTTTATTAAGATTATGGCGGTTTTGTTATTCTTCGGAGTGGTAGTCAGAGTTGTTCTCGCTTTGTGTATAAAAGGCTATCGCGAAGATTACGAAATAATAACCAGTGCTATGGAGCATATTTCTTTGAAAGGATTTAAAGGTTATTATCCTTCCGACGGAATCATTCTGTATCCGCTTACGCTTTTCATTTATGCTTTGCCTGCTTTGATAGCCAATGCAGTTGGGTTGACGGCATCTTCGTTCGGAATGGCGTTGCTTGTTAAACTGCCTTTGATTATTGCGGATTTCGTCAGTGCGATTTTATTGTACAAGCTTGCCGCCAAATATGTAAACAGATATGTGGGTACAATCGTTTCGGGAATATTTCTCCTTTCTCCCGTCTTTATGATTAGCTCGTCCGTTTGGGGAAGCACGTATTCGCTTTTGACGCTCGGATTGCTGTTCTGCCTGTATTTTATGGTCGGCAAAAACTATCTCGGACTTTTTGCCTCGTATACGGCAAGTGCGTTGATTATGAAAGAGGCTTTATATTTGTTTCCTTTGTTTGCGGTATTTATCGTTTACGGGTTTGTCAAAGCATTGCAAAAAGCTTCAAAAGAAAAGATGAGTGCAAGCGAGATATGGAATGACGAGGGCGCTTGTCAGGTCATAAGAACGCCGATATATCTTGTTGCATCAGTAGTCATTGCATATTTGATATCATTGCCTACTTTTGTATTCGATTACGGAGCCGGATTTTTCGGTTGGATATATCGTTTTTCTCTTAAACCTCTTGCCGATGCGGCAAAATTCGGATATAACTCTTTGGGCATATTTAACATTTTTGCAAAGAACGGCGATTTGCTCGGAGCAAATTTCCCGACGGTTGTATTTGCCGTCATTTTTGCGGTGATTGTTTTGGGAATCACGTTACTTGTGTATTTGAGCAAGAAGAACAGAGCAAATCTCGCATTTTTGTCGGGCTATTTGATTTACACGTTGGCAACGTATTACGTCGATTTTTCCGCATTGACATTGATTCCCGTATTGGCGATATTCTTGTTGTCGTTCATTCTCATAAAAGACAGACGTATTTTGCAAGTGTTCTCATTTCTGTCATTGACGGTTTTGGTTAACTCCGTATCAGTTCTCATAAGTGCAGGCTATCTTAACAATGCCTCGGAATATCTGTTTGACAGTTCATTCTATACTGGAACAAGTCTTTTGAACGTCGGTGCGGGAATGGCAGTTTCGATTGTTTGTTCCGTTGTTACAGTGCTTACGCATCTTTACAGTACGTTGATTTTATTGGATTTGGCAATGAGCAGCAGGAGAAAGTTACTGTCGTATAACAACAGTGTGTCAATGGCAAAGAGTTTCGCTCTTTGGATGAAACCTTAAAGGCGGGGAATAATGTTATCAAAGGTCAAGAGTTTCGGTTTGCACGGGATAGACGGTTTCGAAGTTTGTATCGAAACCGATATAAGCAACGGCTTGCCCGCAATCGAAGTGCTCGGTCTGCCGGATGCAGTGAACAGAGAATCGATTAAGAGAGTAAAAAGCGCGGTTAAAAACAGCGGTTTTTACTTTTCCAATCGGCGAATTACAGTGAATATGGCTCCTGCCGACATAAAAAAAGAAGGACCTCTTTATGACCTTCCGATAGCAATAGGCATACTTACGGCTACCGAACAGATTCCGCAAGACAAAGTGAGCGATTTTGTTTTTGTCGGAGAATTATCTTTGGACGGAAATATTCGACCCGTCAAAGGTATTATGCCCGTCATAATATCGGCACTCGCGAAAGGATATAAAAAAATCATAGTACCGAAAGATAATGCGCAGGAAGCTTCTTTTATAGACGGTATTTGCGCATACGGTTTGAGCAGTTTGAAAGAGACGGTTGCTTTTTTATGCGGAAGCGAAACTGTCGAGCCTATAAAAATCAAACCGTTTTCCGCGGCGGTCGTAAATACTGTTTACGAAAACGATTTCAAATATGTCAAAGGGCAATTTACCGCAAAGCGGGCTTTGGAAATAGCCGCCGCGGGCGGTCACAACCTGCTTATGATAGGTCCTCCCGGGACGGGAAAGACAATGCTTGCAAAGTGTTTGCCGTCCATACTTCCGGATATGAGCGTAGGCGAAGTTTTGGAAACGACCAAAATACATTCCGTTGCGGGTATACTGAATGATTCCGACGGTATCGTGGTCACGCGTCCGTTTCGAAGTCCGCACCATACCGTCAGCAGCGCAGCCTTGACGGGAGGCGGTTCCAATGCAAGACCGGGGGAAATCAGTTTGGCTCATAACGGCGTGCTGTTTTTGGACGAGCTTCCCGAATATCCCAGAAACGTACTCGAAACGTTGCGTCAGCCTTTGGAGGACGGCAAGATAGTTATATCGCGTGCAGCGAGCAAAGTGGAGTATCCTGCCGACTTTATGTTGGTTGCAAGTATGAATCCGTGCCCTTGCGGAAATCTGGGTTCGCAAATTAAGGAATGCACCTGCACTTCGTCTCAAATTGCAAAATATTTGTCCAGGCTTTCGGGTCCTTTGATGGACAGAATAGATATGCATATCGAAGTAGACAACGTTACATATTCGGATATTTCTTCCGACGCAAACGCCGAATGTTCTGCCGACATTAAAAAGAGGGTGGACAAAGCAAGGAAGATACAGATAGACAGATTTGCCGATTGCAATATTTACTCAAACGGAAATATGAGCAGCAGGCTTTTAAAGACATATTGCAAACTGGATAAAGAATGCAACGAAATGATGGAATCGGCTTTTGAGAAATTGGGATTTTCCGCGCGCGGATATTCGCGTATTTTAAAAGTTGCGCGTACCATTGCCGACCTTGACGAAAAAGAAAATATAGAGTTGAAGCATATCGCTGAGGCAATACAGTATCGCAGTTTGGACAGGAGTGTAAACGAATGAATGCAAGCAAAGTTTATTATTGGCTTTCGCTTGCGGGGTTTGCGCCGAATACTCTTAACAAGATTCTCGAAAAGTATTCGCCGATGGAGCTTTGGGAAAATTACGACATTATATTGAGTTCTACGTCGCTTGGAGAAAGGGACAATTTTAAAGCATTAAAACAATTTAAAAGCGAAGAGTATATAAATTCGTCATTGCATAAACTTGCGGAAGCAGGCATAGGAGTCGTCACGAGAGCAGTAGACAAAATGTCGGAACGGCTGTTGCAGAAAGAGGTCGCTCCGCCCGTCGTTCTTTATTATAGGGGAGATGTTTCACTTTTGCAAACCCGTTCTTTTGCAATCGTCGGAACCAGGCAAAGCACTACTTACGGAGAAGAAACGGCAAAGAAATTTGCGGAAGGATTATCGCGCTATTTCACGATTGTGAGCGGTTTGGCTATGGGAATCGACGGCGTGGCACAAAAGGCAGCTTTGGCGGCGAACGGTAAAACAGTGGGTGTTCTCGGAAGCGGTTTGAACTGTTTTACGCCGGCGTGCAACAGACGTTTATTCGAGGAGGTATGCGAGAAAGGGTTGGTTATAAGCGAATATCCGCCCGATGCATTTGCGACGAAGTATACTTTTCCGGCAAGAAACAGAATCATAAGCGGACTCTGCGAAGGGGTATTGGTTGTCGAAGCCAATGCAAAGAGCGGTGCACTCATCACGGCTGAGTTGGCAAACGAACAAAACAGGGAGGTATATGCCGTTCCCGGAAACGTTGACAGGTCGAGAGCTGCGGGGACGAATTCTCTGATTGCGAAAGGTGAAGCCAAACTTGTTACAGATTATATCGATATTTTAAACGATTTAAATATCGTTTTCGATAAAAATATTGATAAAATCGACTCCGTTGCGCTGGACAATTCCGAATTAAAGGTTTATAATCTATTGCAAAACGGTCCGATGCACGCAGATGAATTGTGCTTGAAGCTCGGTATCAAAATATTCGAGCTTGCTCCGTTGTTGACTATGATGGAAGTCAAGAAAATAATTAAAAAAACCGCGACTTCCACATACGGTTTAATTGCGAAATGAAGGTGGTTTGCTGAAAGTGAAACTTGTTGTTATCGAAGGTATAGGTAAGAAAGAGACTGTCGAAAAGTATCTCGGAACGGGATATAGAGTTTTTGCCACGAAAGGGCACGTCGTGGATTTGCCGCAAAAATCGCTTGCGGTCAACGTAAAGAAAAATTTCGAGCCGAAGTATGTCGTTATGGACGATAAAAAAGATACTGTTAAAAGTCTTTTGGAAGCGGCTTCGAGAGCCGACGACGTTTTGCTTGCCACCGACCCGGACAGAGAAGGAGAGGCTATTTCTTGGCACGTAGCGAATCTTTTGAATATTCCGAAAGATAAGCCTGCGCGCATAGAATTCAACGAGATAAGCAAGAAAGCGGTTCAGAATGCGCTTAAAAGTCCGAGAGTCATAAACGAAAACCTTGTCGATGCGCAACAAGCCAGAAGAGTTTTGGACAGACTTGTCGGCTATAAGCTTTCTCCCGTTTTATGTCGAAAGATACAAAGCAAGTTAAGTGCCGGCAGAGTTCAGTCCGTTACTTTGCGCCTGGTAGTGGAAAGAGAAAGAGAAATATTGAACTTTAAGCCGGAAGAATACTGGCCGTTTTTCGCCATTCTCGAAAACAGCGAGAAGTTCAAAGTAAAAGCTTCTCTGGTCACGAAAAACAAGAGCAAAATCAAATTACAATCGAAAGAAGACGTCGACAGAACGGTTGCCGAACTCGAAGGCAAGGACTTCGTTGTTTCCAATATTAAAAAGTCGGTAACGAAATCAAAGCCGCCGGCACCGTTTATTACAAGCACGATGCAGCAAGATGCTTTGAACAAGTTGGGAATGTCGTTGAAACAGACTACGTCCGCAGCGCAGGCATTGTATGAAGGCGTGGACGTAGAGGGAGAAGGTAAAGTAGCTCTTATTACTTATATAAGAACCGATTCCACACGTGTATCTGCCGATGCGCAAAGCGAAGCAAGAAAGTACATCGAAGAAAAGTTCGGGGAAAAGTATGTTCCGACAAAGCCGAACGTTTATAAAACAAAAAAAGGGGCGCAAGACGCTCACGAAGCAATACGCCCCATATCGCTTGCCAGAACTCCCGAAAGTTTGAGAAGCAGTTTAAACAAATATCATTTCAAGCTTTACAAATTGATTTACGAACGTTTTCTTGCAAGTCAGATGAGCGAAGCGACATACAACTCTATGAGTGTGGATATCACGGCAGGCGATTACGGTTTCAGAGTGGTCGGAAAAACCCCGTTGTTTGCGGGATATACCGCCGTATATAACACTTTCACCGATGACGCAAAGGACGAGGATGACGGAAACAACGTCAAACTTCCCGAGATGACCGTCGGAGAGATTCTCAAACTTGCAGAGTACAAATACGAGCAGAAGTTTACGAAGCCGCCTGCGCGATTTACCGAGGCGAGCTTGGTTAAGATGATGGAAGAAGTCGGCATCGGACGTCCCGCGACTTTTACTCCCACGATTACCATACTTTTTTCGAGAGAGTATGTCGAAAAGGAGGGCAAGGACGGCAAGTATATAAAGCCTACCGAACTCGGAATGTCGGTTGTCGATATGTTAATAAAATATTTCCCCGAAATTATGGACATTGAATTTACCGCCAGAATGGAAGAAAAACTCGATGACATCGAAGACGGCGGCAAGATTTGGCAAGACGTTGTGGCATCATTTTACGACGGATTCGAAGAGAAAATTTCCATTGCGATGGGTGACAGTTTCAGCCTTAAAGAACCCGACAAAGCCACTGACATCAAATGTGAAAATTGCGGCGCGAAAATGGTTATCAAAACAGGAAGATTCGGCAAGTTTCTTGCCTGTCCTAATTATCCGAAGTGTAAGAACACAAAGCCTGTGGATGAAAACGGCAACGTAATAACCGCCGCGTCCAAATCCGAAGACGCGCAGTCCGACGTAATCTGCGAAAAGTGCGGGCGCACGATGGTAATCAAGCAAGGAAAGTTCGGTCCGTTTCTTGCTTGCCCCGGATATCCCAAATGCAAGAACATCAAGAATTTGGAAGGGGAGAAAAATGTTCCGACAGAGATTTTGCCGCCCTGTCCGAAATGCGGCAAACCTCTCAAAAAAATAAGTTCGCGCGGGTCATTTTTTTACGGTTGTACGGGATATCCCGAATGTAAATTTACGTCGAGCGATAAGCCTATCGAAGGCAAGTGCCCCGAATGCGGAAGTTTTCTCGTCGAGAAAAAATATGCCGCGGGAATGTTTGTCAAGTGCGGCAACAAAGAATGTTCTTATAAGGTCAAAGCGGATGAAGCTCCTGTCGAAAAAAATGATTCCGACATTTGAAAAGACGGCATAATAAATTGATTTTACCGCAAAATTTTAGTATAATGAATAAAAGCGGTTAAGGAGACAGTTATATGGATTTTAAAGGTACTACCATAGTTGCGGTCAAGCGTAACGGAAAGACCGTCATAGCAGGCGACGGTCAAGTAACCGGCGGACAGAGCATTGTTATGAAGAGCAATGCAATAAAGGTTCGCCGTATTTATGACGGAAAGGTCATAACGGGCTTTGCCGGCTCGGTTGCCGATGCATTTACTCTTTCGGAGAGATTCGAAGAGATGTTGAACAAATACAGCGGAAATTTGATGAGAAGTGCGGTAGAGCTGGCTATGCTGTGGCGCGGAGACAAAGCGTTGCGGCAGCTCGAAGCTATGATGATAGTGGCAGACTCTGCGGAAATTTATATCGTTGACGGCACAGGCAACGTCATCGAGCCGGAAAACGGAATTTGCGCGATAGGCAGCGGGGGGAACTTTGCTCTTGCCGCGGCGAGAGCGTTGTCTGCAAACACGAAAATGTCGGCAAGAGAAATTGCCGTCGAGGCAATGAGAATCGCATCGGAAATTTGCGTGTTTACCAACGGTAAACTTACCGTCGAGGAGGTGTAATATGGAATTGTCGCCCAAGCAGATAGTTGCGGAATTGGACAGATATATTATCGGTCAGCAGGATGCGAAAAAAGCCGTGGCGATAGCATTGAGAAATCGTTATCGCAGAAGTATGTTGCCCGACGAGATAAAAGACGAAATTACGCCGAAAAACATAATTATGAAAGGACCTACGGGCGTCGGTAAAACCGAAATTTCCAGAAGACTCGCAAAGCTCGTCAAAGCGCCTTTTATTAAAGTCGAGGCAACAAAATTTACAGAAGTCGGCTATGTCGGAAGAGACGTCGAATCTATGATTAGAGATTTGGCGGAAGTTGCGGTCAGGCTTGTAAAAGACGAAAAAATCGCCGAAGTGGAAGAAAAAGCCAGACACGATGCGGAAAGCAAAATCGTTGACGCTTTATATTCCGCAAGAAAAAAGCAGAGTTCGGAAACGCCCGACAAAATTTTAAAGTCGAATATTTTGGACGAATTACAGAGCGGAAAGTTGGATAACCATATGCTCGAATTGGAACTTAACGACGCGCCGAAGCCTATGGAGATAATTCCCGGAAGCGGTGCGGAAATCAATATCGGGGATATGTTCGGAGGGCTGTTCCCGAAAAAGAAAAAAAAGCGCAAGCTCTCCGTTAAAGAAGCTATGAAGTTGCTCGTATTGGAAGAGAGCGAAAAGCTTATCGATATGGATGCCATAAACAGCGAAGGCTTGAAAAGAGCGGAGCAGAGCGGCATAATCTTTATCGACGAAATCGACAAAATAGCAGGTAAGGGAAGTCAGGGCGGTCCCGATGTTTCCAGAGAAGGTGTGCAAAGAGATATTTTGCCCATAGTCGAAGGATGTACGGTTATGACGAAATACGGCGCGCTTAAAACAGACTATATTTTGTTTATAGCGTCGGGAGCTTTTCACGTCAGCAAAATAAACGATTTGATTCCAGAGCTTCAAGGTCGTTTCCCTATAACGGTGGAATTAAACAGTTTGACATACGAAGATTTCGTAAACATATTTACTGTTCCCGACAATGCTGTGACAAAGCAGTATGCCGCTATGTTACGCGTGGACAATATCGATTTGCAGTTCACAAAAGACGCAATCGAGGAAATGTCCAAAGTGGCGGTTGCGGAAAACGAAACGACGGAAGATATAGGCGCGAGACGTTTGCATACCATTATGGAAAGCCTATTGGAGGACGTCAGTTTCAATGCTTGCGGCGACCACCCTATGATTAGCATAAATATCGATGCCGATTACGTCAAAGAACATTTGAGCAAACAGATTAAAAAGCACGATTTGAGAAAGTTTATTTTATAACTTAACGGAGTGACGATGATTAGAATTCCCAAAGGAGTCAAAGATGTTTTGCCGCAGGACGGATATAAGTGGCAATATGTCGAAAGTGTTGCGCGCAAAATTTGCAAGCTTTCCAATGTCAAAGAAATCAGAACGCCTACTTTCGAGTATACGGAACTTTTTACGCGTTCGATAGGTGACGATACCGATGTTGTATCAAAAGAAATGTATACATTTGAAGACAAGGGCGGTCGCTCGCTTACGCTGAAACCGGAAGGTACGGCGTGTGTTGCGAGAAGTTATGTGGAAAATTCGTTGGAAGCCGAGTCTTTACCGTTAAAAATGTTTTATATTACGCCGGTATTCCGTTATGAAAATCCACAGGCCGGCAGATACAGAGAGCATCATCAGTTCGGCGTCGAGGTTTACGGCGCGGCAAGCGCGCTTATGGATTACGAAGTTATCAGACTTGCTTACGATTATTTGTCTGCGCTCGGAATCAAAGAATTGAAATTGCGTCTGAACAGTATCGGATGTCCTGTTTGCCGAAGCAAATACAATGCGGCATTGAAAGAATATCTTTCGAGCAAAATGGACTCGCTTTGCACTACTTGTAAAGAACGTTTCGCAAAGAATCCTCTGCGGATAATCGACTGCAAAGTGCCGTCCTGTAAAGAAGTTGTTTCGGGTACTCCGAGAATAATAGATTATATTTGCGACGACTGCAAAGAACATTTGAGACAGTTGGAAGAATATTTGACCGAAGCAGAAATTACGTATGAAATCGACCCAGATATTGTACGCGGTTTGGATTATTACAACAAGACGGTTTTTGAATTTGTCACTACGGCTTTGGGCGCGCAGGGCACTGTCTGCGGCGGAGGTCGTTATGACAGGCTTGTGGAATCCGTCGGAGGAAAGCCTACGCCTTGTGTCGGTTTCGGACTCGGTCTGGAAAGATTGATAATGCTGATGGAAGCATTGAACTTGCCTTTCGGCAATGACAACGGAATCGATGTTTTTGTTATGAATCAAAATGCCGATTTTGTCAAGCAGTGTCTTTCTATGGTCAGAACATTGCGTTCGAACGGAATTTCGGCGGAAACGGATTATACGGGGCGCAGTTTGAAAGCGCAGTTTAAATATGCGGATAAGATAGGCGCCAGACACGCCGTCGTCATTGGTGAGAGCGAAGTTTCAAGCGATAGATATTCGGTAAAAAGATTTTCCGACGGAAAAATATTCGAAATGAAAAAGGACGAAATCGTCGGATTTCTTCAAGGTTGCAGATAATGGAGCAGTTTGCTCGGAACATTCCTTTGCTCGGAGAAGTCGGACAGAAGAAACTTAATGCCTCGAATGTGTTGATAGTCGGCGTCGGTGGCGTCGGTGGCTACGCGTTGGAAATGCTTGTCAGAAGCGGTATCGGCGCGTGCACTATCGTCGATATGGACAAGATTGATATTACCAACATCAACAGGCAAATATTGGCGTTGCATTCGACGATAGGAAAAAGAAAAGTTGATGTGGCGGTTCAGAGAATCACGGATATAAATCCACACATTGCAATCACGGCGTATTGCGAGCGCTATACAAAAGATATCGAAGAGAAAATATTTTCGGCACGGTACGATTATTGCGTGGATGCAATCGACAGTGTGAAGGACAAAATCGATTTGATTCTTGCTTGCAAACGACATAACGTAAACTGCATTTCCGCTCTCGGCGCAGGTAACAGACTTGTTGCCGATTTCGAAGTCAAAGACATATATTCCACGAGCGGAGACGGTTTGGCAAGAGCCGTACGCAGTCGTCTGCGAAAAGAGGGCGTGGAATCGCACAAGACGGTGTGCGCCGTATCGAATCCGAGAATCGAAAACGCTTTAACCGCAAGTATATCGTATGTTCCGTCGGCTATGGGTTGCATTTTGGCGCAGGAGGTTATAAAAGATTTGTTATGCATATAATCGAAGAATGCAACGTAATCAAAGTCAAAGGCGACTATGCGATTATAGAGCTGACGCGCAAACCTGAATGTGAGGGTTGCAAGGCGTGTGCGTTTAACCGTCGCAACACGATTCGAATGACGGCGAAGTGTGAGACGAGCTGTCTTGCCGGCGACAAAGTTATGGTGGAAATGCCTGAAAAATCCGTAAAAGGGTCTTGGCTGATTTTGTTTGTTGTGCCTCTTGTGCTTTTGCTGGCCGCCGTGTTAATCACAGCAAGTTCGGTTTGGTATATACAGCTTGTATCGATTGTAGCCGCTTTGCTCTTGGGGTTGTGCGGCGCGATGCTGTGTGATTTTGCAATAAGACGCCATTCGAAATTTATTCCCACGATTAAAAACGTAGTCGAAGAAAATAAAAAATTTTTAGGAGAAAACCAATGATTGATTTGAAATTGATTGCACAGACAGACAAGGAAGTTGCCGAAAGTATGAAGAGAGAGCTGATTCGGCAGCAGGGCAACATCGAGCTTATAGCAAGCGAGAATTTTGTCAGCAGCGCCGTTATGGCAGCCGTCGGTTCGCATTTGACTAACAAATATGCAGAAGGTTACAGCGGAAAACGTTATTACGGCGGTTGTCAGTTTGTCGACGAAGTGGAAATTCTGGCAATAGAGAGAGCAAAGCGATTGTTTGGTTGCGAACACGTCAACGTGCAACCGCACAGCGGCGCAAACGCCAATCTTGCCGTCTTTTTGGCGCTTCTGAACGTAGGAGACACTGTATTGAGTATGAGTCTTGCACACGGAGGCCATCTTTCGCACGGCAGTCCCGTGAATTTTTCCGGACTCAATTATAACATTATCCCGTACGGTCTGAATGACGAAACGGAAATGATTGATTACGACGAAGTGGAAAGATTGGCATTGCAGCATAAGCCGAAATTGATTCTTGCCGGAGCAAGCGCTTATTCCAGAACAATAGATTTCCGTCGTTTCAGAGAGATTGCCGACAGAGTGGGCGCATATCTGATGGTGGATATTGCGCATATCGCAGGATTGGTGATTGCCGGCGAACATCCCAGTCCCGTTCCTTTTGCAGACGTGGTCACAACAACGACGCACAAGACTTTACGCGGACCGAGAGGCGGTATGATTATGTGCAAGGAAGAGCTTGCAAAAAAGATAGATAAGGCTGTTTTCCCTGGAAGTCAGGGCGGTCCGCTTATGCACGTAATTGCGGGAAAAGCTGTTGCGTTCAAAGAAGCAGGCACTGCGGAATTTAAAACTTATCAAAAACAGGTCGTCAAAAACGCCAAAATATTGGCGCAAACTTTGGTATCCGAGGGATTGGAGTTGGTATCGGGAGGAACCGACAATCATCTTATGCTCGTAAAGCTCACCGATTCCGGTATAACGGGCAAGGAGTTGGAACATTTGCTTGACGAGTGTCACATAACCGTCAATAAGAATGCTATTCCGAATGACCCGCAGTCTCCTTTTGTTACGAGCGGAATAAGAGTCGGAACTCCGTCCGTGACTACGAGAGGAATGAAAGAGGCAGAGATGACCGTAATCGGAAAACTTATTTCCAAAGTTGTCAAGGAAAGTGAGAGCGCTTTGGACAGCGTCAATAGAGAAGTTTCCGCTTTATGCAAAAAGTTTCCGCTTTATGCCGACTTGTCCAATATGTAGACAGCATTGCAAAAATTATATACGTGTTTCAATACCCTATCGTTTTGATAGGGTATTTTGCTTGACAAATTCGGGCAACTTATTTATAATGTTTGTGAGATATTTAAGTTCAAGGAGTGCTGTATGAAGCTGTCGACAAGAGCGAGATACGGTTTGAGAGTTTGTTTCCTTCTCGGAGTATCGGGAGGAACGGTATCTCTCACGAAATTGAGCGAACAGTCGGATTTGAGTTTCAAATATCTCGAACAACTTATGATGAAGTTGCGAAAGGCAAAAATCGTTGACAGTTTGCGGGGACTTAACGGAGGATATTCTTTATCCAAGCCCCCGAGCGAAATAACGGTTTCCGATATTCTCGACGCAATGGGAGATAACTTCGAGTATAATTGCGATACGAGTTGCGAGGACAAATATTGCCCTAACAAACGGATTTTCAGAAAGCTGGCGGAAAGTATAGGGAGTGTTTTGCGGCAAACTACATTGCAAGATATGATAGACGATTACAGGTGTGTTTGAAAAAATTATGAGAAAAGTTTATTTGGATTATTCGGCAACTACGCCGTTGGACGAATGTGT
Organism: uncultured Christensenellaceae bacterium; assembly: GCA_910588155.1. Classification (GTDB taxonomy): domain Bacteria; phylum Bacillota; class Clostridia; order Christensenellales; family Pumilibacteraceae; genus MGBC157735. The sequence goes on from CAJUPB010000001.1 coordinate 55,667, forward strand.
TTTCGAAGCTATGAAGCCGTATTTTACGGAGAAGTTCGGAAACGCGAACAGTTTGCATTGTTTCGGAAGAGAAGGCGCCAATGCCGTCGATGCCGCACGCCGAAAAATTGCGGAATTGTTGAAGGTAAAACCTACGGAAATCTATTTCACGTCGGGGGGAACGGAAAGCGACAATTGGGCATTAAAGGGTATTGCGTCGGCATATTCGCAAAAAGGCAAGCGCATTATAGTGAGCAGCATAGAGCACGCTGCTATGCTTGCATCCGCAGAACAGTTGGAGAAAAGCGGCTATGACGTAGTTTATTTGCCTGTCAACGATATGGGAGTGGTATTGCCGGAGTATTTGGAAAAGGCTATAACCGACGATACATCTCTCGTGTCCGTGATGGCGGCTAATAACGAAATCGGCACATTGCAGCCAATAAAGGAACTTTGCGAAATTGCACACAGGCACGGAGCACTTTTTCATACGGATGCCGTTCAGGCAATGGGGTCCGTTCCCGTGGATATTCGCGGCTGGAACGTTGACTTGCTGACTTTTTCGGCTCATAAATTTTACGGTCCGAAAGGAATAGGCGCTTTATATATCAAAAGCGGAATAAAGCCGGATAAATTTGTTACGGGCGGACATCAAGAACGCTCTATGCGCGGAGGTACGACGAACGTGCCTGCCGTCGTCGGAATGGCGGAAGCTTTGAAACTAGCTCTCGACAATCTCGAAGATAATTCTTCGAAAGTTAAAGAGCTTCGAGATTATTTTGTGAAATCTATCGAGCAGAGAGTGCCTTATGTGGTTTATAACGGAGACAGGCTGCACAGATTGCCGCAAAATGCTAACTTTGCTTTTGAATTTATAGAAGGCGAGTCGCTTTTGTTGCGTTTGGATATGGCGGGCATTGCGTGTTCATCCGGGTCTGCGTGTTCATCAGGGTCTCTCGACCCTTCGCACGTGCTGTTGGCGACTGGACTGCCGATTGAAAAGGCGCACGGTTCCATAAGATTTTCTTTCGGAAAGTATACTACGAAAGAGGATGTCGATTATGTGATAGAGCAGGTAGTGAAAGCGGTTGAAGATTTGAGAAAGCTGTCCCCGCTTTTCAGCGAGTTTAAAGGAGAAAAACAATATGTATAACGAAAAAGTAATGAATGAATTTTCCAATCCGCAAAACGTCGGAGAGCTTCCCGATGCAAACGGAGTAGGCACTGTCGGAAATGCGACTTGCGGAGACATAATGAAGATTTTTATGAAAATCGACGAAAATGACGTCATACAAGACGTAAGTTTCCAGACTTTCGGTTGCGCCGCAGCTATTGCGACATCGTCCGTCGCTACGCGAATGATAAAAGGCAAGACGATTGAAGAAGCTTTGAAAGTCACAAACAGGCAAGTCGTCGAGTCCCTCGGCGGACTTCCCGCACAAAAACTGCATTGTTCCGTATTGGCGGAAGAAGCGATTAAAGCTGCCGTTCACGATTATTTGGAAAACTATAAAAAGCAAAAAGCGTAAAAATTGTACGCTCCCATAATAATTATCCCGTTTGCGGCAGATAATAAAAGTACTATATGGGAGGTGTATAATGAGCAATAAAATAATCGTAGGTATGGCTTTGGGTACTGCGCTCGGAATGTATATTGCCAGCAAGAACGGTAAAGTCAGAAAGGCGGTATCGGATGCGGAAGATGCCGTTATGAACAAGATAGCTCAAACGACGGGCGGACAGCAGTCCGGTTCGTCCGATGCGCAGTAATAAATCCTGATATACGGCAGGGGGACGCGGCTTTTGGCTATGCGTCCTTTTTATTTGAAAAATCAAACTAAAATTGCTGACATTTCGAAAAATATATGGTATAATTTAACAATGAGAATTTTGTGTGTCGATTACGGCGATGCCCGTACGGGTCTGGCAATCAGCGACGAGTTGGAGATGATTGCTTCACCGCTGAAAACTTATAAAATGAAGTCTATGCGTTGTGCCGTCGACTATGTGGCAAATATAGCACATTGCGAACGGGCAGAACTGATTGTCGTCGGGTTGCCTTTGAATATGGACGGTTCGGAGGGCGTTCGGGCAAGCAAAACGCGAGCATTCGGTCGGGTTTTACAGAAAGTTTCCGGATTAGACGTGGTGTATCGGGACGAAAGACTGACCAGTGTCGAGGCGGAAGAGATTTTGAAGCAAGGCGGGGTCGGCTTTGCGGAAAGAAAAGAGTTGGTAGACAGTATGGCTGCGAGATTGATTTTGCAGAGTTATCTCGAAAGCAATAAAAATAAAAGGAGTATTTGAATATGAAAAGAGACAACGTGGAGATTTTCGAGGACAGCAATGTCATTACGCTTTATGACGACGACGAAAATCCGGTAGAGTTTTACGAAATAGCTTGTGTCGAGCTTGACGACAAATTCTACGGTTTGTTGCAACCGGTAGAACCTATGGAAGGTCTCGGTGAGGATGAAGCGATTATTTTCGAAATTAAAGAAGGCGAAGGAGAAGAAGATATGTTTTTGCCTATCGGAGACGAAAAGATTTTGGAGAACGTTTTTTCCGAGTATGTTAAAGCTGTTTCCGATATGGAAAACTGCGATTGCTGTCATTGCGGTGATTGCGATGACGAAGATTGTGACGACGATTGCGATTGCAATGGTCACGACGGTTGTAAAGACGGAGAATGTTCTTGCGAACATCATCATAATAAAAAGAAATAAATTTCGATTTACTTATAAAAATCGGTTTTAAACAGTTGATTTCTGTTTAAGATTATGATATACTCTAACAGGTTAAATTCGCACCCGTGTCGGATTGGTTTTTCTGTTGCGCAGGATAAATCTTTATGTCTTGCGTATAAAAGCCGAGTTGATGGGCGGGGAGGAAAAAACAGGAGGTACAAATTATGACTAACAATGTTGTTTCTATGAAGCAACTGCTTGAAGCGGGCGTGCATTTCGGTCACCCTACGCGCAAGTGGAATCCGAAGATGAAGAAGTATATATATACCGCGCGTAACGATATATATATCATCAATTTGGAAAAAACCGTCGGACTTATCGACGAGGCTTACGCATTCATAAAGGAAGTTGCGCTTACCGGTAAGCCCATTCTCTTCGTCGGAACGAAGAAGCAGGCGCAAGAGGCAATTCAGCTCGAAGCAGAAAGATGCGGTATGTTTTATATGAAGTCGAGATGGTTGGGCGGTACGCTTACCAACTTCACGACTATGCGTTCCAGAATAGAGAGACTCAACAAACTCAATCTTATGGAAAAGATGGGCGAGTTTGCTCTTCTCCCGAAGAAAGAAGTTATCAAACTTATTGCCGAAAGAGACAAGCTCGAAGAGAATCTCGGCGGCATAAAAGATATGCGTACGCTTCCCGGGGCTTTGTTCGTCGTCGATACGAAGAAAGAGCATCTTGCGGTTGCGGAAGCAAGAAGTTTGAATATCCCCATAGTGGGACTTGTGGATACGAATTGCGACCCCGACGAGGTTGATTATGTTATAGCCGGCAACGACGACGCCATACGTGCAATAAAGCTTATTGCGGGAGCAATGGCCGACGCCGTCATCGAAGCGAAAGAGGGCGAAGAAGGTTTGGCAGCAAGAAAGCAGGCGGAGGCGGAAGCAGTCGCAAAAGAAGCGGCGCAGCAAGCGGTTGCGGAAGAATCCGAAAAGCCCGCCGCCGAAGAGGCATAAAACAGAGAGGTGATTAATATGGCATTTACAGCAAAAGACGTAGCCGAATTGAGAAACAGAACAGGCGCAGGTATGATGGACTGCAAAAAAGCGCTTACTCATACCGACGGTGATATGGAGAAGGCTGCGGAATATTTGAGAGAACAAGGCGTAAATATTGCGGCAAAGAAGGCATCCCGCATAGCATCCGAAGGTGTTGTTTATACCGGTGTATCCGCAGACGGAAAGACCGGCGCTATGGTGGAAATCAACTGCGAGTCCGACTTTGTTTCGGCGTCCGCTACGTTTGTGGAGCTTTGCAAGCAGGTTTGCGACGCGATAATTTCCGGCAAGGCGGAGACTGTCGAAGAATTGCTTGCCGTCAAGAGCGGTGCGGGTACGGTGCTTGACCTCGTAAATAACGCTACCGCAAAAATAGGCGAAAAAATTTCCGTAAGACGTTTCGTCAAGTTTGAAACGAAGAGCGGTATGATTGACGGATACATTCATATGGGCGGTAAAATAGGCGTGCTTGTCGAAGTTAAGACCGACAAGGACATCAACTCGAAGTCCGAGTTCAAAGCGATGTGTCACGACATTGCGTTGCACATTGCTGCATTTGCTCCCAAATACGTCAAGGAGTCGGAAGTTCCGGAGGAAGAGGTTGCTCACGAGAAAGAGATACTTACCGCACAAGCGTTGAATGAGGGTAAGCCTGCCGCCGTTGTAGAAAAAATGATTGGCGGAAGAATCAAAAAGTTCTTTGCAAATGTCTGTTTGATTGACCAAGAATTTGTCAAAGACAATTCCAAAACCGTCAATCAGGTAGTTGCGGAAACAGCGAAAAATCTCGGAACCCAAATCGATATTGTGAAATTTAAATATTTCGTTATGGGCGAGGGTTTGGAAAAGAAAAACGAAAACTTTGCCGAGGAAATCGCAAAGTTGCAGAAATAACGACAATAATAATAGGACACGGTTTCAGTGTCCTATTATTTTAATTCATTCGGAGGACGCTATGTTTAAAAGAGTATTGCTTAAAATCAGCGGAGAAGCGCTTGCGGGAAGCGAAGGCGTGGGAATCAATCCCGATATGGTGGAAAATGTCGTGTCGCAGCTTGTCGAGTTGCACGAAAAGGGTATGGATATTGCCGTTGTCGTCGGCGGAGGAAACTTTTGGCGAGGCAGGCAAGGCATAAATATGGACAGAGTTACGGCGGACCATATGGGTATGTTGGCAACGATTATGAATGCTTTGGCTCTGCAAAACGCGATAGAAAAAAAGAACGTTCCCACGCGCGTGCAGACGGCTTTGAGTATTCCGTCCGTTGCCGAACCGTATATTTTGAGAAAAGCACTGCGCCATTTCGAGTGTCGCAGAATAGTAATATTTGCCTGCGGAACCGGAAACCCGTATTTTTCCACGGACTCGGGAGCGGCATTGCGCGCGGCGGAGATTAAAGCCGATGTTCTTCTTATGGCGAAAAACATCGACGGTGTTTACGACAGCGACCCCAAGAAAAATCCGAAAGCAGTCAAATACGATGCGCTGTCATATATGGACGTCATAAACAAAGGCTTGAACGTGATGGACATAACGTCGGTTACGATGTGTATGGAAAACAAGATTCCCATTATTGCTTTCGGTCTTAACAGCGAGAAAGGTTTGATTAAGGCGGCTATGGGCGAAAAAATCGGTACGATTATAAGTTAATATAGTTGTTTTATCCGAATAGATTTGTTATAATGTATGAGTACAAACATTAGGAGGTCGATTTATGAATATAGACAATCTTCAAGTAAAGAACGAGTTTGAGAAGTATGAGTCTCGTATAAGCAAGGCTCTCGAACATTTGAAAAGCGAATTGCTTACGGTCAGAGCCGGCAGAGCCAATCCGCAGATATTGAATAAGATTGTTGTCGATTATTACGGTACGCCGACTCCTTTGAATCAAATGGCAAACATAACCGTTCCCGACGCAAGAACGTTGATGATTTCGCTTTGGGATACAAGTATGTTGAAAGAGGTAAGCAAAGTTATCTCCGCGTCGGACATAGGTATCAATCCGTCCGACGACGGCAAAAATATCAGATTGGTATTTCCGCAGCTTACGGAAGAGAGACGTAAGGAATTGTGCAAACAAATCAAAAAGACTGCGGAAGATTCCAAGGTTGTTTTGAGAAACGAACGCCGCGATATTTTGGAAGCCGTAAAAAGATTGAAAAAAGACAACGGAGTTACGGAAGACGAAGTCGTTGTGATAGAAAAAGAAGTTCAGAAAATTCTCGACAAAGCTATCGAAAGTGCCGATAAATTCTTTAAGGAAAAAGAGGCGGAGATTCTTGAAGTCTGACAAGGTTGAAAATACTTCATTGCCGACGCACATTGCTTTTATAATGGACGGAAACGGGAGATGGGCGTCGAAACGCCTGTTGCCTCGTAAGCTCGGTCACAAAGAAGGCGTGAAAACAATGCGTAAAATTATTTCCGAGTGCGTTAAATCGGGAATAAAAGTTATTTCGCTTTTTGCGTTTTCTACCGAAAACCGAAATCGTCCGAAAGACGAAGTGGCGGCTTTGATGCAATTGATTCGAGACAATATCTACGATATGCTAAAAGAGTTGATTGACGAAGGCGTCAAGGTTGTGTTTATGGGAGACCTGTCGTATTTCGACGACGATATTCGAAAAAGTCTCGACAGAGTTATCTCCGAAAGTGCCGACGGAAAAAAAGCGATTGTAAACATCGGTTTGAACTACGGCAGTCGAGACGAAATCGTTCGGGCGGTAAACGAATGCGTAAGAGCAGGGAAAGAAGTCGATGCAAACGAATTTGCGTCTCGCTTGTATACCGGCGGATTGCCAGACCCGGACTTGATTGTACGGACAAGCGGAGAATATCGTTTGAGCAATTTTATGCTTTATCAAGCGGCTTACAGCGAAATGGTTGTGACGGACACGCTTTGGCCCGATTTCGATGAAGAAGAGTTGCATTCGGTGCTTGCCGTATACGCAAAAAGAAGCAGAAGATTCGGAAAAGTGTAAATGAAATTTCAAAGAGTTATAACAGGCGTAATAATATTTTTGGTGTATGCGGGCGTTTTGACGTTAAGTCTTGTCGGCTTAAATTTTGCGTTCGACATATTCACTGTTGCTCTGATGGTCGGTGCGGGATTTGAAATGTCCAAAGCTATATCCAATCGCTATTCCAAGACTTACGACCAGCTCATTTTATTTAATATACTTTTGGGATATCTTGTTTTTGTTCTTGTTACACGGTTCAAAAACAGCGGAGGCATAACGTCATATTTCGGAGTGTTGTTCCTTGTGGTCATCGCTTGCGCCATATATACGATGTTCAGTAAAAAGAAAACCATAAGCAATGCAACGGGAACGATATTGACTTTGATTTATCCCATATCGTTATTTATATATATGTTGGGAATAAATTATTTCGAGTCGCCGTACAGAATTGCGGGATTGTTTTTCGTATTTGTCATTCCTTGTCTCACCGACACGTTTGCTTATATGATAGGCTCTTTGTTTAAAGGACCGAAGCTCTGTCCGTCCGTAAGCCCGAACAAGACGATTTCGGGTGCGGTGGGCGGCTTGGTCGGAGGTTTGTTGGGCGGCGCAATGTTGCTGTTGCTTGCGACTTACGGAATATTCGGTTTGGCTCCGATTGGCGGGTCTACCGTCACAAATGTTGTGCATTATCTCACTATCGGTTTCTGCGGTGCGTTTTTCGTTCAAGTCGGCGACTTGCTCGCTTCTTACGTCAAGCGAAATTGCGGTATTAAAGATTTCGGAAAAGTGTTGCCCGGTCACGGCGGCTTTATGGACAGAGTGGACGGAATGGTAGTTTTTTCCGTATTTCTGTTCATATATCTTAACGTATTATCTGCATTATGAAGAGAATAGCCGTTTTGGGAAGCAGCGGTTCAATCGGTCGTCAGACTTTGAACGTTGTAAGGAAATATCCCGATAAGTTCGAAGTTGTGGCGTTGTGCGTCAATTCCAATATCGAGGAACTGAAAAAGCAGTCGGACGAATTCCGTCCGAAAGTTGTGGGTGTTACGGACGATTCTGCTTTTTTTGAGGCAAAAAGCGTATTTAAAAATATCGAAACGGTCGGCGGCAAAAATGCGTTATGCGAGATAGCCGCCCGCAAAGATATAGATATTTTGGTTGTCGCAGTTGTCGGAATGTGCGGTTTGCGTGCCGTTATGACAGCCCTTTCCAATGGTACGACAGTTGCTTTGGCGAATAAAGAATCTTTGGTTGCGGGCGGAAAACTAGTCGTGGATGCAGCCAAAAAGGTCGGAAAAGAATTGCTTCCGATTGACAGCGAGCATTCGGCAATTTGGCAATGTCTGCGTGCGGGAAACAAGCGAGAACTTCGACGGATAATACTTACGGCAAGCGGAGGGCCGTTTTTCGGTAAGAAGAAAGAATTTTTAAAAAAAGCAACTCCGCAAATGGCGGTTAGTCATCCCACCTGGAATATGGGACAAAAGATATCGGTCGACAGTGCGACTATGATGAACAAGGCCTTGGAAATAATAGAGGCGCGATGGTTGTTCGATACGTATGACATCGATTATATAATTCACAGACAGAGCATCATACATTCTATGGTGGAATTCGTCGACGGAAGCATTATTGCGCAAATGGCGGCTCCGAATATGGAACTTCCAATACAGGCGGCATTGACTTATCCCGATAAAATGCCGTCGGATGCGGCACGATTCGAGTTTGATACAGCGCTTACGTTTTCAAGACCCGATGAAGATACTTTTATTTTGCCGCATTTGGCGAAGGAAGTGTTGAAAATGGGCGGGAATGCTCCGTGTATATTCAATGCCGCAAATGAAGCTTGCGTACAGCTTTTTTTGAATAATAAGATAGCTTTTACGGACATAAGTATAATTATCGAGAAGACTCTTTTTGCGGCAGACATTATTGCCGAACCGTCTATCGACGAAATATACGACACGTTCGACGAGATATACGGTAAACTTATGAGAGACTATAATTCGAAAGGGAGTTCGTATTGAAGTTTTTTCTTTATATATTGCTTGGTATAGTCATACTGCTGCTTATGGTGGTAATACACGAATTCGGGCATTACATTGCCGGAAAAATTTTGAAGTTCAAAATCGACGAGTTTTCGGTCGGTTTCGGTCCGAAGCTTTTTCAGAAAAAAAACAAGAAGAGCGGCGAAAAGTTTACTTTGCGTCTGGTGCCGCTCGGCGGATACTGTGCTTTTGCGGGAGAAGATAATGCCGACGGAACAACGATAGGAAAGAAAAAAGAAGAGAATTCGGATTCGGTCGTCGAACTTGCCGAACCGGGAAATAGCGTTGCAACCGACGGCGCAAGCGTCAAAAGGGACTATCTTCTTTTTGACGAGCAGAAACCTTGGAAAAGAATTATCGTTTTTATTGCCGGACCTCTGTTCAATTTTATTTCCGCAATAATATTTTCTTTTATTTTTATTCTTGTCGTAGGGTATGCAAAACCTACCGTGACTGCTGTATTCGAAACGGAAGAGCCCGGTATTTATTACAATACTCTGGAAAAGGGCGACGAAATTATTGCCGTAGACGGAAGAGAAATCGGCATAATGCACAGCTATTCGGAATTGTTGGAGAATTATAAACTCGGCGATGTCGTTAAGCTCACTGTTTTGAGAGACGGGCAATTGATAGAACAGGATGTTGCTGTTCAAAAGATTACTTATACCGATGAGAACGGGAAAAAAGAAGAGTATGACGGATTCGGATTTCAATCCAAAAGCGAATATGTAAAAGCCGGTTTCGGCGAGTCTCTTTTATATTCGGTTCCTATGACGTTGAAATTTTCTTGGATGGTTCTCGGAGCTTTCGGAAAACTTTTTACGGGGCAAGTTAAAATAACCTCTTTGACGGGTCCGATAGGCACGGTGAGTTCTTTTGCGGAGGTTGCTTCACAAAACTGGTTGAATATATTGATATTTTTGCCGCTTATAGCGAGTAACCTTGCAATTTTTAATATTTTGCCTATTCCGGCTTTGGACGGGTCGAAAGTCGTTTTTACGCTAATAGAGTGGATAAGAAAGAAGCCCGTTAACAAGAAAGTGGAAAACATAATTCATTTTGCGGGATTGGTGGCGTTATTCGGACTGGTTATCGTTGTAGACATAATCGGTATGTTTATGAGGGGAATTTAGGAGATACGTATGAAAAAATCCGTCAGAGTGGGAAGTATAACTGTCGGAGGAGTCGGCTCTGTTTCGGTGCAGTCTATGTTAAACTGTCCGTCGTCAGACTTCGAAGCTTGTGCCGCGCAGATAAAAAAACTGAAAAGCGCAGGGTGCGACATCATTCGTCTTGCGGTTTCCGGCGAAAATGACATAAAGTGTTCGGCAATGTTGTTGAAAGAGTTTCCCGAGATTCCGCTTGTCGCAGATATTCAATTCGATTACAGACTTGCGGTTAAGTGTGCGGAAATCGGTTTTTCGAAGGTTAGAATAAATCCCGGCAATATCGGCGGAACGGATAAAGTCCGTATGGTTGCCGATGCGTGCAAGGCGCACGGTGTTGCCATCAGAGTAGGAGTAAACGGCGGTTCTGTCGAAAAGGAGTTCGAGCAAAAATACGGTGTCGGCGCAAAAGCGCTTTCCGAAAGTGCTCTTAAAGGCGTTTCGCTGTTGGAGAGTTTCGGTTTTTACGATATCATCGTTTCGGCGAAATCGTCGTCGGTAAAAACAATGATTGAAACATATCGCTTGATAGACAAGGTATGCGATTATCCTTTGCATATCGGAGTTACTGAATCGGGCGGAGAAGGAATGGGAAACATCAAATCGGCTATCGGAATCGGGACTTTGCTTGCGGACGGAATCGGGGATACTGTCAGAGTGTCTTTGACGGGCGACCCGGTGCGCGAAGTTTATGCTGCTGTCGATATTTTGAAGGCGTTGAACTTGCGCGATTATTGCGAAGTGGTTTCCTGTCCGACCTGTTCTCGCTGTCGTTACGATATGGACAAGCTTGTAAAAGAAATAAACGGACTTGTCAAAGGCGTGAACAAGAGGATGAAAATCGCCGTTATGGGGTGTGTCGTAAACGGTCCCGGTGAAGCGAAAGACGCTGATATAGGAATCGCGGGAGGAGGAGACAAAGCCGTTATATTCGAAAAAGGCGAAGTTACGGCAACTTTGCCGTTTGCTTCCGCCGTGGAAGAGTTTAAACAAAAGGTGGAGAGATTAATTGCAAACGTTTATTGAAAAATTTAACGAGATTACCGATGAAAGATTTACTTATTTACGTTTGAGAAATGTACGTTTTATAATTGACGACGAGTTGCTGACTTTGACTTTTGCTTATCCCGAAATCAAAGAGAGTGAGGTTTTTTCTCAAAAAGAAACTTTGTCTACGGCGGTAAAAAGGGCTTTTAACGGAGATTTTTCCAATGTGGAAATAAAACTTGTCAAGAGTCATTTTGACAGGGACTTTTTTATTCCCGATATTTTGGAATTTTTAAAACAGTTTCCTATGCTTTCCACTATGGTGGCGCAAGAGGACATTTTGACAGACTATTCGGACGGAAAGATTTACGTTACTTTTCGTATGAGCGATTCCGTTTGCGATTACTGTAACAAAAAAAGTGCGGGAAAAAAGATAGAAGAGCATATCAAGAATTTGTATTGCGAACCTGTCATAATAAAATTTGTCAATGTCGACGACACTTCCGAAAACATCGATGACATAGAACGTGAAATGGAGGAGGAAAAAAGTCGTTTTAAGTTGGACGACGTAAAATTGGGGCGTGTGATACAACCCGAAAACGTGGAAGAGTTTATCGGAAAAATCGTATACGAAAAAGCAAGGTACATAGAGGATGCCAAAAAGGAGACTGCCGAAATAGTTTTATGCGGAACCGTTTCGGGTTTAAGAGAGCTGTCGAAACGCGATAATCCAAACAGAAAGTATTATAAATTTACGTTGTCGGATTTTACGGGCGGCATTTCCTGCATATACTTTCCAAACAAAAAGACGGAAAATCAAATCACTCTGTTAAAAGACGGAAAACAGATTGTTGCCCGCGGAAAACTGACAGAGGATAATATGAGAGACGGAGTCGTAACCTTTTGGCCTAACGATATATGTCTGTGCACGCTTCCGAAGGATTTTAAGGTCAATCGTTTGCGCAGACGCGTCGACGACGAATATCACAAGGTTTTTCCGCAGCCTTTTGTTTCGGTCAAACAAGCGACTCTGTTTGACGTGGTGAAAGAACCTGCATCGTTTTTGCGGGGAAAAACATTTTGCGTTTTTGATTTGGAAACCACGGGGTTTGCGCCCGAGAACGACAGAATTATAGAAATCGGCGCCGTCAGAATCGTAGACGGAAAGTTCAAGGATACTTTTAACAGTTATATAGACCCCAAAATACCCATACCCGAAAAGATAACGCAACTTACCGGAATACGCGACAGCGACGTTATGGGACAGCCGCTTATAGACGAAGTTTTGTTGGATTTTTACAAGTATTCCGCCAATACGATTCTTGTGGGGCAAAACGTGCAGTTCGATTACGGGTTTATAGCAGTGAACGGAGCAAGACAAAATATTTATTTCGAAAACGAGATGATGGACACGATTGTTCTGGCGAAAAAATATCTTCCCGAGTTGAGAAGGTATAAGCTGTCCAATCTGACAAAACATTTCGGCGTGGAGAATGTGAGCGCGCACCGAGGAATTTACGACGCAATCGCGACGGCAGAAGTTTTTATAAAACTTGTGGAAATGATGTGTGCAAACGCTTGATTTTTTTGCAATAGTGTGCTATACTAAAATCAGATGAATATGGTAGACTTCGAGAGTGGGCTTGTCGGTCCGCTCTCAAAGTTTATTTGGAGGCTTATGTCCGAAAAAACGGCAGACATCATAGACGGCTTGGTCAGAGAGACGATTGAAAATCTCGGATACGAGATTGTAGACATCGAATACGTCAAGAAGTACGGTCAAATGAATTTGACTATATTTATCGATATTCCTCGCGGCGTTACGTTGGACGATTGTGAAATTGTTCACAATGCGGTCAATCCGATACTTGACGAAGCAGACCCGATTTCCGATGCCTATGTTCTCAATATTTCGTCTCCGGGTTTGGACAGACCGTTTAAAAAGCAGAGAGATTACGAAAGGAATTACGGTCGCGAAGTCGAAGTAAAGCTGTATGCGCCTTATATGGGTAAAAAAATTTACGAAGGCGTATTGAAAGAGAAAGCAGAACACACCGTTACCGTAGAGGTATCGGGTCGCGAGTTGAAGTTGGAAATGACGAAGGTTGCGTTGGTGCGACCTTTGGTAAAATTCGAGTAAGATATATTTTGGAGGAGACCATAAAATGGCTGCAAAGAAAGAAATAGTCAAAAAAGATTTTTTCTTGGCATTGGACGAATTGGAGCGTGAAAAGCGCATCAAAAAAGAAGTATTTATCGAAGCGTTGGAGTCGGCGCTCGTTATCGCTTATAAAAAGCACACGGGAAGCGCACAGGCAATCGAAGTCAAGCTTTTTCCCGAAACCAATAAAATCAAAATTCTTGCTTACAGAAACGTCGTCGAGGTCGCAGAGAATAAAGATACCGAAATAAGTCTCGAAGACGCGCGTCTTATCAGTAAAAAATATAAGGTCGGCGACAGAGTCTGCGAAGAAGTTTTGCCGAAAGAATTCGGACGTATCGCGGCACAGACCGCAAAACAGGTTATTTACCAAAAGCTTCACGAAGTCGAGGGCGAAATGGCTTATGCGGAACTTGCTCAAAAAGAAGGCGACCTTGTTACCGGTATCGTGAGAAGAATCGACCAAATTAAGGACGGTAAAAACGTATATGTGGAAATCAACCGCATAGAAGCTATGATGATGCCGCAAGACCAAGCGCCGGGAGATAAATTCAATATCGGAGACAAAGTCAAAGTTTTCGTCAAAAAAATCCGCACGGGTCCGAAAGGTCCGCAAGTGCTCGTTTCCAGAACGGTTGCGGGATTTGTCAGAAAGCTTTTCGAGCTCGAAGTTCCGGAAGTCGCAAATCAGCTTGTTACGATTAAGTCGATAGTTCGCGAAGCCGGGTATCGTACCAAAATGGCGGTTTATACGGAAGAAAAGAGCATCGACGCCGTCGGCGCTTGCGTGGGTAATCGCGGTATGCGCGTTAATGCCATTGTGAACGAGTTGGGCGGAGAGAAGATTGACATAATTTCTTGGTGCCCCGACATCTTGGAATTTATAGCGCGTTCTTTAAGTCCCGCACAAGTTATTGCGGTGGAAGTCAGCGACGACGAAAAAATTGCGAGAGTTGTCGTAGACGACGACAAGTTGTCTTTGGCGATAGGTCGAGACGGTCAAAACGCTCGCCTTGCGGCAAGACTCACCGGTTGGAAAATCGACGTTCGTCCGTATTCGCAGTTTGTGGAAAACAAGAAAGCGGAAGAGAAGGTTGTCGAGGAGGAAGCCCCGGCAGAAGAAGAGGAAATCATAGATGACAGCGTGTTCGACGAGGACCTCGGAGATTTGGACTGACGCAAAATGACGAAAGAAAAGAAGTCTCCCGAAAGAATGTGCATTGCCTGCCGCGAAATGAAAGACAAAAAGCTTTTATTGCGTATTGTCAGAAGTCCGGAAGGAGAATTTTCACTCGACAGGACAGGAAAGAAAAACGGAAGAGGCGCATATCTTTGCGACAATCGCGACTGTTTGAACAAATGTCTGAAAGGACGACTTCTAAATCGGACTTTCAAATGCGACGTCCCGCGCGAAGTATACGAGAAACTTTCGGAGGAATTCGATTGTGACTGACAAAGTTGAATCCATACTCGGATTTGCCGTGCGAGCCGGGAAAGTTATTTACGGAATAGACAATATAGAGCATTTGCGAAAAAAAAGATATGTTATGCTCATTTGCAATTCGCTTTCGGAGCGTTCGGTGAAAAAATGCATAGCCGTCGCCGATTCGGGAAGAATTCCTTTGTTACAAATCAAAAACAAGCTTTTGGAAGAAATAGTGCACAAACCAAATTGTAAGGCTGTCGCAATAGGCGACAAACAGATGTCGCAAGCGATATTGAAGTTTAGGAATGATAATTATGAAGTTTTGACTTCGGAGGTAAAATAGTTGTCTAACAATCAGCAAAAAACTGCGGAAACCGTAAGATATGCTAACGTTAAAGCTCTGTATCAAATGTTACAACGGGCTGATTTTGCCGAGCTTTCGAGAATCAAAGAGTGTCGTAAACAAATAGACGCTCTTTTGAACGAGCTTCGCAGACAAGAGAGCGAAGAAGCCAATCGCTTGAAACAGGAAGAGGAAGCACGCAATGCCGCAAAGCGTCCCGCAGTTTCCGAACCCGTTCAAGAAGCGGTTGTCGAGGCGGAGCCGATTAAATCGGAATCGAAAGAAGAGGAAAGCAAGCCTGTCGTCAAATCCGACAGAGCGGCGGATTCTATGGTCGTGACGCGCTCCAAAACTTTTACGCCGGAGAAAAAACCCGCGGCAAAACCCAGCTATATCAGAGGAGTGGCGCAGCCGCAGCAGATAAGAGAAAACGCAAAGCCGACATCGCCCAGACCGCAGACCAGAGGCGAAGGATTTCAGAGAACTCCGAGACCACTCGGAACAGGCGGCAACGCGCGTCCCGCGCTCAAAATGGATATGCCTGCGGTGTCGAAAGAAAAGCGCAATTTCGATACGAAGAAAAAGGATTATTCCAAATCGTCCGACGACAAGAAGCCGATGGCGAAGCGTACGCTCATACGCAAGGGTTTTATACCGCAAGACCTTGACGAAGAGCGTATGGGCACGAGAAAGCTTAAAAACAAGAAGGTCAAAGAACCTGTCGTCTTTACGCCGATTAAAATAGAAAAAGCCGTTATAACGACGGAAAATCTGACCGTAAAGATTTTGAGCGAGAAGATAGGTATCACCGCACAAGAGATTATCAAAAAACTTATGTCGCTTGACATAATAACGACAATAAACAGTGTTGTCGACTTTGCTACAATGGAGCTTGTTGCAAACGAGTTTGGGGTGCAGCTTGAACTGAAACTCGACAAATCCAAAGAAGAGCAGCTCGAAGAAATACACGAAGAAGCCGATGCCCCCGAGGACCTTGTTAAACGTCCCGCAATAGTTACGGTTATGGGTCACGTCGACCACGGAAAAACGTCTTTGTTGGATGCAATCAGAAAGACTTCGGTTGCCAGCGGCGAAGCCGGCGGCATAACGCAGCATATAGGCGCATATTCGGTTAAAGTCAAAAACGATAAAATTACTTTCCTTGATACGCCCGGACACGAGGCTTTCACGGCGATGCGTGCTCGCGGCGCAGCGGTTACGGACATAGCTATTTTGATAGTTGCTGCGGACGACGGAGTTATGCCGCAGACGGTAGAGGCCATCAAGCATATCAAAGCCGTGGAAACGAAGCGTACCGACAAAGGCGCAAGCGAAGAAAAGTTCCCCGTTATTGTTGCCGTAAACAAAATCGACAAACCCGGCGCCAAAATGGATTTGATTAAGCAGCAGCTTGCAGACAACGGGTTGTTGTGCGAGGAATGGGGCGGCGATACTATGCTTGTACCAATTTCCGCAAAAACAGGTCAGGGTATCGATAAATTATTGGAGAATATTCTTTTTATTGCGGAGTACAACGATTATCGCGCAAACCCGAAAAGAAGTGCAAAAGCTACCATCGTCGAAGCAAGGTTGGACAAAGGCAAAGGCCCTGTCGCAAATATAATTGTTACAAACGGTACGTTGAAAGTCGGAGATTATGTTGTTTCCGGAACTTCGTACGGAAAAGTCAGAGCTATGATTGACGATAAGGGCAGAATGTTGAAGGAGGCAGAGCCTTCGACACCCGTTTCCGTACTCGGTTTTACGGAAGTACCGTCGGTCGGAGACGTGATGTTTGCCGTCAACGATGAAAAAATGGCAAAAGCCGTCGTCGAAGAAAGAAGAGCAAAGATTCAAACGGAAAAAGCAAATCAGGGACAGGAACCCACGGCTTTGCAGAAGCTTTTGGACGATATGGCTGTCGACAAGCAGAAGTCGGTCGATATTATAGTGAAAGCCGACGTTCAGGGTTCGGTCGAAGCGATAAAGAGTTCTCTTTTGAAACTCGATTCGGGAGAAGTTCGTGTAAACGTAGTTCACAGCGGTGTCGGCGCCATAAACAAATCCGATTTGATGTTTGCAGAAGTTGCCAAGGGAAAGACTATTGTCGTAGGTTTCAACGTTCGCCCCGATTCGGAATCGAAGACTATTGCCGAAAGCAAGGGAATCGATATACGTTTGTATAAAGTCATCTATGAAGTTATCGAAGACGTAGAGCGCGAAATGAAGGGCCTTGTCGAACCGAAGTATCAGGAAGTTGTGCTCGGAAGAGCACAGGTTCGCAATATCTTCAAGATTACGGGCGTCGGCGTCGTTGCGGGCAGTTTCGTAACAAGCGGCAAAGTGGTGCGCAATGCAAAAGCCCGCGTTATTCGCGACGGAAACGTTGTCTTTGACAACGGCGTTCTCGCAACGTTGAAGCGCTTTAAGGATGATGCGAAAGAAGTTGCAAAAGGCTATGAATGCGGTATCAATATTTCGGATTACAGCGATTATGCGGAGAACGATGAAATCGAAGTGTATGAGTTGCAGGAGATTAAATCGTAAATGAATTACCGTTTGGAAAGAGTGAACAGCGAGTTGCAGAAGTGCATTACGGTGATTATTCGCGACAGAATAAAGAACCCGCGCGTCAGCGAAATGGTGAGTGTGACCGACGTATCCGTTTCAAAAGACTTGAAAACGGCAAGAGTTTACGTAAGCATATACGGAAACAAAGAAAAAATGCAATCTACTTTCGAGGCGTTAAAGCAGAGCGAAGGTTTTATACGCCACGAGTTGAGTATCGAGCTCAAACATTTGAGGGCTGTGCCGCAATTGAATTTTATCGAGGATACGGCGGGCGAATACGGACAACATATAGACTCGCTGATTAAGGAAATCAAAAAGAATGACGATATCGCAGGCAATTGAGCGCAGTCGTTGCGTTTTGATAGTGGGACACCAGCGCCCTGACGGAGACTGTCTCGGCGCCGGTTTTTCGATAGGGCGCATTTGCGAAAACAAGGGCGTGGCTTATGATTTTTTATGTGATTCGGATAATCCGATGCAATACTCGTTTATGCACGGTTTCGAGTGTCTTAATGAAAAAAAATACAGAGATTACGATTTACTGATAACAGTGGATTGCGGGGACCATTATCGAATGGGCAGATATGTCGGATATTTGAAATCGATTCCCGAAACATTCAACATCGACCATCACAAGACAAACAATCGCTTTGCCAAGACGAACATCGTTTTTCCCGATGCAAGCAGTACTTGTGAAATTTTGTACGGCTTATTAAAAGACGACGGCGTCATCGACGAGGTTGTCGCATCGTGCTTGTTTGTCGGATTGTCTACCGATACGGGACATTTTATGCATTCCAACACAAGTAAAGAAGTTTTGAAAATAGCTTCCGAATTGGTAGGTTTGGGTGCGAATCCGTATGCGCTTTCCACGGCAATATATAAAAGCATAACGATTAACAAAACGAATTTGACGGCACTCGCCATTCAATCGATGAGGTTTTTCAAAAACAACCGTATTTGTATCATAACCGTTACGCAAAACGATTTGAATAAGTGCGGATGCGTTATGGCGGATACCGAAGGACTGATAGACTATGCTATGAAAATCGGATGTGTGGAAGTCGGAGTTTGTCTTACGGAGCAGCTCCATTCTCATTTCAAAGTTAGTTTTCGTTCCAAAAAGACAGACGTTGCCGCCGCCGCCGCGACATTCGGAGGCGGAGGACATACTCTTGCGGCAGGATGTGTTGCAGACGGAAAGTATGAAGACGTGATTGATAAAATATTGAAATCGATTACCGACGGAATGAACGAATGATTGGCATACTCAACATAAATAAACCGAAGGGTATTACAAGCTTTGATGTGGTTGCCGCGGTCAAAAAAACTCTGGGGACGAAGGCTGTCGGACATTTCGGAACATTGGACCCAATGGGTGAGGGCGTTTTGCCGATAGGCGTGGGCAAAGCGACGAGACTTTTCGACATAATGTTGAAAAAAGATAAGATATACGAGGCGACTTTTAAGTTCGGCTATTGTACGGATACATTGGACAGCGAAGGACAAACGGTTGTCTGCGGAGGAAGAATTCCTTGTTTGTCGGAAATAACCGATACTGCAAATGAATTGATTGGACGGCAATTACAGCGACCGCCTGCGTACAGCGCAAAAAACATCAACGGGCGACGGGCGTATGAACTTGCCCGCCAAGGAAAAGAAGTCGAGCTTGCACCGTGCGACGTGGAAATTTATGCTATTAAAGCGGAAACGACAGGCAGTGCCGACACTTTTAAATTTACGATTCATTGTTCATCGGGGACTTATATACGTTCCGTTTGCAGAGATTTGGCGGAAAAATTGGGAACGTATGCGGTTATGACATCGATAAAAAGATTGCGGTGCGGTGCATTCGACATAAAAGATTCGGTTACTTTGCAAGAACTCTCTTCATTGAAAGAAAATGCTTTGCTGAAAGTAGACGCAGCGCTCACCGAAATTCCGAAAGTAACCCTTTGCGACGACTGTTACGAATATCTTCTTAAAGGCTTGAAAATGCAGGGACGCGGAATAAGTTACGAGCGCTTTGCACTTTACTGCAAAAATGAACTGTTTGGAATCGCAAAAATCAACGAAAACGACAAAATCGATATTATATCGTATTTGAGAGACTGAATGAAAGAACTTATTTTTGGTAATGCCGTGTCGGAACCTATTTGCCTTGCATTGGGTTTTTTCGACAGCGTGCATATAGGACACAGAACTATAATCGAAAATATGAAAAAACAAGCTCTTGCATCTCGATGCAAGTCTGCCGTATTTACGTTTTCAAATAATATCTACAAGGTTTTCGACGCTAATGAAAAGCAAGTTTATACTTATGAAGAGCGTAAGCGTGTTTTCGATTCTCTCGGCATTGATTTTGTAGTTAAAGCAGAGATTGACGAAACATTTAAAAAGATTTCCGCAAAAGATTTTCTCTGTAAATTACTTGATAATTCGTATGTCAAACACCTTTTCTGCGGGTATGATTATAAATTCGGAAATAACGGAGTCGGAAATGTCGAGTTTTTGAAAAACATTTGTTTGTCCCGAGGAATCGATGTTTCGGTTACGCAGCAGGTCGATTATTCTGGTAAAAGAGTTTCTACGACATTGATAAAAAGCCTTTTGCAACAGGGAAATATCGTCGATGCAAACACACTGCTTGTCGACAAGTATTTTATCGAAGGCGAAGTCGTCCACGGAAGAAATGTGGGACACATTTTCGGAATTCCTACGGCTAATATTATTTTTTCCGAAGACAAACTTCTTCCGTCTTGCGGAGTATTCGCCACATATGCATTTGTTCGCGGTAAACGCTTTAAAGCCGTCACGAACATAGGCGGAAAACCTACTTTCGGAGATAACAGGCTTTCGGTCGAAACAATGATTGAGGGTTTAAACGAAGATATATACGGAGAGCGTTTGGTGCTTGAATTTGTAGAAAAAATTCGCAACATAAAAAAATTTGCCGAACCGAAAGAGCTTTCCGAGCAGATACACAAAGATATGAATTGGAGGTCTTAATGATTAGAATAGGTCCTGCCGGAAATTCCGTTTCTTTCTATGAATCGGGGCACAAAAACACTGTCGAAGAGCCCGAATGGCTTCATTCCATCGGATTGTCTGCATTCGAATATTCTTTCGGACGCGGGGTCAATATGTCCGATGAAACAGCCGAAAAAATCGGAGAACAAGCAAAGTTATACGACATTGCGGTCAGTGTTCACGCACCTTATTATATCAATTTTGCCAATCCTTCCGAAGATATGATTTTGAAATCTATCGAATATGTTTTGAAATCGGCAGCGAAAGTTCGTCTTATGAACGGCAACAGAGTTGTTTTTCATCCTGCTGCCTGCGGTAAGACCGACAGAGGCGAAGCATTTTCCGCTACTCTGCGCAATGTCGGAAAATTGGCGGAAGCATTGAGCTCTTTATCGTTTGACGACTATATTGTCTGTCCCGAAACAATGGGAAAGTTTCAGCAGATAGGAAGAGTGGAAGAAGTAATCGAGCTGTGTAAATTGGATGAACACTTTTATCCCTGTTATGATTTCGGACACATAAATTGCTATATGCAAGGCGGCTTGAAGACAAAAGACGATTATCGGCGTATTATTGATTTGACGTATGAAGAGCTCGGCGAAAAGAGAGCGTCGGCTATTCACATTCATTTTTCCAAAATCGAGTACGGAAAGAGCGGAGAAATCAGACACTTGACTTTGGCGGATAATTTGTACGGTCCCGAATATGAACCGCTTGCCGAAATAATCGACGAATACAAGATGTCACCTGTCATCATTTGCGAATCGAAAGAAATTATGTCCGACGATGCATTATTGATGAAAAAATGTCATAAAATCGTTTAACTATTTTAAATAAATATGGTATAATGTAGATATGGAAAACGAATTATTCAATAACAAGATTGACGCTTATATTTTTATGAGCGAGGAAAACAGATTTTATTTCACTCGTCTGCATACTTCTTTCGGCTGTGTTATCGTGAGTCCGAAAGAAAAGGTCTTTATAACGGATTTCCGTTATGAAGACGTCGCGCGTCAGTCGTTGCCGGAATACAACATCGTTATTAGCAGTTACGGAGATTTGTATTCTAAAATAGCTGCCGTATTGAAGAAGATGGGCGCAAAGCACGTCGGTTTCGAAGATGATGTTGTGACGGTCGGCGAATTTAAAATTATGAAAGCCGCTCTCGGAGATTATACGTTAAAGCCCGCAGGGGAAATAATCGCCAAAGTACGTTCCGTCAAAACGGAGGACGAGTTACGCCTTATTGCCAATGCCGAAGCGATTACGCAAAAGGCGTTGTCGAAAGTTTTACCGCTTATTAAAGTCGGTATAACGGAAAAAGAACTTTCCGCAGAAATTTTGTTTGAAATGATACGTTGCGGAGCGGAGGGTTTGGCGTTTGAAAATATAGTTGCATTCGGCGAAAATTCCGCGCAGCCTCATCACAGGTCGGGAAACAAAAAATTGGAGAAAAATGACCTTGTTCTTATAGACATAGGATGCAAAGCCGACGGCTATTGTTCCGATATGACGCGAACGTTTACGTTGGGAGAACCGAACGCACAGCTCGTTTCCATACACAATCTTGTAGCGCAGGCACAGAGTTACGCTTTGAAAAATATAAAAGCGGGAATGACTTGCCACGAAGCCGATTCGCTGGCAAGAGAGTATCTTGCATCAAACGGTTATGAAAAAGAGTTTGGGCACAGCTTGGGGCACGGTTTGGGAATCAACGTTCACGAAATGCCGCGGGTTGCAAAAAACAGTATGCAAGTGCTGGAAGAAAATATGGTTATCTCTGTCGAACCCGGCGTGTATATAGACGGTTTGGGCGGGGTAAGGATAGAAGATTTGGTTGTTGTAAAAAAAGACGGCGTAGTGAATCTGACGTCGTTCAATAAAAATTTAAACATTTAGGAGGATTCCAATGATTCAAGCAGGCGATTTCAGAAAAGGTATGACTTTGGAGATTGACGGCAAAGTTTATGTCGTCGTCGATTTTCAGCACGTTAAGCCGGGTAAGGGCGCGGCATTCGTGCGCGTTAAAATTAAAAACGTTATGACGGGACAAGTCTTGGAGCAGACTTTTAACCCTTCGGATAAGTATCCGCCCGCGCATATCGAAAAGAAAGAAATGCAGTATTCTTACAATGACGACGGTCTGTATTACTTTATGGATATGGAAACATACGATATGGTTCCGCTTGACCACGATTTGGTTGAGGACGCAATGAACTACGTAAAAGAAGAAATGCTTGTTACGGTTCAATTTTTCAAAGGAAAAGCGTTCAGCGTTGTGCCGCCGAATTTTGTCGAGCTTATCGTGGCAGAGACAGAACCCGGTATTCAGGGAGATACTTCCAAAGCCGGAAACAAGCCTGCCAAATTGGAAACCGGTTGCAATATAAACGTTCCGCTGTTTGTAAATATCGGAGACAAAATCAGAGTCGATACGAGAGACGGCACGTATATGGAACGCGTTAAGTAAGTAGGAAAGTTTAAAAAAGTAGCCTTGCAATTTTGTAAGGCTACTTTTTTTAATCCTTAATATTTTTTGTAAATTTACATTTTGGATAATTTGAACATCCGTAAAAATTACCGTTTCGTCCGTTTCTCACAATAAGTTTACCCCCGCATCTGGGACAAATATTATTGCTGATTTTAAATTGAATTTCGTTAATGTTTTTTATGTGCTTGTCTTTTGTAATTTGCTTTTTATTTTTTAAATCTAAAAGCTTATTATAATAATGTTCCATTTCATTCAATGATAGATTTTTACCAGTGCTTTGACATAATACAGCTTTCAGCTTAGACGGGTAAATAACGTTAGGCGCAGAAATTTCAGAAATATCTGCTCTATTTGTAAAAACTACAATATTTACAAAAATATCACAAATATTCAAATATTCGGATAATCTCAAAATATGTGTTTTATTTTGCAGTATGGGGTTGTAAAAATTATTATTTTTTTTTGAATGAGGAAATTTTTGCACCCACTCTTTTTGGTATTTACTTCCGAAATTTTTTGTTTCTATTACCCATATCCCGTGTTTGTTTATGCATATATGGTCAATTTGACAAGAATGACCTGATTTATCTATGAATAATAAATCGTTTATATTATATTTTTGACCGTGTAAGGTTTTTCCTAAAATGTTTGTGATTGTTTTTTCGCCAATGTAACCTTTTATTCTGCTGTTAGAAAATATAGTTGAAATAGCAGATAAAATAATTATAATTATGATTCCGATAATTATTGAAACCATCTCTTTCTCCTATGTGTTAAATTATAACAGAAAATATATAAAATGTAAATTAGATTTGACGGCATATTGGGACAAGTCGGAAAATATATTTAATTAGAATAACCGCAAGGATGTCGCTATGCTTAAAAAAATTCTACCCGCCAAAATAGTAAATATTATCGAACAAAAACTGAATTATGAAAAGCTGTTTGAATTGCGCTTTCGGTCTCGGCGCAAGATTAGCGTCAATTATGACGGCAAGTTTTACTATTTGAGCGAAAAAGGATTGTCAAATTCGGTGTTTGACGGTATCGAAGCGGACAAGCAGTTTTTAAACGATATAATTGTCAAAGCCTCCGACTATTCTTTATATACGGTAAACAGGAATGTGTGCGACGGATTTATAACCATAAACGGCGGAATTCGAATAGGCATTGCGGGAGAATACGTTTGGGAGAACGGCGAAATCAAAACCGTAAAAAATTTCGACGGCTTGACAATCA
The DNA here is from genome assembly GCA_910588155.1 of uncultured Christensenellaceae bacterium. Lineage (GTDB taxonomy): Bacteria > Bacillota > Clostridia > Christensenellales > Pumilibacteraceae > MGBC157735. Next base: position 79,829 of record CAJUPB010000001.1, read on the forward strand.
GGATACCGCACGAAGCGAAAGGCTGTGCTGAAAAGCTTTTGAGACCTGTGACCGACGGCGGCATTCACAACAGCCTCATAATTTCTCCTCCCGGGTGCGGAAAGACAACTATGCTTCGAGATATGTGCCGTTTAATTAGCTCGTTGGGGGCAGGATATAACGTATTGCTGATTGACGAAAGGTGTGAAATTGCGGCGTCATCGGGAGGTATTCCGCAACTCGACGTGGGAAACAACGTAGACATTATCAGCAACTGTACCAAGGAAGCCGCTATTTTGCGGGGTATCAGAAGTATGAATCCGCGCGTCATAATAACCGACGAGCTTGCAACAAAAGACGACATAGAAGCGGTTTATGCCGCGGTTTGCTGCGGGGTGAAAGTCATAGCGTCCGTACACGCGGCAGATATATATGATTTGATGAATAAAGTATATTTCGACCGCGCAATCAAACACAGACTGTTTACGCGATATGCTCTTTTGAGCGACAAGCCTTCGATAGGAACGTTGAGCGGCATTTATGACGAAAACTTTTCCGAGGTCTACCGATGAAGCTTACCACAAAATTACTGTTGGTAGCTTTGAGTTGTGCGGCAGGTCTCTTGGTAGGCGCTTTCTTCTCCAACTCACTCAAACGTAAGCGCGACTTTTTTTCCGAATTGCTTTCCTTTATAGACTCGGTGACAAACGATATATTGTTCCGGCAAAACGGCATTCGCGCAGTTGCTTCAAGCTTTCAAGGCAATTGCAAAAGCAAATTGAAAAGCGTGCTGGAAGAATACAGTCGGACACCTGATGTTATTCCGTCATTTTCATTTTTGGCAAAGGGTGAAAGCAGAATTGTTTCCGATTTTTTTTCGGGTCTCGGAAAAGCAGATTTAAATACCGAAAAGTCGGAGCTTTCGAACGTTCGTTGCAAAGTGGAAGAATTCGATAATTTTTATAAAGAAAAATGCCGTACGCGATGTTCTATGTTTTTAAAGTTGGGTCTGCTTGCGGGATTGGCTTTCGGAATTTTGATATTGTAAATAAGGAGCGCAAATTGTGGATATTATTTTCAAAATCGCCGCAATCGGTCTTCTGACCGCCATTGTCAACCAACTTCTTAAAAAAGCAGACAAGGACGAGATAGCAACGCTGGTTACGCTTGCCGGGCTTGTCATTGTTCTGCTGATGATTGTGGATATGATAGGGCAATTATTCGACGCTTTGAAAACGCTGTTTGCTCTGTATTAGATGGAAATTCTGAAAATATGCTTTGTCGGTATCATAACGGCATTCTGTGTCGTGATATTGAAAGAGAACAAGAGCGATTTGGCTATTGTCACGGGCATAGCCGGCGGTTGTATCATTTTATTGATGACAATAGATTACATCTCCGGCATTTTTTCGGTGTTGGCTTCCTTGATTGAAAAGGCCGGTATAAACAATGATATATTTAAAATTCTTGTGAAAATTATCGGTATAGGTTATTTGGTGGATTTTTCTGCCGGAATAATAGAAGACGCCGGAGCAAAATCGGTTTCGGAAAAAGTTATTCTTGCCGGCAAAGTGTTGATAATGGCGATGTCCTTGCCGATTTTGGTAAAGCTGTTCGAAATAATCGAGAGTATATTATGAGAATCAAAATTTTAGCCATTATAATAATTGCCGTATCCGCAGTTTTTCCCACGGACTTTTATGAAGCGGATTCACTCGGTATGCGAAGAGGCGGTGACGGCGAATTGACGACGAATATCGAGGAAATAGCCGATAAACTTGATTTGACCGCGCTGGAAGAGTTTTTGTCAAATTTGACGGAACAGCAAAAATCTTTTTTGGGAGGAGTCAGCGCAAAAGATTTTATCAAAAAAATAATTGCGGGAGACGCAATCGATTTAAACTCGATATTCGGATTTATATTGTCTGCTCTCGGTGCAAATGCAAAAACATTTTTGCCCCTTATGCTTGCACTTATCGCAGTCGCCATTGCGTATAACGTCATAAACTCTATGAAGGGAAAGTTTGCATCCGATTCGGTAGAAAGCATTGTCAGATTTGCCTGTATGGGTATAACGCTTATACTTTTGATTACGCAGGTGTATTTCGTTATAAATTCCGCTGTCGGAATGCTGAACTCGCTGAAAGCGCAAACAGAAATTATTTTTCCGATACTTCTGACTTTGATGACGGCAATAGGTGCGGGCGCGTCGGTAAGCGTATATCGTCCGGCAGTCATCGTGTTTGCTTCGGGTATGATAAATTTAATCACAACGATTGCCATTCCGCTGTTTTTAATATCGGTTGTGTTTACCGCGGTCGGCAGTTTGTCAAGCGGTGTAAAGCTGAAAGAAATGTCGTCATTTTTTTCGACTGTTTCCAAATGGGTATTGAATACGTCGTTTTTTTTGTTTATGGCATTTCTTTCGATTCAGGGAATTACCGCATCGGTTTACGACGGCATTTCGATTAGAACAACAAAATTTGCTTTAAGCAAGTACGTTCCCGTCATAGGCGGATATTTGTCGGAAGGATTTAATTTGATTATGGCCGGAAGTGTATTGATTAAAAACTCTTTGGGGCTTACGGCTATTCTGATTTTGCTTTTTACCGTGTTGCCGTATGTGATACAAATCGTATTATTGTCTCTGACATTGCGTTTGACCGCCGCCATTACGGAACCGCTCGGAAGCTCTGAAATTTCCGGAGTGGTAGGAGGCTTCGGGAAAAATATCAATCTCTTGGTAGCTATGATTCTCGGAGTCGGCTTTTTGTATTTCGTATTTATTTTATTGATTATAGCTACGGGGAATTTAAGCTTATGAAATTTGTATCCGCTTGGGTGATGAGCATACTCGGCATAGTTATAATCGGCACAATTGTGGATTTGCTGCTGTCCAAAAGCCGATTAAAAAATTTCATTCGTTCTATATTTGCGACTGTTTGCATACTTGTTATAATTACGCCGCTTCCGAGTATTGTTAAAAACGGTTTCGATATGGATTTTTCAGACTTGGTCGGAGACATTCAAATCGACGATGACTTCGTGGGTTTTTCCGAACGTCAAAAGGTTATTGCTCTCGAAAAAGCCATAGAATCGGCTTTTGACGAGGAGGGCATAAGCAAGCTTTCCGTCAAAGCCGACGTAGAGTTCGAAAGCGGCAATTTCACCGTAAAACGAATTACGGTAGATTTGACCGATTCAGTCATTAACGAGAATTTGGCGAATATAAATAAGTATGAGTTTATAAAGGAAAGAGTGAAGAAATTTACGGGCAATCCAGAGGTTGAGATAATTATAAATGGATAAAAATGAAAGTAAACTCAAACGCTTATTCAATAAGATAAAGTCCATTAAACATATAGAAATAATTATAGCGGTTATAGCCGTTATAATTATGGTAATCATTTATTTTTCCTCGTTTTCCGCAGCATCAGACAAAGACAAAACCGCAAAAGTTCAAACCGACGATTACTGTATGCAAATGAAGCAGGAAATTACAAAAGCGGTAGCCGATTTGTGCGGCTCTACACCGACAGTTGTTATAAATTGGGACGGAGGAATTTCGTATGTAACAAGTGCGTCCTCAAACGGTTCTGTATCGTCTTCTCAAATAACAACTCCGCCAAGCACGTCATCACCCGTCATAAAGGAGATTTATCCAAAAGCGTTGGGTGTGGTAGTAATCTGTCAAGGAGGGGATAACGTCAAAACAAAGTTAGACATAATTTCGGCAATCTCGGTATTGTTGGATATATCACCAGAGAAAATCAATGTTTTCCCGGCAAAAAAATAAATCAAAATCAGGAGGCTATATATGATTAGCAAAAAAAAGAAAATAATAGTTTTGGTCGGTATGATTGCCCTTCTCGTCGTGGCAGGAGGTCTCAATATCTTCCTTAATCTTTACAACAAAGGCGGCGACAGTCCCGTGAGCGGAAATACCTACGGAAACTTTTTCGAAACCTACCGCGTAGACAGACAAACTACGCGAGACCAAACTATACTTTATCTCGACGCAATTATAGGCAACGAAGCATCCAGCGCGGAAGCAATTGCAAATGCGGAAGCCAGCAAGCTCGAACTTACGAAAAATATGGAAGTCGAACTCGTTTTGGAAGGACTTATCAAATCTCTCGGTTTCGAGGACGCCGTCGTGACCAATTCCACGGAGAACGTCAATATAATAGTCAAAGCAAAGGAGTTGACGTCCGAGCAGGCCGCAAAAATTCTCGATGTGGTATTGACGGAGACGGAAAAAGAAGCGACGAGCGTAAGAATTATTCCCGTCGAGTAGGAAAAAACGATTGTACTTTTTGAAAAAATATGGTATAATAGTTGTAAGCGACGAGGTAAAATATTTGCCCGCACTGTAACTCATACCGTTTATCGACGAAAGAGAGTGGTGGAGACTTCCGAAAATGCCTTTTAAGTCAAGATTCAATTCCGATTCTACCGGCGACGTCACATATGGTCATAACGTAGTTACGTCCATAGTGAGTCTTGCTGCGCAAGAAATCAAGGGGGTTGTCGGTTTACAAGGCAAAGGGATTCGAACCGAAACCATCGGAAGCACAATAAACGTCGACGTGTTTATCAACGTGTCGTTCGGTGTCAAATGTTCCGATGTTGCTTTCAGAGTACAGGAAAATATAAAGAGAAGTGTCGAAACGATGACGTCGTTTAAAGTAGGCGTGGTGAACGTCAACATTATGGGCGTTGCGTTTGACGAAAAAGGTGATTGAAACACCAAAGGCTCTCGGTTTAAACGAGGGTCTTTGACGTTTGTTTGAGGACTTTATGAGCAGGAAGACGGCAAGAGAGCAAGTTTATAAACTGATATACGAACGATGTGTAAACGGTGAAGCCGACAATTTCAGTTTGGAATTGTGTTTGCAAGACATATCGTCGGAAGATGAGATTTTTATTCGCAAACTTTATGAAGGCGTGAACGAGAAATACGAGTTTCTCAAAACCGTAATAGAAAAATATGCAAAGGGATTTGCCTTCGAACGTATTTTTAAATTGGATTGCGCTCTCATTATGGTTGCGTCTTATGAAATTTTGTTTTTGGACGATATTCCGGTCGGAGTATCCGTTAACGAAGCCGTAGAGTTTGCAAAGCAGTATTCCACCGAGAAGAGCCGCTCTTTCGTTAACGGCATTTTGGCGTCGGTCGTGGCAAACAAAGAGGAATTGACGGAGGAAGCGTTAAATGAACAAGGGTAATATAATCGACGGAAAAAAGCTTTCGCAAGAAACCCGTATTCGTTTAAAAGAGCAAGCGGAGAAATTCGAAGCGGAATGCGGACGTAAAATAGGTCTTGCCGTCGTATTGGTCGGCGAGAATCCTGCGAGCAAAATATATGTTTCAAACAAAATTAAGGCTTGCGAAGAAGTCGGTCTCAAATCATTTGCTTATTATTTGCCCGAAACCGCGAGCAAACAAGATATTCTTAATCTCGTGGAAGCCTTGAACGACGACAATTCCGTAGACGGCATTCTCGTTCAGTTGCCGCTTCCGAACAAAGCCGACGAGAAAGAGATTCTCGCAAGAGTTTCTCCGAAAAAAGATGTTGACGGTTTTCACGCAGTCAATGCCGGCAATCTTTTGCTGGGAAACGATAGTTTGTCCGCTTGTACGCCGTCGGGCATCATAGAGCTTATTAAGAGTACAGGATGTGAAATCGCGGGCAAACACGCCGTTGTGTTGGGGCGAAGTAATATCGTGGGCAAACCTGCGGCTATGTTGTTATTGCAAAACGACGCGACTGTCACTATATGCCATTCGAAGACAAAAAATCCGGCGCAGATTACGTCGCAGGCGGACATTTTGGTGGTGGCGATAGGGCGAAAAGAATTTGTCAAAAGCGATATGGTCAAAGAGGGTGCCATTGTCATAGACGTGGGAATGAACCGTGATAACGACAAACTGTACGGCGACGTTGCGTTCGAAGAGGTCGCAAAAAAAGCTTCGTATATAACGCCGGTCCCCGGCGGTGTGGGTCCTATGACGATTACTATGCTTATGAGTAACACCATAAAGGCGGCAATGAGTGGGAAGCGTTAGGGAACTGTCGGTATCGCAACTGAACAGTTACATCAAATCGGTTTTCGACGACGAATTAATTTTGCACAATATCAGCGTTTACGGCGAAATCGGTCAGATTTCCGTGCGTGACGGAGTATCATATTTCAGCCTTACGGAATCGAACTGTAATATCAATTGCGTTATATTTTCCACTTTGGAAAAGTTGGAAATAGGAACGAAAGTTCTTGCAAATGGGAGAGTAACGTTTTATTCCAAGAGTGGGCGCATAAATTTTACTGTCAGTTTTGTAAAACCAATCGGACGCGGCGAACAGTACAACGAGTTTATGCTTTTAAAGGAACGTTTGCTGAAAGAAGGGCTGTTTGAGAACAGACCGAAACCGCCTGTTTATATTTCGGAAATAGGTGTTATAACAAGCGAATCCGGCGCTGTCATTCACGATATAATGAGCGTGATACGCAACAAAAAAGTCAATGTGCGCGTAAAAATGTATCCGTCTGCCGTTCAGGGCGACAATGCGGAAAGCTCTGTTATCGACGCTCTGAAAAAAGTTAATGCAGACAATCCCGATGCGGTTATTATCGCAAGAGGCGGTGGTTCGAATTACGATTTGGACGTGTTCAATTCCGAAAAACTCGCAAGAGCGGTTGCCGAAAGCAATGTGCCTGTTATAAGTGCGGTGGGTCACGAAACAGATTATACTCTCTGCGACTTTTGCGCAGGACTGCGGTGTGGGACTCCGAGCATAGCGGCGGAAGCGATTGCCGACATAAATTTGAGCTTTCTCGCAAGATTTTACACTGCATTGCAGAAAATAAGTCTTGAAGTCGACCGCTTGTATTCCTGTCGTGTTTCGGAGATTTACAGAGCCGCAACTTCCGTAATACACTCTATGGATAAAAAAATCGATGTCGATTTTCAAAAAATCTATTCTACAATTCGGCGTTTGTTTATATCTGTTCAAACTTTGCGAGAGCGCGACGAAAAAAAACTGTTTTCTCTGTCAGCCGCATTAAACGGAGATATAGAGAATGTTTTTCGTGAGATATCGGCAAGATTTAAAACAGCAACGGCACTTTTGGAAGCCGCAAGTCCTCTGAAAATCATTTCGAAAGGCTTTGCGAAAGTATCCGTAGGCGGACGGGACGTTTTGTCTGTCGATGATTTAAAATCCAATGACCGAGCCGACCTGATTTTCGGTGACGGAAGAGCGGAAGCAATTGTTACAAGCGTTAAAAAATATACGAGGTAAGCGATTATGGCACTGGAACAAAACCTGAAAGAATTGGAAGATATAGCTGAAAAGTTGGAATGCGGCGGCGTCAGTCTCGACGAAGGAATAAAACTTTACGAAAAAGGTATCGAGCTTACAAAAAAGTGTCTTGCCGATTTAAATGCAAGCAAAGACAAAATTTCGGCAATCAAAGAAGAAATGGCAAAATTAACGGACAAAACTCGCCAAGAGGGGTGATAAAGTGACTTTTGAAAAAGAATACTATGAAAAGAAAGAGCGTTTCGAAAACTATTTGAATTCGCTTGTCGGCGGATTTCGGGATATACCCGAACCGCTGTATTCGGCCATAACGTATTCTTTGGTCGGAAACGGCGGCAAGAGACTCCGTCCCATTTTGTTTTTAGCCGCAGCGCAGTTATTCGGCGCGAAAGAAACGGAAAGTCTTTTGAAAACGGCTTGCGCGATAGAGTGTTTACATACCTATTCGCTGATTCACGACGATTTGCCGTGTATGGACAATTCCGATACTCGTAGAGGAAAGCCGTCCAATCACAAGGTTTACGGCGAAGACGTTGCCGTTTTGGCGGGCGATGCTCTGTTGAATATGGCATACGAATTGCTTTTGGATGCCGTAACTTTATGTGAAAATACGTCAAAACACAACTACATTCGAGCCGCAAAACTTATATCAGAATTGGCAGGTTCGAGAGGACTGATAGCGGGACAAGTTGTGGATACTGCCGTCGATACCGAAAAGCACGTTTCGGCGAGACTTAATTATATTTATCAGCACAAAACCGCCGATTTGATTACGGCGTCTTTATTGTCGGGTGCCGTTGTAGGCGGTGCAAGCGAAGCGGACATCGGGAAAATTCGTGAAGCAGGCGACAATATTGGTTATGTTTTTCAAATAATGGACGATTTGATAGATTTCGAAAGCGGCGAAGATGAAGGTAAAAACACGTTTGTACACATTTACGGAGTCAAAGAAGCAAAGCGGGCGGTAAGCGACAGAACGGCTATGGCTATGACACAACTCTCGGCATTAAACGGAGATACATCGTTTTTACGTCTGCTTGTGAAAAATTTATCTATAAGAAAAAATTAAAAGCGCGATGTCATATTGGGAAAAGGTAAATTCAATATCGGATTTGAAAGCTCTTTCTCTGAAAGAGCTTGAAGTCTATGCCGACGAAATACGTGAGCATATTATAGACGTTGTTCAAAAAAACGGCGGCCATCTCGCGTCAAATCTCGGTACGGTCGAACTTACGCTTGCGTTGCACTATGTTTTCGATGTTCCCTGCGACAAGATAGTTTGGGACGTGGGACATCAATCATATACGCACAAAATAGTGACGGGCAGGCGGGACTCTTTTTCCGATTTGCGAAAAAACGGCGGGATTTCGGGTTTTCCGAAACCGTCGGAAAGCGAGTGCGACAGTTTTATCGGCGGGCACAGTTCCACTTCGCTTTCGGCAGCGCTCGGACTTGCGAGAGCGAGAGATTTGAAAGGCGACAACTATAATGTCATCGGTGTCATCGGAGACGGAGCTATGACTGGCGGTATGGCGTACGAAGCAATAAACGATATCGGCGAATGTCAGGAAAAAATGATTATCGTTTTGAATGACAACAAGATGTCGATATCCCCGAACGTCGGTGCCTTTTCAAATTATTTGGCGCGCCTTCGATTAAGCAAGCGATATGCGAAATTCAAACACAATTTAAAGCGCGGAGTTGCGGCGTTGCCGTTCTTCGGCGACAAGCTTGTGGGAATGTTTGAAAGAACCCGTGATAATTTGAAATCGATAATTCTTTCAAACAAGCTTTTTGAAAATTTCGGAATCAAATACTACGGTCCGTTTGACGGTCACAACATTAAAAATACGATAGAAATTTTCAAACAAGTTAAGAATGAAAATCGTCCTGTCCTCATTCATCTTGTAACAAACAAAGGAAACGGTTATGAAATAGCCGAAACTGATGCGGAAAAATTTCACGGTTTGTCTCCGAAATCGGAAGGTCAAACATACTGTTTTTCCGAAATTGTCGGAAGTAAGCTGTGCGAAATGGCAAAAACAGATAAGCGAGTCGTTGCCGTAACCGCGGCTATGAAGAGCGGTACGGGATTGGAAAAGTTTTTCGAACAATTTCCCGAACGCGCATTTGACGTTGCAATTGCCGAACAGCACGCCGTGACTATGGCTGCTGGAATGGCAAAGGGCGGATTGAAGCCTTATTTTGCCGTATATTCTTCGTTTTTGCAACGAGGGTTTGACCAGATTGTACACGACGTCTGTTATGACAATCTTCCCGTAACTTTCTTGATAGACCGAGCGGGTGCTGTCGGTGCGGACGGCATAACGCATCAGGGGATTTTGGATTTGAGCTATCTCGGTATGATACCGAATATGACTGTGTTGGCGCCGAAAGACGGGGATGAATTGGAAGATATGTTGGAATTTTCTCTAACCTGCGATTCTCCTCTCGCAATTCGATATCCGAAGTCGTTTACCGCAAAATACGAAAAAAACACTCTTGCTTCTGTGACGGAATGGGAGACAATAAAAGAAAGCGATAAAAACAAGTATATTTTGGCAGTGGGCAACAGAGCATTGGATGCCGCCGCGGCAGTCGATGACGTCAATGTTATAAATGCGCGCTGCGTGAAGCCGTTGGATACAAAGCTGCTTTCGAAAATAGGAAATGGGAGTGTTGTGCTTACTTTGGAAGACAATGTTGTTTCAGGCGGATTCGGTGCTTCGGTTCTCGAATACTTTTCCAAAGAAAATGCGAACGTGAAAGTTATTAATCTCGGCTATAACGGTTTTGTCGACGACATGAACACGGAGTCTTCTTTGCGTACTGCCGGGCTTTGCGGCGAAAATATAAAAAAGTTGTTGAAATAGAAAAAATCGTTGCTATTTTGTTGAATATTTATTAAATATGCTGTATAATAGTAGACGATATGAGGGTCGGAATATTTACAAACTGCAATAAAGACGTTGATTTATCGGTTACAAAGAGATTGAATGCACTTCTTGTTGCCGCCGATTTTGATGTGCTTTTACATAAAGATATAGTTTCAAAAGGCATTTCGGGAAAATGTTTCGACGAAAGCCGCGACAATAAAATCGATGTGATGTTGACCGTCGGCGGCGACGGAACCATTTTGAAAATAGCTTCTTATTGCGCAAAATTCGATACGGCGATATTGGGTATCAATTTGGGTCATATCGGATTTTTGACGGAAATCGAAATTAACGCTATCGATACGATTCCGGAATTGTTATTGCAGAAAAAGCTTGTTTCGGAGAAAAGAAGTTTGCTTTGTGCGGAAACGGGCGGTAAAATATATTACGGATTGAACGATGTTGTTTTAAGTCGCGACAATGTCGAAAGAATGATTGGGGTAATGGTCGAAGTAGACGGCAGGTTGGCGGACAAATACAGCTGCGACGGGTATATAGTCTGCACACCGACAGGGTCTACCGCATACTCTCTGTCGGCGGGAGGGTGTATTCTTTCACCCGAAGCTCGGGCGATGGCATTGGTTCCGATAAATTCTCACTCTTTGCACAGCCGTCCCATTGTCGTGAGCGACGATGCGAAGATTGAGATTTCTTTGATTTCCTCTTCCGACAGTTGCTCCGTGATAGTCGACGGGCAATGTATGGGACAAGTTAAAACAAACGATAAATTGTCTGTGAAAAAGGCAGACAAAGAACTGGTGTTTTTGCGTTTGAAAGACAGCAATTTTTATGAGAAATTGCTGTCCAAATTAAATACGTGGAGTGTAACTTTGAAATAGGAGCAATTATGGCAAGAAATGCGAGACAAATGAAAATGGTGGAACTGATTCAGACCTGCGAAATCGAAACACAGGAAGAGCTTGCCGCGCTTTTGAGAAGAGCGGGATTTAAAGTCACGCAAGCGACTATTTCCAGAGATATAAAAGAATTGGGGATTATAAAAATAGCAACCGACAGCGGTAAGCAGAAATATACTCGCGATTACAGCGATTTTACTTCCATTTCCGCCAAAGTTTCCGGATTGTTTAAACACTCCGTCGTTAAAATTTCGGTTGCGGGCAATCTCATTGTCATTAAAACCATTCCCGGAAGTGCAAATATGGCAGGTATGATGGTGGACAGCTTGAACAACCCGTCGATACTCGGATGCGTCGCGGGAGACGATACGGTGTTGGTTATTGCAAAAACAAACGACGAAGCCGACGAAATAAGCGAAATCCTCAAACAGCTTGTCGATTAGTAGGTGTAAAGTATGCTGAAAAGATTACACGTCAAAAATCTTGCGCTGATTTCCGAACTCGAATTGGAGTTCGGCGATAATCTCAATGTTTTAAGCGGCGAAACAGGTGCGGGCAAATCGATTGTCGTAGACAGTCTGATGCTTTTGTTGGGTGCAAAATATGACAAAACTTATTTGCGTTATGGTTGCGATTACGGCTTTGTCGAAGGTGTTTTCGAAGTGTCGGACAAACAAAAAGAGAAGCTGTCCGATTTCGGTATCGATGAAGACGATGTTTTGATTATCGGCAGAAAGTTCGGCAGCGACGGAAAAAACGATATCAGAGTAAACGGAAAGTCGTTTACCGCATCTATGCTAAAAAATCTTATGTCTTCGTTTGTGGATATTTACGGTCAAAACGAATATCAGTCTCTGAGTCGACCGTCGGAGCATCTGAGGATAATAGATTATTTTGTTCGGACAAAATCGGGACAATTGTTTTCGGCATTGGAAAGCGAGTATTTTACATATAAGCGTATTTGCAAAGAAATGAACGAGCTCGGCAACATTTCGGAACGTGAGAAGAATATCGATATTTACAAATATCAGATAGATGAAATCGAACAGGCAAAAATTTTACCTGACGAAGAAACGGAAATTGTCGCAAAAAGAAAGCTGTTTGCTTCGGGAGAAAGAATAGCCACGGCTCTTTCCGAGTCGATAAATGCGTTGAACGATAACGAAAACGGAGAAACCGCATCGTCTGCCGTATCGAATGCGTTGAACGCATTGTCGGAAATAAGCGACGCAAAACCTGTTTTTTCTGAATTGTACGAGCGTTTGAACTCCGTATCGATTGAAATAGACGATATTGTCGAAACAATCGGAGAAGAAATAGACGGTTTGAATTTTGACGAGAGAGAAATAGACAGGGTGGAAAGACGTTATGATACGATTCTTTCTTTAAAACGCAAATACGGTTCGTTTGAAAAAATGACTTCATATTTGGAGTTTGCAAAGCAATCTTTGGACAAGCTGGAAAATTGTTCACAGCTCTATGAAAAGTTGGAAAAAGACCGAGAACTGTCGGTCAATAAAATATACGAATTGTCCGTAAAACTTTCGGAAGAAAGAAAATCGGTGGCAAAAAATCTCTCGAAAGATATTATGAACGAGTTGTCGGAGCTTGGTATGGAGCATTCGAAATTCGAAGTCGTCTTTAACGAGCTGCCGACATTATCCGAATGCGAAAATTTTCTTTCGGCAAAAGGTTTGGACAAGCCGGAGTTTTATTTGAGTCCCAACGTCGGGCAACCGTTGAAGCCGCTTGTAAAAATAATATCCGGCGGCGAGATGTCTCGGTTTATGTTGGCTTTAAAAGTCATAACAAGCAAAACTGACGAAATAGAAACACTTATTTTTGACGAAATCGATACCGGTATCAGCGGCAAAATCGGACAGGCCGTTGCGCAAAAGTTGGCAAAAATAGCACACGGTCGTCAAGTGTTGTGCGTTACGCACCTTGCACAAATTGCGGCAATGGCGGACTGTCATTTTTATATAGCAAAACAGGTAAAAGACGATGCTACTTATACGGAAGTTTTGAGGCTTGACGAAGAGGGAATGGTGGAGGAAATTTCCCGACTGTCGGGAGGCAAAGATATCAGCAGTCAAGCAATGGAAAATGCCGCGCAAATGAAGAAATGGAGCAACGACTTTAAAGCGGCACTATAAACAATTCGTTATAACAAAAAGCGGCAGGTAAAAACCTGCCGCTTTGACTTTTCAATCTGTCCGATTAAGAATTCTTTTGAGAACGAAGGCATCTCGTGCAAACATACTGACTCGATTCCACACCGTCCAATTCCACTTTGACTTTGTGAACGTTCACGCCGAACGTGCGTCTTGTCTTTCTGTTGGAATGGCTGACGTTATTTCCGCCGGAAGCACGGTCGCTTCCGCCTTTGCCGCATATCACGCAAACTCTGCTCATTTATTACACCTCCACACGGATTTATCTTACTGTGATACTATATCACAAAATACCGAGAAAAGCAAGTAAAATAGTGCGATTCCGAGGTTTTTTTAAGTTTTTTTTGAATATTTGACGCAAATCTCTTGCATAATCGTGCATAATAGGTTAAAATAGATATATATCAAACATATACTTTTATAAGGAGTGTCAATGAGTGTAAATACCGCCAATGCGTACGGCAGAATAACAGTCACGGAAGAAGCCATTGCGCAAGTAGCGGGATACACGGCATTGGAATGTTATGGTATAGTCAACCTGATTTCCAAGAGGTTTTCGGATAATTTTGCCGATTTGCTTAAAAAGCAGCGCATATCCAAAGGCGTTCGCGTAATGACGAACGGAGACAGAATTTTCATAGATTTATACGTTATAATCAAGTACGGCGTGTCCATAGATGCCGTCGCAACCTCTTTGAAACGAGCTGTAAAATATGATGTAGAAAGTTTCACCGGTATGGTGGTAGACACCATAAACGTAAACGTTATGGGTGTAAAAGTTTAATAGAAATGCCATCGTGCTGTATTTGAATGCATATATGGAGGATAATTATGCAGAAATCAATTAACGGAGCAACCTTCCGCAAAATGATTTTGAACGGCGCAAAGCTGTTAGATATAAATAAACAACACGTAGATTCATTGAATGTCTTTCCGGTTCCCGACGGAGATACCGGCACAAATATGTCGTTGACGATGTTGTCGGCATCGAAAGAAGTTTCAAATTGTCCCAGCAATAATATAGATGCTTTATGCGATGCTCTGTCGAAGGGGGCTTTGCGCGGCGCGCGCGGCAACAGCGGCGTTATACTAAGCCAAATATTAAAAGGTATGGCCACCGTTTTGTCGCAGTCGGGCGAAATTACGGCGCGTAATTTTGCCAAAGCGATGGCTGCGGGAACGGAAATTGCCTATAAAGCAGTGACGAAGCCGAAAGAGGGCACTATTCTCACCGTTGTCAGAACTATGAGCGAGCACGCAATGAAAATCACTCGCAAGAACATCGAAGTTCCGGAGTTTTTGGAAAGCGTGATAGCTGCGGGCGAGGAGTCTTTGAAAATGACACCCGAGCTTTTGCCCGTTTTGAAAAAAGCAGGCGTGGTTGATGCCGGCGGACGCGGACTTTTGATAATATTCCAAGGCTTCCATCATCTGCTTATCGGGCAGGAAGATACCAATATCGAGTTCGACGACTCGATTCAGGCAAACAGCCAATACGGAGAGCAGGCACATTTTGATTATAACGACCTTGCCGAAATAGAATTCGGTTATTGCAACGAGCTGTTTATCATCAATCTTCACAAGAAGACCACGGAAGCCGATATAGACAGATTGCGTGAAAAACTTATGACGATAGGCGATTGTGTGCTTGTCATAGGCGATTTGAATATGGTTAAGGTTCACGTGCATTCCAACGAACCGGGCAGTGTTTTGGCATATTGCTTGGAGCTTGGCGAAATCGACAGAGTCAAAATCGAAAATATGTTGGAGCAGAACAGGGCTTTAATCGGTCAAAAGAAAGAAGAATTGAAGCCGTATGGTTTGGTTTCCGTATGTGCGGGTGAAGGTTTGACGAATATTTTTAAAGATTTGCTTGTCGACGAAATTATCGAGGGCGGGCAAACTATGAATCCGAGCGCGGAAGACATCGCAAAAGCGTGCGACGGCATTGCCGCGAAGGATATATTTGTTTTGCCTAACAATAAAAATATTATACTTGCGGCAGAACAAGCCAAAGCATTAAGTAAAAGAACCATTCATATAATCCCTACGAAAAATATTCCGCAGGGGCTTTCCGCTGTTTTGGCGTTTAATCCAGAAGACAGTGCGGCAAACAATGAAGCCGCTATGATTGAAGCTATTTCCGGAATTAAGGCGGGTATGGTCACATATGCTGTAAGAAGCACGCAAATAGACGACTTCAATCTTAAAGAAGGCGATATCATCGGTATAGATTCGAAATCCATCGTGGCGAAAGGCGAAAAGGTGGAAAAAGTCACAAAAGACCTCGTCGAAAAAATGATGGACGGCGACGTGAGCAATATAACATTGTATTTCGGAGACGCCGTTTCCGAAGAGGAGGCCAACGCAATAGCGCAAGAGCTTACCGACAAATATAAGAAATGCGACGTCGACATTCATTTCGGCGGACAGCCTCTTTACTATTATATAGTTTCATTGGAGTAATGCTTTTGAAAAAGGGCAGTAGAAACTGCTCTTTTTTATTTTATGTACGGTATGGAATTTACGGAAATACGAGGGTTTGGTGTTAAACGGTCGGAAACGCTTAAAAAAAACGGTATAGAAACGGTAAGCGATTTGCTGACCGTATTTCCGTATTCATATGTAAATCTGAACGACGTTGCAAAATCAAGTGTGTCGACAGGCAAAGGCGTCGTGACTCTATTCGGAAAAGTTGCCGCACAGCCGACTGTAAAGTATATCAGGAAGGGCTTGTTTCTGACGACTGTCGTAATTGTTGAAAACGACGGGACAGAATTCGAGTGCGGATGGTTTAACCGAAAATATTTAAAAAACAGTTTTCCTGCGGAAAAAGAATTTTATATCATAGGGAAAATAGAAAAATACGGAAAAAAGTTGAGTGTAAGCAATCCGATAACAATTCCTTATACGGACAATATGCCGAATATTTATCCGCTATACCGTCCGATTAAAGGTATTCCTTCAAACGTTTTTCTTTCGGCAATGGATGCGGTATTGAAAAATGTGCAAGTGAACAGTTTTATTGATAGGCACTTGGCGGAAAAATTCGGACTAACGGAACTGAACGAGGCATTTTTTAATATTCATCGCCCTTCGGATATGATAAAACTCGAACAAGCCAAGCAAAGCGTTGCAATCGAAAATTTGAGCTGTAATATGGCGCTGTATTCTGTCGTAAAACAGTCGGGAAGCAAGTCTCACAAATATTGCGGCAACATCGAGATTTTAAATGAATTTTTGAATGATTTATCTTTTGAATTGACTTACGACCAAAGAAAGGCATTGTCTGAAATTGTTTCGGATATGAATTCGAAAAAGAAGATGAATCGATTATTGCAGGGAGACGTGGGGTGCGGAAAAACTGTGGTGGCTCTCTCTGCAATGCTGTATGCCGCGATTAGCGGTTTTCAGAGCGTATTGATGAGCCCTACCGAATTATTGGCTTTGCAGCATTTCGAAACGGCAAAACGATTATTTTCGAAGTACAACTTGAAAATAGTATATTTGAGTTCCTCTCTCAATGCCGGTGAAAAAAGACAAGCGCTGTCCGATATAACTTGCGGAAATGCAAATATAATTATAGGAACGCATTCGTTAATTCGAGAAGACGTGATTTTCAAAAATCTTTCGTTGATTATTACGGACGAACAACAAAGGTTCGGAGTCAATCAGCGCGGAGCTTTGGAAAACAAAGCTTTAAGCGCCGATTATTTGATTATGACGGCAACACCGATACCGAGAACTCTCGCTTTGACGCTTTACGGAGATTTGGACCAAAGCGAAATCAAAACACTGCCGACGAGGAAAGCAAAGACGGATACTCGCTTCGTTCCCAACGGCAAAATCAAAGATATGCTTTCGTATATTAAAAACAAGGCCGATGCAGGTGAACAAACTTATATGGTGTGTTCGAGAATTGATGATGACGAGTTGGTATCGGTCAACAATCTCTATGAGTATCTGCAAAAAACGCCTTTGAAAAAGTATGTCGGCATTTTGCACGGTCAGCTCTCCGATAACGACAAAGAAGCGGTTATGTCGAGATTTGCTTCGGGTGACATTAAAGTTTTGGTTTCAACATCAATCGTCGAGGTTGGAATCGACGTGCCGCAAGCAACGACTATCGTGATATTCAATGCCGACAGGTACGGTTTGAGTCAACTGCATCAGCTTCGTGGCAGAGTGGGACGCGGCGACAAGGATAGTTTTTGTTTCCTGTTATCAGACAAATTGAAAGATTCGGCTAAACAGCGTATAGAATACTTTATATCCTGCAACGACGGATTTTCTCTTGCCGATTATGATTTTAAGCAGAGGGGAGCAGGTGACTTTTTGGGTACGCGTCAGCACGGAGACTCTGTTTATACGAATATCAATAAAGATTTGATTGATAAAGCCCGCGAAATCTCGTCATTTCTTGTTCAAAACGACAATTTCAAAAACAGTATTTCTCAAAGCGAGCAAACTGGAAAAATTCTTTTCGTAAAAAGTTTGACAATGAACTGAAACTGCTTGACATTGCATTCGCCCTGCTATATAATAAGAGATATACTTTATTGCTTTAAAGTATTAAAATTTTTAAAGGAGCGTTTTATGGGAAGGAGATTAAGAATACCGTATGGATTTCAAGACCTTTTGCCAAAAGAGTGCTATGCCAAGAAACGTTTGGAAGCTGTGCTGACGGAAATATACGGCAGTTATGGCTACAATGAAGTCGAAACCCCGACCATAGAATACTATGATGCGTTTCACGACGTATATGCGCCCGACAAGTTAAAAAAAATGTTCAAGATGACGGACAGCGACGGCAGCTTGTTGGCGCTGCGTCCCGATATAACGCTTCAAGTTTGTCGTATGGCTTCAAAACTCGACCTGAATTATCCTCAAAGACTGTTTTATGCCGAAAACTGTTTCGAATATTTCGACAACGGAGATACTGCACGAAGCAGAGAGTTTGCGCAAGTCGGAGTCGAGCTGATAGGCGACAGCGGAATCGACGGCGAGATAGAAATTATCACGCTGGCGGTTCAAAGCTTTTTGGCTTGCGGTCTTGTCGATTTTAAAATCGACATAGGGAACAACAATTTTTTTAAAGGACTGATATCCGAAATCGGATTAAACAAAAAAGATATTGCGCAACTGACGGAATTTATCAATAAAAAAGATTTTTTTGCGATAGAGGTTTTTCTGCAAAGTAAAAAAATAGCTTCGGAATTTTGCGATAAATTATTGCTTTTGCCGTCGCTGTTCGGGGGTAGAGAGGTGTTTGCAAAAGCCGAATCTATTTGCAATAACAAACTGTCGCTGTCAGCATTCGAGAATATCAAGACGTTATATGATGCACTTAAAGAAATCGGATATGAACAATATGTTTCGATAGATTTCGGAATGTTGCACGGGCTCGATTATTACAGCGGATTGGTGTTAAAGGGATACTCGAAAAATTTCGGGTTGTGTCTTTTGGACGGCGGCAGATATGACGGATTGTGTCCGTCTTTCGGATTTGACGGAAAAGCCGTAGGATTTGCAATCGGAGTCAAAAGATTACTGTCGGCTTTAAACGAAACAGGGAGGCAAGACAGCGTGCCGACAATTGATTATGCTTATTTTTCAGACAATGCAGACAGAAAAACAGAAATGAGTTTCACGGAAATATTGCGCAAGAAAGGTTTTAGAGTATTAAAGATTTTTTGCAAAGACAAATCGGCATTGTTTGAATATTGCAAGCAAAACAAAATACGAAATGCCTGTATTATTTATAACAAAGACATAATCGAATTCGGAGAGGAGGATATTTTATGTCAGACATAGTATTTGCTTTACCCAAAGGACGATTGGCAGAGCGGGCAATCGAAGTCTTGGAAAAATGCGATATTGACTGCCGTTTCCTGAAATTCGATACACGAGAGCTTGTATTGACGGATTCAAACAAGCAATATAAATTTATATTTGTCAAGCCTAGCGACGTTACTACTTACGTAGAACGCGGAGCCGCAGATGTAGGGGTGGCAGGCAAAGACACGATTTTAGAACAAAATAAAGATATTTACGAGCTTATTGATTTGAAATTCGGCAAGTGCCGTATGTGTGTGGCGGGTTTCGAAAATGATAAAAAAACGTCTTACGGCAATTTAAAGGTTGCAACAAAGTATGAGCGAATCGCACGAGAGTTTTATGAGTCAAAAGGCGTTAATGTCGATATTATCAAATTAAACGGCTCGGTTGAACTTGGTCCGATTGTCGGATTGTCTGACGTCATTGTGGATATAGTCGAAAGCGGAGCAACGCTGAAAGCCAACGGACTGACGGTTTTAGAGGAAATTTTTTCGCTTTCGGCGAGGCTGGTTGTAAATAAAGTCAGTTTGAAAACCAAATCGGAACGCATTCTGCCGTTGGTAAAAAAGATATCGGAGGCAATAGTATGATTTTAACGGTCAAATCGGGCGAGAACACGGAAATACTGTTTAATCGAGCGCGTAAAGCACACGAAAAAATCAGCGCGGACGTAAAAGATATTGTTTCGGCGGTCAAAAACCAAGGCGACAAAGCTGTTTTGGAATATACCGAAAAGTTTGACGGCGTAAAACTCGATTCGGAGAACTTGCTCGTAACCGAAAGCGAATTTGCGGCAGCTTATTCAAGCATTGACGACGCCACTTTGCAAGCCTTGAAGAAAGCCAAAGAAAATATTTTTAAATATAATGAAAGACAAATTAGAACCTCTCGGCTTTTAACTTCGGACGGAATTACCACCGGGTATATTGTCAAACCCGTAAAAAGAGCGGGAATTTATGTTCCCGGCGGAAAAGCCGCATATCCGAGTACTGTTCTTATGTGTGCGATTCCCGCAGTTGTCGCAGGGGTCGGTGAAATAATAATGTGTACACCTTGCGCAAGCGGAAAAATAAATTCCCTGACGCTGGCGGCTGCCCGCGAATGCGGTATAAAGCAAGTATTTAAAATAGGAGGAGCACAGGCAATTGCCGCTATGGCTTATGGAACGAAAAGTATTCCGAAAGTGAACGTTATAAGCGGCCCCGGCAATATTTTTGTGGCGTCCGCAAAACGAGAGGTCTACGGCGAAGTCGGTATAGATATGATAGCGGGACCGAGCGAAATACTGATTATAGCAGATGACAGCGCAAATGCGGATTTTGTGGCGGCAGATATGCTTTCGCAAGCGGAACACGACGAAATGGCAATGAGTATGCTTATTACCGACAGCGAAAAACTTGCAAGCGAAGTGCAAAGGCAATTGAGCAAACAGATTGCAAAGCTTCCCAGACGCCAAATAGCCGAAACTGCTTTGAATAATTACGGCGCTATCGTTATAACGGAATCTGTTTCGGAAGCTGTAAAACTGGCCAACAAAGTTGCGCCGGAACACTTGGAGTTATGTGTGAAAAATCCAAACATAGTTCTTGACGATATTGAAAATGCGGGCGCCGTATTCATAGGGAATTATTCACCCGAACCGTTGGGAGACTATTATGCAGGACCCAACCACGTTTTACCCACGGGAGGCGCGGCAATGTACGCATCTTCGCTAGGTGTAGACAATTACATAAAAAAAATAAGCATTATAAACTATGAAAAACAAGCCTTGAAAAATGTCGGCGACACCATTATAAAATTGGCGGAAGCAGAGGGGCTCTCGGCGCACGCAAGCGCGATAAGATGCAGAATTGCGGAGGAATGATTTATGAGATTTGCGGAATTAAACAGAACGACAAATGAAACAAAAATAGATATGTCGCTAAACTTGGATGGAAACGGACGAGCCGAAATTGACACCGGAATCGGATTTTTTAATCATATGCTGGAACTGTTTGCTCACCACGGCAAGTTTGATTTAACGGTGAAATGTAAAGGCGATATCGATGTTGACGGACACCATACTGTGGAAGATATAGGCATCGTTATCGGAAAATTATTGGTAAAAACCGCAAACGATAAAAAGGGAATAGCTCGTTATGCTTGTAGCTATGTGCCTATGGACGAAAGTCTGTGCCGCACCGTAGTAGATTTCGGAGGTAGACCATTTCTGTCTTTCAATGCGGAAATATGCGGAACTTGCGGTGATTTCGATGCTTCTTTGACGGAAGAATTTCTCCGAGCGGTTGTAAGTTACGGTATGTTTACAATGCACGTCGACTTGATAAGAGGCAAAAACTTACATCATAAAATCGAGGCAATTTTCAAATCGTTTGCAAAAGCCTTATCTTCGTCTCTTACCGTAATGGGCGGCACAATACCAAGCAGTAAGGGGGTTATAGAATAATGATTGTATTTCCCGCAATTGACGTTTTAAACGAATGTGCCGTCAGATTAATCAACGGTGATTATAGCAGGTATAAAATATACGGGAATCCTATCGAAACAGCCGATAAATGGGAGAGTCTGGGGGCGGAATATATTCATATAGTTGATTTAAACGGCGCTCGCGGAGAACGAACAAAAAACATAAATATCATTAAACATATTGCACGTTCAAGCAAATGCAAGATTCAAGTGGGCGGTGGAATACGAAGTATGTCTGACATAGAACACTATTTTGATAATAATGTTGAAAGAATTGTGCTGGGAAGCGCCTGTATCGAAAATCCCGAATTTGTTCGCGATGCCGTAAATAAATTCGGGAGTGAGCGAATTATCTGCGGAATAGATTTCCGATGCGGAAAGGTTGCCACGAACGGTTGGCTAAAACAAAGCAGCAAAACCGCGGAAAGCGTATGCAAGGAGATGAGGCGATTGGGCGTCACTACCGCTATATGTACGGATATAGCGCGCGACGGAATTCTTTCGGGAGTAAATATCGAGCAGATTGTTTCGTTGGCTCAACTTGTCGGTTTGAAAATAATTGCAAGCGGCGGAGTATGCTCTCTCAACGACATAGAATTATTGAAGCAAAACGGCATTGACGGTGTAATCGTAGGGAAAGCGCTTTATGAAAACAGATTTTCATTGAATGAAGCTCTTTGTATCGCAAAAGAATGAGAGGTAAATATGTTTGACATCGAAAGTATTAAATTTGACAAAAACGGACTTGTTCCGGCAATAGCCGTAAACGCATATACAAACGAGGTTTTAATGCAAGCGTTTATGAACAAAACTTCTTTAAAGTTAACTATTGACACCGGGGAGGCTTATTATTTCAGTCGCAGCAGAAATAAGCTGTGGCATAAAGGCGAAACAAGCGGGCATATTCAAAAAGTTGTTTCGATTTCATCGGATTGCGACAACGATTCGATACTCTTGCGCGTTATTCAAATCGGTGCTGCGTGCCATACGGGAAATTATACTTGCTTTTTTAATAACAAACAAGATTTTTGCGATGTTCCGAATTTCAACGTATTACAAAGAGAAATAAATATCATAAAAGAGCGCAAGAGCAATCCGACCGATGGGGCATATACTAATTATTTGCTCAATTCCGGAAAAGAGAAAATTTGCAAAAAAGTCGGAGAGGAAGCTGCCGAATGCGTGATTGCTGCAATGAAGGGCGACAACCGAGAACTTGCCTGCGAAATTTCCGATTTACTTTATCACATAATGGTACTTATGGAGTGCGAAAATCTTTCAATGTCGGATATTCTTAAAGTTATGAAACAAAGGCAAGACAATGTAAGAAAAAAGAATTATTAGGTTGTATATTATGTCAGACATAGTATATGTGAGGTAGGCTACAAATGAGGGTAGTGAATTACAGAACTTTTTTATATGCCGCAATCAATGTACTTATAGCAGCATTTTTTGCGATTGCCACAGCTTTAAACGTGGTATTGGGAGTGATTTTATTTATTGCCCTTATTATCACAAACCTTATTTTGGTTATTGTTTTACGAAAGAAAACAAAGTGCGCAATCGGCAGCGGCATTTCCGCCGTTTTGCTTGCAATAATGCTTTTGGTTACGGTTTTCACGGTAAATGTGAATTATGCCGAAATCGATTATAGATTGGCGCACGATGTACACGGAAAAGTTTATTCTGTTCAATACAGCGGAAACGAATGTTTGATTGTTATAGATGGCTTATCCATTGACGGCACAGCTTGTAAGGGCAAAATGAAACTTTACGTCGAAACAGAATTAGCCGACAAATTAGAATTTTTGCAAGACGATTATGAAATAGTATTTGCCGATGTCATAAATAAAGTAAATTTGGTCGACGGTTTTTTAAATCCGATTGTTGCAAACGACGGGATACGTTATACAGCTTATTTGCAATCCGAACAAGTAGAATACATTCCCGTCAAGCTAAAACCGTTGACATCATTTCGCATAAAGTTGAAAAATGCTTTGATTGACTTTATGGGTCTCAAATACGGGAATATCGCTTACGGCATTCTCACAGGCAACCGAAGCGGTATCGATTCGCAAACATTGTCATATTTCAGCGCGGCAGGGTTGGGACACATTCTCGCCGTTTCCGGACTTCATATAGGATTTTTAATTTCCGCGATAATGATTTTGATGAAGAAGCTGTCTGCGAAAATAAAAGTTCCGATTGCTGCGGCAATAATGGTTTTGTATGCTGTTTTCGCAGGTTTTTCGGCATCAGTATTGCGTGCGGCAATAATGAGCTCAATAGGAATGATTACGATTATCAACGGTCAGCGCTCGGATTTATTGAACAATCTTTCACTTGCTTTTTCCGTTCTGTTGGCTTTTTCACCGTTTGCTTTGTTCGATGCGGGTTTCATAATGAGCTTTTCCGCCGTATTCGGAATCGCCTGTTTCGGCAATATATTTAATCGTATGCTTCAAAAGATTCGCGTTCCTCGCTTTTTGGCATCGGCTATTTCTGTATCCGCAGCGGCACAATTGGGAATTACGCCGTGTTTGTTATTCTATTTTCATTCTTTGCCGCTCTATTCGGTTTTGGCCAATATCGTGCTTATGCCGCTGATAATGCTTGCATTTATAAGCCTGCTTATAACTTCGGTAATAACGATGTTAATCGGCAGCGGAGTTGTTTTGATTGTTCCGCAAACATTTCTGATAATGCTTGACGGCTCCGCAAAATTTGCAGCAAGTTTGCCGCTTTCTCAATTAACTATTTTTGTAGGCGCCGCCGTATTTTTTTTGCTTCCTTGCTATTTTTTGATAAGCGGATATTTTATGTTACCGAAGTTTAAATTTTTGCTGAACATCGGAGTTATAGTTTGTTGCATAATTTTAGGATTTTCCAGCGTGACAACTCTTAACATTAAAAATTCGGTAATACCTATTAACACTTTTAATGACGTCAGCAGTGTTGTTTTTTACGAAGACAAAACACTTATTGTAGGCGATTGCAAAAATTCTTCTTCAATAAAACGTTTATTGAACAAATATTTTATCGCAAAAGTTGACGGGATATATCTTACATCCGTCAGCGAGCAGACCGCACAGACATTGATAGATTTAAAAAGCACGCTTAAATTCGGCACGGTTTACTGCCCGTATACAAAAGACGCGAACGGTCTTGCTACACTGGCGGAAAACAATGTCGAAGTAATTGTCTTCGAAAGTGTCGATAAGCTTCCGGACATAAATCACGTGTACTTCGAAAGTAAATTTATCGGTTATGACATAGAGATAGCTGAAAACAGAAAGCTGTTGTTTTTACCGCACAAATCAGACTATTCCAAATTAGACTCTTCCATAATAAACGAAACTGCGATAATTCGATGCAAGACCTTTACAGGACATTTTGACGACAGAATCTTTCTGACAAATTTTTCTTTGAAAAATATATATGAGGACAATAAATATATTTACAGTTTGAAAAACTGCGGCAATTATGTTTTCGATTACAAAGAGGGGAAAGTATACAAATAATTTCAGAAAAACAAAAAAAATTTCTGTTTTATTCGTTATTTTTCTTGACATATTTTAAACTTTATTGTATATTGATTGAGTCAGCCTTTTTCGGCACTAATACTTTGAGGGCCTTTAGCTCAGTTGGTCAGAGCAGCCGGCTCATAACCGGCTTGTCCGGGGTTCAAGTCCCTGAAGGCCCACCACTAATTTAATACAAGCCATTGTGGCCTGGTAGTTCAGATGGTTAGAACGCTAGCCTGTCACGCTAGAGGTCGAGGGTTCGAGTCCCTTCCAGGTCGCCATTTTTTTGCCTTGATAGCTCAGTCGGTAGAGCAAGGGACTGAAAATCCCTGTGTCGGTGGTTCGATTCCGCCTCAAGGCACCACTGTTTCGCCGAAGTAGCTCAATCGGTAGAGCAACTGACTTGTAATCAGTAGGTTGCGGGTTCAAGTCCCATCTTCGGCTCCAATACTTCGCGCCCTCTTATCAGGAAAATATGGACGGGTTCCCGAGTGGCCAAAGGGAGCAGACTGTAAATCTGCCAGCACAGCTTTCGGTGGTTCGAATCCACCCCCGTCCACCAAACGCCATATATAGAGTTGGGCTATGTAGGGCGTTTTTGTTTGGAAGCGTATCGAAGTGGTCATAACGGCCCGCACTCGAAATGCGGTAACCCGCAAGGGTTCGTGAGTTCGAATCTCACCGCTTCCGCCAAAATTTTTGTCGCATTTTGTTGAAAGATAGAGTGCGACATTTTTTGTTCTGTTTTTTATTATTCTCTCATATGCATTAGGTGGGAGAGATTGTCAGATGAAATATAAAAAATTTATATTTGTTTTGCGATGCACTTTATCGTATTATTAATCGGTTGCGGAAACAATTTGATAGAGATAGATAACAACGAATTTGTTAAAGATGAAATAGAAGGTTTGCGTTCCATAGGGAGAATATGAAAAACAATAAATATCAATCGAACGCACCTAAAAGGACAAGTCAAGGTAACAATGTAATTGGAATAGCAGAAGCTGTTCCAATTTTTTATGATATAATGTGAGCTTATATCAAAGACTAAAATATACAAATCTCAAGTGTATGCCTATTGATTGACATTATATTATAGTGTGATTATACTTAATACCGTAAAATAAAAACAGTCTGAAAGGAGTAAACAAATGAAATTACCTGAAAATTTCGGAGAGAATGTTTTTAACGATGCGGTGCAAAAGGATACTTTGCCCAGTGAGACGTACAAAGCATTACGCGCAACCATAGAGGAAGGTAAACCACTGGATACTGCTATTGCGGGCTCTGTAGCTTCCGCTATGAAAAAGTGGGCAATATCGAAGGGCGCGACACATTTCACGCATTGGTTTCAGCCGCTTACGGGGCTTACCGCCGAAAAGCACGACAGCTTCATAGAACCCGAAAGCGATCACGTTATAATGAAATTTTCGGGTAAAAATTTAATAGTGGGCGAACCCGACGCGTCGAGTTTTCCGTCTGGTGGATCACGTGCAACGTATATGGCGCGCGGCTATACGGCGTGGGATCCGACGTCGCCCGCATTTGTGAAAGACGGAACGCTTTACATACCGTCTATTTTCGTATCGTACACCGGCGAAACGCTTGATAAAAAAGCCCCGCTGTTAAAATCCATGTCGGCGCTCGACAAACAAGCAAAGAGAATATTGAAGTTATTCGGTATAGAGTGCAAAAAGGTTGCTACTACAGTAGGTCCGGAACAGGAGTATTTCCTTATTTCGGCAGAGGACTACGAAAGGAGAAAAGATTTGCGCTTATGCGGAAGGACTCTTTTCGGTGCACCGGCTTCGCGTGGGCAAGAGCTTGAAGATCACTATTTCGGTGTGCTTAAACCCGCAATTTCGGCATATATACGCGATTTGGACGCCGAACTGTGGAGTTACGGGATTCTATCCAAAACCAAGCATAACGAGGTGGCTCCCGCGCAACACGAAATGGCTCCGGTATTCACTACGAGCAATATTTCGGTCGACGCCAATATGCTCACTATGGAAATCATGAAAAAGGTTGCCGAAAAGCACGGGCTTGTTTGTCTTTTGCACGAAAAGCCTTTTGAGGGGATAAACGGCAGCGGCAAGCATAACAATTGGTCGATGTCTACCGATACGGGCTTAAATCTCCTTAATCCAGGTAAAGAGCCGGAGAATAATACGCTTTTCAAACTGGTGCTTGCGGCGGTTATTAAGTCTGTGGATGATTATCAGGGAATTTTGCGTGCGTCGGTTGCTTCTGCCGGCAACGATCACAGATTGGGTGCAAACGAAGCGCCGCCCGCAATTATATCGGTTTATCTCGGCGATCAACTGGGAGCGCTTGTCGATTGTATTGTAAAAGGGGAAAGCTATGTTCCCGTCAAGGCGGAAAAAGGCAGTATAGGCGTTCCGGAAAGTCCTATATTTCCAAAAGATGCAACCGACAGAAACCGTACGTCGCCGTTTGCGTTTACCGGCAATAAATTCGAATTCCGTATGCCCGGCTCACAAGCAAACGTTGCCGATCCTAACATTGTGTTGAACACAATCGTTGCCGACGCCTTTGCTGCTTTTGCCGACGAGCTCGAGAAAGCGAAAGATATCGAAGCTGCGGCGAATAAAATCATCAAGCGCGAGTTAAAGGCGCATTATCGTATTATTTTCAACCTTGACGGCTACGGTCCCGATTGGGAACCCGAAGCGGCGAAAAGAGGACTTTTGAACAACAAAAACACAGCCGATGCGGTGCCTGTATTCTTTGAAAAGAAAAATATAGACGTATTTGTTCGTAACGGTGTTTATACCGAGCAGGAAGCGGTTGCGCGAGGCGAAGTCGCACTCGAAAACTACAGTAAGATAATCAATATAGAAGCGCTTACTATGCTCGATATGGCAAAACAAGATATTATACCCGCTCTTTCCGATTACGTTGCGAAGCTCAGCGCAAATCTCACGACAAAGAAGTCGGCGGTAAGCGGTGCGCCTTCGCTTGCGGAAACCACTCTTATTACCGAGCTTGCGACGCTTAATGACAAATTGTTTACGGCGGTGCGCAAATTGGAAGGCGATTTGGCGAACATAGATAAAGACGACGTAAGAGCCGCATCCAAAGCGATGGCTCATACGATTATTCCCGATATGGAAGACGTGCGCACGGTAGCGGACGAAGCCGAAAAACTTGCGGCAAGCAACTATTGGCCGTATCCTTCATACAGTGATATGTTATACAGAGTTAAATATGCAAAATAAGTTATCGGAAATTATGAAATGGTTGTGCCGGTACAAAGATAGTACACAGTGTCGCGGCGTAGTCATTGGAATAAGTGGGGGCAAAGACAGCACAACGGTTGCTATGCTTGCAAAGAAAGTTTGGGGTGACAAAGTATTCGGCGTACTCATGCCGAACGGAATTCAAAAAGATATAGACGATGCATTTAATATAGTTAAGACTCTTGGCATCGAACATTGTGTCGTCAATATCAATACTACTTACAACTCACTTGTCAACGCGGTCGAGAATTGCCGTTGTATTACCGATAAGGCAAAGACGAATGTCGCGCCGAGACTTCGAATGACAGTTTTGTATGCGATTGCTCAGTCGCTCGGATATAGGGTTATCGGTACCGGTAACGCAAGTGAAGCATATGTAGGTTGGACAACCAAATGGGGTGACGGCGCATACGACTTCAATCCCATCGCACATTTAACCTGTACGGAAGTTATGGCTCTCGGTGAACTGCTTGCCGATCAATTCGGATTGGATAAAAAGTATGTTGTAAAGACGCCGTCGGACGGCTTGTGCGGTAAGACCGATGAAGATAGCTTTGGGTTTACCTATGTCGCTCTCGATGACTATATAAGCGGCGATATGACAAACATCGATTATGAAACCGTTCGCAAGATTGAGCAAATGCATCAAGCGTCGGAGCATAAAAGAAATATGCCTGCCACATTAAAATAGTATTACATTTTTAGGAGAAAATATATGTTGGACGAACAAATCTATGCACTTGTCGGTGACTATGCTTTCGGCATTTGGTTTCTGATAGGTGCCGCACTCGTGTTCTTTATGCAATGCGGCTTTGCAATGGTGGAGACGGGCTTTACCCGTGCCAAGAATGCAGGCAACATTATAATGAAGAACTTGATGGACTTCTGTATCGGTACGGTTGTGTTTATGCTTCTCGGCTTTTCTCTGCTCATAGGGCAGGAGGCGGTCGGAGGCTTTATAGGCGTGCCCACGATGGGACTGTTCAGCGACTTTTCAACTTTCGTTGCCGAAAATGCTTCGAACTTTGTTTTTAACCTTGTATTCTGTGCAACTGCGGCGACTATTGTTTCGGGCGCAATGGCAGAGCGTACGCGTTTTATTTCTTACTGCATCTATTCGGCGCTCATTTCTCTCGTAGTTTATCCCGTGGAAGCGGGTTGGGTTTGGGGCAACGGCTGGCTTGTAAATTTGGGATTTGTCGATTTCGCCGGCTCGGCTTGTATCCACACCGTAGGCGGTATCGCTGCACTTATCGGTGCGATTATGCTCAAACCCCGTATCGGTAAGTACGAACGCAATGCGGAAGGAAAAGTTATAAAGGTTAACGCGATTCAAGGTCACAGCCTGACGCTCGGCGCACTCGGCTGTTTCATCCTTTGGTTCGGTTGGTACGGCTTCAACGGCGCGGCGGCGACGTCGTTAAGCTCACTTGCTAACATCTTTCTGACAACAACCATAGCGCCGGCTATTGCAACAGTCGTGTGTATGATATTCACTTGGATCAAGAACAAAAAGCCAGATGTGTCTATGTGCCTTAACGCATCGCTTGCCGGACTTGTGGCGATTACCGCAGGCTGCTATACCGTTGACGCTCTTGGCGCAACGGTAATCGGCGCGGTTTCGGGAATTCTTGTTGTTGTCGTGGCGGAACTGTTGGATAAAAAATTGCATATAGACGACCCCGTGGGGGCTGTTGCGGTACACTGTGCAAACGGCATATGGGGAACAATCGCGGTCGGTTTCTTTGCTTGCGTAGATTTCCAAAGCGGTGCGGCGGGTATTGATGCAGCGGGGAATCTTATCGACAAGTCAATGCTTGGTGTGTTCTACGGCGGAAACGGATATTTGCTCGGCATACAGCTTGCGGGTGTTCTTGCAATTATAGCGTGGACCGTTGTGTGGATGATTCTCATCTTTGGTGGTATCAAGTATATTCCTGTAATGATCAAAGAAAAATGCGGGCTCATTAAGGCAATCAAGATCGGCAAGACATGGAATGGGCTTCGTGCTTCGGCAGACGACGAAGTGGCGGGACTGGATATTTCCGAACACGGGCTTGACAGTGCGTACGCAGACTTTTTACCCACTGCGCCTTCCTATGACGGCGAGGGCGCAACTGTGGATGTAAGCGGAGTTCAGCCTGCAAATATAGAGCTTGTTCCTAACACAGCCGAAAGCTACACTAAAGTAACGATTATTACCGGCCAAGACAAGTTCCTAACGCTCAAAGACGCTATGGCACAGATAGGCGTTACAGGCATGACGGTTTCTACCGTAATGGGTTGCGGAGCGCAAAGCGGCAAGACGGGGCAATACAGAGGCGTTAAAACTTCTATGCACCTTCTTCCCAAAATTCAAGTGGAGGTTGTTGTTTCCGAAGTCGATCCCAAGCTTGTGGTTGCCGTAGCGCAAAAGGTTCTTGCCGACGGAAATTATGGCGCGGGTAAGATTTTTGTAAGCAACGTAGAAAATGTGATGCGCGTTCGCACTGGCGAGACGGGCAAAGCGGCACTCTCCAACGAGGTTACAGACTAACAATTTTGCTCACAATCAAATTATTCGGGAGCCGTGCAGTATTATTTGGCTGTGCGGCTTTGGGGTACTTAGAAATCGAGCGAAAAAAAAGGATAAATATAATGTTTAAGAGTAATTTGAACAATGCACCGCTTGAAGGTGAAGTAAGGATCCTTTCCGGCTGTGCGGTCAGCGCAATTATAGACAGAAGCGGCAAGACAATGACGGGCGAAAATATCATACGCTCGATAGCTACAATGCACGATCGCTCCAACGGTTTGGGCGGCGGATTTGCGGGCTACGGAATTTATCCAGATTATAAGGATTATTATGCGTTTCATCTGTTTTATAACGATTTTCAGTCGAGGAAGGAAACGGAAGATTTTTTGAATAAACATTTTGAAATCGTCTATTCGTCTGAGATGAAAACACGCAAAATAAAGAGCATAACAAACGTGCCGATTATCTACCGTTACTTTTTGTATCCGCTTTCGAAAAAGCTGAACAATTCGCTTATGGATGAAGAGCAGTACGTTGTAAAATGCGTAAATCGAATAAACGCCGAGATAGACGGCGCGTTCGTATTTTCGAGCGGAAAAAATATGGGCATTTTCAAGGGCGTCGGCTACCCGGAGGACATAGGTAAGTTTTATCTGCTGGATGAGGAATATAGAGGGTATGCGTGGACGGCACACGGCAGATATCCGACAAATACTCCCGGATGGTGGGGTGGCGCGCATCCATTCGGGCTTTTGGATTATTCCGTAGTTCATAACGGCGAAATATCCTCTTATGACGCGAACAGGCGGTATATCGAAATGTTCGGATATAAGTGCTCGCTACAAACGGATACGGAAGTTATAACATACATAATCGACTACCTTATCCGCGTGAAAAAATTGACTTTACAAGAGATCGCAAAAGTGATTTCCGCGTCGTTCTGGTCTACTATCGAAGAAAAGAGCGAGGAGGAAAAGCGCGAGGAAACCTTTTTGAGAAAGGCGTTTCCGTCGCTTTTGATCAACGGACCGTTCTCCATTATTTTCGGTTTTAAAGGCGGAATTATGGCTCTCAACGATAGGTTAAAGCTACGCTCTATGGTTTGCGCCGAAAAAGGCGATCTCGCATATATATCGTCGGAAGAGTGCGGAATTCGCGTAATTGAGCCTGATCTCGATAAGATTTTCGCACCGGCGGGCGGACAGCCTGTAATTTATACATTAAGGGAGGACGAATAATATGGATACGTTCATTCCTAACGAATACGAGGTCGTTCGTAATGCGGAATATTGCATCGGTTGTCGTGTGTGCGAAAGGCAATGTGCGAACAGCGTACATAAATTCGATAATGATTTGGGCAAGATGATTGCCGACAGCAGTAAATGCGTAAATTGTCACAGGTGCGTCTGTCTGTGTCCTACGCACGCAATAAAAATCGTCAAGTCGGATGATGTTTATCGAGTCAATGCCAATTGGTCTATGCAGACAATGAATGAGGTGTACAGACAGGCAAACTCGGGCGGTGTGCTTCTTTCGTCTATGGGCAATCCCAACGATTATCCCAAATATTTCGATAAAATTTTGGTAAACGCATCGCAAGTAACCAATCCATCGATAGATCCTTTGCGCGAGCCTATGGAAACCTGCGTATATCTCGGCAAAAAGGATGCGGAAATCAAGCGCGACAATCAAGGAAGACTTATAGACACGCTTGCGCCCCAATTGAAGCTCAATATGCCGATTATGTTTTCGGCAATGAGCTACGGATCTATTTCCTATAACGCTCACGAAAGTTTGGCGCGTGCCGCCGAAGAGCTAGGTATTTTTTATAACACGGGCGAGGGCGGATTGCATAAAGACTTTTACAAGTACGGGAACAACACGATAGTGCAGGTGGCTTCGGGTAGGTTCGGCGTACACGCCGATTATCTTGCGGCTGCCGCGGCAATCGAAATAAAGATGGGGCAAGGCGCAAAACCCGGTATAGGCGGACATCTTCCCGGAATGAAAATTTCCGATGACGTTTCAAAAACGCGAATGATACCTAAGGGCGTGGACGCCATTTCTCCCGCTCCGCACCACGATATTTATTCGATAGAAGATTTGCGGCAGCTGATTTACACTCTCAAGGAGGCAACCGATTACCGTAAGCCTATCATAGTGAAGATCGCCGCCGTACACAATGTTGCGGCTATTGCGTCGGGCGTGGCGCGCTCGGGCGCAGATATAATAGCAATAGACGGATTTCGCGGCGGTACGGGCGCGGCGCCCACAAGAATACGCGACAACGTAGGTATTCCCATAGAGCTTGCTCTTGCCCGTGTGGACGAACGACTACGGCAGGAAGGAATACGCGACAGCGTTTCGGTCGTGGTTGCCGGGTCTATTCATTCGAGTGCGGACGTAGTTAAGGCAATCGCTCTCGGTGCCGATGCGTGTTATATCGGAACGGCGGCACTTTTGGCGCTCGGCTGTCATTTGTGTCGTAGTTGTCACACCGGCAAATGTAATTGGGGCATAGCTACCCAACGTCCCGATTTGGTAAAGCGTCTCAATCCCGATATCGGCTATAAGCGGCTTGTCAATCTCATAACCGCGTGGAATCACGAAATAAAAGAAATGATGGGCGGTATGGGGTTGAATTCTATCGAAGCGCTCCGTGGAAATAGGTTGATGCTTCGCGGCGTAGGACTGAATGACGCCGAGTTAAAGGTGCTCGGGATACGTCACGCAGGCGAGGATATGTGAGGGAAGCGGATATGAAAAGAATTTATGTCAACGAAAACTGTTGCCTTGGCTGTAAGCTGTGCGAATACGAATGTATGTTTGCCGGCTCCGGCTTGGACGAAATGTTTAAGCTGAAAGGAAAATTAGACCGATACGTTCCGAAAATCAAGGTAGAGGGCGATGACGGGGTAGACGTCCATTTCGCCGTCAATTGTCGCCATTGCACGAACGCGATATGCGTGCAAAGCTGTATTGCGGGCGCGCTTTCTAAGTCGGATGACGGTATGGTGGTGATAGATAAGAATAAGTGCGTCGGCTGTTTCACTTGCGTGCTTGTTTGTCCGTTCGGTGCTATTATGCCGGATGCGAGCGGAAAGGCGGCGCAAAAATGTATGCTTTGCACCGACAACGGCAGGGATATGCCAACTTGCGTAAAGTATTGTCCGAACGGTGCAATCGTATTCGAGGAGCGTGATTGAAATGAAATACGTTATTATAGGCAATTCCACGGCGGGCATCGCCGCAATCGAGGGAATACGCACGATTGACAAGTCGGGCGATATAACAGTCGTTTCGTCGGAAAAGCATCACTGCTACGGCAGACCTACGATATCTTATTATTTGAAAGGCGATATAAAGCGAGAGGATATGCTTTACCGTCCCGTAGATTTTTACGAGAAAATGGGCGTAAAGTTAATGCTTGGTGAAACGGCAACGGAAATCAACACCGCCGACAAACAAGTTGTTTTAAAGAGCGGAAAGAACGTCGAGTACGATAAGCTCCTCGTTGCAACGGGTTCGCGCCCGTTCGTGCCGAAAATGGATGGGATAGACAAAGTTAAAAAAGTTTTTAACTTTATGACATACGACGATATGCTCGCGCTTGAAAGTGTACTTGCAAAAGACAAAAGCGTGCTTGTGGTCGGTGCGGGGCTTATAGGCTTGAAATGTGTCGAAGGTATTTTGGAAAGGGTGAGAAGCGTTACCGTGGTCGATCTTGCCGACAGAGTTCTTCCGTCGGTATTGGATAGCGAGGGTGCGGCGTTTGTGCAGAACAAATTGCAGGAGCGTGGTATAAAATTTGTGCTCGGCGACAGAGTTACAGAGTTTGCCGAAAAATATGCAAAACTAAAAAGCGGAATGGAAATCCCGTTTGATATTCTGGTTATAGCCGTTGGCGTTGTTCCGAACGCGGAGCTTGTAAAGGATGCCGGCGGCGATTGCAATAGGGGAATAGTCATAGATGCGCAATGTAAGACTTCGCTTACCGACGTCTATGCGGCAGGCGATTGTGCGGAGGGTTACGACAGTTCGATTGACAAGAATCGCGTGCTCGCTATTCTTCCCAATGCGTATTTTCAAGGCAGGTGCGCAGGAATAAATTTGGCGGGCGAAGAAAACTCTTTCGAAATAGGTATTCCGATGAACGCCGTAGGCTTTTTCGGGTTGCACGTTTTAAGTGCGGGAGTATATGAGGGCGAGTGTTTGCAAGAAAAGTATAAAGACGGTTATAAAAAATTGTTTGTTAAGAATAACCGGCTTGTCGGTTTTATTTTAATCGGAAATATAGCACGAGCGGGAATATACACTTCGCTTATCCGTAATAAAACCGATTTGAACACGTTGGACAAAGCTTTGCTATTTGATGAGCCGCAGCTTATGGCGTTTTCCGAGGAAACGAGAAAATGCAAACTTGCAAGGATGGTGTAATATGGTAATCAATATTGACGAGAATATGAATTTTCAAATGCTCAATAAAAGAATACGAGATGCGGTAGATAAAGAAACTGTTTTGAACGGTTGTATCGGTCAACGCTATATAGGCACGGGGGTATCGGATAAAAAGATAGTCATAAACGGTACTCCCGGCAACGCATTGGGCGCGTATCTTAACGGTGGCGAGATCTATGTCTATGCTAACGCGCAGGACGCTACGGGCGACACTATGAACAGCGGTACGATAGTTATACACGGTAATGCCGGCGACGCTACCGGTTACGCTATGCGCGGCGGTAAAATTTATGTTCACGGCAATACAGGCTACCGTGCAGGTATTCATATGAAAGCGTATATGGAATACAAGCCGGTCATCGTAATAGGCGGTCGAGCGGGATCGTTTCTTGGGGAATATCAGGCGGGGGGAATTATCGTCGTACTCGGTCAAAATGACGACGGTTTGCCTATAATAAACAATTTTTGCGGTACGGGTATGCACGGCGGTAAAATATATTTACGCTGTAAAAGTTTGCCACATAGAATTCCGTCGCAAGTGCGCGCCGAAAAGTTATGCGGCAACAAAGATACTGAGCTGATAGGAATAATAGATGACTATTGCAAATATTTTGATGATATGAACGCCGACCATTTGCTCGACGCCGACTATTTTGTGCTGACGCCGAACAGCGAAAATCCGTATAAACGTATGTACACCGATAATTGAAAAGTTTACAAAATTTATTTTATGTGATATGATATGAGCATGATTGATTTCGAATTATATAAGTTATTTTATACTGTGGCAAAATACGGCAGTCTGAGCAAGGCGGCGGAAGAACTGTTTATCTCACAGCCTGCGGCATCTCAGTCTATTAAACGATTGGAAGAATTGCTTGATACTCCGTTATTCAATCGTATGCATCACGGAATGGAGCTTTCCGCTCAGGGCGGAAAAATCATATTCGATGATGTAGAGCAAGCTATTAAGTTGCTTTATGGAGTGGAACAAAAGCTTGCCGCACTCAAACAGAATGCGACAGGCACGATACGCATAGGTGCTTCGGAGACAATTTTTCAATACATTCTGTCAGAGAAAATCGTTAAATATAACAAGCTTTTTTCGCAAGTGAAAATCGAGCTTATATCCGATGTTTCACCTAAAATCTTTGCGCTTATGAAGAAGAATGAATGTGATATCGGTTTTGTTAACTTGCCGATTGCAGACGACGAAGATATTGTTATAGACAAGTCGATAGTGTTTCTGAACGACATATTTATCGGCGGTGAACGGTTTTCCGAACTTAAAGGAAAAGAGTTGAGTGTGAGAGATTTGCAAAAATATCCGTTGTTGCTTATGGAAGAACATACGGTATCGCGTGAATCAGTAAACAACTACGGAGTGAGTCACGGCGTTAATTTTAAGCCTGCGGTTGAAGTAAACAGC
This sequence comes from uncultured Christensenellaceae bacterium, assembly GCA_910588155.1. Taxonomy (GTDB): domain Bacteria; phylum Bacillota; class Clostridia; order Christensenellales; family Pumilibacteraceae; genus MGBC157735. The sequence goes on from CAJUPB010000001.1 coordinate 116,593, forward strand.
TGGGGATTTATGAAAAAGCTCGTTATCGACGGTATGGGCATAGGCTGTATCCCACGCGAGTATGCATTGAATAGGCTAAAAGAAGGCTCGCTGTTCGAGCTAAATGTAATTCCTTCCTTGCCGGTACGTTCGGTAGGAATGGCACTCCCGAAAAACGTAAATATGACATTTGCGTTGCAGTCGTTTATCAATCTTTTTTTATGAGAATGAAATAAGAATGTACTTTGATTGAAATTATTCAAGCGTTTAATCTGTCTTCTGATAAATAGGCAGAAAACAACTTAATAAACGGTTAAAGGGAGTCGGAACTTACTGACTTCCTTTTTCGTGCGCCGAATATTAAAATCAGATAAAATTTTCAATTGACCGTCAACTTTTAGTGTTTTCAAGCGCTTTATTATGGAGGGAAAATTTGTAAGGATACCCAACCAAAATGTGATTTTCGTGGCTTATATATGGGGAAGCAAAAATTAGAATTTGGTGAAATTTAATAACAGGCAGTGAACTTTGGTGATTTTAATGGCTTTATTATAGAGGGAAAAATTATTTTTCTAAAATGCCCTTACAATAGGGACGAAATTTAGTATTAGTAAGTGAAGGACAAAATTTAATTATGCCGTAGAGGAGGTGGTGCTTATGCGCTAACAGTAGACTTGCAAGCGGTCTTAAAATGCTTGTAACAAATAAAACTTTATGGAGGAACAATGGAACAAAAACAATTAAAGCAGTTTACTTTCTACGACTTGTATTGGGATTTAATTAAGCAATCGGACGACTCTTCGGCAGGGCGTATGGTGCGGAATATTTGTCAGTATATGTTTACCGATGACGAAGTAACCGAGCCGCAAGACGACAAAGAAAACTTCTTTTGGAGTAACATAGTGGACTTGTTGGAAGAAGATAAACAAATCGAATTGAGCGGCAAACAACCGAAAAATCTCAATGCTAAAATGCGGCACTTTACGTTCGTGGATACATACTACAAAGCAATCAAGCTGATGAGCGAAGCGGAGAGCGGACAGTATGTAAAGGCAATCTGCGAGTATATGTTCAACGGCACGGAACGGAAATTAAAATCGCCTGTGGACGCATATTTCGCACTTGCCAAACGGAAGTTGGAACTGTCAAGAACGCGCAAGAAAATCGGCGCGGTAGGCGGTAAGCAAGAGCGCGTAAAGGTAACGGACGATCAAGTGGAAGTTATAACGAATACGGATTGCGGCGTATCGTTCGACGAGTTTATGCGAATGCACCCGAACGTAGAAAACGACTTGTATGCTTCGCGGCAGCACCTACTTAACGGAATAGATTGGGCGTGGTTGGACGTCGGTATGGATAATCACCCCGAATGGAAAAGATGTAACAGCTTGTATCAACTGTTAGTCCATTACAAGGAAATAACGAGAGATGTGTAGACGGAGCAAAAGCGGAAGCAAATAGGGAGCTAATAACGCGAGAAAGGAAGCAGGGTTAGATATTCTTAGGGACACAAATGCAACATCATCATAATTAACGCTAATAGCAAGTTCGTAAAAGTAAGTAACGAAAAAATCTAATGATAAGTTCAAAAGTTAGAATGGCGTAAGGCTGTTCTAACTTTTTTGATGCAAGTATTGACCTTGATGTAAAAAAATGCTATAATAAGCTATCGGAAAAGAAAGTCAGTCCAAACGCAAGTTTGAGTATAATGCGCGGCTCAAACAGTACAAGGAAGAATGTGCAAGGTAGTCAATGGAGAATAGTTTTATGAATTCAGAAGAAAGAAAAGTGTTTTGGGATGCACTGCGTGCGCTTGATGGGCAAAATCGAGAAGCTGATTTTCAAAAGTTAAAAGCAACAATTAAGTATCCTACATTTATCTATCGATATCGCCCTATTACGGTAAATAATATAGATGCGTTGCAAAACAATAAACTGTATTTTTCACGCTCAAGTTATTATGACGATCCATTTGATACTTATTTGCACATTGACTATAAAAGTATCTATCAGCAATTAATAAGCACGGAAAACTCTAAGGAAGCTGCCGTTGGAATTTTCAAGCAGATTTGTGTGCAAAAAGGTGTGGATGGAAAAATAATCGAAAGTAAAATTAAGGAAATCAATCAAACTTCCACAGAACAGTTTTTTAACGTTTTAGTGTCTTTTTTGACAAGTGAGATACAACCGCTTATACGCAACACATCAATGTCCGTGTGCTTTTCTGAAAGTGGATTGAATGAAACTATGTGGTTAAAATATGCCGACCAATATAAAGGCTTTTGTTTGGTATATAGTTTGCAAGATGATGAAAAGCTTTTATGCGGCAAGCAAGATAAATGTCAAAATTGCGGGATAAACAAATTTGGAACGCCATTGTATCCTATGTATTATTCCGAAATAAGATATGATGCAACAAAGTATGCTTACAATTTAGCTCATGAATATTTTTTAAGGCATGTTTATCCCGATATGTCTGCAGAAGAAGTGTTGTCGCAATTCAATCCTTGTGTTTGGGAAAAAGAAAAAGTTACACTTATAAAATCTAAATGTCATGAGTATGATGCCGAGTGGAGAATGATATTACCCTGCTTAATGAAAGAGCCAGTGATGCGTGAGTGGATTCCTTACGGCATTATATTGGGGCTGAAAATCAGCGAAAACGATAAGTGTATAGTTATTTCTTCTGCAAAACGTGCAGGTATCAAACATATATATCAATCCGTTATAGATATCAATGGGGGATTGGGGATGATTGAAATTACAAAAGATTAGCTGTTCTCGGTGATACCTTTAAGCATCACGAAAATCAATAGTAAGTTTGTAAACAATATCGGCAACAAAACTGCAAAACGTATATCAATTAAATATTATTAACAAGGTCAGAGTAGTCGCAGGACTATTCCGACTTTTTGTTTTAGTTTAGGGGCGAAAGAAATTGTCGAAAAGAGGGCGCAAACTCTATGAAAAAGCTGAAAAATATGTTATAATTACTTTGTATAAGCAAACGAAGGAGTTTACCTATGGCGAACATGATAAAAGAGCAAGAACGCGAGGAATTGCACAAGGCGATTTGGAATATAGCTAACGACCTTCGCGGAAGCGTGGACGGTTGGGACTTTAAGCAATACGTTTTGGGTATTATGTTCTACCGCTACATATCCGAGAATATCACGAACTACATAAATGCCGACGAACACGCGGCAGGTAACAACGAATTTGATTATGCCGAGATTTCCGACGCGGAAGCGGAAGAAGCGCGTGCCGATATGGTAAAGACAAAAGGCTTTTTCATATTGCCGAGTCAACTTTTTTGCAATGTTCGCAAAGGCGCAAAGAACAACGATAATCTGAATGAAACGCTTGAAAAAGTTTTCAAAGCAATAGAAGGATCTGCGCAAGGCACCGAGAGTGAAGATGATTTCAAAGGCTTGTTCGACGATATAGACGTGAACAGCAACAAACTCGGTGCAACCGTAGGCAAACGCAACGAAAAACTTGTGAAGCTGCTTGATGGCATTGGCGATATGAAGCTCGGCAACTATCAAGACAATACGATAGACGCTTTCGGCGACGCTTACGAATTTTTAATGGGTATGTACGCGAGCAACGCCGGCAAGAGCGGCGGCGAATATTATACGCCGCAAGAGGTGTCGGAACTCTTAACGCGCTTGACTATTGTCGGTAAAACTGAAGTGAACAAAGTGTACGATCCTGCTTGCGGAAGTGGCTCGCTACTTCTCAAATTTGCAAAGGTGCTTGGTAAGGATAAAGTGCGGCAAGGATTTTTCGGTCAAGAAATAAACCTGACAACTTATAACCTTTGCCGCATCAATATGTTTTTGCACGACATTGACTTTGATAAATTCAATATCGCCAACGAAGATACGCTTATATCACCGCAACATTGGGATGACGAGCCGTTTGAGGCGATCGTCAGCAATCCGCCATATTCAATCAAATGGGCGGGCGACAGCAATCCGCTACTTATAAACGATACGCGCTTTGCGCCGGCAGGAATACTTGCGCCCAAGAGTTATGCCGACCTTGCGTTTATAATGCACAGCCTTTCGTGGCTTGCTACAAACGGCACGGCGGCGATAGTTTGCTTTCCGGGAATATTCTATCGCGGCGGTGCGGAACAAAAGATACGCAAGTATCTGATTGACAATAACTATATAGATTGTATAATACAGTTGCCGAGCAATTTGTTTTTCGGGACAAGCATTTCCACTTGCATAATGGTGCTTAAAAAGAGTAAAACGACCAATGACGTGCTTTTTATCGACGCAAGTGCCGAGTATGTAAAAGTAACGAATAACAATAAGCTGACCGATGCGAATATAGAAAATATCTTGCGAATATTTACCAAGCGCAAAAAAGTCGATTATGTCGCAAGTGTGGTAGACAATTCCGTTATAGGCACAGAGAACGATTACAACCTTTCGGTAAGCACTTACGTTGCCAAAGAGGACACTCGTGAGAAGATAGACATTGATGAACTGAATAAGCAAATAGATGGGATTGTGGCGCGCGAAGAAGTCTTGCGGGCGGAGATTAAAAAGATAATCGGGGAGATTAAACTATGACCGATAAAGATAGATTAAAAGATTTGATTGATAATGCTAAAAAACCGAGCGTAAATGAATGGGTGTATAATGTTGAAGCATTTTTGGGCGATACGAAATCTTCCACCAAAGAAGCATCTACTCTAATAGAAAATATTAAATTTCAAGGCGACGAGTTTCAATATTGTGCTAATTTAATTGCGTGGTTACGACAACTCTATAAACGTAAATATGATAATGTCGAAATACCACCCATTACAAAGCGAAATCAAATATTCGTTGCTATGATGTTTTCGGCGGATATGACAAGTATATACGAAAACGGCTATAAGCCCGTAATTCAGTCGTTGAATTATGCCGCTATGCGAATAGACGAAAAAGACTATACAGGCTCGATTATAGATGAAATCAAGTCTGAAATAACCGATTCCGTTGCGCTTATAGCAGACTTAACGGGTAATCGTGGTGGCGTTTACTACGAAGCGGGTATCGCAAAAGGCTTGCAGTTATGTAATCATCCCATAAAGTTGGTGCTTACTTGTAAGCAAGATTATTTTGACGAAGAAAAAGTACACTTTGATGTAAGCGGCGACAAAATATTGCTTTATGAAAATGAAAGCGATCTAAAGGCTAAATTAACAAAGCTATTACAAACGATATTAAAGTAAAAGGATTTTACTAATGGCACAAAAACGGTTTGACGAATATTTTGCAAAGGTGGTTTTGGAGAAGTGTTTCCCCGAAAAGTTTTCCGATTTGCAAATATCGGACAAGCCCGATTTGAGACACGGTAATGACATCGGAATAGAAGTAACGAATTGTATGCCCAAAGAAGCGGTTGAGGCGTTTAATCTTTGGCATAGAGCGGCAAAGCAAGGCGAACAAACGCCGCCGCGTATTTTGGAACGGTTGGAACAATTAAAAGATGCCGTACATCTTGAAGGCAATTCGCTTATATGGGAACAAGGCTCGTATGTGAACGACGATATAGACAATTCGCCCATAAAGGAGTTTATAAATGCTGTTGCAAACAAAGTTGAACGGTTGAATAGCGCAAATGCAAATTATGCTAGAATGAAAAACTATGACCTGTTTGTAAATTCATTTATTGATATATCTACGTTCAAACAAATTTATGCGTTATTGGCGAGAGTAAAGACGTTAAACGATAAGCCTAAAAAATTCGATAATATCTATCTTATTACGAGCAATCAAAAACTACTTGTGTTTGATACGGTAAATAACACTTTCAATATAAAGTATTTGTACACTCACTTGGAATTTATGGCGAATATAGCAATCGGACTGTACAAAGGAGATAAGCAATGAACGAACTCGAAGAATTGATACAAAAGCTTTGTCCCGACAGAGTAGAGTATAAAAAAATAAGTGAAATAACAGATATTTTAAGAGGCAAACGCCTTACAAAAAGTCAACTTCTTGAAGATGGACAATATCCCGTATATCACGGTAGTTTGTCGCCGCTTGGTTATTATAATGAAGCAAATAGAGAAAGTGATACCGTTATTGTAGTAAATACAGGTGGTATTGGAGGAGTAGGATATAGCGCAACACCATTTTGGTGTTCCGACGGGTGTTTTTGTATAGCACATTGCAAAGTTTTAATAAACAAATTTATCTACTATTATCTTATAGGATTTCAAGATTATTTTATATCAAGAATAAGGGCGGGAGGCGTTCCGACCATTGATAAAGATACTGTGGGTAACATTAAAATCCCCGTACCCCCTATTGCGGTACAGCGTGAAATTGTCCGTATTTTGGACAATTTCACAGAGCTTACAGCAGAGCTTACAGCAGAGCTTACAGCAGAGCTTACAGCAAGAAAAAAGCAGTATGAGTATTATAGAGATACTTTGATTTTAGGGCAGGATGTTGAACGTAAAACGCTTGGAGAAATTGCAACGGAATTATACCGCGGAGCAGGGATAAAGCGCGACGAGGTAACAAAAGAGGGTATTGAATGTGTGCGCTACGGAGAGATATATACAACTTACGATATTTGGTTTGATAAATGCGTATCACATACGAACGAAGAAAAAATAGCATCGAAAAAATACTTTGAGAGCGGCGATATACTGTTTGCTATAACAGGCGAAAGCGTGGAGGAAATCGCAAAGTCTTGTGCTTATGTGGGTAATGACAAATGTTTGGCGGGCGGCGATATTGTAGTAATGAAACATAACCAAAACCCTAAATATCTTGCGTATGCTCTTTCTACTACCGAAGCGCAACGACAAAAAAGTTATGGCAAAATTAAATCGAAAGTTGTTCACGCAAGCGTACCGTCTATAAGCGCAATATCCATACCTTTGCCGTCGTTTGATGAGCAAGCAAGAATAGCCGATATATTAGATAAATTTCACAGACTTGTAACGGATATTTCGCAAGGAATCCCCGCCGAGATAGAGGCGCGGAAAAAGCAATACGAATACTATCGGGATAAACTATTGACTTTTAAGCATTACAGTGGTTGATAACCGAAAGCGGCTAAAATTATTGTACGCAGGAGGAATGAATTATGGCTGATATAGACATTAGTAAGGCATTTCACTTTGAAGAGTTTGTCCTTTCAGTTATTAAGCAAAAATGTGTAAGTCAAAAAAAGCCGTTCTTTTGCGAACTTGCAGATAGAGTTGATGAGAAAAAATACTTGAACAATAATTTCGAGAGGAATCTTTTTTCATCTGCACTTAGATTTGATGGATACGCGCCTTATGGGTTTGATCATTTCGACCGTCCGGTAATTATAGAAATCAAGTATAAGCCGAGAAATTTTATATTTAGACCATTAGATGAAACTTCCAATGAAGCTATCACCCTATATGTTATTTCTACAAGTGAAGAAGACGCGAGAAAAAGAGTAAGGGGGGATAACGTATTTATATGGGGGCTTGAAACGATTGCCACTTGGGAAAGTGCGTATCCGATAGATTTCTATGCTTTTTATCCGAGAATTTTTGACACAGATGAGCAAGCGAATGAATTGCTTGATTTCAAAATTAAAAATGAGAACAACAAAGAATTATTAATGCAAGAGGTAGAGGAACGAAAAATCTCCATATCTCTCGGCGCAGGGGTATCCATAGAATATGGAGCAAAAAAGTGGGATGATCTTATCAATGATTTTTATGATGAAATACAACGGGCGGGAAAAATCGACGATGCGAAAGCTGTACAAAAGAAAATAGGCGGGACAAGTGTTATAAACGGTCAATTCGCACAAGACAATCTTCTTGATTTTATGGATAGTTTATATAAAGGTCTTTATGGGACTTATCGGGGGAAATCATTTTACTATCCAAAAACAACATCATTAGAATATATCGCAGACTTAACTTTAAGGCTACAATACGGCAGGCGGTTTAATATTATTACATATAATTATGATAACTTTCTTGAACAAATATTAACCCATAAAGGGATAGAATATAATTCCATATACAATGAAGATGGAAAAATAGATGATAAACTAAGTGTATTTCATCCGCACGGTTTCTTGCCTTATGATATAAAGAAGGCAGAGTATACTACCTATAAAAACGATATTGTGTTTAGTGAATCAGAGTATCATAAATTGTATAATAATCCTTTATCGTGGGCGATGGTCTTGCAACAATATCTTTACAGAGAAAGCGCATATTTGTTTGTCGGATGCAGTTTAACAGATCCAAATTTACGCAGGATATTAGGAAATACCAAAATTAAAGGCAAAACGCACTTTGCTTTGATGCTTACAGATGGATTATCTAAAAAGGATCAGTTTATCGTGCATAGACACTTTATGCGTATTGGTGTAGAATGTATATGGTTTGATACCATTGATGATATGAAGACTGAACTTAAAATAATTTCACGTTAGTATGTGGAGGATTTATGACTTACTACAATATCGTAACGCAATCGAGCGACAGCACGGTTGTATCGGAATATAAATCGACCGCCACGCGAAGTGACGCATATCAAAGCGAAGCGGACTTGGAACGCGAGTTTATAGAATTACTCAAAGCGCAAGGCTATGAGTATTTGCCTATACATACCGAAGCTGACTTGATTGTAAATCTTCGTGCCAAATTGGAAGAACTCAATAAGTATAAATTCTCCGATTCCGAGTGGGATAGGTTTTTTACGGTCGAGCTTGCAAACAGTAACGACGGTATAGAGGACAAAACGCGCAAGATACAGGAAGAAGGGCGCATTGCGTTCAAGACCGACGACGGACTTACAAAGAATATCACACTTATCGAAAAGCAGGATATTCACGCGAACAAATTGCAGGTAATCAATCAATACGTAAACGACGCGGGTGCGCACGATAACCGTTACGACGTAACGATACTTGTCAACGGCTTTCCGCTTGTACATATTGAATTAAAGCGACGCGGTGTAGCGATAAAAGAAGCGTTTAATCAAATAAACCGATATGATCGTGAAAGTTTTTGGGCGGGGAGTGGGCTGTTTGAATACGTACAGATATTCGTTATTTCAAACGGCACGAATACTAAGTATTACAGCAATTCCACGCGTTATAACCATATCAAAGACTTTAACAAGGCACAAGCGGCGAAGCGCGAAAAGACGAGTAATAGCTTTGAGTTTACTTCTTTTTGGGCGGACGCAAATAACAAAATAATTCCCGACCTTATTGACTTTACCAAAACTTTCTTTTCCAAGCATACGATCCTGAACGTCTTGACAAAGTATTGTGTGTTCACATCGGAGAAAATGTTGCTTGTAATGCGCCCGTATCAGATCGTGGCAACTGAGCGTATTATAAGCCGTATAGAGATAAGCAATAACTATAAGACCTACGGCACAGTAAAGGGTGGCGGGTATATTTGGCATACGACGGGAAGCGGCAAAACGCTTACTTCGTTCAAGACTGCGCAGATTGCAAGTAAACTCGACTACATAGACAAAGTGCTTTTTGTGGTAGACCGTAAGGATTTAGATTATCAAACGATGAAAGAGTACGACCGTTTCGAAAAAGGTGCGGCGAATAGTAACACAAGCACGGCGATACTCAAAAAGCAATTAGAGAAAAGCGATTGCCGCATTATCATTACAACGATACAAAAACTTGATGTGTTTATCCGTAAGAACAAGGGACATGAGGTGTTTGATAAGCGCGTGGTCATAATCTTTGACGAGTGCCACCGCAGTCAGTTTGGAGATATGCACGCCGAGATTGTGCGTTCGTTCAAAAAATACCATTTGTTCGGTTTTACGGGAACACCCATATTTGCGGTAAATGCAAGTTCGGGAACGAAGAACGCGCACTTGAAAACGACCGAACAGGCGTTCGGCGACAAGCTACACACTTATACAATTGTGGATGCAATTAACGATAAAAACGTGCTACCGTTCCGCTTAGACTATATTTCCACAATGAAGGAAGAGCCGAATATCGATGACAAGCAGGTTGCCGATATTGATCGCGAAAAGGCTTTTCTTGCGCCAAAACGTGTAAGTAAGGTTGTCGAATACATTTTAACGCATTTCAATCAAAAGACTTACCGCAATATAAAGAACTACGCTTTTAACGCGCTTACTAACATAGGGGAAGTGGCGGCGGCAAAAGACAGGAACGCAGTAACCGAGCAAAAACAAAAGAAGCATTTGAGCGGATTCAACTCTATCTTTTGCGTGTCGAGCGTGCAAGCGGCTAAGTTGTACTATGCCGAGTTTAAGAAGCAAATGGATGCAAATCCGTCGCTAAGGTTGAACATAGCTACTATATTCAGTTTTGCGGCGAACGAAGAAGAACAAGACGGATTATTAGGTGAAGAGAATCCCGAAGATACCACGAATTTGGATGCATCGAGCCGCGACTTTTTGGACAGCGCGATACAAGAATATAACGCTACTTTCAAAACGAATTACGATACATCGAGTGACAAATTCCAAAACTATTATAAAGACGTGTCTTTGCGTATGAAAAATCGCGAGATCGATTTGCTCATTGTGGTAAATATGTTTCTTACGGGATTTGACGCAACTACGCTTAATACCTTGTGGGTGGATAAGAACTTAAAGCAGCACGGACTTATTCAGGCGTTTTCGCGCACTAACCGCATCTTAAATTCGATTAAGACTTTCGGCAATATCGTATGCTTCCGTAATTTGCAAAAGCGTGCCGATGACGCGGTGTCGCTGTTCGGAGATAAGGAAGCCGGCGGTATTTGCGTTCTCAAAGGCTATAAAGATTATTATTACGGTTATGACGGTAAGGCGGGGTACGTCGATCTGATTGACGAACTGCAAAGTAAATATCCTTTGACCGAGCCGCAGATTATAGGCGAGAGCGCACAAAAGGAATTTATAGGCTTGTTCGGTGCGATCTTGCGTACGCGTAATTTGCTTTCATCTTTTGATGAGTTTATAGGCAATGAGCTTTTATCCGAGCGTGATATGCAAGACTATCAGGGACGGTACAACGATTTGTACGACGAGTGGCGCAACCGTCGTAAAGATCACGAAAAGGAAGATATAACCGACGATATCGTTTTTGAAATCGAACTTATAAAACAAATCGAAATCAATATAGATTACATACTTTTGCTTGTAAAGAAATATCACGACGGACACAAAGCGGATAAGGAATTGCTTATCACGATAAATAAAGCTGTCGATTCGAGTTTGGAACTGCGTAGCAAAAAGGTTCTTATTCAAAACTTTATTGCAGGCATAAACGATGTGGACGACGTGCTTTTGGAGTGGAAAGAATTTGTCGCCAAGAAGAAGGAAGAAGAACTTGCGGCAATCATATCCGAAGAAAAATTAAAGAACGAAGAAACACGTAAGTTTATTGAGTATTCGTTCCGCGACGGGGTAATGAAAACAACGGGTACGGATATAGATAAGATTATGCCGCCGATGTCGAGATTCGGAGGCGGACGCGAGAAAAAGAAAGAGAGCATTATACAAAGATTGCTTGCGTTCTTTGAGCGGTTTTTCGGGATAGGTTAAACAAGACTATTTGTAACAACACAACTTAATAAACAGTTAAAGGAAGTCGGACCTTACTGACTTCCTTTTTCGTGCGCTGAATATTAAAGTTTGATGAAATTTTCAGCTTAGTGGTTGTATTTTTCATTATAAGTGTCCTTGGTTAAGTGAAGGGGTATAAAAAATTCTTTGAAGAAATTTGAGTGCGGACCGTCAACTTTTCGCTATATCTGTGCTTGGTTAAGTAGAGAGAAAAAATTTTTTTGAGAAATTTTCGATCGCACGTAAATATTTTCGAGAAAAGTGTGCTTGGTTAAGTGAAGGAAATTTTACGTTAGACCCCGAACTTTTTAAGATAAGTGTGCTTGGTTATATGGAGGGACTATAAAAATCTTTTGAGAAATTTCTACTCAGACCGTCACGTTTTTGAAAAAAGTGTGCTTGGTTAAGTAGAGAGATATTTTAAGGAGGTGATGCTTATGTGCTATTAACAAGACTTGCAAGTGGTCTATAAATACTTGCGCAAAATAAACAAATGGAGGTATAAATTGCAAATAAAATTAAGGAAGCAAACGGTAATCATAAGAGAGGCAAACTGCACCATTATCCCTATGGAAAACAAGCAGGTAAAGCAAAGTACACCATTCTGTACTTTGGCGGTTTTCGCAGGGCGAAAACGAACAAGTGGGAAACCCACTTTTCGGGGGAGGATTAAATGAATAGAAACGCTATATTGAGCGGCAATACAAGACAGTACATTTCTATTACGGATTGTGAAAAGCTCGAAATAATCGAGAAGCTGTTGCCGTACTATAAGAGCTTTAATCGACTTGTAAACGATGCGCTACAATACGGATTGCCTATGTTGTTGGAGAGTAAACAGGATAACGCCGTGCGGTTGGAAGAAGAACAGCGACCACAGGCAATAGAAGTAAAAACCGTATCCGATGAACGCATAGCCGAGATGGTAAAACTATTGCAAGAGATAGTGATGAATACGATGATAAGCAAGTCAATAGTGTGTTCGCTGTTTAACGCCAAGAGCGCAGAATTAAAAGGCAGATCGTTGCCGGTAGAAAAGTTCGACAGCGGAGCAATGCGAGATACACCGACTTGTCTTACGAAGTATGAGGTGGATATGTTGAACGCAATGGACGACGATTAGCATAAACCGAAGTCGTATTAACATCATAAAACGCTTGACTCTGCCGTACTAACCGAGTATAATATATATAATCGTATATATACGACAAATATATTTCACGGAGGTTTAGTATGGAGAACAACAGAAAGGTAAAGGACAAGCGTTACGAGGACAAGCATAAAGCTGAGAGAAAAGCTAAGTGTATGGTATGGGGAACGAGCGTACCGAGAGAGAAAGCCGAAGAGATAAATGAGTTTTTGAAAAGATACGGCTTCACAAAGGTACAGCTAATAGAAGAAGGGTATAAAGCATTGCAAGAACAATGTTTACAAAAGCCTGAGTAGCTTTTGAAGTATCCGTGGCGTCTGAAAAGACGCGATGACGGAGTAAAATATTGACAACCGAACGTTCCCTGCGTTTGTGCAGTCAATAACGGGAGTAATTTACGGAAAAGACAGGGAGTAAGCAAAGAATAGAGCAATATGAAATCGGTGGTACAATATATACCGTAATAGCCGAAGAAAGTGATAATGCAAGAGGGACGCTGTTAGATATAATTAACGGTTTACTCAAAAGGCATTTGGGCGATACAATCAATTCAACGAACTTGCTGTTTGCAACTAACGGAGGTAAAAAAGTATGTTAGAAATGCAAACGGTTAAAAAGAATAACCAATTATACGGAGGTGAAAAAATAACGGCACTATATTGTAGGCTTAGCCGCGACGATGACCTTAGCGGCGATAGCAACAGTATTGTGCATCAGAAAGAGATTCTCGGAGAATACGCAAAGCGGCACAAGTTTTCTAATCCTACGTACTACGTGGACGACGGATACAGCGGTACGAACTTCAATAGACCGGATTTTCAACGGATGCTCAAAGATATAGAGAGCGGACTTGTGGGGACGGTTATAGTAAAGGATATGTCGCGGTTCGGTCGTAACTACATAATGGTCGGGTACTATACGGAAATACTGTTCGAGCAAGCAGGCATACGGTTTATAGCCGTAAACGACGGTGTTGATAACGAACACGATTGCGACGAGTTTACGCCGTTTAGAAACATTATAAACGAATGGTACGCGAGAGATACGAGCAAGAAAGTAAAAGCGGTCTTACGCGCAAAAGGCACGTCGGGAAAGCATTTGAGCGCGATACCGCCTTATGGATATATGAAAGATTCTGTGGACAAGTCGAGGTGGATAATTGACGAAGAAGCGGCGGCGGTCGTGCGCGAAATATTCAAGTTGTATGTCGAAGGAAAAAGCACAAATCAAATAGCGGATACTCTAAACGAACGAAAGATAGATTCGCCGCTTGTGCATTTTGTAAAAAAGGGAATGCCTAATAGAGCGAATAAAAATGGCAATCCGGTATGGAGTGGGCCGTCGATATACAATATGCTTGAGCAAGAAGCATATACGGGTTGTACGGTAAACTTCAAAACAGCAAAGAAATCGTATAAATCCAAAGACCAAATATTTTTGCCGAGAGAGGAGTGGAAAATCTTTGAGAACACGCAAGAGCCGATTATAGACAAAGAAACTTTTGCTATAGTACAACAGATGAGGGAATGCAGACGAGTACCGCGACGAATCGACGCCGAACCGAATATCTTTGCAGGATTATTGGTTTGTGCGGATTGCGGCAAATCTTTATCTCGGCACATGGGCGCAAGCACGAATCGAAATACATCTTACGTTTGTATGCACTACAGAAAGCAAAACGGTTGTACGCCACACCATATCACGTTACGCGCATTGAGCGAGGTCGTGCTGACAGATTTGCTCAAAGTGTGCGCTTGTGTGCGAGATAGAGAGGACGAGTTTGTACAGGCTTACCGTAACGATATGGCAAAGAAGAACAGTAGGCTGTATGGTGCGTCTAAAAGTGAGCTGAAACGTATTGAGAATCGTTGTGCGGAAATAGACGAGATAATTCGCAAGCTGTACGAGGATAACGTGCGTGGACGAATAACCGACGAGCGGTTCGATATTATGTCCAAAGGCTATGAAACCGAGAAAGCCGAGCTGAAATTAAAAGCAGAAAAGCTACAAGTGGCGTTACAGATGGATGCGCGTGACGAAGAGAATCTTGAACAATTTAAGCGATTGGTACGTCACTACACGGCGATAACCGAATTGAACACGGAAATACTAAACGCATTCATCGAAAAGATATATGTGGGTGAAGTGGTCAAAACGGAAATACTGACGAAACGGAAACGCAAGAAGTACCTAAAAACGCGAACGATTCGGATAGTGTATAAGTTTATAGGGGCTGTCAACCTAAATTAGAATAAAAGGACACGGCAGGCGGCTAATACCGTCTGCCAAAAGTGTCCCTACCAATATCTTACGAGGCTAAGAGTTTTCAGTTTTAAGACTGAAAACTACGCGCCGCAAGCGGCGTTGCGAAGTGGGATACCCACCTTCGCGCGGCTACGCCGCAAAGAGATTTTGATCACAGGAGGAACGAAAATATAGGAACACAACCGGTAATATTCGATATAGCTTACACGCCTTATCGGTTAAAGAAAAATGCAACGGCAGACGAGAGAGCGAAACACGAAAAAGAGCGTGCTTTCTATGATATGTCGGGCGCGGACAATATCTACAAGTACATAACAACCGAAGGCAAGATATACGGCGAGGAAGCTAAGAAGTTTACAATGCTCGAATGCCTGCAAAAGAGTACAGGTGTATTCAATCAAGACGGTATGCTGAGTAAAGCACAAGTAAAAGAAATGCGTAAGCGAGCGCAAACGGGCGAGAAGAATTTGTGGCACGGCTTTATATCGTTCAACAAAGAGAACTCGGAAAAGATAGACGATCCCGAAAAATGTATTGCGCTCATAAAGCAAACCTTCGGGCAGTTTTTCAAGGATGCAGGTTTTAATCCGGACAATATGGACTTGATGTGTGCGCTACATTTAGATCGTCCCGAACACTTGCATATTCATTACGTCTTTTGGGAGAAAGAGCCGAAAGTCAAGAATCAAAGAGCGGCAGGATACAAGTACCGAGCGAAGGGCAAAATACCGCTTGATGCAATCGACAAAATGACTGAGCGATTAAACGCCTATACCATTGACGATGACCTTGCAAGGAAGCGACAAAAGGCGGTGGAAGAACTGTCAAATACGGTAGAAGGTTACGACCTTGCCGAACTGAACGATTTGCTACGCCAAAAACTCAAAGAGCTTGCGGACGAACTGCCAAAGGACAAGCCGTTATGGTATGCAAGCAAAGAGATGAAACCGTACCGAATCAAAATAGATACGGTAGCCGAGTGGCTTATTGACTTGGACGATAAAACAAGTGAAGCCGACCACGCTTTTCGTAAAGAATTACGGGATAAGAAACAAAAGTTACAGAGTATAATGGGCAACTATTACAAATCCCGTAAAGACAGAGAACTGCACGTCGTAGAGAATATGGAAGGGTTTACCGAATTGGGTGACGGGTTAAAGAACTTGCATACTATCGAGGCATTGGAGTGGGACTATCGTAGACGATTAGGTAATATCGTTCTCAAAAAGGTGCGGGAGATACAGCGACAAACGTATAAGCGTAATCCACAAAGGAAGTACAAGACGAACGATAAAAACCTAAAACGCAAGCTCGCAATCTCATCGAGAAAAGTGCGCGGCATAATGGACGGACTGTTTGGCTCGGTAGCGGAATTATTCTCGCCCGAAACGACGAACTACCGTAACCGTTTACGCGAGATCGAAGAAGAAATGCAAGCGGAATATGAAAAGGAAAATCGTCCACAGGAAACGGAACAACCGAAGCCGACGAACAACAAATGGAATTGGGGGAAATAACTATGTAAGAAAATAAGCAAAAGTCGTATTAACATTAGAATAACGCTTGACTCTATAACCGCAAAGTGATAAAATATATTCAATCGTATATATACGACGAATATATTTTGCGGAGGCAATTATGGAAAAGAAAGATAGAGCAATTAAAGACAAGCGTTACGAGGACAAGCACAAAGCCGAGAGAAAGGCTAAGTGTATGGTATGGGGAACGAGCGTACCGAGAGAGAAAGCCGAAGAAATAAATGAGTTTTTGAAAAGATACGGCTACACAAAGGTACAACTGATAGAAGCAGGATATAACGCGCTCATTGAGCAGGCGGCCGAACATAATACCGACCTTGCGAAGATAATGGACGGCTACGACGATTTTTTCGGTTTTGAGTTAGAGAAAATGAAGAAAACCGAGTAGTTGATATTTTATCGCAAAAGGAGGAACACGCGATGGAGAGAGAACATAGTATTCAAAGCTATAAGGACGCGGAGTAAATCCGAGCAACGCCCGAATAAGAATACTTGAATAAAAAGCAAATAAGCTATACAAAAAATTACGGTGGCATTGAATTTACGATAGTAGTAGCCGAGAGCCAAGCCGCCAAAGAAAGCATAACAAATAAGTTGAAAAGTGTACTGTTAAAGGACTTGTCCGATAAGGTGCGTTCGGAAGGAGAAAACTTATGAACGAAACATTATCGGTAACTAATAGGAGAACAAATAACGGAGGTGAAATAACAGCGCTATATTGTAGGTTAAGTGTGGACGACGACCAAAACGGCGATAGCAACGGTATCGTACACCAAAAAGAAATGCTCGGCAAATATGCGCAGGAACACGGTATGCCTAATCCGCAATTCTATGTGGATGACGGATATAGCGGAACGAACTTCAACCGCCCCGATTTTCAAAATATGATAAGAGATATAGAATCGGGCAAAGTAACTACGGTTATAGTCAAAGATATGTCGCGCTTGGGTAGAGATTACTTAAAGGTGGGGTACTATTCGGAAGTCTACTTCTCGGAGAAAGACGTACACTTTATAGCGGTCAATGACGGTGTGGACAATCAGTATGAGAACGACAGCGACTTTACACCGTTTAGGAACATTATAAACGAGTGGTACGCAAAAGACACAAGCAAGAAGGTACGTGCGGTGTTGAGAGCGAAAGGCAATTCGGGTAAACACTTGTGCAACTGTCCGCCGTATGGGTATGTGAAAGACGAGGTAGACAAGCAAAAGTGGCTTGTGGACGAGGAAGGCGCACGAGTGGTAAAAGAAATCTTTGCGCTTTGCATACAAGGCTACGGCCCGACGCAAATTGCGAGATTACTTACGGAACGCAAAGTCGATTCGCCTGTAATGTGGAAGATAAGAATGGGTGTGAAATACCACACGGAGAAATTTGAAACGCCCGAAATATGGACGACAAGAGCCGTAATAGGTATTTTATCTAATCCGACTTATCTTGGACACACCGTAAACTTTCGCAGTACCAAGAAGTCGTACAAGAGCAAGCAAATAGTTTATAAACCGAAGGAAGATTGGGTAGTGTTCGAGAACACGCACGAAGCGATAGTCGACCAAGACACTTTCGACACGGTACAACGCTTGCGAGATTGTAAACGTAGACCTGCAAGGATGGGCGAAATGAGCGTATTTTCGGGATTGTTATTTTGTGCCGACTGCGGCAAGAAACTGTATCTCAATCGTTGCAAAGAGTACAAGAAGTATGAGAAGGCACACTTTGTTTGCACTACTTACCGTAAAGGCACGGCACAGCATAGAGGGTGTACAGCGCACGGCATCAACCTTGACGTGGTAGAGCAAATCGTACTTGCGGATTTACAAAGAGTGCTTGCTATGGTAAAGGATGACGAGCGAGAGTTTGCGACAATGCTGCAAGCAAATATGAGCCGCGAGATCCGGCGGGACTTATCCGCAAAAGCGAGAGAGTACGACGAAGGCGAACGTAGGATAAAGGAATTAGACCGTATCATACAGCGAGTGTATGAGGACAACATAAACGGTAAAATATCCGACGAGCGATACAAGAAAATGTCGCAAGCCTACGAAGAAGAACAAGCCGTGCTGACGAAGCGAGTGGACGTCTTACATAAGGAATTGGCAACGGCAAAAGAGCAATCCGACAATACGGACAAGTTTATACGGCTTGTTGGAAAGTACACCGAGATAACCGAGCTTACGCCCGAAATAGTAAGGTCTTTCGTGGAAAAAGATAATTGTCCACGAAAAGGAACGAGTGGACGGCAGCTACGGCAAACGGTAGAAATCATCTACAACTGCGTGGGAGTAATTCCTAACTCTACGCAAGAGTAAAAGGGCATAGAAAGTGGCGTAGCCGACTGCGCTACGCCACTTATATACCTAAAACTAACTTAATTTATCCCTATGGAACAAATAGGAAACGATTAGGATTTTATTTACATTTGCTTAATTCATTGTCAGTCGGATTTAGGAAAGAAAGAAGCTATTGAAAAACAAGAAAAAATTTGTTGTAACTATAACAAGTTTAGACCCACACATATCCGAAGGGAACTATGATACTGTATATGATGTAATTGAAATATATATCGACGGACAAGGAAATTGCTTGCGTGTATCGGAAGTCGAAGATTTTGATGTCAACCGTAATAAAAATTAGTGCATTATAATCAGTGCAATAATCGTCGCATATACGATTGTTTGGGTGTCTATGATTATTCGGAAAATATGACCCCAATTTCGAAAACGAAAAAACAAAGAAAAGAATAAAATTTCTTTGGGCTGCTACTGCTTCCGCCGGAGAGATGAGTACGAACACGCGCCAAAGGTGGGTACGCATTTTATGTATTAGTGTTTTACGTTGTGAACACAATATGGGCTTATTACAAACCGTCTATTTCAACAGCGCGGCATACGTAAAAGCAAGATTAGCAAAATAGCAGAAAAATGCACTTGAAACGAAATCTCGGAGTGTCTTTGCCATTGCTTGCCTAATAAATTCTTTTCTGATAAAATACTTATAAGGAATTTATATAAATGCGAATAGAAGATTTTTCAAATGATTATACGGCAAGAGCATTATGCAAGAATGATATAGACAATATTTTTTTGCTATGCAGTTCTAACACGCTGTTCTACCAATATCACCCTCCGTTTGCAACAAGAGAAAGCATTTTGAAAGATATGAAAGCGTTACCGCCGAATAAAACATTTGACGATAAGTTATATTTCGGTTTTTTTCATAGCAATAAATTGGTCGCTATAATGGATTTGATTTTAGGTTATCCAAATGAGCGGACGGCATTTATCGGTTTGTTTATGGTTGATGCCGAATATCAAGGACAAGGTGTTGGCAGTCGGATAATCGAACATTGTGTCAGTGTTATAAAACAAGCGGGATTTGATTTTATTCGATTGGGAATAGACAAAGGCAATCCGCAAAGCGAGAGATTTTGGAGTAAAAATAAATTCACCGAAACAGGCGAAGTTCGAGAACAAGAAAACACCGCAATTATTTTAATGGAGCGCTATATAAATGGAGTACACCATACGAAAAATGCAACAGAGTGAATATTCATTGTTGAACGATTTTTTATATAATGCAATATTTGTTTCGCAAGGTATAACTCCGCCGCCAAAGAACATTTTGAATACCGACAAATTATAAGTTTATATTAAAGAGGACTTCGGCAGGCAAAAGAACGATATAGCATTAGTCGCGGAAGTAGACGGTAAAATCGTTGGGGCTGTTTAGGCAAAAATTTACGGACATATAGATAACAATATGCCATCGCTTGCCGTCTTGTAAACTATCAAATATGAAACAGTAAACGGTGTAATGAAAAAGCTAAAATGATTTTTTAAACTATAAAAATTTTTTTGACATAACGATAAAAAACGAGGACAATTCTATGAGCAAAAAACTTTCGGAAATGACTCTTGAAGAACTTTGGAAACTGTTTCCCATACATTTGGAGAAACACAATCCGTCTTGGCTAAATTGGTACAATGAGGAAGCGGAATATTTGAAAAGCATATTACCGTCGAAAACCGAATTCCACCATATCGGCAGTACCGCCGTAAACGATATAATGGCCAAACCCATCATAGACATTCTTATAGTCACAACGTCAATAGGGGAAATGAAAGAAGCGGCAAATACTCTTGCAAATAGCGGTTACTTAATTATGTCGACAACCGAAAACAGAATATCTCTCAACAAAGGATATACCGAAAACGGCTTTGCCGAAAAAGTTTTTCATCTTCATATAAGATTGGAAGGCGATACCGACGAAATATTTTTCAGGGATTACTTAAATACCCACCCTAAAACAGCAAAAGATTACGAACAATTGAAGTTGAGTCTTTGGAAAAAATATGAATATAACCGAGATGCTTATACAAATGCAAAAACCGGTTTTATCAAAAAATATACAGATTTGGCGAAAGAACAATAGAAAGATTGTTTTGTAATGAGATAGACAATTGTTAAATGGGCATAAAATCATAGGAACACAAGTCAAGAATTACAGCTTCGAATCAATGTACAAAAATGCCGGGACTCTTAACGGAATCTCGGCGTTTTTGTGTCGACCAAATTTAATAGCAGCCGCACATTACTTGAAAAGCGATTGAAATTGTGATATAATCAATAATAGGAGAAAATTTATGAATGAAAGTTTAATCAATCAAGCCGAACAACTGCTGACGCAATGTAATGTTTGCACGGTTGCATCGGTATCCAAACAAGGATATCCGAGAATTTGCGTACTGATGCCGATAGAAGCGAAAGGAATAAAAGAATTTTGGTTTTCTACGGGCACAAACGGAACAAAGGTTAAACATTTTGAAAACAGCTGCAAGTCGGGCGTAACATTCTATAACGGCGGCGACAGCGTAACTATTACGGGCAATATGGAAATTGTAACCGATAAAGCAACAAAAGACCGTTTATTCGATAAGCGGAGAGATTTTCTCGGCAGACATCTCCCTAACGGCGGGAAAGAAGACCCGAATTATTGTATTTTGCATTTCTCGGCGAAAGAAACGACTGTTTACATTGACGGCAAATTTGAAACTTTTGAGATATGAACGATTGGTTTACAATAGACAAAATAGACAATGCGACTTATATTATAAGCGAATACAGACATTGGGAAGAAACTCACAGTTATCTTTTGATTGGAGAAAACCGTAGTCTTTTGATAGATACGGGACTCGGAATAAGAAATATTTCCGATGTTGTGACCGAGTTGACGGATAAGCCCGTTGTCGCAATCGCAACACACATTCATTGGGACCATATAGGCGGACATAAATATTTTCCCGATTTTTATGCACACGCTGCCGAGTTGAATTGGCTGAAAGGCGAGTTTCCGATATCAATTGAAACGGTTCGGAAAATGGTGCTTGAAAAATGCGATATTCCGAAAGATTTTTCCATTGAAAAATACGAACTTTTTCAAGGCGTACCGTCAAAGGTATTGCGGGGCGGGGAACTTATCAGCCTCGGCGGCAGAACGGTCCAAGTGCTGCACACTCCCGGACATTCTCCCGGGCATATGTGCTTTTGGGAGAACTCGCGAAAATATTTATATACCGGCGACTTGATATATAAAGATACACTATTTGCTTACTATCCTTCCACCGACCCGCAAGCCTATTTAACGTCATTGAAAGCCGTCGCAAAGCTCGAAGCCGAAAGGATACTTCCCGCACACCATACGCTTGAAATATATCCCGAGATTGTAGTTCGTATGAAAGATGCCCTGAACGACTTAAACAAAAGCGGAAAACTTTGCCACGGCAGCGGGTTATTTGATTACGGCGATTGGTCCATTTTATTGTAGTTTCGATATTCGGAGTAATCCGTTATTTAAAAATCAAGGAGATAACAATGAAAAAAGAACAGTTATATAAATTCGTTTCCAAACAGAAAATTGCGTTTATTTCGTCGGTGGACGAACAAGGATATCCCGTCACGAGAGCTATGCTTTCACCCAGAAAAATTGACGGAAACGATATTTATTTTTCTACAAACACATCGTCCAAAAAAGTAACTCAATATCTCAATAACGACAAAGCCTGTGTCTATTTTTATAGACGAGGTGTATTCAGATATCGAGGACTGACAATCAAAGGCACAATGACGGTCTGTATGGACCAACCGACGAAAAACGATATATGGAGACCCGGTGACAAAATCTTCTACAAAAAAGGTGTTACGGACCCCGATTATTGCGTTTTGAAATTTACGGGCACGGAAGCCGAATACTATTGTGATTTCAAAGTGGAAACTTTCGACTTGAACAAACAAGAGGAGAATCGATGAAAAAAACGGTATTGTTTGTAATTTTACAGCAATTTGCGGATTGGGAGTCCGCATATATTTCGTCTGCAATTAAAATGTTGGGCAACAATAAATTCGAAATCAAAACCGTTTCGGTCGGCAAAGAGCCTGTTCAGTCGATTGGAGGGTTTTCGGTTTTGCCCGATTACGGTTTTGATTCAATCCCGAAAGATTATTCCGCACTGATTTTGACGGGAGGATTATCGTGGCGCACAAATGCGGCGCACGCCGTAAAACCGTTAGTTGACGACTGCCTTTGCCGCGGCTCGCTCTTGGGAGGTATTTGCGATGCATCCGCCTTTCTCGGCACAGTCGGCGCTTTAAACGACGTCAATCATACCGCAAACGATTTGGACGACTTAATTCAATGGGCGGGGGAGCGATATACCGGCAAAAACAAATTTGTTCACAAACAAGCAGTTCGAGACAAGAATATAATAACCGCAAACGGAACCGCAACTTTGGAATTTGCAAAAGAAATCCTGATTGCGTTGAATGTTGCAAGCGACAAAGCTATTTCGGAATGGTATGAATTTCATAAGCTCGGCGTTTATACATTCGGTGTGCCGAAAATGTAACTCACAATTACTTTTGCCGCATACATAATATTATCCCAAAGCCACGTCAAGCACCATCATTACGAGGAATCCGACAATGCTTCCGATAACCGCAAGATTTTTATGCTCGTTTGCTTCGGGAATAAGTTCGCTGCATACGACGGATATCATTGCGCCTGCGCTGAACGCAAGAGCAAAAGGCAAGAATGCTCGCATAAGAGTTGCAAGATAGAAGCCTATAATTGCGGCGATAGGCTCTACAACGCCGCTGGCCTGCCCGTAGAAAAACGCTTTGCCGCGCCCCATACCTTCTCTTCGCAAAGGCAGGGCAACCGAGACTCCCTCGGGAAAGTTTTGTATACCGATTCCGAGCGCAAGCAGAAATGCCCCTACGGATTCGCAACCGGGAACACCGAGAGCGAATGCACCGAAAGCCACGCCGACGCTCAATCCCTCGGGAATGTTATGCAATGTTATCGAGCTCACAAGCATAATACTTCGCTTCAAAGATTTGCCTTGCGCTTCGTCTTTAAGCTTGATTGCTTTATCCAGCAGTTTGCTTGCGAGTATCACAAAAAAGCCGCCCACCGCAAAACCGACAGCCGGCCATAACCAGGATATGTATCCGAGAGTTTCCGAGAGTTCTATTGCAGGAGCCAGAAGAGACCAAAAAGATGCGGCAATCATAACGCCCGCAGAAAAGCCCATCATCAAATCAAGCACTTTTCTGTTTACGGTTTTGAAAAAGAAAACCGTGGCTGCGCCGAGAGCGGTGACGCCCCAAGTAAACGTAGTCGCTATTACCGCCATCCATATAGGCGGAATTTGCATCAGAAAGTCAAGCATAAATTTCTCCTTTTGTAATAAATTTCTCTTGTATTATATTGATTTCAACGTATCGGTGTGATTTTAATGGACTATTTCATTTTGTTTTTATTGGCAATATCATTGAGCATAGACGCTTTTTCCGTGTCAATCTGCGACGGTATGATTATGACTCTCAACAACCGACGCAGGTTCTTTATTGCGGGAACTTTCGGCATTATGCAGGGCGCTATGCCAATCATAGGTTTTTTTCTCGGCTCGCTGTTTGTCGGCTATATCAGTCCGTACGACGGCATTCTTTCGTTTGTTCTTCTGCTTATAATCGGAATCAAAATGATTGTGGACGCCTGCAAGAATCAAAAATGTTCGACTTCCGACTTTTCCGTTCCTTCCGTATTATTGCAAGGAGTGGCAACAAGCATAGACGCGCTTGCGGTCGGTGTGACGCTGCTTTCGATGAAAGTAATTATTTGGATAGCCGCTCCCGTCATTGCCGTCGTGACCTTTGTTTTAAGTTTGCTCGCCCTGTTATGCGGAGAAAAACTTGTCGGGCTGTTTAAAGGTCGCTCGTATATAGCTCAAATAATCGGCGGCGCCGTGCTTATACTCATAGGCATAAAAATCATCGTGGAAAGTTTCATATAGTCAATAAGTTTACCGATATAAAAAGTTTCGTCGGTTACCGCATTTTTACAAAATAAACGGAAAAAGAACCAAAATCGCCAAATTACGGCGATTTTTTTTTGCTACAATTGAGGAAGCAATCAAATCGAGGAAATCGTATATGAACATACAACACAGATTAAACGGAACAACATTGCACGTGGGACTCATAGGAGAGTTGGACGAAAGTCACGCCGCATTTGTTCGCGAGCATTTGGACGAAATGTTCGAAAAGTGCAAAATAAGCGAAGCGATTATCGATATGTCCGAACTGTCGTTTATGGACAGCACCGGCATAGGAGTGCTGATAGGACGGTATAAAGCGCTGAAAAACAAAGGTGTGCGGCTATTCGTCGAAAGACCGTCGCGCGCCGTAGACAAAGTATTGTCGCTGACCGGAATTTACAAGATAATACCAAAAATATGCTAATCGGAGAATGAAAATGGAAAACAATATGAGTTTGAAAATCAAAGCAATCAGCAGAAACGAAGCTTTTGCCAGAAGCGTGGTAGGCGCATTTTGCGTGGAATTAAATCCGACTATGGACGAAATAAACGATATAAAAACCGCAGTGTCGGAAGCCGTGACAAACTGCATTGTTCACGCATACGACTACAAAGACGGAGAAATCGAAATAAACGCAGACATACAGGGAAGCTGTTTACATATCGAAATAAAAGATTTCGGTGTCGGAATTGACGATATTGCCAAAGCCAGGCAACCCTTTTTCACGACGAAGCCGGACGAAGAACGCTCGGGAATGGGTTTCACCGTTATGGAATCGTTTATGGACACATTGACCGTCGAAAAGAATTCTCCCTGCGGCACAATCGTAAAAATGTCAAAAACTTTCGGTATGAATAAGCGCAAGGCGGACGAAAAGTGATTGAACAAAGCGAGCTTTTGGCTTTAATCAAACAGGCGCAGGAGGGCAGCGAAAGCGCAAAAGCCAAAATATTGACAGACAATTCTCCTCTGATTAAAAGCGTCATACGCAGATTCAAAAATAAAGGCGTCGAATATGAAGACTTGTTTCAGCTCGGAAGCATAGGATTTTTGAAAGCAATCAAAAATTTTTCTCCCGAATTCGGAGTCAAGTTTTCCACTTATGCCGTTCCTATGATTGCGGGAGAGGTAAAACGCTTTTTGCGAGATGACGGATATATTAAAGTTTCACGTTCCACAAAGTCGCTTGCCTCGAAAATAGCTTATTTTACTCAAACATATAAAAATGAACACAACGAAAGCCCGAAAGTCGAAGATATCGCAAAAGAGTTCGGTATCGAAGCGCAAGAAGTGGTTTTTGCTATGGACTCTTTAAAATTTCCCGTGTCCATTTATGACAAAACGGACGACGAACACAGTCAGTCTCTGTCCGAAAAACTGTCTTCCGACGAAAACACGGAAGACAATATAGACAAAATTTTATTGAAAGATATTATAGAAAAACTCGACGAAAGAGAGAAAAAAATTATCATATTGCGTTATTTCAGAGATAAAACTCAAAGCGAAGTGGCAAGAGTTCTGAACGTTTCACAGGTTCAGGTATCCAGACTCGAATCAAAAATTCTAGACAAAATGAAATCCGAACTTGTATAAATTTTATTATACAATACGGCACAAATCGAGCGCGACATCTTTACGGTCGCGCTTTTTTTGCCGTCGTTTTGGAATAAAAGAAAACGACGTTTTGCATATTAAATATGAGGTAAACAAAATGAATCACGTACAACTCGAAAACGATTTATACAAAAATGCCGACGATAACGAAATTTTTATAGATGAGGGAGGACAAAAAATTGAACGTCAATGCGGAAGAAGAGAGAAATAAACGTTACGGAAAATACGTTACGGCAATAACGCCGACGACTTCATTCTGGAAGTCGCTTTGGAACAGCTTTTGGATAGGCGGACTGACTTGTTGCATAGGACAAGGTTTGTTTGACTTATTCAAACTTGCCTTTCCGTCGCTTTCACAGGATATGCTCGGAAATATTACGTCTATGACATTGATAACCGTGGCAATTCTTTTTACCGGTTTCGGATTTTACGACGTTATTGCCAGACGGGGCGGAGCGGGGTCTTTTCTTCCGATAACCGGTTTTGCCAACGCTATGTCCAGCGCGTCGATGGAATTCAAAACGGAAGGACTGATATTCGGAACAAGCGTCAAACTGTTTTCCGTCGTAGGTCCCGTCGTTGTCAACGGTATAGTCTGGTCCACAGTGGCGGGGCTTATTCACTTGATACTTTTCGGGAGGGTGTGATGAGCATAACTTTGCATAAAGGAGAAAATTGCGGTTTTACCGAAAACGTGATTGTTTCGCCGCCGCCGAAACAAACTTCGAAAAGTCGCCAAACGATATTTTTCGAGAATCCGCCGCGAATATCCGGAAGAATGGCTGTGGTCGGCGAAAAAGAGGGAAAAGGTCCTGTCGGAGCATATTTCGACAAAATCGTAAAAGACGCAAAGTGGGGCGAAAAGACATTCGAACGTGCCGAAATCGATATGCTGATGTGCGCAATCAAAGGCTCGATTTCCGATGCGGATTTATCGGAAACTGACGTGCAGCTCCTTATTACGGGAGACCTCTTGAATCAACTTACAAGTTCCAGCTACGTCGCCCGCGAGCTTTCTATGCCGCATTTAGGGCTTTACAGCGCGTGCTCCACAATGTCGGAGTCTTTGGCAATAGGTGCCGCATTTATTAACGCAGGTTATTTCGACACCGTCGCGTGCGCTACGGTAAGTCATTTTGCGACGGCGGAAAGACAGTTTCGGTATCCGCTCGAATACGGTTGTCAACGTCCTCCGTATGCGCAGTGGACTGTGACGGGAGCGGGAAGCAGTGTTTTGACAAAAGACGGAAAAGGACCGAGAATAACCTCCGCCACGCTCGGCAAAGTTATCGATTTCGGCACGAACGACTTGAATAATATGGGCGCGGCAATGGCTCCCGCCGCAATGAGTACGCTTCTTTCGATGTTCAAAGAGACCGATACTTCGGGTGACGATTACGACCTGATTCTCACGGGCGACCTCGGAAAGCTCGGCTCGGACATACTGAGAGATTTGATGCTGGAACAGGGATATTATCTCGGGCAGAATTATATCGATTGCGGCAATATTATATACGACGTTACGCAAAAATGTTATCAGGGCGGCAGCGGCGCGGGATGCAGTGCATCGGTTCTCAATTCGTTTGTTTTGGACAAAATGGAACGAGGGCAATACAACAAAATAGCGTATCTCGCAACGGGAGCGCTTATGAGTACGCAAAGTTGCTATCAGGGCGAAACTATACCTTGTATAAGTCACGCCGTCATAATAGAGAGGTGAATAATGAGTATTGTACTGACATATCTGTCTGTTTTCGGATTCGGGGGACTGTTTTGCTCGCTGGCACAAATTTTGATAATAAAAACAAAACTCACTCCGGCAAGGATACTCGTGCTTTTTCTGATTTTGGGCATTGTGCTCGAAGGACTCGGCGTTTACAAATATATTTTTGCAATAGCCAAATCCGGCGTCAGCATTCCGATTATCGGTTTCGGGGCGGCATTAGCCAGAGGTTCCATCGAAATGGCAAGACAAGTCGGATTTTTGGGCGCGTTCGCAGGGGGACTGATTAGAACCGCTTACGGTGTAGGCGCGGCAATAGTCGCAAGCTATCTCATAACGCTTATATTCTCGCCCAAATCCAAATAATGAAACTTTTGCGGTCTGCGTGCATATTTAATAGTATGGCGCAGTCCGCATACATAATCAAAAGAAAGAAAAAAAAGTTCGTTCGTATCACGGCGATTTTGGTTTCGGCGTGCATTTTGACGTCGCTTGTAATAGCGCATTTGGCAATCAATGTAAATCCCATATTGGAAATTGTCGCAAACGACGAAGTGAAGAACCGTTCGACCATTATCGTAAATAAAGCTCTTTGCAGCGTTATGGGCAATAATATTTCATACGACGATATTGTTTCCATAAAGAAAAACAACGACGGAATGATAGAATCTATGAGCGTCAACACAATTCTGGTCAGCAGCATCGCACAAAACACCACTCTTTTGATACAATCCGAATTGAATAAAATAGGGCAGATGGAAATCAGTGTTCCTCTCGGTACTTTGAGCGGGATTACTTTTTTTGGCGGCGTCGGTCCGAATATAACGGTTCGATGTATTCCCGTAGGGTCCGTCAACGTCTCGTTTAAGTCGGTATTTACCGCGGCGGGAATAAATAATACGCTTCATTCAATCGTTATGAATTTCGACACGACGGTCAATGTTATCATTCCGGGACTAAAAAACCGAGTCAACGTCAAAACGGAAGTTTTGGTCGCGGATACGGTTATTATAGGCGAAGTTCCGAACACGTATTTAAACTCGTCGCTTCTGGACGGAATGCTGAATCTAGTGCCTTAAAACAGTTGATTTTATTTATCGAAAGTGATATACTGTATGGGTAAATGCGTTATGACCGCAACATAAGACAGACGCAGCGAACAGAGATTGTCGGTAGCTGAAAAGACAAGAGCGTCGAGGATTTTCCTTGCGGCAAGCAGACTTTTCGAAGAAACAAGAGTAGGAGAGTCCGTCGGTTACGTTATAACCTTTAAAGGCGCTTTGCGCGAAATTGGGTGGTACCACGCTTTAAACGTCCCGAAGATATCTTCGGGATTTATTTTATATCGGAGGTTTTATGAAACAACAAATCGAAAAACTGACCGCAAGCTGCATAAGGCAAATCAAAGCCGCATCAACGCGAAAAGTTCTTACCGACATCAAAGTCGGCGTTCTCGGCAAAAGCGGAGAGTTGACTGCACTTCTGCGGAATCTGAAAGACCTTCCTTGCGAGCAGCGTCCCGAAGCAGGCAAACTGGTCAATGAAGCGAGGGAAAAACTCGAAGCGGCATTTGCGGAAAAATTCGAAGTTCTGCACAAAGAAGAAGTTGCCGCAAAATTGGCGTCGGAGAGAATCGACATCACAATAGACCGCCCTTATCACGACGTCGGTTGTTTGCACCCTTTAAACAAAGTGAAAAACGAAATTGTCGACTTTTTTGTTTCTCTCGGATTTATAGTTACGGACAGTCCCGAAATAGAAACCGACTATTATAATTTCGAGGCGCTCAATACGCCCGCCGACCATCCCGCAAGAGATGTGCAAGACACTTTCTATATAAACGACCATATCTTGCTGCGGTCGCAAACTTCCACGGGACAGATACGTACTATGGAAAAAGTCAAGCCTCCAATCAAAATGATATCGCCCGGTCGAGTGTACCGCGCCGACGATTTGGACGCCACACACTCGCCTATGTTTCACCAAATAGAAGGGCTGGTGGTCGACAAACATATCACAATGTGCGACCTGAAAGGAATATTGGATATGTTTGCGAAACACTTTTTCGACGAGAAGTGTAAAACAAGATTTCGTCCTTCTTATTTTCCCTTCACCGAACCCAGCGTCGAAGTGGACGTCAGCTGCAATCATTGCCACGGAAGCGGATGCCGAGTATGCAAGGGAACAGGCTGGATAGAAATATTGGGCGCGGGAATGGTGAACCGCAATGTTTTGACAAATTGCGGAATAAACCCCGACGAATACACGGGATTTGCTTTCGGAATGGGATTGGAACGCATTACGAATATAATCTACAAAACGGATATGCGCGCGATTTTCGAAAACGATATTCGGTTTTTGAAACAGTTCAAGTGAGGTGAATTATGAAAGTACCTATTTTATGGTTGAATGATTACGTACAAGTTGACGACGTTCCCGTCAAAGAACTTTCCGACAAGCTTGTAGGCGTCGGATTCGAAGTAGAAGAAATCATATATACGGGAGAGGGCATCGAAAATGTTGTCGTAGGCAAGATTCTCGATATCAAAAAACATCCCGACGCCAACAAATTGCAGATTTGTATGGTTGACGTGGGAAAAGAAATAACGACTATCGTTACGGGTGCGGACAATATTTCGGTAGGAGATTTTATACCCGTCGCATTGGACGGGGCAAAACTTCCCGACGGAAAGGAAATACACAGCGCACCGCTGCGCGGCGTTATGAGCTACGGTATGATGTGCTCTGGCAGCGAACTCAAAATCGACGACAGTGTTATCGAGGGAGCGGAAGTAAACGGCATACTCATTTTGCCCGATACGTTCGACATCGGCACTGACATCAAAGACGCGCTTGGTTTGAATCAATATATTTTGGATATAGCGGTAACTGCGAACAGGGCGGACTGTCAATCCATATACGGAATAGCAAGAGAAGTCGGCGCCGTTCTCGGAAGAAAAGTCAAATCACCCGCACTCAAATATAAAACGGAACCGGCTTCGATATCGCTTCCCGACCTTGCCGTCGAAAACTTCGATTTATGCCCGAGATATACCGCAAGACTGATAACGGACGTGAATATAGCGCAATCGCCGAAATGGATATGCGACAGATTGAAGTTGGCAGGACTGCATCCGATAAATAATGTCGTGGACATTACCAACTTTGTATTATTGGAAATCGGTCAGCCTCTGCACGCTTTCGACCTTCGCCAAATCGACCGCGGAATAAGGGTGAGAACTGCGTTTGAAAACGAAAAAATCGTGGCTCTCGACGAAAAAGAATATACTTTAAACCCGTCTATGCTTGTAATCGCAGACAACAGTAAACCGCTTGCCATTGCCGGCGTAATGGGCGGGCAATACAGCGGAATAGCTTCCGATACTACGACGGTGCTTTTGGAAGCCGCAAAGTTTGCAAGAGGAAGTATTCGCGCTACATCCAGAGCATTGGGGCTTCGTTCCGATTCTTCCGCAAGATATGAGCGCGGAGTCGATTGGAGCAGTGTAGACGTCGGCAGAGAGCGCGCGCTTGCGCTGTTCTGTCAGCTGAAAGTCGGCAAAATAGCCGACGCTGCGGCACAGTGCGAAACGAAAGCTCCGACCGTCAAAGTTATAACCACTTCCGCAAAACAAATATCGGACCTGCTCGGTATAGAAATAAAAGCTGCGGCAATAGTAAAAATTCTCAAAGCTCTCGGTTTTACCGTAACACAGAACGAGAAGAAGTTGTCGGTGGAAGTTCCTCTTTTCAGAGAGGACGTGGAAAACTATACCGATTTGACGGAGGAAGTCATACGATATTACGGCTATGACAATATACAATCCACATTTTTGGAAAGCGCAAAGCCGACCGTAGGCGGATTGACCCAACGCCAAAAGAATATAGACTCGCTGAAAACGTTATTGTGCGCTTACGGACTTTATGAAGCGGCAACTTATTCATTCATAAACGAGAAACAATATGATTTGCTGAAAATAGAAAAAGACTCCGATTTGAGAAAAACAATCGGAATACGCAATCCGTTGAGTGTGGAATATGCCGTTATGCGCACACAGTTGATAGGAAGTATGCTGAAAGCCGTAAACAACAATACCAGCAGAAAAAATAACGATTTAAAACTATTCGAAGTTTCAAAAACATTTATACCCGGTGAACTTCCGATTGAAAATCTGCCGCGGGAAGACGAAACGCTTTGCATTTGTCTTGTAGGCGAAAATCACGATTTTTACGAGCTTAAAGAAATAGTTTTGCAACTGCTTGCAAAGTTCGACGTAAAATACAAAATTTGTTACGGCAATCGCCCTTACCTGCATTCGGGTATCTGTGCCGAAATAATGACGGAAATCGGTTCGTTGGGATATTTCGGAAAGTTGCATCCCGAGGTCGCCGAGAATTTTTCCGTACCCGAAAACACTTATGTTTGCGAAATCACGCTCGAATCTTTTATCGACGCAAAAAAGCGAGACAAACAATATATACCGTTGCCCAAGTTCCCGGCAGTCAATCGAGACCTTGCTTTCATCGTGGAGGACAAATATCCCGTCGGCGAGCTCATTGCCGAAATACAAACGGCGGGCGGAGAGCGTTGCAGCGATATAAGTCTGTTTGACATATACAAAGGCTCGCAAATCTCGGAAGGATATAAGAGCGTTGCTTTTTCGTTCAAGATTCAACCCGAAAACAAGACTTTGACCGACGATGAAATTCAAGCGATTGTGAACCGAATAATCGAAGCAATGCAAAACAAATTTTCGGCAAAATTGAGATTGCAATAGACGTGAAAGCGGGCGGTCAATACCGTCCGTTTTTTATTTAAAACAATGGACTTTACAAAACCGTTATGGTATAATTTATTTATGGAGAGAAATTTACCCGAAATTTTGGCTCCCGCAGGAAATGCGGAGAGTTTGAGAGCTGCCGTCAGCAACGGTGCAAACGCCGTATATCTCGGTTTGAAAGATTTCAGCGCACGGGCGAAAGCCTCCAATTTCTCATTGGACGAGTTGTCGGATGCAATAGCTTATGCCCATATTTTCGGAGTGAAAGTTTATATTGCGTTCAACACTCTTATCAAAAATTCCGAAATGAAGTCGGCAATCGAACAAATTGAAACTGCGGCAAAAATCGGCGCGGACGCTTTTATAATTCAGGACTTGGGGCTTTTGAACGAAATCAGAAATCTGACGGACGTTCCGCTGCACGCAAGCACTCAAATGGGTATTCACAACTTATACGGCGCGGAGGCGGCAAAAAAATGCGGTTTTGACCGTATTATACTTTCCAGAGAGTGTACTCTCGACGACATTAGGGAAATAAAAAACAACGTCGATATAGAAGTGGAAACATTTGTGCAAGGCGCATTGTGCGTCGCTTTTTCCGGAAATTGTCTTTTCAGCAGTCTTGTTTCCGGTTACAGCGGAAACCGAGGAAAATGTTTGCAACTGTGCCGCAAAAAATACGAGTTGGACATAGGCGGAAGAAAGTCGGACGGCTACTATCTGTCGGCAAAAGATTTGTGTCTTTTATCCGATTTGAAGTCGTTGCGCGATGCGGGTGTCGACTCGTTTAAAATCGAAGGGCGAATGAGACGTTCCGAATACGTGGGAGAAAGCGTTTCCGTATACAGAACGTTAATCGATAACCTAGGCAATACAAAAGCAATCGATGACGGTACAAAGCGATTAAAGCGAATTTTCAACAGAGGAGATTATTGTAACGGATATTTGATGAACCCGACCGCAAACGTTATATTTCCGACCGTACAAGGGCATAAAGGTGTAAAAATAGGCACTGTCGAAAGAGTAACGGGAAAAAAGCTTTTGCTTCACACAAGTACGCGGTTAAAAAGCGGCGACGGTTTAAAATTCGTCAATGAAAGCGGGGAAACGGGAGGCTGTTTGGTGTTCGACCCAAAAAACATTGTGTATGACGGAAACGTTAAAAAGGGCGACGAAGTCTGCCTTACAACCGACATAGGACAGATGGATAAAATTCGAGCACGCGACAAAAAAATCGAACTGTTTTACAAAATTATTTTGCGAAAAAATCAGCCTATCAAAGCAATTGTTTCATTTGAAGGCGGAAAGAAAGCGATAAGTTCCGATTTTATTGTCCAAGAAGCAAAGACGGCGCCGATAAACGCTGTCGGCGTTCACGATATTTTTTCAAAAAGCACAGTACCGTATTTTAAAATCGACAGTGCGGAAGTCACAGTCGACGACAAAGTGTTCATTCCTATCGGTTTATTGAAAGAATTCAAGAGACGCGTCGAAAAGGAAGTCGCAGCAGTAATCACAGACAAGAATTATCTATTCGAACCGAGAAAGAATTACGGCGCAACGCCGTATCCGTTTTCACTAATCTCTCAAAATTTCGGTTCGCCCGAAAATATATTGTTTTTCGATTCGGAAAACTTTATCGAAAGATTTAGGGAAAACGAAAAAATAGATGCATTTGTTTATTCGCCCAAAGATTACTCCGACTATAACTCAATAGAAAGAGTCTTGACGCAAAGCTGCAAACCGATATTTCTGAATATTCCGATTATGGCGAGAAGCAAAGACCTGTTGATTTTGAAAAAAATATCCGATATGCCGTGCGTCAAAAACATAGTGGCAAACAATCTTTATGCCTTGGAACTTTTTTCGGATAAGAATATTTTGCTCGGAAGCGGGTTGAATATTATTAACGATTTTGTCGAGGGCGAAAAAATAGCATCTTTGGAACGTGACGAAGTATCCGACAAAGTTTACACGACTGTGTTCTCGCGAGTTCCAGTTATGACATTCGCGCATTGTCCATATAAAAGTTTTAACGGGAAATGTGTTGACAATTGCAGAATTTCGGACGGCAAATTGACCGACGAACGAGGCAACGTTTTCCCCATAGACCGATACAAAATAAACTATTGCTATGCGCAATTAAAAAACAATATTCCTCTTTTGTTGGAAGAAGAAGCAGAAAAAAAGAAACTGCGCAAACGCATATACGATTTCAGAGGATATTCCGCAGAATTCGCGGAGAAACTTCTTTCGGGCAATTTTTCGAATTTAAAGCACACCCATTTCAATTATAACAAAAAATTACGGTAAGCATTATGGACGGTAAAACACTGAAAACATTGGAATACGACAAAGTTTTGGAAAGAGTATCCCTACACGCCGTTTCCGAAAAAGCAAAAAGCGATATACTTTGTCTCAAACCGACTTTCGACTATAAGAAAGCCGTTATTTTGCAAGACACCACGCAACAGGCGATTATAGCCAAAAACAAGTATCTTATAAATCCCGTATACGGATTGGACGATATTTTGCCGTTGATTGAGAAAGCCGAAATAGGACTGACTTTGTCTCCGTCCGATTTTTTGAAAATAGCAAAAGTGCTTAATGCGGCTTCGTCGGCAAAAAGGTCTGTTATGAATTGCGGCGACGATGTATCTCTGATTAAAGACTTTGTTTCGTTTTTGATACCAGATATGACGCTTGCAAAAAAGATAGGGGAAACCGTTGCGGGAGAAGACGAAGTTCGCGACGGAGCAAGCGATTTATTGAGAACAATCAGAAGAAAAATCGCAGCTCTGAACAATAAGCTGAAAGAAAAACTCAATGCCTTTACGCACTCGCCGCAGCACGGCAAATATCTGCAAGACGGCATTATTACGGTACGGGAAGGACGGTTTGTCTTGCCCGTAAAATCGGAGTATCGCGCAAACATTCCCGGACTCATACACGACAAGTCGGCAAGCGGTTCGACCGTATATGTCGAACCTTTTCCGATTGTCGAATTAAATAATGAACTTAAAGCGATGAAACTGTCCGAGCGCGACGAAGTGGAACGGATATTAAAAAGTCTGACAGCCGATGTAGAAGCAGGAAAAACGGGACTTATAACCGATTACGAGCAACTCATTGCGTTGGATGTCGTCTTTGCAAAAGCCGCCTATGCTTTCGAAACAAAAGCAACAAAACCCATACTGAATACCTGCGGAAAAACCGAAATAAAAGAGTGCCGACATCCTCTTATCGCTCCCGAAAGAGTGATACCGATTGACATATCTTTCGGAGAAGAAAAAAACATATTGGTTATCACCGGTCCGAATACGGGCGGCAAGACGGTTTCGCTGAAAACTATGGGACTGTTTTCGCTTATGGCTTATAGCGGATTGCAGCTGCCCTGTGCCGAAGGCGGACATTTGCCTGTTTTCGACAACATATTTTGTGACCTCGGAGACGAACAAAGTATAGCTCAATCGCTTTCCACGTTCTCTTCGCATATTACGAATATCGCACAAATAACCGACAGCGTCACGCCGCATTCGTTGGTTTTGATAGACGAAATCGGCGCAGGAACAGACCCCGTCGAGGGTGCGGCATTGGCAGTCGGAATTTTGAAATATTTGGAACTGATAAATTGCAAAGCCGTGATTACCACTCATTACAGCGAATTGAAAGAATATGCTTTGATTTCACCGAAACTTCAAAACGCATGTATGCAATTTGACGAGGAAACTCTCAAACCGACGTATCGGCTGATAATAGGAATGCCGGGTGTCAGCAATGCTTTGGACATTGCGAAAAGTCTCGGAATAAACGATTATATTTTAAAGAGTGCGAAAACGTCTTTGAAAGAAGAGAAAATTCAATTCGAACGAGTGCTTATGAATGCCGAAAAAGTAAAGAGCGACGCCATCGAAGAGCTCGAAAATATTCGAAAAATCAAAATCGAGTTGACGGAAAAACAGAAAAAAGCAGACAATACTCTTGCCGCATTGAATTCAAAGTTGGCACAGATAAATAACAATGCAAAACTCGAAACACAAAAAATAGTAAGAAAAGCCACCGAAAAAGCAAGCAAACTAATCGAAGAAATAAAAGAAAAACTGGAAAAAGCGGACGAAGCCGCTCTGTTGGAAGCGAAAAAATTGCAAAAACGGCTGGACGCTTTGAACTATGAAGAGGGCAACGAATCAATATCCGCGTCCTTTGTCGATTTGAACAGAGAAGACATCAGAATCGGCACAGAAATCCTCGTAAAGTCTTTAAATCAAAGAGGAAAGATAATTGCATTACCCAACAAAAAAGGTCTTGTGGGCATAGCAAGCGGGTCTATGAACCTAATGCTTCCGATTTCAGACCTTGCCGCTGTGACACAAAGCGTCGCAAAACGAGAGCCTTCGAAAATACTCGGACAGCCTAAAAAAGCCGGAAACGACTCGACTCTCGCAGCAGCGGTCACGGAAGAAATATTCGTACTAGGAATGACGGTGGGAGAGGCTATCGAAACAATCGAACCGCACATCATATCGGCTTCCACTTGTGAAAACAAGCCTGTTTTGAGAATAGTGCACGGAAAAGGGACCGGCGCTTTGGGAAAAGGTATTCAACAGTACTGCCGCAAACATTCGCTTGTCAAAAGTTTTCGTTACGGAAGATACGGCGAAGGAGACGTCGGCGTGACATTTGTCGAAGTAAAATAAACCGCTTGTGTTTTATGAAAAAATAAGTTATAATGAAACGGGTAGTATATCAAACAAGGAGGTGTCTTTATGGCGGAAATTAAAATTTTGACGGTTGACGACGACGACAATATCTGTCAGCTTTTAAAGCTGTATCTCGTCAAAGAAGGATATTCTACGTTTATCTGCCATAACGGAAAAGAGGCGTTGAAAAAAATCGACGAAGAGAAGTTCGATTTGATTTTGCTTGACATTATGATGCCCGATATGGACGGTTACGAAACACTTTCGGCTATTCGAAAATTTTCCGACGTACCCGTCATACTTGTATCGGCAAAAGGCGAGCCTATGGATAAAATAGGAGGTCTCGACATCGGCGCCGACGACTATGTCACCAAGCCGTTTGAACCGCAAGAGCTGATATCCCGTATTCGCGCAATATTGCGCAGAATAGCAAATTCCGACAAAACAGAAAAGACAGAAAGCCTAAAAGATATAACCGTTAGCAGTCTTTACATAAGTATTGCTAACTGTATTGTGAAAATCGACGACAGAAAAATCGAAATGCCGCCGAAAGAAATGGAACTTTTGTATTTTCTCGCTTCGCACCCTATGAAAGTATATTCCAGACAACAGCTTTTGACCTGTGTATGGGGCGCGGACTATAAAGGAGATTCTCGCACCGTAGACGTGCATATCAAAAGAATACGAGAAAAGCTCGGCGAAAACGCGGATTGGAAATTGGAAACCGTTTGGCGCATAGGGTATAAATTCGAGGTGTACGACTAAATGAAATTATTTTCCAATAGTGTATTTCGTTCGATATTGTTTGCGCTCATACTGTTTTGCACGCTCTTCTTTCCGTTGTACTTTTTATTGCCCACGCTCTCCGAAAAAAACCGTATTTTTCTCGCGCTTTTGATTTCGATTATTGTTGTCATCGAAACTATCGGTTTTGTCTTGATATTGATAAAAACTTTTATCAAACCCATTTCCGAAATAAACGATGTTTCAAAAAAACTGTCGCTCGGCGATTACGAAGCCAAAATCAATCTGAAACACGCAGACTCGGAGTTGAAAAACCTGTCTCTCAACATAAACAATCTTGCAAACGAATTCGAAAATCTCGAACAAATGAGAAAATCGTTTGTGGCAAACGCTTCGCACGAATTGCGCTCGCCTTTGACATCGATGCAGGGATTTTTGCAAGCTATGCTGGACGGCACAATCGAGGACAAAGACAAAACTCAATATTTGCAAATAGTATTCAACGAAACAAAGCGACTCGGCGCGCTGATTAATTCTATGTTGGACCTATCGCGTTTGGAGTCGGGCGCTATGCCGTTGAATCATCAACATTTCGACGTAAACATTTTGATAAATACGGTTATCGACAAATTCAAGCCCGCACTGGGCGAAAAAAACATCAGGATTTCGTCATCGTTCGAAAACGAAAAAGAACCCGTGCTTGCCGACAAAGAAAAAATCACACAGGTGCTTATCAATCTTATTGATAACGCCGTGAAATATTCGCCGCAAAATTCCAAAATTTCCGTATCTACTCAATTAAAAGCCAATAAAGTATATGTAAGCGTAAAAGATAACGGAGAGGGAATCGGCAAAAAAGAACAAATGTTTATTTGGGACAGATTCTATATGACCGACAAAGCCCGCACGCCGTCCAAAAACAAAGGAACGGGTCTCGGACTGTCCATTGTGAAACGTATTATAGACGACCACAAAGAAAGCATAAGAGTGGAAAGCCGAAAAGGGGAAGGCGCAACTTTTGTTTTCACTCTCACATCGTCAGACTCCGATAATACTCTTAAAAACAAGCTTGGGAGCGAAACAGTCAAATGATTTATTTAGATAACGCCGCCACGACCAAACCTACCGAAAAAGTTTTACGGCATTGCGAAATGATTTTGCGCGAGGATTTTTACAACCCGTCGGCGCTGTACTATCCTGCCATTAAAATCAAGACCAAAATAGAGCAAGCACGAAAATCGGTTGCGGAAAAACTGAAATGTTTTGCCGACGAAATTATTTTTACTTCCGGCGCGACAGAGGCTAACAATTGGGCCGTAGGCTGCGGTTTCAAAAATAAAAAAGGAAATTTGATAATTTCGGAAGGAGAGCACCCGTCTGTATTCGAATCCGCAATGGCGCTTAAAGCGAAAGGTGCGGACGTGCGAATAGCTCCGCTTAACACAAACGGAGCAATAGACTGTGAAAAATTTTTCGAGCTCATAGACGATAACACGGCATTTGTATCCATTATGCACGTAAGCAACGAAACGGGCGCAACAAATCCCGTTGTCGAAATTGCCGGCCGTGCGAAAAAAATAAACAAAAAATTGGTATTTCACTCCGACGGAGTGCAAGCTTTCTGCAAAATACCGACCGACATCGGACCGACCTCGATAGATTTATACAGTATCAGCGCCCATAAAATCGGAGGATTGAAAGGTGTGGGCGCACTTTATATTTCGAAAAATCTCAATATGGCTTCTATGATGCTCGGAGGCGGGCAAGAGAGACGGTTGAGGTCCGGCACCGAAAACGTTATGGGCATACTCACATTTGAAGACGCCATATCGGATTTCGACACGGATTGCGTCAAACCGCTTTTCGAATACATAATCGAACGCCTATCAAAAATCGACGGGATAAAAATAAATTCATTTCCCGAAAATACAAGCGGCTACATTATATCGGTGGGAATAAGCGGTGTAAAGTCGGAGGTTTTGCAGCATCTTTTATGCGACGACGGAGTACTTGTCGGTCTCGGTTCCGCTTGTTCGTCGAAAACCAAAAAAAATCGGGTATTGGAATCCATGAAAATCACAAAAGACTTTATTGACGGCAATATACGAATCAGTCTTTGTCCGCAAACGAGCATTGAGGAGATAAAGACAGCCGTCGAAATTATCGAGAAAAACATATGCAAATTGAGGAGCAAAATCAATGGATAGGGTTATAGTCATAAGGTACGGAGAGATTTTTTTAAAAGGAAAAAACAGAGGCTTTTTCGAGAAGCTTTTAATAACCAATATCGAAAAAAAAATCAAGAAGTTTGACTGCGCGCTGAAACGCAATCGAGGAAGATATGAAATATCTTCCTACAATTTATCCGTCGAAACAGAGATAATAGACGAGTTGAAAACCGTTTTCGGAATAAAGTCTATAAGTATCGCTCAAAAAATCAAGTCGGATGTCGATGTTATGACAGACATAATACTAAAAGATATCCCTAAAAATGTTACTTTCAGAATCAATACCCACAGAGCAGACAAAACATTCCCGCTCACGTCGCCGCAAGTGTCTGCCGTTATCGGCGAAAAAATTCTTGACAGCGACGGCAGCTTAACCGTTGACTTACACAATCCCGACATCGAAATACAAATAGATATACGAGAAGACGGCTACACGTATATATTTAAAGACAAGATAGAATGCGCGGGAGGTATGCCCGTGGGAAGCGCCGGAAAAGGCTTATTGTTGTTATCCGGAGGGATAGACAGTCCCGTAAGCGGCTATATGATGGCAAAAAGAGGCTTGTCGCTGGACGCAATACACTTCTATTCTTACCCATACACCAGTATACAGTCAAAAGAAAAAGTGGTGGAACTTGCAAAAATCGCGGCAAAATATTGCGGTGCGATGAATCTTGTCATTGTGCCGTTCACAAAAATACAGGAAGCCATTCACGAAAAATGCTGTTCCGACTATATGATTACGATTGTAAGACGGTTTATGATGAGAATTGCGGAAAGAGTGGCGATTTTCAGAGACTGCGGCTGTTTGGTAAACGGCGAAAGCCTGGGACAAGTCGCCAGCCAAACTCTACAAAGCATAAACGTAACGAATTCGGTTATAGAAAGACTGCCCGTTTTCCGTCCCGTCATAGGTATGGATAAACAGGAAATTATAGACATTTCCCGCAAAATAGGCACCTATGACATTTCAGTATTACCTTATGAGGATTGCTGCACGGTGTTTATGCCCGACAGTCCCGTCACAAAACCGTCGATTCATAGAGCGGAAGCGGAAGAAACCAAAATAGAAAATATGAACAGTTTAATAGAAGAGGTCCTCGATAATCTCGAAATTATCAAAATCGAAATTTAACAGTTCGTCATAGTCGAGGTATCCGCCGTATTGCGGCGTCGAAAAATCTTTCGGCATATTTTTTTCGGAAAACCATTCGCAAGATTTATCTTTCAAACTCACGTCTTCGCCGGCAAGCAGAACGACGTGATTTTGTTTCAACATATTTATATCGATATATCTGCATTTTACGCCGTCGGGTTTTGATATTTCGGAATCGTCGTTTAACGTTCCGAACACTTTTTCGGCAATACGACAGGCAACCCCGCCGGCAGTTACGCTGTTCGGCATTTTTTTTGCACAGTTGCCGACCCAAACGCCGACTGTATAAGCAGGGGAATATGCCAGACAATATACATCGCTGTTTCCGTCCTTCGTGCCGACAGTGCCCGTCTTTGCACACACGTTATCAAATGCTGAAAGCCTTTTTGCCGTACCTTCTTTTGCACAACGGCGAAGCATAGATGTCATCAGAAAAGCGGTATCTTCCGATATAGCTTCCGTATAATGCTTTTTGTCGCTGTAAATAACTTCGCCTTTTTCGTTTTTGATATATCTGATGCTGTTGCTTTCGGAAAACTTTCCTCTGTTCGGAAATATGGTATACGCATCGGAAATTTGCCGCAGCGTCACGCCGTTTTCCATTCCGCCCAAAGCGAGAGCCAAATGATTGTCGCTTTCCGAAAAATCTATTCCGGCTTTTTCGCATATATGTTTGCTGTATTCGATACCGTTGTTTTGTAAGAGTTTTACGGCAGGAATATTTAAGGAATTTATCAAAGCTTCCTCCGCCGATACCCAACCGTTATATTTTTGTTTATAGTTGGACGGAGTATAATCTCCGAACGAAGCAGGAGAGTCCTCGATTTGCGAACAACAATAAATGTCTCCCTTCTCCAAAGCGGGTGCATA
The DNA here is from genome assembly GCA_910588155.1 of uncultured Christensenellaceae bacterium. Taxonomy (GTDB): domain Bacteria; phylum Bacillota; class Clostridia; order Christensenellales; family Pumilibacteraceae; genus MGBC157735. The sequence goes on from CAJUPB010000001.1 coordinate 159,299, forward strand.
ACAAATAAGAGGTTTGATTGCGGAACCCGGTTGACGCCGCATATACGCCAGATTTTCGGTCGACAGACTGACATCGGAAATCAACGTATTGTCGCTGTTTCTGATAACCACTATATGCGCATTGCTACCCGTCGGAATCGAAGCATCTCTCAATATTTTTCGTAAATCATTATCTGTTTTTTTATCGTAATACGTGGCTATCGTCAAATTTTCGGATAACAATTGATTTTTGTTGAGTCCCAAAATTTCGCGCGCATCTTTAATCACGCTGTTTAAATATTGTCCGATGTCATTGTTTTTTTCGTTGACTTCCATTTTTTCTTCGCGGGCGCGATTATATTCTTCTTCGGTTATTTTTCCGCTTTTAAACATTTCCGTAAGCACAAGATTTCTGCGCTTCAAAGCATTTTCGGGTTTACGATAGGGATTATATCCGGAAGGGTTGTTTATAACGCCCGCCAAAACTGCGCTTTGCGCCAACGTCAGCTCCGACACCGAAACATCGAAAAAAACCTTTGCCGCAGTACTTATGCCATACATATTATCGCCGAAATACAAAATATTGAGATACATTTCCAATATTTCCGATTTATCGAATTTTCTTTCGAGTTCTTTCGCAATTCTTATTTCCTTTATTTTTCTGCTGATTTTTTTATCTGAACTCAAATGCGTATTTTTAATCAATTGTTGAGTGATTGTGGATGCGCCTTCTTTGAATGACATAGCTTTGATATTGTTTATAAACGCGCTTGCAATTCGAATGTAATCAACGCCTTTATGCCTGAAAAAGCGTTTGTCTTCAATGGATACGAAAGCGTCAATTGTATGTTGCGGTATTTCGGAAATTGACACATACTCCTTATTGGAGTCGCTTATGATATTATCAATATTTTCGCCTTCGGCGTCAAGAAAGCTAATCATTCGTTCGCCGTTCTTTAATTTGTTTACATCAAGAACTTCCCAGCCGGAGATTTTAATTTTGGGTTCCAGCAGGGCAGCGGAAAACAGCGTCGCAGAAAGCACTACGATTCCTATCGCAATTGATATTTTTAACAGTCTGTGACGTCTTTTTTTCATAATAATAGTATAACAAAGACGTAAAATTGCTATACAATTTGACAAAAAACGTGTATAATTAGTTCGGAGGATTTATGGCACGCACATACTATATAAAAACATACGGCTGTCAAATGAATTCGCACGAATCGGAAAAGCTGTCAGGCATTCTTTCGCAGCGAGGGTATGTCGAAGCCGACAGTCCGGAAAATTCAGACGTGGTTATTTTTAATACTTGCTGCATAAGAGAAAGCGCGGAAACACATATATTGGGCAATCTCGGCATTATTAAAAAAGCAAAAGAACGGCGTCCGTCCATGATTGTGGGCGTCTGCGGCTGTATGACACAACAAAGCGGAGCTGCCGAAAAATTGAAAAAGCGCTGTCCGTTTATAGACATAATTTTCGGAACGCATAACTTACATAAACTGTCAAGTTATCTCGACGCTGCGGAACACGGCAAGAAAGTAATCGATATTTGGGAAGAAGATAACGGTATCGAAGAGGGGTTGCCTGTCAAGCGCGCCGGAAATATCTGCGCGCTGGTAAACATAATGTACGGCTGTAACAATTTCTGTTCATATTGCATTGTTCCGTACGTAAGAGGCAGAGAGCGCAGCAGAACGCCCGATAACATATTTGCGGACGTAAAGAGCCTGATTGAAAGCGGATACAAAGAAATAACTCTATTGGGGCAGAACGTAAATTCTTATTCTTGCGACGGCGTTGATTTTGCCGAACTCTTGGACAGACTTTCCGATATTAAGGGCGAATATTGGATAAAGTTTTTAACTTCGCATCCGAAAGATATATCGGAAAAAGTCGTCTCCGTGATTTCCAAAAAAGAACATTTGGCTCATTTCATACATCTGCCGTTGCAATCGGGAAGCGACAGAATACTCGAAATGATGAACCGCAAGTATACCGCAAGGGAATATCTGAATAAAATCGAAATGATTAAAAGTTATCTGCCCGACGTCGGACTGTCTTGCGATATTATGGTGGGCTTTCCCACTGAAACAGAAGAGGACTTTGTTCAGACTTTGAATGTAGTGGAAAAAGTCAGATATTCAAATCTTTATTCTTTTATATACTCTCAAAGAAAAGGAACGCCGGCAGACATAATGCCGCAGGTTCCGATTGAAATAAAGAAGGAGAGAATAGACCGTCTGATTAAAAAACAGTTTTCAATTGCGAATTCGATTGCCGCCGAAAGTATCGGAAAAATATATACGGTTTTATGCGACGGCAAAGAGAACGATAATTTTATCGGAAAAACGCAATCCGATAAAAAAGTCATATTCACAGGTTCGAATTCAAAGGTCGGAGAATTTTCGAAAGTCGAAATTACCGAAGCAAACAACAGCAAACTTATAGGAACAGAAGTTCGATAAAGATACATAACGGAGGATAAAACTATGGCTTTATCGCCTATGATGCAGCACTACATAGAAACAAAAGAGCAGTATTCTGACTGTATTTTATTTTACAGACTCGGCGATTTCTATGAAATGTTTTTCGAAGATGCAATTACCGTGAGCAGAGAACTTGAACTGACTCTGACGGGAAAAGATTGCGGCTTAAAAGAACGCGCGCCGATGTGCGGTATTCCGTATCACGCTTTGAACAATTATCTTCCGCGTCTGGTGGAGAAAGGATACAAAGTTGCCATCTGCGAACAATTGACCGACCCGAAAGACAGCAAAGGTCTTGTTCTTCGAGACGTCGTTCGCACGGTGACGCCCGGAACTCTTATAGACGAAGGTTTTTTGCAGGAAGACAGGAATAACTTTATCGCGGGGCTCTGCCTGGACAATGGCGCGGTCGGCGTTGCTTGGTCCGATATTTCCACGGGAGAATGCAATTACACTTATTTCGAAGGACAAACTCACGCCGCTTTAAACGACCTTTTGTCACGCATAGAACCGAAAGAGATTATATGCAACGAAGCTATGGCAGTCGAAAGCATAAATCTTTCGGTGGTAAGGTTTTGCAAGGTATGCCCGTTCACACTGTACAACGAAAGCGCATTCGATTTACAAAATGCCGGCGCCGTCGCTTCGGAAAAACTTCCGAAAGAAGTTTTTGAAAAAATGAACGAACACCCCGTATGCATAAAGGCAATCGGAGCTCTTTTGTCATATATCGAAAACACCCAAAAACGTTCTTTGAAACACTTGAATCAAGCCAATTGCGAAAAAGAATCACAATATATGATTATCGAAACGGCAGCAAGAAAGACATTGGAATTGACGGAGTCGTCCGACGGAAAGCGTCACGGTTCTTTGTTATGGCTTATCGATAATACTTCTACGGGTATGGGCAAACGCCTGCTTCGAAAGTGGATAGAACAGCCCGATATAGATTCGGGACTGATTAACGCAAAACTCGATTCCGTCGAAGAGTTGAAAAACAAAATCATAGTATGTGACGAAATCTGCGAAAATCTTAAAAAAATACACGACATAGAACGCCTTACAGGGCGACTCTCTTACGGCAATATGACGCCGAAAGATTGTCTTGCCTTGTCCCAATCGCTGGAAATAATACCAAAAATAAAGGACTTGCTAAAAAAAGCCGAATCGCCGTATTTGACGGATATTAACAGCAAGCTGAATCCTTTGAACTATGAGTACAAACTGCTTTTCGACAGCATTTCGGAAAATGCCGGCAACAACTTAAAAGAAGGGAACGTTATTAAAGAGGGGTATGACAAAGAGCTCGACGAACTCCGCGAGGTCGGCACCAATTCGAAAGTGCATTTGGCAAAACTCGAATCGAAAGAGAAAGAACTTACCAAAATCAAAAATCTGAAAATCGGTTTCAACAAGGTTTTCGGGTATTACATAGAAGTATCCAACTCGCAGAAAGAGCTTGTTCCGTATCGATATGTGCGTCGACAAACGGTTGCGAACGGGGAAAGATATATTACGGAAGAACTGAAAATTCTCGAAGAAAAAATTCTCAATTCCGAAGAGCGTTCCGTATCCAGAGAAATACGATTATACGACGAAATTCTGAAAGAGCTTATTAAAAGCGTAGACGATTTATTGGCAGCGGCAAAACTTATAGGACAACTTGATTGCATTGTTTCTCACGCTTTGACGGCATATAAAAACAACTTTGTAAAGCCGCTCATAAGCAACTCTTTGCACCACATAAAAATTTGCGAGGGCAGACACGGAATTGTCGAAAAGCTTTTAAAAAACGATTCTTTTGTCCCGAACGACACGTTGCTTGACGACAACGAAAATCGTATAGCTTTGATAACGGGACCGAATATGGCAGGCAAAAGCGTGTATATGCGTCAAGTGGCGCTGATTGTAATTATGGCGCATATCGGTTGCTTTGTGCCCGCAAAATCCGCTGAAATTTCCATAACGGACAGAATATTCACCAGAGTGGGCGCAAGCGACGACGTTTCTACCGGCAGAAGCACGTTTATGGTCGAAATGTCGGAAGTAAGCTTTATATTGCGCAACGTAACCGACAAAAGCCTTTTGTTGCTCGACGAAATCGGGCGCGGCACATCCACGTATGACGGATTGAGTATTGCGTGGGCAATAATAGAATATTTGGCTTCAAACTCGAAAGCAAAAACTCTGTTTTCCACACATTACCACGAACTTACCGAGCTGGAAGGTTCTGTTTGCGGTTTAAAAAACTATAAACTGACCGTTAAAGAAATAAACAATGCAGTTGTATTCTTGCGCAAACTTATGAGAGGAAGCGCAAACAGAAGTTTCGGAATTGAAGTCGCCTCGCTGGCAGGACTTCCCGATAATGTCGTGAAACGCGCAAAAGAACTATTAAAAGGTTTGGAAAAGAACGACATTGCGCGCAAATCTCAAATGGCGACAAATCAACAGCTTTCTATTTTCGGCAACACCAAATTGACGGAAGTCAAGAAAATTTTGCAAGAGCTAGATTTAGACAGTGTGAGTCCGCGCGCCGCTCTCGATATTTTGACAGATTTAAAGGAAAAGGTAGAATTGGATGGGTAAAATAAATCTGCTTGACAGTTCCGTTTTTAACAGAATAGCGGCGGGCGAAGTCGTAGAGCGCCCTTGTTCGATAGTAAAAGAATTGGTGGAAAACAGCATTGACGCCGGCGCAGATATGATTTCAATCGAAGTCAAAGACGGGGGGCTTTCTTATATACGTATTACGGACAACGGCTGCGGCATAGATGCCGACGACCTTGAAAGGGCTTTTATGCCACACGCAACAAGCAAAATCAAGTGCATTTCCGACTTAAACTCGATTACTACACTTGGATTTCGCGGAGAAGCTTTGACAAGCATTGCCTCGGTTGCAAAGGTTACGCTTATTTCAAGAACAAGCGATGCGCAAGTGGGAAACTATATAGTGATAGAAAACGGCACAATCACGGAAAAAGGGGAGAAAGGCTGTTCCTACGGTACTTGCGTTATTGTGGAAAACCTTTTCAAAAATATTCCCGCGCGCGCAAAATTTTTGTCGAAACCGTCTGTCGAAGAGGCTGTTATAACCGATATGGTTTCACGACTAATTATGACAAATTCAACAAAAAGCATTAAATACTCGGTCGGGAACAAAGCCGTATTCCAATCTTCCGGAGACGGATTGCAAAATGCCGTTTATGCTGTATATGGAAAGACGTTTATCGACAATATTGTTCCCATAGAGTATGTTATGCCAGACATAACTATAAAAGGTTTTGTCAATAAGCCATATTTCACGAAGCCCAATCGTACATATCAAACCTTGATTGTAAACGGGAGATATGTGATTAACAGCGATATATCATATTGCGTATACAACTGCTATCGCGACTATTTGATGAAACGCCAATTTCCCGTATTTGTTTTAAACATAGAGATACCGTATGATATGATTGACGTCAATGTTCACCCCAACAAACTCGAAATCAAATTTGCCGATGTCGATACAGTCAAAAGAATCGTTTACAAAACTATTAAAAATAAAATCGACAAATTGACCCTCATACCGAAGGTAATTGCAAAAAACAGTGCCGACGACGCCGACACTTCCCATATCGAACGCTTTGACACGAAAGAAATCAAACCGACCGGCACACAAGCCAAGCAATTGTCGTTGGGGACATTTTTTGCGTTGAAAAGCGAATCGCAAAACGTAAAAATAAATTCGCCGATATCGGAAAGTTTCGATTACAGCATTAAATCATCGGTAATCGAAAACAATAATTTGTCCGTACTTGAATCAAACAGACAAATGGACAGTATGCAATATAATTCGGAAAATGCAATCAAACCGGAACAATTTTCGGATAATCCGGACAGTGAGTTTTACGAACAGAAATTTAAAACAATTTTATTTGAAACATATATTGTTTTAGAACAAGACGATTCCGTATTGCTTATCGACCAGCACGCAGCACACGAAAGGGTTTTATATGACAAACTCATCAACTCATACGAAAACAGAAAAATATATTCTCAAAATATGCTTGTCCCATACATCTTCACGGTAACACCCATAGAAGACGAACTTTTGAAAAGCAAGTTGGACGAAATAAACTCTTGCGGATTTGTCATTACGGAATTAAGCGGACGCACGTATTCTTTATCATCAGTCCCTCTCATCTGCGCAGGTTTAAAAAACGAGCATTTTGTAGCCTTGATATTGGACGGATTAAACAGGTTAAAGTATAAAAAATCGGATTTTGTCAAAGACATACTTATGCAATCGGCTTGCAAAGCGGCAGTAAAAGGAGACAGCCGATTGGACGATACGGAGATTTCATACCTTTTAAAACAATACAACCTTAACAATCGGGTTTTGCTGTGCCCTCACGGGCGTCCTCTCATAGTAAAAATCACAAAGTCGGAGATAGAAAAGTGGTTCAAGCGCACCGTATGAATAAAATCATAATCATAACAGGACCCACCGCATCCGGCAAAACAGAGCTGTCCATAAAACTCGCACATAAACTCAACGGTGAAATCATAAGTTGCGATTCTATGCAAGTTTATAAAGGTTTGAATATAGGAACGGGGAAGGTTTCCGAAAAAATTCGTGCAGAGATAAGACATTATATGATAGACATAATACCGCCAAACGAAGAATTTTCGGTTGCTCAATTCGTAAAAATGTGCGAACCTATCATTGATGACATCATTTCCAGAAATAAAGCTCCGATAATCGTCGGGGGTACCGGATTATATTTAAGCGGATTATTGTTCGGCTATAACTGCGGTAATTCCGAAAAATCCATTGAGATTCGCCTGAAATATGAAAAGCTCTTGCAAGAACACGGAAAAGATTATTTATTTTCGATATTAAGGAATATCGACCCAAAGTCAAGCAAATCAATCAGCATAAACGATACAAAACGCATTATCCGAGCAATAGAAATATTCGAACTTACGGGACAACCGAAAAGCTCCATAATAGAAAAAAAGCAATCAAGCAAATATAAATACAAAATGTTTGTTCTTTCCCCGGAAAGACGGCATTTATACGCCAACATCGACAAAAGAGTAGACAAAATGATAAGCGACGGATTGACGGAAGAAGTCAAGTCGCTATATAGATACCGCAACTGTCAATCTATGCAAGCAATAGGGTATAAAGAGCTTATCGACTATCTGGACGGCAACACAACATTGGAGACTGCCACAGACTTAATAAAAATCAATTCCAGGCATTATGCAAAAAGGCAGTTGACATATTTTAAACATATGAAAGCCGATAAGATATTTATTGAAAATTACCGACCAAACGACGATGACGGAATTATAATTGATGCCGAAGCATTTTACACGGAGGACTTATGACAGACATTATATCACAAGCGGAAAAACTTTCCGAAAAAGAATTCAAAACAATCGATGCCATTGCTTACAAAAATCAAGCAAAGGTGCTTGCCGCTTTTCAAAAGCATAAAATCGCGGCAAGGCACTTTGCGGGAAGTTACGGCTATGGATATGACGATATAGGCAGAAACGGACTTTGCGCGCTTTTCTCCGAAACTTTTAAGTCGGAAGATTCCATAGTTTCTCCGTTGATAGCATCAGGAACACACGCAATATCTTCGGTATTATACGGATTATTGCGACCGGGAGACCGTTTTTTGTCAATATCGGGAAAACCGTACGATACACTCGAAGATGTTATTTCCGGACAAAATAACGGCTCTTTAAAGAACTTCGGTATCGATTTCGATTTTATAGATTTAACGCAAGATTCTCAATTCAATGTAGACAAGATTTTATCGAGTATAAAAGCAACCGACTACAAACTGCTGTTTATACAACGTTCGAGAGGTTATAATTGGCGAAAAGCATTGTCGATTGCACAAATTGAAACCATAATCGGAGAGATAAGAAAAGTTTCCGATATCCCCGTCGTAATTGACAATTGTTACGGCGAATTTGTGGAAACAAAAGAACCTACGGAAGTCGGTGCGGATATAATAGTGGGTTCTTTGATTAAGAATCCAGGAGGGGGACTTGCCGCCACCGGAGGGTATATATCGGGCAAAAAAGAACTTATAGAACAAATAAGTTACAGAATAACCGCACCCGGCATAGGATTTGAAGTCGGTTCGTATGCTCACGGATACAGAGAATATTTCCAAGGATTTTTTATGGCTCCGCACGTAACGGCACAAGCCTTGAAAGGTTCGGTTTTATTCGGCAGAGTTTTCGATTTGCTTGGATATGAAACGCTACCGAAACCAAACGAACAATGCGGCGATATTATTCGCTCGATTAAATTCAACACTAAAAATGAATTGATTTCTTTCTGCCAAGCCATTCAAGCGGCTTCTCCGATAGACAGTTTTGCCGTACCGGAACCTTATGATATGCCGGGATACAACGAGCCCGTCATAATGGCCGCAGGAACTTTTGTGCAAGGTTCATCTATCGAATTGAGCGCAGATTCACCCATAAAAGAACCATATATAGCATATTTTCAAGGAGGGCTGACATACGAGCACGTCAAGATAGCCGTCAAACAGTGCGCAGAATGTTTAAAAAGAAATGTTTAATGGATACTGCAATCGATATTCCGAAGGCGTACATAAGACCGACTGATTTATTTGCGAGCGTACAAATAAGCGAATTGAATGCTCTCTTTGTATATGCAATCGTTGAAGTCAAAGCGTAGCAAGATTGGGAATATATCACGACATTAAGAAAATCTAGGATAAATCACAACTAATGCAGCCATCTTACATAATCAAAAAATTGTTTTTGCCGTTTAATATTTTTGCTGTTAATATTAAAAATGGTATGGTTATCGGGTCTTTGGATTTCACAAAATGCGATTATCAATTTGCTAACTCGAATCAAATTTATCGTTTATCAAATATATGATTATAGTTTCAAAGAAGTATTAGGGGAGTACTTTGTTACGTAAACCTTAAACAAAGTAATAAATTTTTCTTTAAACAAAGTAATAAATTTTTCTTTTGAAGCTCAAAATGAAATTTCAAATGCGTTTGGCAATAGGACTCTTTTAGAATTGCCCTTCAAAATACGGCGTTTCTTTTATAATGTGCAAATTAATTGTACATAACTATACAAAACTTTTGAAGAATTATATATATAAAATACTATAATAACTGTTCAGAATTTCTTTGACAATTTTTTGTGAATCTCGTGGAAGAACTTTCGGATATAATCGAATGATTATATATGAATTTATGGAGCTTGCAAAAACAGAGAATACAAATCGCTTATGACAAAATCGAAGACTCGATTGCAGCTTCAGACGATAAAATAAATACAGTGTTTTTCGAATACAGTTGCACCACGCCTTTGAAAAGGAAAGAGTCTATCAACGGAAGAGTTGAAGACTATTTTTAGAAAAGAGCGATACGCTCGCGCAAATTGTAAAGCCGATAGAAAATAACAGATATTTGCATTTTTTATTCGCCATCATCACGCAGCTTGATTTTTTTTGCCGCCAATTTGCGAATATCTTCGCTCATAGCCGCATAGTGCTTTTTTGTCGTGTTTATATCTTTATGCCCGAGAACGTCGGCAACCATATATATATCTTGCGTTTCTCGATACAATTGTGTACCGAAAGTGCTTCGTAACTTATGTGGAGTTATTTTTTTCAGAGGGTTTATTATCCGAGCATATTTTTTTACCAACAACTCGACAGACCGTACCGACATACGGTTGCCTTGAAGCGATAAAAACAGGGCAGGGCTATCTTGCATTTTGAGTCCTATCTCTGTACCTTCTTTAATTTCGTTTTCACGCCATTCGAGATAGTTTTTTAACGCACCCGCAACCTCATCGGAAAAGTACAATGTGCTTCTGTTTCCGCCTTTGCGCGTCACCGTAAAGGCATTTGACGAAAAGTCGATATCTTTGACATCCAAACCGACAAGCTCACTGATACGAATACCTGTTCCTAAAAATAGCGTAAGAATTCCGACATCTCGCTTTGAAGTAATTTTATTAAACTGTTTTTGTTTTTCCGATAAATTAAGTCCGTCTTCCGCAGTATTTATAATGCGAACAATCTCGTCTACGTCAAGCCGAATAATCGATTTATCGTGAAGTTTCGGCATATCGACTTTTGCGGCGACATCTGATTTCAATTCGTCGCGACGATAGAAAAATTTGAAAAACGTTCGGAGCGTGGAAAGTTTACGACTTTTAGCACGCTCGCCGCAAGAATAAGATTTTCCTTCGAAGTCATAACTTGATATGTAATCCAAAAACATCTCTATGTCCGTAGCTTGAAGATTATTTATGTCAGACATAGTTATCTCTTGAACGGCTATTTTGTCGCGATACTTAATCCTGGAAAGGTAATCAAAAAATATGCGCAAATCATAAGCATAATTTAAACGAGTCAGCGGTGTGGTACGCAATTGAATGCCAAGAAAAAACCTTGTAACGAAATCGGGTAATTCCGCACATATTTCTCTGATTTTTACTACATTTTTTTCGTTTCGTTCATCAAAATAACTTTTTGCCATTGAAAATTCCTTATCAGAAAATTTTTTAAACGTTTAATTCGCCTTAAAGCTCTTTATTTGTCACTTTCTATTCGTAAAACCTGTGTTTTGCGAATAGTTGCGCATATACTCCCTTGAAAAATAGGACATACTGGATTGCTTTCACGATATACTTTTATACTCGGATTTGTATTCCGCATTGTATTTCTTTCTTCTTTTTGTATTTAAGCATTTATAACCGAACAATTTAAATGATTCTTATTATCTTCTCCTAATAGTATACTTCATTTTTTTAGATTAAGCAAGCATAATTATATTTCGTTTTGAATTATCATAATTTCATTTTTCCAATTCGGGAGAACGCATATCGGTAAAGTCTCCGCCCGTCGTACGTACGGGATGCGCATTCTGCGTACGTACTATGTTTTTGACAAACAATCCGTTGTTCTTTATCGACTCAACCAGATGTCGGCTTTGACGAAAAGTCTGATTTTATATTCCTCGTAGAAAGTCGATTCTATGGCTTTTTCAATAGCAATAACCTTTGATGTTCGGAAAAACCCACGAAGTCCTCGTCAATATGAAATCTCCGACCAAGTTCGCGCCGGAGTATCGCTCTTTTCGAACGAAAGTCTTTTCGGCTCTTCCTCGACAGGCTCTTTTCTCTCTTTCTTTCCGCCCAATCTATGAAACACGTCACATATTATTACTCCCGTACTTAACAGGATATATGCGAATACTTGCGTGACTGCGGCCTGCAATCCATATGCAAGCACGCCGAAAAATACTCCCCCTGCCGTAAGTTTGGTGTATACCGAGGATATATAATACGAAAAGCCTTCTCCCAAAAATCCAAAGGACGTTGCCAACTGCAATATCATCATCACACAAAAAGCTATGATTCCTATGCACACCTTATACTTCAATGAGATTTTCAGGCTCAAATCCCGCACAAGCGCTATCCCCAACAATAGCGTACTCAAAAAAAATTTTCCAACACTCCCACGACTAAACACAATGCAGAATTAGTGTTTACTTCTTGATATTTTGTCATTTGAAATTATCTCAATCGCAAAACACAATGCAAAATGCTAATAGTTCACTCTTATTTGAATCCATCCCTATTCTGCACTGTTTCTGTATTTTTTTCTCGTTATTCCCCACCTATCCATATATTTGCTTTTTGTAATTTGTTTTCTGCTCTAAAAAATCATACAGTATTTAATTTAAGAGATTACACTAATCCCAATTAATATAATAAGCTCTTGCCACATTGTCTTGCTTTTCCTGTTTCGTCTCGCCTCTATTTTCTATTTTACGACGTTGTATCGCAAGCGATTTTGTTGTTATTGTCAAGCTTTTCATTTACTTATATTTTGCTTTGTTTATGTAAAGTTTTCACAGCGCAAATAAAAAGGAACTCTCTATCCGGCAGAGTTCCTTTTTGTTTTACGGCATATAGTTTATTTATTATTCGTATTCCACAACGTCAATCCATTTCGCGAGGAATTCTTTTTCTTCGGGCTTGCCTTTTACGGATTGAGACGCCGCCACAATCGGCAACCATTTTGTAACATACTGTTTTGCGGTATCGCTCTTGTCGCAGAAAATTTTCAAATATTTATCGGCAATCTCTTTACCGTTATTCAGAGAGAACATCAAATAAGTTCTTGCCGCATCCGCACTTGCGTTACCCTGCGTTGCGTGTGCCCAGTCGATGATAAAAGCCTGACCGTCTTCACGAATTATGACATTGCTCGGATTGAAGTCTCCGTGGCAGAGCTTTGTATGTTTGGGCATACTCTCCAATCTCACGTTCAATTCATATCTTACGGTCGCACTCAAATTCGTTTCAGAAATTTTTCTCGTCATTTTATCTTTCAGCTTATTCAGCAGCGGCACTTTTTGAGTATGCATTTTAAGCTGCAAATCGACAAACATATTCAAGTACTCGTCCGTCTTTGCCGGATTCTCCGCCATAAGCTGCGACAATGTCTTTCCCGATATATAATCCATTGCTATCGACCACCGACCGTCGTCCAAGCATTTGACGTCGAGAATTCTGGGTATTTGAAGTCCTGTTTCTTCTACGCGCGATTGATTCAATGCTTCGTTCAAAACATCTGCCTTGCTTTTATCCTTTGCGAACACCTTGATTATGACGTCTCCGTCGCGATAAATCGTCTTATCGGGTCTCGTCGCAATAACATTATCCAATTTCATATTCTCATACCTCCTTATTTACCGTAATATGCATTAAGATACATTTGCTTGATTTCGCTCATCAACGGATATCTGGGATTTGCGCCCGTGCACTGGTCGTCAAACGCCTGTTCCGTCATTTCGTCGAGTTTTTCCAAGAAGACTTTTTCATCGATTCCGTAGTCTTTTATGGTTTTCTTTATGCCGACTTTTGCTTTGAGCTTATCGATTTCTTTCAACAAGTTTTCTACCTTTTCTTTATCGTTTTTGCCCTCTATGCCGAGGAATTCGCTGACTTCGGCATATCTGCGAAGCGTATGAGGATATGCGTACTGCGGGAACGTACCCATTTTGGTAGGCACTTCGGCAGAATTGAACTTTATAACCTCATTTATAAGCAGCGCATTGGCGATACCGTGCGGCAGATGATGAAAAGCGCCCAACTTATGCGCCATCGAGTGACAAACACCGAGGAACGCATTGGCAAACGCTATACCTGCCATAGTGGAAGCATTTGCCATTTGCTCTCTCGCTTCCGCATCGTTTGCACCGTTATCGTATGCTCTCGGCAAATACTTGAATATAAGTTTCAATGCCACGAGCGCCTGACCGTCGGTATAAGGCGTTGCAAGCATAGCGGCGTAAGCCTCCAAAGCGTGCGTCATTGCGTCTATACCGCTTGCAGAAGTCAATCCCTTCGGCATATTCATCATAAGGTCGGCGTCGATTATAGCCATATTCGGCAGCAATTCGTAATCGGCAAGCGGATATTTGATTCCCGATTTTTCGTCGGTTATAACCGCAAACGGAGTGACTTCGGAGCCCGTGCCGGCAGAAGTCGGAACGGCTATGAAATACGCTTTCTCTCCCATTTTCGGGAAAGTATATACACGCTTGCGAATATCCATAAAGCGCATAGCCATATCCATAAAATCAACTTCGGGATGCTCGTACATAACCCACATAATCTTTGCGGCGTCCATTGCCGAACCGCCTCCGACGGCTATTATGCAATCGGGCTCGAAAGCATTGATAGCCGCAGTTCCCTCTTTCGCGCAAGCAAGCGTGGGGTCGGGCGCTACATTGAAGAACGTTGCGTGAGTGATGCCCATAGAATCGAGCTTATCGGTAATCGTTTTCGTATAACCGTTTTTGTACAGGAATTCATCCGTAACTATAAATACTTTTTTCTTGCCCAGAACTGTTTTAAGCTCGTCGAGCGCAACAGGCAGGCAACCCTTTTTATGATATATTTTGGAAGGCGTTCTCAACCACAGCATATTTTCTCTCCTTTCCGCAACTGTTTTGATATTTATAAGATGTTTGACTCCGACATTTTCGGAAACGGAGTTTCCTCCCCACGTACCGCACCCCAACGTCAACGAAGGAGCAAGTTTGAAGTTGTACAAATCGCCGATACCGCCCTGCGATGACGGCGTATTTACCAAAATACGGCAAGTCTTCATTCGAGCCTGGAACTCCGATATTTTCTCCTGTCCCGTTTGTATATTCACATACAGAGACGAAGTATGTCCGTATCCGCCGTCCGCAACAAGCTGTTCTGCTTTGGAGACTGCGTCTTCGAAATTCTCCGCCTTATACATAGCCAATACGGGAGACAGTTTTTCGTGAGCAAACTCTTCGTCCAAACTTACGCTGGTAACTTCTCCGATAAGAATTTTCGTTTTCTCGGGTACTTTTATACCGGAAAGCTGCGCTATTTTATATGCGGACTGACCGGCTATTTTGGAGTTGAGCGCACCGTTGATTATTATAGTGCTTCTCACCTTATCCGTTTCTTCGGGATTCAGCAAATAGCAGCCCCTGTCCTTGAACTCTTTCTTAACCTGGTTGTAAACTTTATCCAAAACTATGACAGATTGTTCGGACGCACAAATTACACCGTTATCGAACGTCTTGGAATGTATAATAGAGTTGACTGCAACTTTTACGTCTGCGGTATCGTCGATAATCGCAGGAGTGTTTCCGGGACCAACGCCGAGCGCCGGCTTGCCCGAAGAATATGCCGCTTTGACCATACCGGGACCGCCTGTTGCCAAAATAATGTCCGCGCTTTTCATTACGGCATTCGTCAAATCCAAAGCAGGAACGTCTATCCAACCGATAATCCCTTCGGGGGCGCCTGCTTCCACTGCCGCTTTCAGAACTATTTTTGCGGCTTCTATCGTACAATTTTTCGCTCTCGGATGCGGGCTGATTATTATTCCGTTTCTGGTCTTTAATGCAAGCAATGTTTTAAAAATTGCCGTGGACGTAGGGTTGGTCGTAGGGATAACCGCTGCGATAACGCCTATCGGTTCCGCAATCTTTTTTATACCGAATGCCTCGTCGTATTCTATGACACCGCAAGTTTTGGTGTCTTTATACGTATTGTAGATATACTCCGCAGCATAGTGGTTTTTGATAACCTTATCTTCCACTATACCCATACCCGTTTCTTCGACAGCCATTTTTGCAAGGGGAATTCTCTCCTTGTTTGCCGCCAAAGCCGCCGCACGAAATATTTTATCGACTTGTTCTTGCGAATAAGTTGCAAATTCTTTCTGCGCAACCCTCATCTGTTTCAGCCTTTCTTCCAAAGCTTCCACAGAATCTACAAAAGGTATTGTAGTCTTGTTGTCCATTTTATATCTCCTCTAAAAAAAATTTATAACAATTTAAACAGCCGTCAGAGTCTGTGATTCATAGCGTCTTTCAGCTCTCGCGACAAAACCGCAAGCGACGCTGCCAAATCTTCATACTTGACGGCGATATTATCCGGTAACTTCAAATGTGTGGGAGCAAAACTCCAAATAGCCAAAATCCCGCTTTCGACCATTCTGTCGGCTATTTCCTGTGCCGCATCGGACGGAACGGTGATTATCCCCATTCGGATATTCAATCTCTCCACAATATCGTTTAACTTATTCACGGAAAAAACGGGAATACCGTTGATTTTCTTATTGATAAGTTCCTCCTTTATATCGAACGCAGCCACAATATTGAGACCGTAATTTTTGAAACCGCCATAAGACAGCAATGTGCTTCCGAGTCCGCCCACTCCTATAAGCAGCGCATCTTTTACATTGTTGCAGCCCAAAAAATCTTCCAATGCCGCTACGAGTTCGCGGGCGGCAAAACCGAGCTTCGGCTTTCCCGATACCGGACTTATCAGAGCCAAATCTTTTCTGACCTGAATGGGATTGAGACACAGCGCTTCCGCCATTTTTGCGGAAGACACATTCTCTTCCCCGTTATCTATTATCTGTTTTAAATAGCGGAGATATTTCGGCAATCTGGATATCGTTGCCTTTGAAGTTATGATGTCTTCTTTACATTCAATCATTGCCGTCCACTATTCGATACAAAAGTATCGATAATATTATATCCAATGAGTGCAGGAATTGTCAAGCAAATGAAAGTATCAAACACCATTTTCTTCCGAAATTTCGGAAAAATAATAATATTTGCCTTTATGCAAAACAGAAAGCACGCCGCTATCATATACAACGCCGTCGTATACGCCCAATTCGATTAAATCTCTATCATACAAAACAAAGCTGTTTTTCGTTTCGCACACAAATCCTTTTTCAAACGGATAAATATTTTTAAAGCTTTCTGTCACATATTGAGATTCGAGAAGCGAAAAAATTCTGTTGCAAGACGTATCTATTATATAATTCCCGTAAACCCGTGCCCCGTAAACACTGACAAAAGACAAGCCCGTATCACGAAATTCCAAGTCATACAGTCTATATTTTCCGTTTATATCCAAAGCAAAAATATGTTTGTCGTAAAATCCGAATGTTCTTTGATTAAAAACAGCTTTAACATCGCCCTGTCTGTCTATAATCAAAAAATCACCGTCAAATTTGCTTTGAACCTGCGCGTAACCGTTTACGAATTGCGTAGCCGTGCGATATTGCGGTTCAATCATTACGCAATCGTTTAAAATATCGTAAAAACCGACACGCTCTTTCGAATCCTTGACTTTTGCAATGCCGTCGTTAATGCTTACCGCTCGAAACCCTCCAAACATAATCGGTTGCAGTTTCAAGTCGCAAAGCTCAAAATCGACAATCAAACAATTGTTTCCCGCCAAAGAAATATCGTATTTACTCAAAGGTACAGTTGAAATAAGTTTATCGCCGTCAAATACATAGGTATTCTTATCGTCATCTGCCAACACATTGTTTCCGTAAACAGTCAAGGAAAGATATTCTGCCGGTAACAGTACATTCCCGCACAAATCTTTCAGTCCTTTCAACCCGTTCTCGTAAAATACATATTTGTCAAAGCATAGTTCTTGCACGTCATTCGGCGACGCAAACTTATTCCCCAATCTGTCCATAAACAAATTTTTACCGTCAATCGAAGTCAACGCAAAACTGTTTTCAAAGAAACGCGCCGGCTTATCGAAACCGTCCTGAATAATAAGCTCGTATCCTTTAACGGAGACACTCGGCGGCACAGGCGGCGGAGCATCGTCGGGAGGCGGCAAATATATGAAAATATCTTCAATCACCTCTTGATAACCGTCAATCGACGCAAATAATTCGAGGTCTGTCACGCAAGCCTGAAAGCACAATGTGATAAAAACGGAAAAAGCAATTACCGCAATTTTTTTGCACGTTTTCATCTGCAATACTCAATCAGCGGCACGCTCGAATTCAGCGCTTGTTTTCTGCTCTTATAATCCGGCAAAATTGTTTCCACCAATTCCCAGAAATTTTTTGAATGATTCAGCTCTTTTGTGTGACATAACTCGTGTACGAGAACATAGTCGATTATTTCGTACGGTAAAAGAATCAATCTCCAATTCAATCGCAACGCTCCGTTTGAACTGCAACTGCCCCATTTTGTTTTTGCATTCGATAAAAGCACAACGTCATACTTCGCATTCAATATTTTCGACAGTTCGACAACTCTTTGTATCAAATATTTTTCGGCGGCTTTTTTATATCCTCGCGCAATCATATTCCCAAAACCGCCGTCGAAATTTTTCGGCAAGTATATTTCGTCATCTGTTATTTTGATACGTTTGACGTCCGCATACTTTACGGTCAAATCCTTACCGCCGAATGGGAATCTTCGAAATTCGAGAACATCGGAAAAACGGTCTCGCATAGCTTTTCCGGTTTCCAATTTAGCGAGTATCCATTTAGTGTTTTCTTGCACAAAAGCATCGATTTGTGTTTTTGAAACACGCATAGGCGCTTTCACAAACACTTTCCCTTCCTTGACATCGATGCCTATTGTCTTTCGTTTACTGCGAGTCAAACCGTACTCAATCATTTTCTTTCCAATGTATTTCCGCTCTGAAAGACGCTTTATCGTCGCACTCCGCTCGCAAAAAAGAAATCGAATCGTCGTCACTCTTGAATACACGATAGCAATCCCCGTATTTAAGTTCGCTTAAAAAATTTATATCGAATTCCTGTATTGTATGTTTTTTCAGCCAATCGACGGAAAAAGCATTTAACATTATATCTCCGTATCTGGCATTGTTCATATGTACGTTTCTGTCCAGTTCGCAAATATGCACTCTGTCAGACATAACACACTCGTATTGTCCGTCTTTGTCGCTCAATGTGCGATTGGCATTCTCAAACGGTTCCGTCGGGATATACTGCTCGTCCGAAAAATCAAACAAATTTGCGCAACGTCTTATCATATGGTTATTTACATCTATCACAACCCATTTCGACGAACCGCTGATTATAACGTTTCCGTCTTTATCCGTAATATAGTAATCTCTTATTGCGTCCGCCACGTGCGGCTTTCGCGGAAACGTCGTTACCGTTATTTTTTCTCCGATTATCGGATAACGAAAAAATTTGACGCTTAAACGCGTAAGCACCCATATCAAACCACTTTTAAGCATTTTTTGAAAACCTATGCCCAATGTTTCTGCGTGCTCGGTCGCCAAATCTTGAAAATACTGCAAAACCGCGCTCGGTTTCAGGCGTTCGCAGAAATCCACTTCGTCAACCGCAACCGAATATTCCATACTGCAAGACAGATACTTTTCACTCATATTTTTCATATAACAATTATACTATACTTTTCGACAACAATCAATCGTTTTCTCTATTTAACGTAATAAAAAAATATATTTAGTTCGCAGTTTTTAGTCTACTTATCCGCATAATTCATTGACAAAAATCCTTTTTAGTTATAAAATATATGTATACGTTTTTCGGCGGTGTTTATGGACAGTACCATACATAGCGACCTTATCAGAGGTCATATCGATACTATAATATTGAAAGCTCTCTATGACGGAGACAGATACGGTTTTGATATTATAAAAGAAATCGAACAAAAAAGCAGTGGGCAATACATTTTGAAACAGCCCACTCTTTACAGTTGCCTTAAACGTTTGGAAGTTCAGGGTTTTATCAAATCCTATTGGGGGTCAAAGTCAAACGGCGGAAGGCGTAAGTATTACACTCTTACGGATATGGGCAGAGACTTGTTTATTAAAAATCAAAGCGAATGGGTCTATTCGCGCACCGTTATAGACAAACTCATATCGGACAGAGATTTCGACTTTGCTTCCGCAGTCCGAAGCGACGAAGAGCGCTTGCAAGAACATAGCGCGACTTCGGAAAATCAATACGACGAGATTTCGGAAGAAACTTTCGAGCGTGAAGAAGATTTGCAAGAACAATCGAATGAATCGTCGGCAGATACAATCGAAGAAGAAACGAACGACGAGTTTGACAAGCAAACACTCGAACGCGAAAACGATTATATCGAACAAAAAGAGCATTCCGCAAACAGAGATTATGTCGACACGACGGCAATAATGAATGAAATGCTGGAAATGCAAACCGACGGCAGCTATGCGGAAAAAGTCAGAAACGAACGCTACGAACCGACGGAATCACTCGACCCCGAAAGTTATTTTGCCGAAAGTTACTTCGACGATATTCCTGCGGCAAAAGCCGTCCCTGACGATGCTCCGCAGACAGACGACCTTATCCCCCGCTTTGTTACCCGCACATACAGCGAAGAAGCCGCGGATGATTATGAGGAAAACAACGATTCGGAATCCGCCGTATCGCAAGACGAAGAACCCAAGCGTCCGGAATTTTACAGCTATGACAGCCACGTTCCGCAAGCCGACGAAAACGCGATAGTTATCAACAGAGAATACAAAAATATTCTTTGCGAATTGCGAGACAGCAATATAGTCGATAATTCCAATCGCAAAGCTTCGGACACTGCCGAAACGGCGTCTCCTGTTTCAAACGAAGAAACCGAAAATCTCGGCGATGATTCGGAAAGCGGCGACGAAAACAATCTCGGCGATACTGAAACCACGCACGAACTGCTTTCCAACGAAAACATTCGAATACGAAATTTCGAAAAACTCGAATCGGACGTAAAAGATTTGGGCGACGGCGTAAAAATACGCAATCACAGCAATAATGCCGCAAAAGAATACGCAAGTGCATACTATTTTTACTCAAACAAGCTTATGCTTTCGCATTATTTGGTATTATTCATTCTGATGCTTTTGGAAGTGAGCATAACCTTCTTTGCGATAAGGCTGGGAAGTCCGACGGTACAAAAAAACGCATTGCCGTTCTATATTATCGCAATAGTCGTGGCGCTTGCGTTCCCGCTAACCGCTTTTATCCTAAACCTTGTAAGTCCCGACAAGAAAAAACGTGTGACTTTCAATTTCCGAATATCGATGATATTCAGGTTCGTGGTTATGATTGAAGCATTGGTCTTAATTTATACGGTCAACATTATGATGGGTATGCCCCTCACATTCGGACCCGAATATTTGGTCACTCTACTTGTACCCGCAATTATGACGACAAACATTCCCGTCAGTGCCGTGATATTCAATTCACTTTATAAAAGCGGAAAATATCGTATAGAAGAGTAAATTGCGAAGCTCGGTCGAAACTCGACCGAGCTTTTTATTTGTCTTTTTTTTCGTCGCTATTGTCAAGCGAGTGCATTTCGGCGATTTCCATTTCCCCTACCGTTTTCCTCTTTCCGACCTTTCGCTTATTTGACATTATAATATCTTTAAGTTTATTCATTAACATAAATGCAACAAACGCGATACAGAAAAGCGAAATCCAAACAGGAATGCCCCAACCGCTGAAAGGTATTATGGAACCGCTGCCGAAGAAACTGTAAAAAGCAATCATTACCGGACGAGTCAGACAAGTAACGATTATAAAGTATCGGTAAGACATCGACGAAATGCCGGCGACGAGACACAGTATGTCGTCTGGAAAGCACGGAAAAAGCAACATAAGCGCAAATGCGAAACGTCCTTTGTCGTTCAGCATCGCGGAGTATTTTTCGGTCTTCTCTTTCCCAATCATCCAAGTAACCAATTTTTTGCCGAACACTTTTCCCAAAACAAAACATATAAACGAACCAATCAACGTTCCCGCCGTCGACAGAATAAAAGACCAAGTCGGTCCGTATATCGCAACCCCAATCAAAACGGTTACTATTGCGGGTATAGGCAAAACAACAACTTGAAAAACAGTAAGCAGCAAAAATACGATAACTCCCCATTGTCTCGTATCGAGTATCAGTTGTTTCAGAACTTCAAAACTTGTTATTTTATCCAATACGCCCGTAACGTCCAGAGCCACATAACACGTCAAAATAAAAGCTGCCGTCGCCACGGCAAAAACCAACATTTTGTAAAGCGCCTCGAACTTCTTTCCGTTTATACAGGCAATACTCACACCCATAGTAGCAAACAGTGCAATCAATAATACCAAAATATACTTTGGCAAATGGCGCAGAAAGATGTAAGAAACTACCGACATAGCGATACAAAGCATCACCGTAATCAGTTTCGTTATCAATCTTTTAATGCCGTTTTTCTCCACACATATATTTTATGCAAGGAAAAGTTTTATTATAATGAACGGCACTTTTTAATTTCCGCACGAGCCATTTCATCGCAACGATTATTGTACAAATTGTCGCTGTGCCCTTTGACTTTGATAAAAGTCACATCGTGCTTTTCCACGGTCAAAAGCAGGTCGGTCCACAAGTCCTTGTTTTTTACGGGTTCTTTCTCTCCCGTTTTCCAACCGTTTGATTCCCATTTGCGAACCCAACCTTTATTGAACGAATCCACGGCATATGCCGAATCGCTGTAAACCGTTACTTCGCATTTTTCTTTCAGACTTTTCAACCCCTGTATTATGGAAAAAAGCTCCATTCTGTTATTGGTGGTATAATCGAAATACCCGCTCAATTCTTTGATATGTCCTTTATAAATCAAAACTACGCCCCATCCGCCGACGCCCGGATTGCCGCTGCACGCTCCGTCGGTATACAAATCGACCTTCTTCATATATTCTTTTCCAATTCCTCCGAACGCTTTTCGGACTTTGTTATCGCCTGTTTGACTGCATTTTCGAAATCGGCTTTTTTCAAATAATTGACTCCCTCTATCGTGGTACCGCCTTTACTGCAAACCGAATCGACAAGTTCGCTTATGTCGCCGTCGTAATTTCTAACGTTTTCCAAACAGCCGTATAATGTGTCGAGAACAAGTTCTTTGGATACTTCTCTGCCAAATCCACAGGAAACGGCTTTTTGAATAAACGCATCGATGAACATAAAACAAAAAGCCGGACCGCTTCCCGAAATTCCCGTTACGGAATTCATAAAGCACTCATCCACCTTATACGCCCTGCCGAAAGCGCCGAGTATATTCAAAACCACTTCCTCTTCTTCTTCGCTTAACCCATCGCAACAATAAGCATTCACGGAACAACCGTATCTCGCATTCAAGTTCGGCATCACTCTGACAAACTTGTTCACAGCGCCCGAAATCATCGATTTAAGGCGTTTTAAGTTCACCCCTGCCATAATAGACATTACGATTTTATCACCGAAATCTATGCCGTCCAAAGCCGTTTGCGCAGCTTGGGGCTTGACTGCCAACAATACTATTTCCGAAGCCGCAACAAGTTCCGAATTATCCGTATAAGTAGTTATTCGACGGCAATCGATATCGTCGAATTTTTCGTTGTCAGTATCCGATACGGACAACGATATTCGTATTCCGTTCTGTTTCATCAAATAAACAACCGTTTCACTGACGAGCGCTCGCAAAATTGCTTTTGCCATATTTCCGCAACCTATTATGCCAAGCGAATATCTTTTCATATATTGCCTCCGATTCGATTTAAAAAACACGAACATCTGACATATCGACGTTCGTGTTTGTTTTTGGCAGGGGAGACGCGATTCGAACACGCAACCTACGGTTTTGGAGACCGCTACTCTACCGTTGAGCCACTCCCCTAAACAACAAATATTATACTAAAAAAAAAAATCAAAGTCAACGGTTTTAAACGGCTTTCACAAAAAAGGAGTTTAATCATACTATGATAATGAGGTTTATATGGAAATCAGTATCTGCATAATCGTCAAAGACGAAAAAGAAACTCTGGCTCGCTGTCTCGCCTGCGCAAAAAAAATTGCCGACGAAATCATAGTTGCGGATACCGGTTCGACCGACGGCTCAAAAGAAATAGCAAAATCTTTTACCGATAAAGTATATGATTTCGTGTGGATTGACGATTTCTCCGCCGCAAGGAATTTTGCGTTTTCAAAGGCGAGCAAAGATTTTTTGATGTGGCTGGACGCAGACGACGTTCTTCCCGAAAAAAGCATCGAACATCTGCGACTGTTGAAGCAGTCAGACCATATCGAAGCGGACATAATCTATATGCCGTATAATATTGCATTCGACGAAGACGACAATCCGACGTTTTCGTATTACAGAGAAAGAATAGTCAGACGCAGTGCAAACCCCGTATGGATAGAACCCGTTCACGAAGTAATCGACGTCAAAGGTCGTTCGATTTATCTGGACTCCGCCGTAGAACACAGAAAAACAAAGACAAATCCGTCGGGCAGAAACCTGAAAATAATGGAAAAACAGCTTGCTAACGGTAAAAAACTGTCACCCCGACTCCGTTTTTATTATGCAAGAGAGCTTATGTACAACGGAAACAACGAAAAAGCCGTGATAGAGTTTAACGGTTTTTTAAACGACAAATCCGGCTGGGTCGAGAATAAAATTTGCGCGTGCAACGACCTTTCCGTCTGTTATGAGAAACTGAAAAACTACGAAAACGCTTTGAGTGCCGCATTCAAAGCATTCGGTTACGGCAGACCCAGAAGCAAAACTTTATGCAGAATCGGCGAGCTGTTTTTGAAAAGCGGTCGTTTGAGCGAAGCCGAATATTGGTATGAAGCGGCATTAAACTGCCGCAAAGAAAAAAATCTCGGCTTTGACGAAAGCGACTATGACGGATTTATTCCGTCCATTCAGCTTTGCGTAATTCACGACAAACTCGGAAACGCAGAGAAAGCCGAACACTACAACGATATTGCGGGAAGTTTCAAGCCCCACTCTCCCGCTTATCTATACAACAAACAATATTTCGATAAAACAAAGCGAGGATAAAACTATGGCTTACTTTTTTAACAGATGTAACAATTGCGGTTGCAGACCTTCCCACTGTCATCCGTGCCACTGTTGCCCCGTTGTTCCCACGGGACCTACGGGTCCGACGGGAGGCATAACGGGACCGACAGGCCCTACCGGCGCTACGGGACCTATGGGTCCTATCGGCCCTACCGGCGCAGTCGGTATGACAGGTCCCACCGGACCTACGGGCGCAGTCGGCGCTACGGGTATGAACGGCGCAACCGGCGCTACGGGTCCTATCGGACCTGCGGGCGCGACAGGCGCAAACGGCATAACCGGACCTACGGGCGCTACGGGTCCCATCGGACCCACCGGACCTACCGGCGTTGCGGGCGCTACGGGTATGAACGGCGTTACGGGCGCAACAGGTCCAATCGGTCCTACGGGCGCGACAGGTGCTACGGGTGCAGTCGGACCCGCCGGCGCCGTCGGACCCACGGGTGCGGCAGGTGCGGTCGGCGCAACAGGTGCTACGGGTGCAGTCGGTGCGACGGGTCCCACGGGAGCCACGGGTGCAAACGGTCTCATAGGTCCCACGGGTGCTACGGGCGCAGACGGTGCGACGGGACCCACAGGCGCGACGGGAGCCACGGGCGCAGACGGCACAACCGGTCCGACAGGGCCCATAGGAGCAACAGGCCCCACGGGTGCAATAGGCGAAATAGGTCCGACGGGCGCTACCGGCGCGGACGGCGCAACAGGTCCCACCGGTGCTACGGGAGCTACGGGTGCCGACGGCGTAACCGGTCCGACAGGCGCAGACGGCGAGATAGGTCCCACCGGACCTACGGGCGCGGACGGCGCGACGGGACCCACAGGTGCAACAGGACCCACGGGTCCGACGGGCGCTACCGGTGCGACAGGTCCCGAAGGCACGATAAATGCAGCCGCTCCCGTAAGCAACGCCGCCGATGCAACGGACGTCGTAACCCAATTCAACGCGCTTCTTGCAAGCTTGCGAGCAGCCGGTATCCTTCAACAGTAACTCGGTTTGATTCCGACTGTTACACCTTAATATCGTGATAACCGAAATATTCGCAGTGCGTCGATGAAATAATACAAAACAGCCGCCTTTCTTGAAGAAAGGCGGCTTGTTTTCTATTTGGCATATTCTACGCTCCGAGTTTCTCTGATAACGTTGACTTTGATTTGACCAGGATATTCCATTTCTTTTTCGATTTGTTCGGCAATTTCTTTTGCCAAGAACACGGTCGCATCGTCTTTGACTATTTCGGGCTTGACGATTATTCTCACTTCGCGTCCCGCCTGTATTGCAAAAGACTTGTCTACGCCTTTGAATCCGTTTGCAATGCTTTCCAACTTCTCCAACCGCTTTACGTAATTATCGAGCGATTCGCGTCTAGCACCCGGACGAGCGCCGCTTATGGCATCGGCGCATTGAACCAATACGGCTTCCACGGTTTCGGGGTCTATATCGTTGTGATGCGCCGCTATGCAATGCACGACTTCTTTCGATTCTTTATACTTTTTGGCAAGGTCAGCACCTATCGAAACGTGCGTTCCCTCGACTTCGTGGTCGATTGCCTTTCCGATATCGTGCAGCAGTCCCGCCCTTTTGCACAGATTCACGTCTGCGCCGAGTTCCGACGCCATCAATCCCGCAAGATGCGAAACCTCCAACGAATGTTTCAATACGTTCTGACCGTAGCTCGTCCTGTATTGAAGCCGTCCGAGAAGCTTGATTAAATCGGTGTGCAAACCGAATACACCTGCTTCGAACATTGCCGTTTCGCCCGCTTCCTTGATTTTTATGTCGAGTTCCTTTTTCGTTTTCTCGACCATTTCTTCGATACGGGCAGGATGAATACGCCCGTCGGAAATAAGTTTTTCCAATGTTATACGAGCTATCTCTCTCCTTATGGGGTCGAATCCTGAGAGAACGACGGCTTCCGGCGTATCGTCTATAATCAAATCGACCCCCGTGGCATTCTCCAATGCGCGTATATTGCGTCCTTCGCGTCCGATTATGCGCCCTTTCATATCTTCGTTCGGTAAGTTGACTACGGACACGGTGATTTCCGCACTATGGTCCACCGCACAACGCTGAACCGCCTGCGAAACAATGTCTCTCGCCTTTTTATCCGCCTCTTCTTTCGCAGACGCCTCTATCTCGCGAACATATTTTGCCGCATCGCGTTTTGCGTCTTCTTCGATTGCCTCCATCAATTTGGCTTTGGCTTCCTCTCTTGTCATAGAAGCCGCTTTTTCCACCTCTGCAATCATTTGCTGATGAGCGGACTCTATTTCCGCTTTCATCTTTTTGATATCTTCGTCTTTCTGCGCAAGATATTGTTTTGTCTGTTCTATACTTTCGAGTTTTTTGTCCAAAGTCTCTTCTTTCTTATTCAGAAGGTCCTCTTTGGAATAAATTCTTTGCTCGGAACGCTGTAATTCCGTTCTTTTTTCCCGCATCTCTCTGTCAAAATCCGAACGCTGTCTTTCCATATCGGACTTTATTTTATCGATTTCGGCATTGGTTTCCTTTAAAACTTCCTTTCTTTTGAGCTTTGCATCAGCAACAGCGTCTTCAACCAATTTATTTGCCGACTTTTTGACGCTGCCAATCTTATTCTTCGTTATTGCCATATATATTACTATTGCCGCAACTGCGCCTATCACGAGACCGATTGCAGACCACATTATATAAAAGCCTATGTTGGAAAATAAAATCGGGACAATATTGTTAAACATAGTCTAAAAAACCTCCTTATAATTTTTAGTTTTCATATAATTTAAACTTCGTTAAACAAATAGGCAGAGCTTTAACGCTCTGCCTATTATAATACAATATCGTGCCGAAATTGTCAAGTAAACCGCCGTTTAACGTTTAATTCTTTTTGACAAAATACTTACTCTTCCGTCGAATCGCCTTCGCCGTCGTCGCCCGTCATAAGTAAATCGGCCTTTTCGTTTGCCGCCTTTCTTATTTCCGTCTCCACTTCTTCGGCAAGATTGATATTCTCTTCCAATGCCTTTTTTGCGCCCTCGCGTCCTTGCGCCAAGCGTTCGCCCTTATAGTTGAACCAAGAGCCGCTTTTGGTCATCAAGCCGAATTTCAAAGCCAAATCGACGAGACAGCTCGACCTGCTTATGCCTTTGCCGAAAACTATATCAAACTCCGCAACTTTAAACGGAGGAGCCAATTTGTTTTTGACAACTTTAACGGTTGTTTTATTTCCCGCAATTTCGGTTCCTGCCTTAAACGCTTCTTTTTTGCGGACATCCAAACGGACGCTGGCATAAAATTTCAATGCTTTGCCTCCGGGGGTAACTTCCGGATTTCCGAACATAATGCCGACTTTCTCACGCAACTGATTTATGAATATTATGCAAGTTTTGGTACGGTTACATATAGCCGTCAGTTTACGCAAAGCCTGCGACATAAGCCGAGCCTGCAAGCCGACGTGGCTTGCGCCCATTTCGCCTTCTATTTCGGCTTTGGGAGTCAATGCGGCAACGGAATCTATTACTATCACGTCGAACGCACAGCTGCTGACCAATTTTTCCGATATGTCAAGCGCCTGCTCGCCGTTATCGGGCTGTGAAATGTACAGCTTGTCCAAATCTATGCCGAGAGCGCTGGCATACACAGGGTCGAGAGCGTGTTCCGCGTCTATGAAAGCGACATTGCCGTTGAGTTTCTGCGCTTCCGCTATAACGTGAAGAGAGAGCGTGGTTTTACCGCTGGATTCGGGACCGTATATCTCCACTATTCTGCCGCGAGGAAGTCCGCCGACGCCGAGCGCCAAATCCAAAGAAAGGCAACCCGTCGGTATAACCTCGACGTTCTCCGCCTTCGACTCGGTCAATTTCATTATCGAACCTTTACCGAAAGTCTTTTCTATTTCGTGAATTGCATCTTCCAAAGCTTTCGCCTTTTCTTCCTGCGTCATATTGGTATTGTATACCTTAAACTGTTTATCCTTTGACGTTGCCATTTTTTTGTCTCCTTATTCCTTATTTTCTTCTTCGTTTACAAAAGATTCTTTGAATTTCAATTGTTTGAACAAATAATAAAGTGCATATTTTACGCCGCACTCCGTAACATACTTTCGGTCTCCCAAAAAGTTATGTTCGAATATATGTATACCGTCCGAATCTCCGACGGCTATATAACACTTACCGACCTCGCCGTCTTTTTCCGCCGTCGGACCTGCGTTGCCGCTGGTTGCCAAACATATGTCGCAACCGCTTTGAACCAACATATTCGCCGCCATTTCGTATACGGTGTCCGCGCTGACGGCACCGAAAGTTTCGACGGTTGCTCTCTCCACACCAACGCGGCGTATTTTCGATTCGTTTGCATAGCACACGACGCACTCTTCGAAAACTTCGCTTGCACCTGCACACAGAGTCAAAGACGATGCCACCGCGCCGCCCGTAAAAGACTCCGCCACGCAGACTTTCTTCTTTTCGGCTTTCAACAGTTTCACGACACACTCGGCAAGCGTCGTATCGCTTTCGGAGTATGTAAAACTTTTCAAAGCAGCGCGCGCGCCGCCCACGACGGCATTGACCGTATCTCTGGGCATTTTGCTCGAATATCTGACGGCAACCTCGCACTCGCACACCGAGGGATAAAACGAAAAAACTATTCTGTTTCTGTTTTTGATATGATTTTTCAAGAGGTCTTTCAGCTCGTTTTCCTCTCTCCCGAACGTTTTGAAAATCTCCGTAGTATACAGAGTTTTGCAACGTCCGTTGAGCATAGGAATTATGCTTTCCCTCACAAAAGACTCGTTATATTCGTCCATAACGGCATAAAACGTGTCGTTAAGCTCGAAAACAGACTGCTTCGGGTCGACATTATAGTCATTTTTAAGCGTGTCGAAAAGCCTGTTCCTGTCGCCGTAATAGATTATTGCCTGACTCTGCATAGCAACGTAATTCAGAGTTTCGGCAAAATCGACCTCGCCGCTTACACATACGGAACAAGCAATCTCGTGCCCCTTTCTGGCAAGCAGTTTTTCCATATGAGGCAAGAACTCGCAAGCTTGTTTAGTCGAAAGAAAACCTATATGCATTATTTAAGCACTTCCCTGTTTTTCACGACGTAATTTATTCCGGACACCACCGTCATCAAGCCTGCCGCACACAAAAAGCCGAAACCTACGTAAAAGACTATATTGCCCGCCGTTACATTCAAAGATGCGATATCCGCATACGGCAACAGAAAGATTATTGACAACATTTGCAAAACTGTCTTTATTTTACCGAGACCGTCGGCAGCCAATATAACACTTTTGGAACTTGCTATTATTCTGAAACCGCTGACCATAAGCTCTCTCGAAATAATAACTATCGCCAAAACCGCAAGTGCAACGGCAAACCCTTCTTTCGTTTGCAAAATAACGAGTATCAGCGCGGAAGTGACAAGCAACTTGTCGGCAATGGGGTCCAAAAACTTGCCGAGGTCGGTCACAAGGTCGTTCTTTCTCGCAAGATAGCCGTCCAACCAATCGGTAACCGCTGCTATCATAAATACGCCCAACGCTATAAATTTTCCGTAAGGAATCGCATCTATCAAGAACACAGACACAAAAACCGGTATTAGGCATATTCTGAAAATCGTGATTTTGGTAGGCGTATTCACTTATACTTTCTCTCCTATGAGGTCGTAATCTTCGAAATCGGTTATTCTGACTTTATACAATTCTCCGACATCAACGAAATCGGCTTTGAAATATACTACGGAATCTATATCGGGAGCATTGCTTTGCGTGCGTCCGACAAACATACCGCGCTCGTAATCGATATCCTCGTATAAAACTTCGAATACCTTGCCGACGGCTTTTTCTCCGCGGCGGCGGGCATTTTTAAGATGTATTTCGCCGAGCGCACGCACACGCTGTTCTTTGGTCCTGCGGTTCACTCTCGGCCTCAACCTCGCCGAAGGGGTATCCTCTTCGGTACTGTATGCGAAAATACCGACGTTATCTATATCGGAGCGTTCGACAAACTCACAAAGCCTTTCGAATTGCTCTTCCGTCTCCGTCGGAAAACCGACCATAAAAGTCGTGCGCAAGGCTATACCGAATTCTTTTGCCTTTTTCACTACGCGTTCCAATTGCGACGAATCGGAGCGCCTGTTCATAAGTTTGAGTATGCCGTCGTCGTAATGCTGCATAGGCACGTCTATGTATTTGGCTATCTTGTCGTTCTTTGCAATTTCGTTCAAAAGCTCGTCCGTCACAAGCTCCGGATAGCAATACAAAAGGCGCAACCACAGAACATCAAGTTCGGAAAGTTTTTTCAACAGTTCCGTCAATGCGTAACAACCGTATAAATCGATTCCGTATCTGGTAACGTCCTGCGCCACCAATATTATTTCACGAACGCCGACTGCAACCAATCGCTTTGCCTCGTCTACTATGTCTTCCATTCGGCGACTGCGATATTTGCCTCTAATCGACGGAATGGTGCAAAACGTACAGAAATTATCGCAACCGTCGGCGACGGAAAGATAGGCATAATGCCGCGGCGTGGTTACGATACGATTCTGAACCAACACCCGGTCTCTTCCGTCGATATGAACGCACTTCGAAGCGCTCTCTATCGCCGAAACGAGTTTGTCGTAATCGTTTACGCCCAAAAACGCATCGACTTCCGTAAGCTCTTCGACAAGTTCCGCGGAATACTTCTGCGGCAAACAGCCCGTAACCAAAAGTTTTTTGCACGAGCCGATTTTCTTTTTTTCCGCCATTTCGAGAATGGTTTCCACAGCCTCTTCGCGTGCCGAACCGATAAACGCGCAGGTATTGACGATTATGATTTCCGCGCCGTCGTAATCATTCGTTATGTTATAACCGCATTCGTTTAAATACGAAAGCATATGCTCGGTATCTATTCTGTTTTTATCGCATCCCAAAGATACGACGGCTACGTTTTTCATCATATGTCTTCGCCGAAAGTCTCTCGGAACTGCTCTGCCGTTATATAAACTTCGCGAGGCTTATTGGAGCCTTCGAGCGGACCGATAAAACGGTGCATTTCCATTTGGTCTATAATTCTCGACGCACGTGCGTAACCGACCGAAAAACGACGCTGTATCATAGATGTAGACGCTTGTCCCGTCTCTATGACTCTGCGCAAGACATCTTTGATAAGAGGGTCGAATTCCTCGTCGTCATCTCCGCCGGTACTGTCCGTCGCAGGCGTTTCTTCCGTCATAATCAAATCTTCAACCGAACTGTCATAATCGCTCTGGTTGTGTTCTTTGACGTAATTAACCACGTCTTCGACTTCCTTGCTCTTGATGAACGCGCCCTGTACGCGTTTGGGCTGCGCCATATCTGCGGGCGAATACAGCATATCGCCCTTTCCGAGCAACGACTCTGCGCCGCCCTGGTCTAGAATTGTTCTGGAATCGTTGAAGCTCGATACGGAGAACGCTATACGGCTGGGCAAATTGGCTTTGATGGTACCCGTTATGACGTCGACGGAAGGTCTTTGCGTGGCAAGGATAAGATGAATTCCCGCCGCACGCGCTTTTTGCGCCATACTCATTATCTTGTCTTCCAAATCTTTGCGGTTCGCAGACATCATAAGTTCGCACAACTCGTCTACTATTATGACGATACGCGGCATCTTTTCCTCTATACCGTCCTTGACGCAAGCATTGGAATTAAACTCCAAAATATTGCGGGCATAATAACGGCTCAACAGTTTATAACGCCTGTCCATCTCGTTCTTCGCCCACTTGAACGCTCTGATAGCCTGGTCAGTTTCGCTTATTATATCTTTTATAAGCAGGTGCGGCATATCTTGATATATTCTGAATTCGACCTCTTTCGGGTCAATCAATATCATACGCACTTCGTCGGGAGATGCCTTATATAAAATACTCGTTATGATTGAATTCAGACAGGCACTTTTACCGCTGTTTGTCGCGCCCGCAATAAGCAAGTGCGGCATTTTTTCCAGATTGCAAATTATATTGTTGCCCGCAATGTCTTTGCCTATCGCCAAAGTTACGGGAGAAGATGCAGTCTGAAACTCCTTGCTCTCCAACAAATCGCGCAATCCTACGGTGGCTATATCCGTATTGGGTACTTCTATACCGACGGCGCGTTTTCCCGGTATCGGCGTTTCTATACGAATTTTGCCGTTGCTCGCCAAATTGTACTCGATATCCGAGGAAAAACCGTCTATCTTGCGCACGGAAGTTCCCGGGGGCACTTCCAACTCGTAACGCGTAACTGCCGGTCCAATCGTTATACCCGTAACTTTTGCGGGCAATTTCAAGCTTTCCAAAGTTTCTTCGAGCGTTTTTGCCTTTTCGGAAACGTCGCCGCTGAATATTGCGGGGTCTGTCGTATCGCATTCCAAAAGCTCAAACGGAGGCGGAACATATTTTGTATGTTTCTTTTTGGGTTTGGGCTTGGGTACTTCTTCCCTCTCCATAACTATATCCGTAAAACCCATTTGGTTAAAACGCGCATTATTTCTCTCGGTAACGGGCGGTGCGGGCGGTTCGACTATCGGCAACACATCGTCTGTCGTGTAATACCCCGTATTATCTTCTCCCGTTGCACGCAAGGTCTCGGACAAATCCTCCACCTCGTCGGCATAGTTGAATCCCGATTTTTTTGCAAAGCCGTCAGTCTTATCCGAAGTATCGGCTTCCTTGATGGTCTTTTCAAAATCGTTTTCCGTCGGTCGCAACGGCTGCCTTTCCGACTTTTCGATTTTCGGCATACCGAAACTTGAACCGTCTTCTATCGGAGCAAGCGGCTCCTTATCGTAATACGAAACATTGTCGAGCTTCGGCTCTTCAATCATTGCAAGCGTCGGAATATCGTCATAACCGCGCACGGGATTATCCGCTTCTTTTTGAGGCTCTTTATCGACAGAGCGCTCTGCCGACACCGAATCGGCATTTTTGCCGTAATAATCGCCGTTGATTATCGGCTGCGACGTTTCCTCGTTTTTGTCCGACACGGAAACTCTTTCAATAGGTGTAAACGTGGTGGGCTTAACGCCTTTTCCCTTGTCGAAATCGAATTTCGCCTCTTCCTTTCTGTCTTCCGCCAATTTCTTGGATACGGCTTCCCCGTCCGTTATTTCACCGTCTACATAAGAACCCGACACATCCTTTGCCTCGGGAATCACGACTTCGTAAAACGAAGTCTTTGTTTCCGTATGCATTATCTTCGGAGGACGGTTATTCTTTATTTCGGGCGGAGTCAACACCGTCGAAGGCGTAATCACTCCCGTTTTATATTCGTTGCCGCTGCTTTCGGAAGAATTGGACGGCGAAGAAAAACCGTTGTTTACAGTCGGAATTATGTCGTTAAAATAATTTCGAGACCTGGCTTCTCTGTTGCCGAAAAGTCTCTTGTGCGCTCTTTCTCTGTCGGTCAAATTATCTTCTTCGACATTATAACCGTTAAATCCGCTTTTGGCATTTTTGTTTTCATTGTCATACGTTTTGACGCCGTATTTTTCCGAAACGGCATCATACCCGCCGAACATCGTATCACTGTTTCGAGCCGCATTGTTTTTGCTCACATCGCGCGTATACGTTTTTTCGGGTTCGGGAGAACGCATATCGGTAAAGTCTCCGCCCGTCGTACGTACGGGATGCGCATTCTGCGTACGTACTATGTTTCCGACAAACAGTCCGTTATTCTCTATCGGCTTGACCATTCGCGCCGGAGTATCGCTCTTTTCGAACGAAAGTCTTTTCGGCTCTTCCTCGACAGGCTCTTTTCTCTCTTTCTTTCCGCCCAATCTATGAAACACGTCCAGCATTATCAATACACAGATTATTACTCCCGTACTTAACAGGATATATGCGAATACTTGCGTGACTGCGGCCTGCAATCCATATGCAAGCACGCCGAAAAATACTCCCCCTGCCGTAAGTTTGGTGTATACCGAGGATATATAATACGAAAAGCCTTCTCCCAAAAATCCAAAGGACGTTGCCAACTGCAATATCATCATCACACAAAAAGCTATGATTCCTATGCACACCTTATACTTCAATGAGATTTTCAGGCTCAAATCCCGCACAAGCGCTATTCCCAACAATAGCGTACTCAAAAAAAGCGGATATGCAAACAATCCGAAAACTCCGAGCACAACGCCCCTTATGAAATAGCCGAAAGCCCCCAAAACGATGGGAATTATTATGCACAACAAAAAAAACGCAGACACGGCGATTACCGCAATGCCTATCAAGTCGCTACTGCCGCTTCTCTTACTTCTTCTGCTATCGGTATGTCGTTTATTCAAAGCAGTATCCTTCCGTCCCGAATTTCTCTCGATACATTATACCATATAGAGCAGGCTTTTTCAACCATTTGACGGGTAATTTTCCTATTTTATTTTTTGCCGACAATTGAAAAAACTACTTTGATTCAATATGTATGTCGGTGTAGTCCGGTCAAGACTTATAGCCCGACTTTTTGGATTCGCCCGTCTGACGCTTATGATTTTCATCGTTCTTACTCATATAAATATCGTAAATCTCGTCGGAAGAAAGCCCGACCGCATTGCATATTCCCAAAAAGAAATGCAAAATATCGATTACCTCTTCCTTGATTTCCGACTCGTTGTTTTCTTTGGAATTTTTCCACCATTTATAGCCGACCTCGTCTAGAAGCTCGCCCGTTTCCACAATCATAGCCACGCATTTTTTTCGCGCCCATTCTTTTTTGTCGAAATTCAAATTTCTTCTTTTCGCGATAAAGTCGTCCAATTCTTTTTGTCTGTCAAGCAGCTCTTGCAATCTGTCCATAGTCAACCTTTCAAGATACTCAAAATATCTACGCCCGTCTGTTTTCCGACATATGCCGCACACACACGGTCGGAAACAAGCACTTCTCTTGCGAAATCGTTTACCTGCTTTTTCGTCACCGATTCTATCTCTGCGATTTTGTCGTCGAGATTGTAGTCTTTGTCGAGCATCAAAAGAGGTTTTGCCAGCGACGTCATTATACTTTGGGGGTTTTCGAATCCGAATATGCACGACGTCTTCAACTGAATTTTCGCTCTCTCGTACTCTTCGTCCGTAATTCCGCCTTTTACAAGCTTGTCCACTTCGGCTTTTACTTTGTTCAAAACATCGAGCGTATTTGTCGGCGTTATGTTCACGAATATGTTCAGCGAACCGTTGTTTCTGTACGTTGTGGGCAAAGAATAGATGCTGTATGCCAATCCCGATTGCTCGCGCACGGATTGAAAAAGACGCGACGACATTCCGCCGCCGAGAATCAGACTCAAAAATGCCTGACGCATAAACTTTTCGTCGTCAAGCGATATCGAAGGATAGGCTATCGCAATATTGCTCTGCTCGAAATCTTTGATTCGGCATACGCAATCGGACGAAATCGTATGATGCGGCTCGTATTGCGATTCGCTTCCCCTGCCGCAAAAACGATTTAGACAATACTTTCTTACAAGCTCGTCCGCACGCTTTTCCGTCACGCAACCCGCCATTGTAATAACCATATTGGACGGAGTATAAAATTCGCTCATAAAGCGTCTTATGTCTTTTGCGCCGAAACGTTTGACGTTGTCTATCGGTCCCAAAATGGTTTGTCCCAGCTTTTTATCCTTATATACGGCGGAAGAAATCATATCGTAACATATATCTTCCGGTGCGTCTTCCACCATATTGATTTCTTCCACGATGACTTTTCTTTCTCTGTCGAGTTCCGCTTCGGGAAAAGACGAATCGAATATCAAATCCGAAAGCAATTCGAAACTCGGTTCCAAATACTCGTCGATTGTCTTTACGTAATAGCAAGTCATTTCCTTGCCCGTAAACGCATTCGACACCGTTCCCATAGCGTCGAATCGGCGTGCTATCTCTGCGGGAGAAAGTTTGCTCGTGCCTTTAAACATCATATGTTCGGTAAAGTGAGACAGCCCGTTGATTTCGGGAGTTTCTTTGCTCGAACCGACTCCCGCCCAATAACCGACGGATACCGACCGAAGCGACGGAATATTTTTGACCGCCACTTTAAGACCGTTTTCATATCTCAAAATCTTGCTCATTCGCTCTCCTTTGCGCAAGTGCGCTTTTCAACTGATAGTATCGCCCTACCGAAGCATATTTATCGAAAAATCAGCCGAGAACTTCCGTTACGGTGGAAACGGTTAGCCCCTTTTCGGCAACGGTATCGATAATGCGTCCCAATGCCTCCAAAGTATTTGCCGTCGGGTGCATAAGCACGAGGTCGCCGCCTTTGATTTTTTTTGTGGCGCGAGTATAAATAAGTTCGGTGTCCTTATCTCTCCAATCTATCGTGTCGAGAGACCACATTATTGTCTGATAGCCAAGTTTTTCCGCTATTTTGACGGTACTGCTGCTGTACGAACCGGACGGAGGCGCAAACAGATTCATTTCCACGCCCACCACTTCGCTGACAAGTTTGTGCGTTATGCTTATCTCTTCTTCGCATCGTTTATCCGACAGCTTTTTATGGTCTTTATGATAATAGCCGTGATTGGCGATTTCATGACCCTCGTCGTATATGCGTTTCAAGATTTTTTCGTTTTCCGCAACCCACATTCCGCCCACGAAAAAAGTGGTTTTGACGCCCTTTTCCTTTAAAACGTCCAACATCGGTTCCAGATATTCCGTTCCCCAATAGACGTTTATCATAAGCGAAACTTTGTCTTCGCTGTTTCCGCGATAAAGCGGTGCGGGGTCGTTTACATTTATCGTCTTATTGTTCAGAATCAGACCCGTAACGGCTATTCCGCACACCAATGCGGCAATCACGACATTGACTACCACGTTTCTGAAAGTTTTTTCCTTAATCAAAGCGGCACCTCTCTAATATGACTGTTATATCATATTCACGAAAGCTGCCGCCTTATGCACTTTATCGAATCGACATTTCCGTCAATCGAATTTTTTTCTCAACTTCAAATCGATTCTGCCTTTTTCGTCGATTTTGATTACCTCGACTTCCACTTTATCGCCCACGTTTACGACATCGGTGACTTTTTCCACGCGACGCTTGGACAGTTTGGAAATGTGTATCATACCGTCTTTTCCGGGAACGAGCTCCACAAACGCGCCGAAGTCCATAATCTTGACTACGCTGCCTTCGTAAACTTCGCCGACTTTGACGTTTTCGACTATGGTCATAACAATCTTTTTGGCTTTGTCTGCCATTTCCAAGTCGTTCGTCGCTATAAACACCTTTCCGTCGTCCGAAATATCGATTTTGACGCCCGTTATCTCTATGATTTTATTGATTACTTTGCCGCTCTTGCCTATCACATCGCCAATCTTTTCGGGGTCAATCGAGAAGCTGATTATCTTCGGCGCCCACTTGGAAAGCTCTTCGCGCGGCTTATCGAGAACCGCAAGCATTTTTCCGAGAATGTGCATTCTGCCGTCGCGTGCCTGCCCCAATGCTGTACGAAGTATATTCTCGTCTATACCCTTAATCTTTATGTCCATCTGTATTGCGGTTATGCCTTTTTCCGTACCCGCAACCTTGAAGTCCATATCGCCGAGGAAATCTTCGAGTCCCTGAATATCGGAAAGAATTGCAACGCGCCCCGTAGGTTCGTCCTTGATAAGTCCCATTGCTATACCTGCGACGGGCGCTTTGATGGGCACGCCGGCATCCATAAGAGCCAAGCAGGAACCGCACACGCTTGCCTGCGACGTCGAGCCGTTGGAACTCAATATTTCGCTTACCGTTCTAATCGCGTACGGAAATTCCTCTTCTCCCGGAATAACGGGTTCAAGCGCTCTCTCCGCCAAAGCTCCGTGACCGATTTCGCGTCTTCCCGGTGCTCTCATAGGCTTTGCTTCGCCCGTGCTGTAAGGCGGGAAATTATAGTGGTGCATATATCTTTTGAAAGTCTCGTCGTCGAGATTTTCAAGCTTCTGAACTTCGGAAATTGTTCCGAGCGTGCAACTCGAAAGCGCCTGCGACTGACCTCTCGTGAACACCGCACTGCCGTGAACTCTCGGCAATACGCCGACTTCACACCATATATCGCGGATTTCCGTGAGCTTTCTGCCGTCGGGACGGAAGCCGTCGTTCAATATTTTTGCACGAACTTTTTCTTTCGTCATTATATAGAGAGTGTCTTTGATTTCCCTCTCTTTCTCGGGATATTTCTCCGCAAAATGCGCCAAAGCGTCCGCATCGACTTCGTCCTGCAAAGCCTGACGCTTTTCTCTGTCGATTTCTTCGAGCGCCTTGTCCAATTTTTTGCTCGCATACGCGCGCACATCTTTGTCTATCTCTTCGGAAACCTTGTAAAGTTCCATTTCGAGCTTGGGCTTGCCGATTTCCGCGACAATGCCGTTTATAAACTCAACTTGCTTTTTGATTTCCTTATGCGCAAACATTATGCCGCCGAGCATCACGTCCTCGCTCACTTCCTGCGCGCCTGCTTCAACCATCATTATTGCGTCTTTCGTTCCCGATACGGTAACGTGCATAAGGCTTTTGGCTCTCTGCTCGTTATCGGGGTTTATTACGTATTCGCCGTCTACATAGCCGACCACGACCGAACCCGTAGGACCGTAAAAAGGAATATCGGAAATGGAAAGCGCGACAGACGAACCTATCATTCCGAAAACCTCCGGCGGGATATTCGTATCCACCGAAAGCGCGGTTGCGACGACGGCTACATCGTTAAACAATCCTTTCGGGAAAAGCGGACGAATCGGACGGTCTATAAGACGAGACGTCAAAATCGCCTTGTCGCTTGCTCTGCCTTCTCTCTTTTTGAATCCGCCGGGAATTTTGCCGACAGAATACATCTTCTCTTCGAAATCGACTCCGAGCGGGAAAAAATCCATTCCCGGACGCGGCTGCTGCGCCATTGTGACGTTTGTCATAACGACGGTATCTCCGCATCTGATTATGCACGAGCCGTTGGCTTGCTGCGCGTACTTACCCGTCTCGACGGTGACCTTTCTGCCGCCGATTTCAGTTTCAAAAACTCTGTAATTCATTTTCTCTATTCTCCTAACTCTTTCTGAAAACTACCATAATAAAAAAGCAAGGGAGAGCCAAAACTCGCCCTTACTCTTTTCGAACTTACTTTCTGATTTCCAGCTTTGCAAC
This sequence comes from uncultured Christensenellaceae bacterium, assembly GCA_910588155.1. Classification (GTDB taxonomy): domain Bacteria; phylum Bacillota; class Clostridia; order Christensenellales; family Pumilibacteraceae; genus MGBC157735. The sequence goes on from CAJUPB010000001.1 coordinate 199,089, forward strand.
GATGGCTCTGTATCTTTCGATGTCTACGCTTTTCAAATAGTTGAGCAGACTTCTTCTCGAACCGACCATCTGGAACAATCCGCGTCTCGAATGATTATCCTTTGCGTGAACTTTCAGATGTTCCGTCAAATGGTTGATACGATGCGTCAAAAGCGCTATCTGTACCTCGGGACTACCCGTGTCACCCTCGTGCGTCGCGTACTTGGCGATTATTTCCGCCTTTACGTTCTTGTCCATATTTTTACCTCCGTTAAATAATTATTCGCCTTAAACCTAGGTACGTGCGTGGAGATTCGCACAACTTGAAGAATAAGGTACTTTATAAGTATAGCATATTGTTTTACATTTGTAAACCGATTACGACAGGAAAATGAGTTTTTTATTCAAACGCTCTTCGAACTGTTCCAGATATAGCTTGACGTCGCGCAAATTCGCCAATCGCTCTATCCTGCCGCCCATATCGTAAACCCGTTTATTTATGGCGCCCGCACCGCAAGCCGCAACTCCGATACACTCCTCCATAGTCGTAATGTTATTGACGCATTGCGTTCCGTCTAGACAATAGCCCGTGTTTTCGAGATTGCCGAGCATACGTTTTTGGCGATAAGTATAATACGGTATGTATCCGTGCTCTTTCATCTCGGCGTTTGCGAGTTTCACCATTTTTTCCACTTCGGCATTGGCACGATATTTTAAGCGGCTCAATTCCGAGCCGTTCTTTCGCGCCAAAGTATGCACCGTTATATTTTCGGGACGCAAATCCGTGATACCTTTGAGGGTTTGGGAAAATTCCGCCGCGGTTTCACCCTCCAATCCGGCTATCAAATCCGTATTTATGACAAACGGGTATTTTCTCGCGGCTTCGTATGCCTCGAAGAACTTACGACTGTCGTGATTTCTGCCTATACGTTTCAACGTTTCGTCGCACAGACTCTGCGGGTTCACGCAAATGCGCCCCACGCCGCAATCGGCAATAACGGAAAGTTTTTCTTCCGTTATGGTATCCGGTCTGCCCGCTTCGCAGGTATACTCCACATTGCCGCAATATGCTGCCGTAAGCACTTTTTTCAGTTGCGTTTCGTCAAGCGCAGTCGGTGTTCCTCCGCCGATATAGACCGACACAATTTCGCCGCCCGCAACTTTCAGCGCATTTTTCGTACGCTCTATTTCTTCCGTAAGCGCTTCGACATATCGTTGCATATACTTATAGGACGGCGTCAAGACGTCCGTGACAAACGAACAATAACTGCACTTGGATACGCAAAACGGAATGTGAACATACAGATTGAAAAGATTGTCGCCTTTGCGGATATAGCCGTCTTGCGCTTTCAATATTTTTTCAATCAATTCCGCCTTTTCGGAACTCACGCAATAGACGGTTTGCAATACTCGTGCCGCTTCTTCTATGCTTTTGCCGCCGTCAATCAGCTCATATGCGAGTTTTGTGGGTCGGATACCCGTAAGGCTGCCCCACGGCAACGAGCGCTCGGAAAACTGTTCCAACGATTTATACAGACACAGTTTGTTGAATCTGTTATAAAATCTCTTTTCGTCCGACGATATGTTTCCGCCTATTTTTTTCTCGTACGAAAAAGTATTTTCATCGACGGCTATATCTACACGCATAATCCCATCTTTGACAAACGACTTCTGTACGACGGTATGCGGTGCTTCCGCTTCGTCGGGATAGAACGCTTTGACAACTTCGTCGAGTTCATAAGCGATTTTCTCATTTTCCGCGGTCAATTCATACATATACGTTATTGCTCCTTTCGAAAAACAGACGGGTCGGCTCTCCGTGCCCGGGCAATACGTCGTAATCTTGATTTAAAGTAAACAGCTTTTCTTTGACGGAGTCCGACAACTGCTTTCTGTCTCCCGTGGGAAAGTCTGTTCTTCCGACAGACTCTTTAAAAAGCGTATCGCCGCTGAACAGAAAATTTTCCGACAGATAGCACACGCCGCCGGAGGTATGTCCCGGCGTGTGGATAACTTTCACGCGCACACCGTATAAATCGAGTATATCGCCGTCATTGACAATAACATCGGGGCGAAAAGAAATAAACTCGAAGCCCATAGCTTCCGCAAGATTTCCCTTGCCGTCGATTAATGCAACATCGTCGCCGTGAACATATATTTCTGCACCCGCCTTTTGCAAAACTGCGGCATCTTTGCAATGGTCGAAATGTGCGTGCGTCAGCAACAGAGCGCGGCACTTTAAATTATTTTTCGCAAAAAACTCCGAAAGCCTGTCCGCATCGCAACAATCGACGACAATGCAATCAACGTCGTTTGCCGTAACTACATAGGAATTTGTCTGCAATACGCCGCCGACAATTCTGTAAACTTTGTTCATACTCCCGCGCTCCTGAATACCGTTTCCACTTCGGAAATCGATTGTATTTTTTTTATCAGCGCATTTATATCGTCGATTTTGTATACTCTGACGCCGAGGTCGATAACGGCTTTGCTGTTTTTGTCAATTCGCGCATTCATACTGTCAATCGACAATTTCATTTCCGAAATAAGCGAAGTCATTTTCGCCAACAGTCCGCTTGTATTTACGGCGTGAACCTGCAAAGACACCACAAAGGCATATGTGGGCGTATTCTCCCAATGCGCTTCAATCAACCTGAACGATTCCGTATTTCGCAAGTTGGGACAGCTTTTTCTGTGAATCGCCACGCCTCTGCCCCTCGATATGAATCCTATTATTTCGTCCCCCGGAACAGGCGCGCAACATTTTGCCAAACGAACCAAGAGGTCGTTATGCCCGTTTACCACAATACCCTGTCCGTCGGGTTTGCGGTTTTGAGAGCTGACCTTGCGGAATTCCTGCGTGGAAACCACTTCTTTATTGTAAAAATCGATTAGTTTCAGAAGTATCTGATTAACCGTAAAACCGCCGTAACCTACGGAAGCATAGAGGTCGTCTATCGACGAAATCGAATAACGCTGCATAATAATATCCAGCCACTTCGGTATCATCAGCGAAGAAAGAGAATACCCCCTGTTTTTCGCCTCACGCTCCAACATTTCTTTGCCTTTCTTTATATTGTCTTCTTTCAGCTCTTTTTTGAAAAACGCTTTTATCTTCGTTTTTGCCTGACCCGATTTGACGAAGCGCAGCCAATCTCGACTCGGACCTTTGGAATTATTGGATGTTATGATTTCCACATAATCGCCCATTTGAAGTTTGGTTTCCAAAGGCACGATTTTTCCGTTGATTTTTGCGCCGATACACTTATTGCCTATCGCGCTGTGAACGTAATATGCGAAATCGACGGGAGTGGCGCCTTCCGGCAAAGCTATCACATCTCCTTTCGGCGTGAAAATAAACACCTGCTCCGTATACAAATCGAGCTTCAAAGACTCGTAAAACTCCTGCGGGGACGTCGTTTCGCTCTGCACATCCATTACGCCGCGCAACCATTGCAGTTTTTCATCAAGGTCGCTGACGTTCGAACGGTTCTCTTTATACTTCCAATGCGCCGCTATGCCGTATTCGGCTATCTTATGCATATCGTAAGTTCTGATTTGTATTTCGAACGGCATACCGTACGACGTAATGACCGTCGTATGCAACGACTGGTAATTATTCGGTTTCGGCACCGCTATATAATCTTTGAATCTTCCCGGCAACGGTTTCCACATTGTATGAATCATACCCAGGACTTCATAACAATCCCTGACCGTTTCCACGATAACTCTGACTGCGGTCAAGTCGTAAATCTGGTCGAACGTTTTGTCGTCCTTCTTCATCTTCTTGTATATGCTGTAAAAATGTTTGGGTCTGCCGCTGACTTCGCCCTTTATTTTCAATTCGGTCAAGAGATTGGTCAATCTCCCGCAAATAGCGCTTACGAGCTCCGTGCGCTCCGCGCGTTTCAACGATACCTCGCTGACCAAAGTATCGTATGCCTTCGGGTGCAAAACTTTAAGACACAAGTCTTCCAGCTCGCATTTAAAATAGCTCAATCCCAATCGAGAAGCAAGCGGAGCGTAAATCTCCAACGTCTCTTTCGCCATTGCCTGCTGTCTGGTTTCCGAAATGCAGGATATCGTGCGCATATTGTGAAGTCTGTCCGCAAGTTTGATTAGTATGACGCGAATGTCTTTCGCCATAGCAAAAAACATTCTGCGAAAATTTTCCGCCTGTTCTTCCTCTTTCGATTTGAACGTTATTTTATCGAGTTTTGTTACACCCAAAACCAGCTCTGTTATCTTATCCCCGAACAGCTCGCGCATTTGTTCCTGTGTGGCTTCGGTATCTTCCAAACAATCGTGCAACAATGCGGCGGCAACCGTGTTACAATCCAATCCGAGGTCCAAAAGAATACTCGCCACCGCCGTGGGGTGAATGATATAAGGCTCTCCGCTGTCGCGCAACTGACCGGAGTGCATACGTTCGGCATAGGCGTATACTCTGTCGAGTAACTCCGACTGCTCGTTTCCGAATATCAAAACATATTTTTTTCGAAGTTCATTCATAACGAATTTTTCAAATTTTCTACGAGAGAAAGAATTTTGGAATCTTTCAGCTCACGCTTCTCGCCCTGCACTATGGAAAGGCGATACCTACCGACGGACGATTTGACCAAACCGAGTTCCGAAAATACGTTGATTGCCAACATCAATTCCGACAAATCCACTTCTTTTACACGATTTCTGATGCTTTTGGTGTATGCATAAACATTTGCCGCGGAAACATCGGCATTCTTCCTTATGTAATCGTAGTATCTCCCGAGCGTCAAACGCGAAGTGTCGAGACTTTCTATAAGCCGCTTTCTGTCATCCTGCTTGGGTACGAAAATTTCGGCATTCGTCTGCGCATTCAGATATTTAATGAAACCTGCGGACAGCGGTTTGTCCAATAATACGATTTTATTATAAGCCGAGAGCATAAGACCGGAATCGAAATCGGGCGCAACGATAATGCGCGTGTAATTGTTTTTCGACGAAGGAAACATATACTCGTGCAATACTGCCGCAGATTTTCCGCAAACAGAATTGAAATCGTCGTAATTTTCTTTATCGAACGCAATAACCAACGTACCGAAAGGCGCATTGCCCACAACGCTCTTCAAATCCGTTTTGTCAAACTCGGTATATACGGCTTTGCCTTCGCAATTTTCCAAATCCGTATATTTTACATAAACCGATTTTGCGCTTTCCTCGTTGACATAGAGTTTCTCCGTACCGATTTCCTTTAAAACTCCTCGGGGATATTCTCTATTGTTAAATGCATTCAACTGTAATTCCACAATCATATCTTTACGACCGTCGCCGACAGCATAATGATTTTTATTATAAAAATTGAATGCAAAAATCTGGAAACCGCTTTTGGTTGTTATGGAACTGTGATTGACGTTGCTTTTGCAGAGAGATACCGATAAATCGGTTGCGGAAATCTTGAACAGCGGCTTTACGAAACCGTTTCCCGTCGGTTCGAGTTTTTCCAACTCCTTAATCAAAGAGACGCTGACCTCGTCGGGATTCAGTTCTATGTCGTAAGTGCAATACGGCATAAAGTATTCCGTCGGAAACTTGCCGAGATATTCGTTCATACGCTGTTTGAACTCCGCAAGCTTTTCCGTGCGAATGGAAAAACCCGCAGCCTGACTGTGTCCGCCGAACTCCGTCAACGTATCGCTCACGGCGGAAAGCGCTTCATAGATATTGATATTTTCCACGCTTCTGCACGTTCCCTTATAGATTCCGTCGCCCGACGGAACCAGAATGAAAGACGGTCTTTTGAAGTCGTTGGTCAAACGGGCGGCAACTATTCCCGTAATACCCTTTTCCCATTCGGGACTGCTCAAAACAATACAACGGGAATCGACCAAATTTTCATAGCGCAAATCGGCAACTGCCTCGTCGTAAAGTTTATCGCAAGCAAGTTTTCTCTTGCCGTTTGCGTCGTTGATTTCCTCTATTATGGAATCGATAACAGCAAAATCGTCGCTTATAAGCATTTCGAAAGCACGATAGGCGTCTCCGATTCTGCCTGCCGCATTTATGCGGGGAGCAATTTTGAAAGCAATATCCGTGCTTGTAACTTCGTTGCCGAGTCCCTGACTTGCCAATAATCTTTGAATGCCTATATTTTTGCCTTCCGCAAGCGCGGCAAGTCCCAACTGCACAATCAATCTGTTCTCGTCCAAAAGAGGTACGAGGTCCGCAATGGTAGCCACACACGCCAAGTCATAATAGTCCGACGCAACTTTTCTTCCGCCCATTGCCTCCACGAGTTTCAAAGCCACGCCTGCTCCGCACAGTGTTTTACAAGGATAGTCGCAATCGCTCTGCTTGGGATTGACCACTATACAGTCGGGAACGGTGTCGGCAACCTCGTGGTGGTCGGTCACTATCACGTCGACGCCCAAATCAAGCGCAAACTCGACTTCGGCGTGACCCGAAATACCGCAATCGCACGTCAAAATCAAATCGGGACAGACTTCTTCGATAATTTTTTCCAAAGAAGCCACGTTCAAACCGTAGCCCTCGCCTATTCTGTTTGGAATATGCGTGCGAACATTCAAGCCGCGAGAACGCAGATAAAGCGACAAAATCGACGCCGCACAAATGCCGTCCGCATCATAATCGCCGTATACAACCACGACTTCGTCATTGGCTATTGCCTGTTCCAAACGCTCCGACGCGCGCCGCATATCTTTCATTAAAAAGGGGTCGTAAAAATTGTCGGGAGACGGATTCAAAAACCGCCGAATGCTCTCCTCATCGCTTATTCCGCGGGAAAACAGCACTTCCACGATTTTCGAATGTAAACCGAGTTTTTCCGACGTCTCGTTTACCGCTCGATTATCTATTTGGACGTCGTTGCGTCTTTTGAATTGAACGTTCATTTGATATTCTCTCTACAAAAATAAGCCCTCATAAAACGAAGGCTTATTTTAAATTATTTTACTCTTTAATGAGCCGCGGTAGCCTTCTTGACTTCTTTCGTTCCGGACTGCAAACCCTTTTTCTTTCTGTCCTTCCACGACGCCCAAATAGGCGGCGAAATGAATATCGAAGAATACGTTCCCGCAAGAAGACCGATTATAATCGGCAGAGCGAAAATCTTTATGTCTCTCACACCGAGAATTGCAACCATTCCTATTGTGAGCAAAGTCGTCAAAGTGGTGTTCACCGAACGCAACAGCGTTTCCCCGACGGATTTATTTGCTATAAATGCCGCTGTGGAGGTCTTTGCCATTTCGGACTTTTTGTTTTCTCTTATTCTGTCGAAGATGACTATTGTATTATTTATGGAATATCCGAGAATTGTAATCAAAGCAGCGATAAACGTGCTGTTTATCTCTATACGGAATATTGCCATAAAGCAGAACATAATCAGTATGTCGTGGAACAATGCAATGATTGCCGACAGACCGCTTGTCAGCTCGAAACGGAAAGCAATATACACGAGCATCAAGACTACGGACGCAAGAATCGCCGCCAACGCGCTCCACAAAAGCTCTGCGGAAAACGATGCGCTCGTCGCGCTTCCCAACGATACGAGACCGGAATATCTGTCGTCAATAGTCGCCGCACTTTTTACGCTTTGAGCCACATCTTCGGTGATACTGCCCGAAGTATGAACGGTTATCTTCATTCCGTCGGAAGAACGTTCCGCAGACGTAACGGTAATATTCTTGTTTTTCAACTCGTTTTCCACGAGTTCTTCTATCTCGTGCTTGGAATCGTATACGCCGAGAGGCACGGAATATTCTATTACTATATCGGAAGACGATATTACCACACTCGGTATTATCTTGAAAATCGACGCCAACTCTTTTTGGAGCTTCGGATTGATTTCCTCGTCCATTATGCGTTCTTCCGCATCTACTTTGTACATAATGTGCAGAGCCGCAGATTCGGCGGTGCCTTGCTGCTGAATTCCTTTGACTTTGACGTTGTAGCTGCTTCCGTTTTCGTCTTTCACGCCTTCTATTATATTGCGAATCTGATTTTCGTATTCGGCGCGGTTTTCGGTCGTCAACTTCGTCCCCAACGTCACGTCCAACGAATATCCGCCCGTAAAGTCGGTGCCGAGATTTAACGGAGAACCCAAAACGAGACCGTAAATCAACATCATTATCGCCGTTACCGCAACGATGATTACCGGAATCAAAAAGAAAATCTTTTTCTTTTCGACTATTTTCAAGTCTTTATCGAGAAGATTAGATATTTTCACTTACCAATCCTCCCGTTTGTTTGTCCTTATTATGCTTTGCACGCTTCTTTTCCTCTTTTGCCGCTTGCTCTTTATCCATTTCTCTCTGAACGCTCACGTCGGTTTGGTCCGCCTCCACGTCCTCGAATCCCTTGCCTCTGCGGAAACCGTAGAGCTTTGCATTCGTAGAGTTGATATTGACAAAATATTTGACAAGTCCTCTCGTCACAATCATAGACGTAAACAGAGACAAAACTATGCCGAGCAACAGCGTAATCGCAAAACCGCGTATCGAACCCGTGCCGAATATCAGCAGCATTACGCCCGCTATTATAGTTGTCACGTTACTGTCGATTATCGCCATTGTTGCGCGTCTGAAACCGGCATAAGTGGACGCCATAATAGATTTGCCGTTACGGTATTCGAATTTCATTCTCTCGTAGATTATGACGTTCGCGTCGACCGCCATACCCAAGCTCAATATGATACCCGCGATACCCGGCAACGTGAGCTGAACTCCCGGAATAACCGAAAGGAAGAACAGCATCAAAACAGAATATATCAACAAACTCGACGATGCAATCGCACCGAGTAATCTGTAAAATACGCAAAGGAAAATAATTACCAAAGCCAAACCGATGATACCGGCAAGCAGACCGTAGAACAGCGCCTGTTCGCCCAAAGTCGCGGATACTGTGGAGCTGTCCAAAAGCGCAAGACGAACTTCGAACGTTCCGCTCATTATCTGGTCGGAAAGTTTCTTCGCCGCTTCATAGCTCTCCATACCGTTTATCACTGCTCTGCCGCCGGCTATGCCTTCGTTTATGGTGGCGGTCTGAATCTTCTGTTCTTCTTCGCCTTCGACCTGGACATAAATAGACATTGCCTGTCCTACGTTATCCGAAGTTGCCTCGTGGAACTTGTCCGCACCTTCCGAGTTAAGCGACAATTGCACAACGTAGCCGTCGCTTGCCGAATAACCCGGTTCCGCCTTTATGATGTGGTCGCCAGTCAAAACCGTTTCGTTATTGCTGTCGAGTCTGAAATATATCGAAGCCGGTTTGCCGATTATTTCGAAAATTTCCTTGGGATTATCCACGTCGGGAACTTCTACACGCAAACGGGTCGTACCCTCTTTTACTATCGTCGCCTCCGTGTAACCTTTGCTGCTCAAAAGATTAAGCAACATAGTTCTCGTGCCTTCCATTCTTTCATCGAGATTTTCGGTATTTTCATCGGCAGCTTCGTATACCGCATACACGCCGCCTTTAAGGTCCAAGCCCAAGCTGATGGATTTCGCAAATGACTTATATGTCGTGAAACCGATATCAAAAGAACAGAAGGACAACACAATTCCGATTATAAGAACAACGCCAATAATACATAACTTAATAATTGACGATTTTTTCTTCATCTGAAAGCCTCCTGCATACAATGTTCTAATTATATAATAAATCGAACCGTTTCGTCAAATAAAACAAGCCCTTATTTGCGCATAAATACAAATTTAATTTTCGCATTCGATGCTGTTTACGGCAAGCGCGCATTCGATACGTTTACGCATAAGCTCGCACGCTCCGCGATACGGTTTATCGAAACTGCCGTTGAAATTGAACGCATTGGCGTTGCATCCGCCGCTACAATAATACTTTGCCCAACAGTCGGGACAGTTCTCTTTCGTAGTCACGTTTGTTGCCGCAAAGCGCTGCGGTATCGTCGTTTCGAATGTTCCGTCTTTAACGTTGCCTATCACGAAACTGTCGTTTCCGTCGAACTGGTGACAAGGATATATATTGCCGTCGGGATTGACAGCCACATATTCGCAACCCGCTCCGCAGCCCGTAAGGCGTTTCGCCTCGCACGGACCTTCTTTCAGGTTCAGTATGAAGTGAAAGAACTCGAAATGCTTGTCCGTATTTCTGCGCCGCAAATATTCCTCCGCGAGTTCGTCGTATTGCTTTTTCAAGTACTCGATGTGCTCCTCTTTTATCGCCAACCTATTGGTTTCGGGCAGCACTACGGGTTCTACGGAAATACAATCGAATCCCAAGTCGTTGAGAGCCAATACATCCTTTGCGAAATCCGTATTGAGCGCAGTGAAAGTTCCTCGAACGAAATATTGCCTGTCGCCGCGCAATTCCTTGAAACGCAAGGCATTTTTCAATACCATATCGTAAGAATCTTTGCCGCCGAGTGTCTTTCTCACGCAATTATGCACATTTTTGCGTCCGTCTATACTGACGACAACGTTATACATTTCTTTATTGCAATACTCGGTGACTTCGTCGTTTAAAAGAACGGCGTTGGTGGTTATCGTAAAGCGAAATTTCTTGCCGAATTTTTCTTCCAGAGAGCGAGCATACGCGACTGTTTTTTTGACTACATCGAAATTGAGCAGAGGTTCGCCGCCGAAAAAGTCCACTTCGAGATTCTTCCTTTTGCCGCTTTTTGCAACCAAAAAATCGATTGCTTTAAGCGCCACATCCAACGGCATATTCTTACGCTCTTTGTTATACGTTCCGCCGTCGGCAAAACAATATTCGCATTTCAAGTTGCAGTTATGCGAAATGTTCAGGCACATCGCTTTGATAATGCCGCTATAAACAGGTTTTGCGTATGTATGCGCGGGAGTAAACAGAACACCCTCTTTTATCAATTCGTCTATTTCGGATTCGACAGCGGCTATTTCGCTGTTCTCATAACAGGAAAAAGCCCCCTCCGAAACTTCATCGGGAGCTATTCGCCTATCGACGACCTTTTTTGTCAATTCGTCTATTTCAAATAACGAGCCGCTCTCAGTATCCAACATAAAGACGCGGCCGACACATCGAAAAGTGTGTACCATTAAATTGTCCGACAATCAAAAACCGATTGTTTTATCCCTGTATTTCTTTCTCTACCTTATTGACCTTGACGGTTTTGCGCTCGCAAGACTGATTTCCGACCGTGCAGCTTGTTTTGCAAGCCGACTGACAACTCGTCTGACATTCTCCGCAACCGCTTTCGCAGCCTCTGTCAATCGTCGATTTTACAATAGTCTTAATATGCTTCATATTGACCTCCGAATCTGTCATTATGTATAAATTATACTAAAAACGAAGGGAAAAATCAAGCATTTGGGCAAACCTTTTTCAATAAAGCTATTTTCTTATGTTCGCCGTTATTATACCGCTCAAAAAGCCGCTTACGCATCCGATTGCTACGTCGTTGAGAATCGTCAGGTCAAACTTGAAAGCCCCGTCCAAAAGCGAGAAAATGACGAAAGCAAGCGCGGTATAGAACAAACCGACGGCTATACCTTTCACCCATCCGTTTTTCGGAATCTTGAAACTCACGAGACAAGCCACGAGAACGCTGACGCCTTTAAGAACCTGATTGATAATCGGAATCGCCCCCGAAGGAACGTTGAACAATTTGATTACGAGAGCAGCAAGCAGCACGCCCACGAGAGATATTATCAAAGCTATAATGACAGCCTTAACCACTTCCAAAATCGGACTTTTTTTCTTTGTGACTACTTCGTTTTCCATTAAAAAACCTCCGCTTATCTATTGGTATAAGATATGCGGAGGTTCCTTCGTTTATGATATTAAAATTACTTTTTGGCAGTGCTCGATTTCTTTGCTTTGGACTTCGAAGAATTCGCCGACGGCGTGAGAGACGTCTTTTTTTCCTCGACCTGCTCGGACACGGTTTCTTCCTTCTTTTCTTCCGCGACGGTTGCCGCCTGTTCGGATTCCACTCGCGTATCGACCGTTTCCGACTTTTCTTCTTTCTGCTCGACGGCAGGCACTTCCTCCGCCTGTTCCGCTTTGGCGTCGTTTACGGTCTCGACTTGATTTTCATTTTCCGAATACACGCCGACAGCGTCGGACATAACCTGATATACCGCCTGAATGTCGAATACCATTGTGGTTTTGCTTCCGTCTCTGCCCGTTTCGATAACCATTTCTTTGTCTACGGGCGAAGTCTGTCTTATCTCTATGACTTTGCCTATTATGCCGCCGACGGTTTTTATGGTCGAACCCACTTTGACCGAATCTTGCAATGCGTTTATTTGCTTCTGTCTTTTCTTGTTCGTGAACATAGGAAGCACGATTATTACTATTACCATTGCAACCAAAAGCACAATCAAAAGAATTTGGTCGATGCTGGGCGCAGCTAAAAGATTTCTGAAATTCATTTTATATCTCCATTTGTTTTATTACCATAATTTTATCACAGTAATTGCAATTAAGCAAGCAAATGGAATGCCAAAAAGACTATTTCATCTGTTTGTCACAATATTTTTGGGTAATGTTTTTACCTTTGCGTCAAAAACCTCTACCAATCGACAATACAGCTTACTGTCGAAAAGCTCCCCGCATATTTCCAATTCTATCGGCGCAAGGTCGATTAGGTAGAGCATAAGATTATCGCCGCCCTTCGTTACAAGTTTGAATTCGGAATCGTTGTGCATACCCGTCAGCATAAACTCGTCGCCCTGCTGTTTCAATTCGAGTTTCATTATTTTCGGGTCTATCGCACTGACCAAAAATCGCAACAGCTCGTTCAAAGTCAATTCGTCGTGCAGAAAAGAAGCGTTGGATATTATCAGCGTGCAAATTTCGTCCCAGCGCTTTTTCAATTCGGAAAGTCGAAAATCGAACAATCCGTCAAGGCTTATGAACGGCGTCACTTTCACTATCGACAACAACAATTCCCGTTCGCATTCTCTGTCGAAAGCCACGAGCGTGTGAAGCAAAAGTCGATAGGTGGACTTTCCTATCTTCAAATGAGACAGCTTGGAATCGATATAGCACATCTTTCCTATCGTTTCCATAAGCTCGACAATTCCGTCTGCGATAATGGCGCTTAACGTCTTCTTGCTTCCGCACTCGCCCGCAAGCCCCAAATTGACGTATCCGTCCGATTCCGCAACGGCAATAACTCCGCCCGCAGATTTAATCCGAGGCTCTAAAATCTTATTCAGCGCATATATCCAGAAAGCTCTGTTTTCGTTGACTTTGATACTAATCTGATACATTTGAAATCCCCGCTAATATTTTATGTCGTTGCTCGATATTTTACACATTCTACTTTTCAAACAAACGTAACGCACTTTCTTATGTTATGAGTTTTTTGCCCCAATAATGACGTTATATAATAAAACGGCTTTTCCAAATTTAAAAGCCTCCGAATTATCCGAAGGCTTTTTTGTCAATTTTTATAACTTACACATTTATCTGTGCGGAAATTTTACGGGACTTTTTGTTCTTTTCCAATATCGACATTATTTCCGTTTCGATAAATTCCTCCGTTTGGCGCTCTGCGCGGCCGATAAAGTTTTTCGGTTGCAAAATTCCGTCAATCTCGGAATGTATCGCCTTGAAATTATCGTCTCCTTTAATCCGCGAAATCAAGTCGTTTTCACCGCCGTCGCGCTTAACGACTTTTGCGCTCTCCATAGAATGTTCTCTGATAAGCTCGTGCAACTGCTGTCTGTCGCCGCCCGCTTTCACGCATTCCATAAGAATGACTTCCGTCGACATAAAGGGCAGTTCCGCCGAAATATGTTTATTTATTACTTTTTCGTAAACCACCATATTTTCGGAAACATTCAGATACAGATTGAGTACGCCGTCCAACGCGAGAAAAGCCTGCGCAATCGTAATACGCTTGTTTGCGCTGTCGTCGAGCGTGCGTTCCAGCCACTGCGTTGAACTCGTAACGGCTTCGTTTAAAGGCAACGTTATGACATAGCGCGCCAAGCCGCATATTCTCTCGCTGCGCATAGGATTACGTTTATAAGCCATTGCGGACGACCCTATCTGCGACTTTTCGAAAGGCTCTTCCATTTCTTTCATATTCTGCAAGATTCGCAAATCGTTTGCGAATTTGTAAGCGCTCTGCGCAATCTGCGATAAAACGCTCATAACGTTGTAGTCGAATTTTCTGGGATAGGTCTGCCCCGTTACGCCGTAAGCCGATTTGAAACCCAAGCGGCGGACAACGGCTTTTTCCAACTGTTTTACTTTTTCGCCGTCGCCGTCAAACAGACTCATAAAACTTGCCTGCGTACCCGTCGTGCCTTTCACGCCGCGAAGTTTGACCGTTTTCAGCAAGTGTTCCAAATTTTCGTAGTCCATAGCCAAATCCTGCAACCAGAGACAAGCTCTTTTGCCGACGGTTGTGAGCTGTGCCGGTTGAAGATGCGTAAATCCGAGCGTGGGCAAACCTTTATAAGTCAACGCAAAGGCGGAAAGCTTGTCAATAACCGCAACAAGCTTGTCACGCACCATTTCCAAAGCATTCTTTATCATTATGACTTCGGCGTTGTCGGTCACATAGCAACTCGTAGCGCCCAAGTGAATAATCGGTTTCGCCGATTTTGCCTGCATACCGAAAGCGTATACGTGAGCCATAACGTCGTGACGGACTTCTTTTTCTCTTTCCTGCGCCACGTCGTAATTGATGTCCTCGGCATACTGTTTCATCTCTTCGATTTGCCTGTCCGTTATATTCAAGCCGAGCTCTTTCTCGCTTTCGGCAAGCGCAATCCAAAGCTTACGCCAAAGTCTGAAACGAGTATCGTCGGAAAAGTTCTTTGCCATTTCCTTGGACGCATATCGCGTTATCAAAGGATTCTCGTAAATGTCGTTCATAATAATATCTCCTGTTTATCTCAAAATCGTTATGTAAAAAATTCCGCTGCGTTTCCGTAAAAAATCGCGTCGATAGCCGCCTGCGCATAACCGAGTTTCAAAAGCTTTACTTTCAACAGACGAAAACCGTCGTAATCTTTTAAATCTCCGGGCGGACAACCTCCGTTGAAATCGGTGCCGACGCAAAGATTTCTATATCCGTAATTCTGAACGAAATAATCTATATGCCGCACGACGTCTTCGGACGCAGCTTTGTCTTTCGACAAAAACTCGCTATGCAACGTCACGCCGATTATGCCGTTTCGTTCTATCAGTTTCGCAATTTGGTCTCTTGTCAAATTTCTAGCGTGTCGGTTTACATCATCGAAACAGCAATGACTGTTCAGAATTTTGCCTTCGTAATTTTCCAACACCGAGAAGAAACTTTTTCTGTTCAAATGTGCCGTATCGACCGCGATTTTCAATCTTTTTGCTTCGACCAAAACACGTTTGCCGAGCGGTTTCAAATCGGATTCGCCGAGCGCGCCCCCTGCAAGAGCATTATCGTGATTCCACGTCAGACCGATATATTTGAAAGGCAACTCCGACAACACGCTTATGGAACAATTGTCCAAAAAATGAAGGTCCTCGACGGAATAGCCGAAACTGACGTCACCGCCAACGGGAAAAGAGAGTTTTTCCGCGGCAGTTTTGAAAAACCCTTCGCAAATATCAAGCCGCGTCGTCCAAAACGCAAAAATAACGCCTTTAACCGATTGTTTACGGATTCGATTCAGATATCCGTCATATTCGCTTGCGGGCATTCCCGTAAGCATATCGTTATGCAAATCGTATATCACATATACAGATATGCTTTAAAGCCGACACCTGTTACAAAATGAACGAAAGCCGCAAGAAATTCCTGCGGCTTTCAGCGTCTTAAAACTATTTAACGTCCAAATTCTTCAACAGAGCCGCAAACGGGTTATTGCTGGATTCCTCGCTCCACTCGCTGTGGTCTTCCGGAGTCTTTTCCTGTTTTGACTTTCTCTGCGGTTTCTTTTCCGCTTTCGGCTGCTCGGTTGTTTCCGCCGCTTCGACGGGCGCTTTCGCAGGCTTTTCGGGTTCTGCGGGCGCTTCCTGGCAAGCCTTTATGCTCAACGTGATTTTCTTGTTGGGCTCGTCTATGCCGAGAACCTTGACTTCCACTTCGTCTCCCACTTTCACGACTTCGTTTATGTTTTTAACAAAATTGTGCGCAACTTCCGAAACGTGAACCAAGCCTTCTATTCCGCGCTCGATTTCGACAAACGCTCCGAACGGCAATACGCTTACGACCTTACCCTTGGTCACCGAACCTACGGGATGATTTTCCATAGCCTTGACGAACGGATGCGGCTGCAACTGCTTGTACCCGAGAGACACTTTGTTTTTCTCGCGGTCTGCGGAGAGAACAACGAAATCGTAGGTTTCGCCAATCTTCAAGACGTCTTCGACGGACTTGATATGCGTCCAAGACAAATCTACGATGTGTGCAAGGCAGTCTATTCCGTCGACGCTGACGAACGCACCGAAATTGGTTGCGCGCTTCACGACGCCGCTGACGATTACGTTCGGACAAACATTTGCCCAGAACACGTCTTCTTTCTCTTTTCTTTCCGATTCGAGAACTTTTCTCTGGCTGGCGACGATTTCACGCTTTTCGTCGTCTATTTCCATTGCGGTAAGGCGAAGTTTCTGACCTTCGTACATCTTCATATCTTTAATGAAGCCGCCCTTTTCTCTTATTTGAGACGCAGGAATAAATACGGAATACGTGCCGAGATGACCGAGCAAACCGCCCTTAATCGCGCGAGCGCCGTCAAGCTCGAAAACCGCTCCGTCGCGAACGGTGTCCACGACTTTGTCGCCTTCTTTGATTTTATCGACTTTTCTCTTGGACAACAGTACGCAACCGCTGTCGGCATCGCTTTTATTCGTGATTATCGCTTCGATAGGGGTTCCTTCGGGGTAATCCGACGGGTTGTAACTGCCGTCGACGTTTACCTCGTCTTTCTTGATGAAACCGTCTTTCTTTCCGCCGATATTCACCTTGATGCCACTCTCGTTAGCGTGTATAACGGTTCCCTTTATACGCATACCGTCTTTGTATTGAACGAAAGACTCCTCCAACAAGTCTTTGAATTCTTTGCTAACGTCTTCGAAATTGTTGCCCATATAAAATTTTACCTCCAAAATCAACTCTTCGGGAGTTGACGCCCCTGCGACGATGGCTACTCTGTCGTCGGGTTTAAAAAATATATTTTTTAAGTCTGCAACGCGTTCTATGTGATAGGTCTCCTTCTGTACCGCTTTGCAGGTCTCGTACAACTTCGTCGTATTTGAACTACTTTTGCTGCCAACGACTAAAACTTTATCGTTCTCGGAAGACAAATCCACTGCCTCGGATTGCCGCTCAATAGTAGTATAGCAAATTGTGTCGAATATTTCAACTGTTTTCAAACCGCTATTTGCTATTTTTTTCACAATTTCATCATATTTTTTTTTCGAGAAAGTAGTTTGAGCCACAAAACACAGCTTTTTATCGTTTTCTGCCGTTTCGAGATAGGTTTCCAACTCTTCAACACTTTCCACCACGTCGGCTCCGTTTTGACACCAACCGCCTATTCCGACGACCTCCGGATGATTGCGTTTGCCTATTATTACCACCCTATATCCGAGACTGTCGTATTTTTTGGCAATCTCGTGAATTTTCTTTACGAAAGGACAGGTCGCGTCAATAAGAGCAAGTCCTTTTTCGGCGATTTTGTCATACACGTCTTTTCCAACGCCGTGTGAACGTATTATTATTTTCCCGTCTTTTACCTCATCGGGAGAACTCACGATTTTCAGACCTTTTCGAACGAGCGAGTTTACCACTCTTTCGTTGTGTATGATTTCCCCGAGACAGCTCGCGCCCTCTTTTGCATAGCGCTCCGCTTCTTTCAGCGCGGCTTTGACACCGAAACAAAATCCGCTGTATTTTCCGACGGTAATTTTCATTTTGCGCGCTTCTCCGCTTTCCTTGCCGCCTTCACCGTTTTGACGGCAAACCTGACGGAATTCTTTTTTGCGATTTTGTTTTGTTTGAGCATCAATTTGAAATCTTTGTTTTTACGGTTTGCAACATAAAAATCCAGCATTTCTTTTGCTCGGCTCATTTTCTCCGTTACTATCTCCGCCCCCATTGCCACCGCAACGGAATCCAATCTTCGCCCCTTGAACTCTTCCAACTCAAACGGAGGAGCCACATATATATAATTCTTGCGAAAGACCTTTGAACCGGAATATATCATAACGGGAACAATCGGCGCATCGCCCTTGACCGAAAACATCACTATACCGCTTTTGACTTCCTGCAACGAATTGTCTTCTTTGTTTCTTGTTCCCTCCGGAAAAATCGTAACGCTCTCGCCCTTTTTCAAGACGTTGACCGTATCTCTCATTGCCGACATATCGGCTTTTCCGCGGTCTACGAAAATAACTCCCAACCATTTGGCAAGCTTTCTTATCAATCGGTTATTTCCGATTTCTTTCTTTGCCATAAAATGGCGGTATCCGGGCAAAGATATTGCCACCACGGGAATATCCGACCAAGACAAGTGATTGCTCACCGTTATCAACTTCTTCTTTTTCGGAAAATTTATTTTGTTTATTACTTTCGTCGGAAAAAAGAGCTTGAAAGGAAGATAGACGATAGCCTTTACGATTGAATAAAAAAGATTCACTTACGCTCGCCCCTCTTTCTTTCTATTTCTTCCGTCATTTTCGCAACGACTTGTTCCACACTCATATCGCTCGAATCTATCTCTATTGCGTCGGCAGCTCTTTTCAGAGGGTCTACCTTGCGATGAGAATCGTTGTAGTCTCTCGACTCGATATCTTTCTTTACCGTAACGAAATCACACTTTTCGCCTTTTGCCGTCAACTCGTCGTATCGGCGTTTTGCGCGGACTTCCGTGCTTGCCGTCAAAAAGAATTTGACGGGCGCATTCGGCAAAACCTTTGTGCCTATATCTCTGCCGTCCAAAATGCAATCGCGTTCGGACGCTATTTTGCGTTGCATTTCCACAAGTTTTTTCCGAACACTTTCTATTGCCGAAAAATCGCTTGCCAATTTCGAAACATAATGCTTTCTAATCTCTTCACCGACGTCTTTTCCGTCGAGATACACTTTTTGAACCCCGTCTTTATATTCGACGGAAATGTCAGTATCGCATAGAATTCTGTTTATCCCTGCTTCGTCCGAAATATTTATACCGCTATTGTGCATTTTAAGACCGATTGCGCGATACATCGCGCCCGTATCAAGATACGTCATATTCAGACTCTTGGCAAGCAATTTGGCAATCGTACTTTTTCCCGCGCCGCTCGGTCCGTCGATGGCTACCGCGAAAGTGCCGCACAAGTCCGGACGCAAAACTTTTGCACCGCGCAAATACACGTGACGCGCGCTATCCAAACCGACAGCTTCCACCATTACCCTGACGCACATCGGCAAAGAGCCTTTTATCGGAGGTTCGAGACAACTGAACAAAGGACAATCCAAAACACCGCTTTCCCGAACGGCGCGGGCAGGATAATATGCCGTTATATCCGCCGTGGAACTGATAATGCAAAAAATCGGTTTATTATCTTCCGTATTCAAACCGTTTTCCGAAACCAACTTGCCTACAAGCTCCGTAACGCTTTCACAAATATCTTTTGCCGTATCGGAATTCACGGTCGTAGCGCCGCGAATAACCGCTATCTTGTCATTCACTTTTTCAACCTCCCGCGCTCTCTCCTGCGGCAAAGCCCGTAGAAAGAGCTATCTGTATATTAAAACCGCCCGTCACGGCGTCTACGTCCAATGTTTCTCCCGCAAAATAGAGACCTTCGACTATTTTGCTTTCCATTGTCGAAGGATTTACCTCTTTCAGGCTTACTCCTCCCGAAGTCACTATTGCGTGCTCCACGTCATAGACGGAATCTATTTCAAACGCAAGTCCTTTCAATGCCCGCAAAAGCCGTTCTCTCTGCTGCCGAGTCACGCTGTTTACAAACGTATCGCCGTCGAGTCCGCAATATTCGATAATAAACGGCACAAGCGAACGAGGCAATAAATCGAACAGCGCATTTTTCAACTGCTTATTGGAATACTTTTTGAAATCCGAAAGCACGCGACTGTCCAGCTTGTCCTCATCCAGCGCAGGCTTTAAATCTATCGTAAGTTTTGCGCCATTCAAATTCTTTCTGTTTATTCGACTGCTCAACGTCAGAGGAACGGGACCCGATACTCCGTCGGAAGTAAACAGCAATTCTCCGAAACCGCTTTCCGAAAAACCCTGCCCCGCCGCTTTGACGGATACGTTTTTCAAACTCAAACCCTCTATATCCGCAACGCGGCTTTTCAATCTTATCGGAGCGAGAGCCGCAATCGGCTTTACCACGGAGTGACCGAAACAAGTGGCAAACACGTATCCGTCGCCGCTGCTGCCCGTGGACGGATAACTCTTTCCGCCGCAAGCAATTATCAATTTTTCGCACAGATAAACATTTCCGCTTTCCGTATGCACTTCGAAAAACTCGGCTTTTTTCTGCGCTTTTACCACTCTGTCGTTTAAAATAAGTTCGGTGTCGTGTGCCGTCGCGTAACGAACAAGAGCTTTGATTATATCGGATGATTTGTCGCTTTCGGGAAAAACGCGATTGCCGCGTTCCGTTTTCAGTCTCACTCCGAGTTTTTCGAAAAGCTCCATCGTATACGACGGAGGAAATCGATATAGACAACTCTGCAAGAACTTGCCGCCGTTTATGACATTGGACAAAAAATCGCGCGGCTCGCATCGGTTCGTCAGATTACATCGTCCCTTTCCCGTTATATAGAGCTTTTTTCCCGATTTCTCGTTGCGCTCCAAAACGACGACAGTTTTCCCTTTTTCCGCGGCTTTTCCCGCCGCAGCCAGACCCGACGCGCCTGCGCCTATAATAACTATGTCCTTTTGTGATTTCAAAAGATTTTCAACCTTTTCAATTTGTCGAGAGCCGCGAAATCGTTTCTGTCCGTCGACAGCGGCGTTATCGTTGCGAAGCCTTGCTTTATAAGTTCGACGTCGCAATCCTCATCATTGAGATTATGCGGCGTCGGCTGTCCGCATATACGCACAGAGTCGTCGGTTTGTCCCGCGACATAACTGTCATTGTAAAGATTTATGCCTGCCTTCGTCAATCTGACGCCTTTAAACGGCTCGGTTATCGGAAAATTGATATTAAGAACGCCGCCGAAAGCACAGCACAAGTCAATCAAACGTTCCTTTTCTTCGTAGACAAAGTCTGCGGCTTTTATATACATCTCTTCCGAGCAGTTCCATTTTTGCAAACTGATTGCAATCGACGGTATGCCGTGCATTGCACCCTCCGTCGCCGCGGCAACGGTTCCGCTGTACAAAATATCCGTACCCAGATTTGCTCCGTTGTTTATGCCCGAAAGAACAAGGTCGAACGGCTGTCCGTCGTTGAAATACAAAACACCCGTTTTCGTACAGTCTGCCGGAGTCCCCGAAATGGCGTATGCCGTAAATGCGCCCGTTTTCTTTTCGAAAAGAATATCTTCGTCAATAGTCAAAGAATGGCTGAACCCCGAACGCTGATTCATCGGAGCGACAACCATTACTTCGTTTTCCCTCGCGAATCTTTCCGCCAAAACACGTATACCTACGGCGTCGATACCGTCGTCGTTGGCTATCAACACTCTCATATAGGATGAACCTGCGATTCCTTGTCGAAGATGGTTTTGTCCACGCCGCTTTTTGCAGCCAAACGCCTTTTGAAGAACGGAATCGCCAATTGCGGAAACAGCGCATACGTGAGAACGTCTTCTTCCTGTTCCACATACTCTGCGATTTCTTTTTCGTAACCGGCAAGTTCGGGAGCGATATTGTCCGCGGGCCGACAAGTTATTCTAGGCATATCGCCTATTATTTTTTTGACGATTTTTGCGTCGGGGTCTATCGGCAACTTTCCGTATTCGCCGGCAAGCATACCTTTGGTTTCTTTCGTAACCATTTTGTAGCGTTCGCCCGAAATCACGTTGAGTACTGCCTGCGTGCCGACTATCTGACTTGACGGAGTGACGAGCGGAGGATATCCGAGGTCGGCTCTGACTCTCGGAACTTCTTCCAAAACAGCCAAAAGTTTATCGGACGCTCCCTGCTGTTTAAGCTGACTTATGAGATTGGACAACATACCGCCGGGCACTTGATATATCAGCGCGTTTACGTCGACTTTCAATACCTGCGGACTCAAAAATCCGTCGTCGGACAAACGTTGCGCAACTTTTTTGAAATAAACCGTCAACTCGTTCAAGGCGTGCAAATCCAATCCCGTATCATACGGCGTGCCTTGCAACGTTGCGACGAGAGACTCCGTGGCGGGTTGACTCGTCCCGTTTCCGAGCGGAGAAAGCGCGGTATCGACGATGTCGCAGCCTGCTTCAATCGCTTTCAGATTCGTCATATCGCCTATTCCCGCGGTGTTATGCGTATGCAAATGCAAAGGAACGCTTATTTTCTCTTTCAGCCGCGAGACGAGCTCATATGCCGTATACGGCAACAAGAGATTTGCCATATCCTTGATGCAAATTATGTCGGCACCCATTTTTTCCAATTCTACGGCAAGATTCACGAAGTAATCCACGGTATGAACTTTACTCGTCGTGTAACTTATCGCCGCTTCCACGGTGCCTTTATACTTCTTTGTGCTTTCGATTGCTTGGCGCATATTGCGCGGGTCGTTCAGCGCGTCGAAAATACGAATGATATCTATACCGTTTTTCACGGAAAGACGGCAGAAACTGTCCACCACATCGTCGGCATAGTGCTTATAGCCGAGTAAGTTCTGTCCGCGCAGCAGCATTTGCAATTTAGTGTTCGGCATTGCTTTGCGCAACTGTCTCAATCTTTCCCAAGGGTCTTCGTTGAGATAGCGCAGGCAGGAATCGAACGTTGCGCCGCCCCACGCCTCCAACGCGTAATAGCCCACCTTGTCCAGCTTGTCTGCAATCGGCAACATTTCGTCTACGGTCATTCTCGTCGCCGCCTGCGACTGATGCGCGTCACGAAGTATCGTTTCCATTATTTTAACTTTTGCCATATGCGAGTATGACCTCCTATATACAATTAAATCAGCCGCCGAAAATTGCGAGCAACAAACCTGCCGCAACGGCAGAGCCTATGACTCCCGCGACATTCGGTCCCATTGCGTGCATCAGCAAATAGTTGTCCGGCACTTCTTTTTGCCCCACCGTTTGCGAAACACGCGCCGCCATAGGAACGGCGGAAACGCCCGCGCTTCCTATGAGCGGATTAATCTTCTTCTTCGAGAACAAGTTCATTATTTTTGCCATAAGAATTCCGCCCGACGTACCTATCATAAATGCCAACAGTCCGAGCACTATTACAAATAGCGTTGTCGGAGCAAGGAATATCGGGCCTACGGCTTTGGAGCCTACGACTACGCCGAGCATTATGGTTACTATATTTATAAGCTCGTTGCTTGCCGTTTTTGCCAATCTGTCGGTGACGCCGCTTTCCTTCAAAAGATTGCCGAGCATCAACATTCCGACAAGCGGCAAAGCCGAAGGTAAAATCAAGCCCACGAGAGCGGTAACCAATATCGGAAATATAATTTTCTCTCTTTTACTGACTGCACGAGGCTGTTCCATACGAATACTTCTCTCTTTCTTTGTCGTCAGTAATTTCATAATCGGCGGTTGAATTATCGGTATAAGCGCCATATAGGAATATGCCGCAATCGCAATTATCGGAAGCAAGTCTTTTTGTCCGAGCATTTGCGTCAACCATATCGCGGTAGGTCCGTCCGCACCGCCTATTATGGCTATTGCCGCCGCCGCCGCACCTTTGAATCCGATTGCGACAGCGCCGAAAAACGTAACGAAAATTCCGAGCTGCGCCGCCGCACCGAGCAGCAGGCTTTTGGGATTTGCAATCAACGGACCGAAATCCGTCATCGCGCCTATGCCCAAGAAAATGAGCGGAGGAAAAATAACTTTATCCACGCCCTGATATAAGTAATACAACAACCCGTATGAAGCACCGTTTGCCAATTGTTCCTGCGTAAGCTCGTGGGCGCCCTGCGTATAACCTTCGAAATACAGCAAATCGGCACCGCCGGGGATATTGACGATTAGCATACCGAAAGCAATCGGCAACAACAGCAACGGCTCGTATCCTCTGCCTATCGCAAGATAGAACAACACCAAAGATATGCCTATCATTACATAGTTCTGCCAGAAATTTGCTCCGGAAGCCACGGAATTGGCGATGCCCGTACTTTCCCACAGGTTTATAAGTATGTCTAAAAATGACATTTCTTTACGACCTCCCGTTACAGGCCTTACTTAATGCAAGCAAGGTCGGCGCCGGACACGACATTATCGCCCGCTTTAACCAAAAACGTGATTGTACCGTCCGCACTTGCAACGATATCGTTCTCCATTTTCATAGCTTCGAGAACAATGACTTTGTCGCCTTTTTTTACCGTTGCGCCGTTTTCTACCGAAAATTTCAAAACAAGTCCCGGCATAGGCGCTTTGACCATACTGCCGCCCGCCGCCGTTGCGGAAACGGGCACGACGGGAGCTTGCACGGGCGCGCTTGCCGAAGAGCTTACGGGTGCTGCCGAGCCGTCGGTCTCCTCGACCTCTACGACATAAGATTTACCGTTTACGTTTACATTGAATTTACGCATTGTAGTTTCCTCCGCTGGATTATCTGTTATTCTTGAATTTACTTACTTGTCTGATACGCCTTACCGTAAAAGGCGCAACCTCTTGCGTGCCGTTTTCTTCGGCATAAATCATAGCTATCGCAGCCGTTATCGCCGCAACAGTTTCTTCGTCCTCCGATACTGCCGTCGGCTCGATTTCCTTTGTCTTTTGTTTTTTCGCGTCGGACTTGCCTATCGCCGAAAAAATCTTTTCGAAAATCATCAGCAAACCGACCAATATCAACAAAACGCATATGACAACGGATATACCTATCACGGCATAAAGCAACGCCATAAGCAAATCGATATCGGAATTCAACCATTCGAACATCGGCGCTTTTTCGGAATCCGCCGCTGACATCAAAAATTGAAACATATTTTCACCTCTTTGAAAGGAAGGTCTGCACTATGCCGATGAGGAAGCGACGCGAAAATTCGGGTTTCACGACGTTATCGTAAAGTCCGAGCGCAGCCACGCCGTCAGCCGACATATTCTCTTTCGCATACGCGGATGCGAACTTTTCTTCCGCCTTTTTCTTATCCTTGGCTTTGGCTATATCTTCGCCGTAGAGCAAACGTGCGACGGCTTCGCTTTCCAAAGCGCCCGTTTCTGTTCCCGTCCACGCCGCGGAATAATCGCATATCGATTTGGAACAGAATGCGGTGTATCCGACTCCTATCGCTTTGCCCACGACAAGAGAAATTTTTGCCACCGAAATCTGCGAATAGCTGTAAATAAGGTTTCCGACTTCGCGAATCAAACCGCCGTTTTCCTCGGTCAAATCGGCAGCGGCGCCCGCGCAGTCGACAAGATTGACCACAGGTAAACCGTAAGTCTGACAAAGCGTCAACAGCTCGCACACTTTAAGCGAAGCTTTGCAAGTCAATCTGCCATCGCCGACGGACGGATTATTTGCGACGAGTCCGACGGAAATTCCGCCCAATCTCGCAAGTCCCGTAACGACCTCGGGAGCATAATCCGAACGCAGTTCCAAAAAGCTGTCTTTATCTACCGCTTCTTTTATCAAAGTCGAAGTCTTGGCGCCGACTTTCAATCCTTTGCAATTTCTGTT
This sequence comes from uncultured Christensenellaceae bacterium, assembly GCA_910588155.1. Taxonomy (GTDB): domain Bacteria; phylum Bacillota; class Clostridia; order Christensenellales; family Pumilibacteraceae; genus MGBC157735. The sequence continues at coordinate 224,771 of CAJUPB010000001.1, forward strand.
TAAATCGTCGGTCGATTCTATAACGGGTTCGCCGACCAATTCCAAATATGCGCTTACAGTGTTTTTCAACTCGGCAGCGGATTTTACTATTACCGATACAACTCCCGTTTCGGCATTTGCCGAAGCCGTTCCGACCTTTGCAACGTCGATTTTGGTCTTCGAAGCAAGCACCAAAGGACTCGCCGTCGCCATTACGGACTTATCGAAAGCAACGGTCAAATCGCTGTATGCCGTCAAGTACGACAGCATTCCGAGATTACTGCCCTTTATCACGCATATCGTGGGCACAACGCCGTATGCTTTCGCACAAGAAGCAAGAATTTTGCCGTAACCGTCGAGAATCTCCGCGCCCTCTCCGAAACGCGCACCGCTTGTGTCTATAACGGATATCAAAGGAACACCCGTTTTTACCGCATTGTTTACGATTCTCGCAATTTTCTCCGCAGCCCCCACGCCTATACTTCCCTTCAAAACAGACGGATTGGTTGCAAACAAAGCAGTCTGTATTCCGTTAATAACGGCAAAACCGCCGACCACACCTTCTCCGACAACTTCTCCCAAAGGGTTGAGCGAGGCGATTAAAGTGTCGGTCTCGATAAAAGAGTCTTTGTCCACAAAGTCTTTGATAAAGGTCAACGTGTCCTTTTCGCCGGATTTTACCCGCGCCTTTACACCGCTTGATTGAGCCATACCGATAAACAGTCCTCCAATAGTTATATGTGAAATTCGCAAACTTCCACTATTTTATTATACAGTAAGATTTGAAAAATTACAAGCGTTTTACGGTATAAATATCCACTATTCGCAAGCTTTTAAGCCTTGCCGATTATTAAAAGACCGACGATATCGTTTGCCGTCGGTCTTTTCGGTTCTTCACAGTTTTTTCAAATATTCCACTTCTTTATCGTTGAGCGCACGCGACATTCCGCGATAGAGATTTCCGAGTTTCAATTCGCCGATTGCCGTTCGTTTCAAGAAAACGACTTCTCGGTTTATGCTGTCGAACATTCTGCGAACCTGCCTGTTTCGACCTTCGGTTATCACGACCTCGACTCTGCTTATTCCTTCGGAAAAATCTTTCAATTTCGCCTTGCATTTTTTTGTGCGAACCCCGTCCAAAAGCACCCCTCCGCGCAATTTACCTAGCTCGCTTTCCGATATTTCCCCTTCCACCTTTGCAACGTATGTTTTCGGCACTTCGTTGTGTGGATGCATTATTCTGTTTGCAAGGTCGCCGTCGGTTGTCAAAAGCAGCAATCCCTCCGTATCGAAATCCAATCTTCCGACGGGGAATATTCTTTTATCCGCATATTCTTCGCTCAAAAGCTGCAAGACGTTTTTTCTGCCGTATTCGTCGCTGGTGGTGCAGACATATCCTTTCGGCTTGTTCAACATTATATATATATGTTGTTCGACCGGAGAAACGCGCACACCGTTTACCGTGACGATATCGGCATCTTTCACATCGGTAGCCAAATCCGTTACCGTTCGTCCGTTGATTTTGACTTTGCCTTCAACCACGAACACTTCGCTGTTTCTTCTGCTGCTCACTCCGCACAGAGCAAGATATTTGTTTATCCTCAATGTATTTCACTTCCTTGTTTACTCGACGTGCCACCCCTCTATGACCGAATCCAGCCTGTCGAGATAACTCGGCGCGTCCACACTATTTATAGTAAACAATTTTTCCTCAAAAAGCAAATGATTTTCCAATAAAACTTCGATTTTTCCCGCTTCCTGTCCAATCCGAGTGGGAGCGGTGAACTCTATATCGGTATGCGCAACCACGTTTATATTCTCTTCTTCGCCGTCTTTCAGCGGATAATACAAGTCGTTCAACGGCGCGCACTTGACAACGGAAGCTTTCCCCTCCTTGACCGGCACTTCGTAAGTTATGTTTTTATCGCAAACTTTTCGCAGGGAGTATTCCTTGAACGCCCGTTCCATAAGAGCGCCGCAATCTTCGAACATCGGACCGCAATTCAGCACGACACAAATAACGCGCATACCGTTTCTTTTGGCGCTCGACACAAGACAGCGCCCCGCCTTTTTCGTAAAACCCGTTTTGACGCCGTCTCCGCCGTCGAACGTATTCAATATCTTATTCTTGTTCAGCACCACTCTGTCGTAATCACGACCTTTCCACGGCATCGTATATCTCTTTGTTCCGACTATTTTTTCAAAGACGGGATTTTTCATAGCATACGACGCAATGAGCGCCAAATCCCTCGCCGTAGTATAATGATTGTCGTCGTGCAAGCCGTGCGGATTGACGAAATTCGAGTTCGCAGCCCCCGCTCTTTTTGCCGTTTGATTCATAAGCTCGGCAAACTTTTGAATATCGCCGCTGACCGTGAGTGCGAGAGCCACGGCGCAATCGTTTCCGGACTGTAACATAAGACCGTACAGCAAATCGATAATCTTCAATTCCTCGTCGGCTTCGAGATATATCGACGAACCCTCGACACCGACTGCCTTTGCGGGTACTTTGACAACCCGTTCCAAATCGTCGCAGTTTTCGATTACCGTTATCGCCGTCGCTATTTTTGTGGTGCTCGCCATCGGCAATCGTTTGTCTGCATTGTGCTCATACAAAACCCTGTTTGTGATGTTTTCCAAAAGCAACATCGACTGCGCGGAAGTATTGACAGGCTGCGACGACGGCAAAAACGCACTCGCGAATATAGTTATGACAGACATAACACAGCAAATCAGGATTTTCATTTTTTATTTATACCGTCAAGCAGACCTTCTATAATATCAGGGACAACGTCGAGAATTTGTTCCAAGGGGTTTTTGTCGTCGACATTCACCAATTTTACGGTCTTGCCGTCGCTTATCAGAAAGCCTATCGGTGACACAGACACGCCCGCACCGCTGCCGCCGGCAAACGGATATTCAGTATAAGACTGACGCGACATATCGCTGTATTCGCCTCCGCCGGTCAAAAAACCCGCCGTCACTTTACTGACCGGTATTATGCTCACGCCGTCGGAAGTGACTACGGGCGTACCTATTACGGTATCCGCTTCCACAAGCGTTCGGATTTTCCCGAAAGCATTGTCCATTATTCTTTCAATCGGATGTTCTTGTTGCTGTACTATCATCATTCCTCTCCTTACAGTCTTACTTTTAAAGCTCTTGTTTTCATTTTGCCGTTTCGTTTGGCTTTTATTTCGAGCTTATTCAAAATTCCTGCTATGAATCCGTTTATAATATTTGCTAACGAAAGTTTAAATATGCCCTCGACGTCAAAATCAAGTTTATTTTTATTGTAAGACGGAACAATTACATTTCGTATTGCTATATTCTGCCTGCTCTTCAAAAATGCCGACAGCGCTCCGAAAAACGTTCGCAAAACGCCGACAATCATAGTTGTGGAAAATGCGTTCGCCGCAAAGCCCACGGCGGCTTCCACATCCAATTTTTCGACCGTCAGATACGACATTACCGGCGCCGCTTTAAACAGCGCCATAACAGACTTTTTGTCGTTTTTGTCGGCATTCAAATGTATCTCGTCTCGTTTTTTGCCGCTTATGACAACAATGTTTTTTTCGGTTGCGCTTTCGCTTTCCACGCGAATCCTCGCCTTGAAAATCGGAACAAAAAACAATGAAACCGCAATTGTGCCGCTGTTTTCAAACAAATCCGCTTTTAAATTTACGGTAAACACGAAAGGCAGTGACACGAACGTCAAAACCAAAATTATAATGGAAAAAGCGGTTAACATATTGCTAATATGCCACCGCTTTATCCCATTTATTCGACCAATGCGCCGACTATTCAATTTTGTCGACGTTAGTTTCCTCGCTCAAAAACTCCGGCACTTCTTCTTCGGGAAGTTCGAAATCATTATAAAGATTTGCCGCCTGCGCCCTCCCGTTAGCCTCTATAACGGTTATACTCTCCAACAGTTTGTCGTAATCGGGCAGCTGATTTATATCCTCGATGCGGAAACGCTTCAAAAAAGCCTCCGTAGTTCCGTAAAGCAGCGGTTTACCCACGGCATCTTTGCGACCCACAACCTCTATCAGGTTATGCTTTTGAAGTATCTGTATGGCATAATCGCAATTCACTCCGCGAACTTGTTCTATCTCCAAGCGCGTAACCGGCTGACGATATGCCACAATGGCAACGGTTTCCAGCGCCGCCGAGGACAGTTCTTTTTCGCGAACGGGTTTCAAAACGCTTTCCACCGATTCCGCATATTTCGGATTCGACGCGAACTGTATTTTGTTGCGATAAGATATCAACAAGATTCCTCTTTTGCCGCTGTATTTTTTTTTCAAACGTTTGACAGACTCATCAACTTCGCTCTTTTGCAATCCGAGAACTTCGGTTATATCTTCGATACCTATGCCGTTTCCCGACACCAACAAAAGAGACTCCAAAATGTAGTCCAAATCTTCCAGGTTCATATATCAGTCAAGCCACCTTATGTATTATAATTTCTTCAAAAGTTCCGCGCTGCTCCACCCTTATGAACTGTGATTTCATAAGTTCCAGCATTGCCTGAAAAGTGGTGATTATTTCGTTCTTCGAAAAGTCTTCTTCGAACAAATCGTAAAACCCTACCTTATCGCAGTCCGACAATATTTCTTTTATTCTCGTCGACATTTCGTCGACGGTGTAGCGGTCTTTTTTTATTTCCCGCTCCGTAGGACTTTTGGCGCGGCTCTCCAATCTCAACAGCAATTTTTGCAAAGCTTTCATCAATCCGTCCATTGTCATATCTTTCAGCACGAGCTTGGGTTCGAGCATAGACATATCGGGCGGACGATAATGAGAACCGACGGTTTCGAGGTCTTTCATCTTCTTGCTCGCATCTTTATAAACCTCGTACTCTTCGCTGTACATTCTTCTCATTATTTCCTGCTGCAATTGTTCCGCATCGCTGTCGACAGGCAATTCCTCCGGTCTCGGCAACAACGATTTCGATTTTATTTCAATCAAAATAGCCGCAACTTCTATAAATTCGGATGCGCCCTCCAAATCAAGAACATCGTTTTTTGCCATAAATTCGAGATACTGTTCGGTTATGTCCGACACAAAAAAGTCTTGTATATCAATACGCGACTTTTTAACGAGGCTGACAAGCAAACCAAGCGGACCGTCGAATTGAGGACCGCTGAAACGATTGAACTTCACGCAATAAGAATCGGATGAATTCTCGTTTTCGATTATTGAATTTTCAATTTCCGTTTCGTTCATTTAACTATTTCCGTCAGAAAATCAATCCCCAAAAAGCCATAAACAATTTCCGCACCAGCCCCGTGAAATACGAAATATATGTGCCGAGTATATCTATATAAGCAGGCAAGCCGAATATATCGACAACTACGCCCAAACCTATCAAACCTATCAGTATATAGTGACCGTAGTCTCTGATGAATTTTGCATAAGGATTGGTGAATTTGGTGAAAGCTTCAACCACTCTGAATCCGTCCAGAGGATGAATAGGCAAAAGGTTGAAAAATATCAGATTCAAGTTGAGCAAAGCCATTATTTCAAAGAAGTTCGCAACTCCCGAAAATACGCTGCCCCACACGTTTCCCTGAAACTTCGTTGCCAAAGACCACATAGGCAACACAAAACCGCAAGATATAAAAGCCAAAATCAAATTGACCACAACTCCGGCGATTGCAACGGTAAACAATCCGCGTTTCGGATGTTTGAAGTTATACGGGTTGACGGGTACGGGTTTTGCGTAACCGAAACCGACGACAATCAGCATAACGAAACCGACAAGGTCGAAATGCGCCAACGGATTAAGCGTAAGCCTTCCGTTCACTTTCGCCGTCGGGTCGCCGTTCCACAACGCCACATAGCCGTGAGCCAACTCGTGCAACACCATAGAAATTACCACTGCTACGGCTGTGAATATTAAACTCGTCCAACTATACGGAAAAATCACGGTCAACTCCTTTCACGTTTATCCTGACATAAGACCATTATAATCATACCATATTTATAGTGTGTTAGTCAAACGATTGATTTGCATCTTCCGATAAGATTTGAAAACCTTTTCCATCGCCGCCTTAAAACAAAGAACGGAGAATGCCCGAAAAGGCATCCTCCGCGTCTCTAAACTTATTTACCATTTCGATATAAAATCGTCCACTATGTCCATATAGCCCTTTTTCTCCACTCCTTCGAGCGCAACTATTTTTACCTCGCCGATTGCCTCCCCGCCTCTTGCAATCACGGCTTTTCCTATTTCGTCGTTTGCATTTACGGGAGCGGAAACATTATTTATCTCGTAAGTTATCTCATAGTCAGAATCATCGCCTTTTCTCGAAAAGAGTTTAAAAGAATCGGCATAGACTCCCTCTACCGTATCGCTCTTTCCTCCCTCGACTTTTACGGCTTCCGAAAACTTGTCTCCTCCTTTGATAATCTCCTTCGTTTCATAATTGGCAAATCCGTAGTTAAACAATTTGCTGACTTCGGCATTGCGTTTTTTGCTGTCCGCACCGCCGATTACAATGCTTATGAGACGCGTATCGTCCCTCTTTGCCGTAGCTGCCAAACAGGACATAGCTTCATTGGTGAATCCCGTTTTTCCGCCGTCACAACCCTTATATGCCCTTATAAGCTTGTTTGTGTTCGTGAGTCGGGTAACTCTGCCGCTCGGATGTGTCAAATCATACATCCAAACACCGGAGTATTCGAAGAACTTTTGATGAGAAAAAAGCTCTCTCGACATAACGGCAACGTCTGCCGCACAGCTGTATTGCCCGTCTGCCGGAAGTCCCGTGCAATTCACAAAACACGTATTTTCCATTTTCAATTCCGCCGCGCGCTTGTTCATCTCCGCCACGAACGATTCCACGCTTCCGCTTATTTTTTCGGCTATCGCCACGCAAGAGTCGTTTGCCGACGCCACGACGATACTCTGCAACAAGTCGTTCACTTTATACGAACTGCCCGCATCCAAGAACGCTTGCGAGCCGCCCATACTGCCCGCATTCTCGCTTATGACCACATCGGATTCATAATCGAGCAGTCCCGAATCGGCGTGTTCGAACGCCAAAAGCAGCGTCATTATTTTAACCATACTTGCTATCGGTTGACGATTTAATTGATTGTATTCGTATATGACGCTTCCCGTATCGTAATCAAGCAACATAGCCGCACGCGCATTGGATACGCTTATTTCATCCGTGCCTTTGGCATCAATCTCCAACGCTTTTGCCGCAGTCACGGGAGCAATTGCCGCCACCGCAATCACGACGAGCGCCAACGAACATATTTTCAGCAATATTTTTTTCATTTTATACCCCTCTATAAACATATTTCCGTGTTAATAATATGTTCTTGTCGAGGGCTTATTATGTAATCAGATTATAAGTCCCGCCGTAAAAATTCCGCCGAATATTCCCAAGTACAGAACCGACAGCACCGTTACCGCCGCAAAAATCAAATACGGCGGTAAATTTTCGATAACCGTATGCATACAAAAACAGCCGTTGCGACGCATCTGCAAACCGCAATTCAGAGACAAAGATACAGCGCACCCCAAAGAAAACGACATAACAAGTGATGACGGTATATAGACTATTATAACGTACGGCAAGGACGCCAATTTGAAATATGCGATATACAAAGCCGCAGAATATCCAGTCATATAAGATACATAAAAGAAAATCAATACTCCAATCAGACTGGTATAAAAGTTAAAACCGAAGACACAGAGCAAAGCTAAACATATAAGGTAACAAATAAGATTCAGAAAAATAAAGCCGACGATATTTCTGTTTTGAGCGTCGACAATCATAGTATATATCGACCTATTGGAAAGAACGTCCGCCGCGTCGCAAGAACAACCCGCTTTTACGCCGAAAGCACAAGCAATGACGAAAATCACCGCAAAAATTATCAAGCGGATTTTATGAACTTTCAAAAACTCCGCGCAACAATAATAGATATTCCACAGTCTGTCGACAACTTTCATATAACAATATATGAAAAAGTTTGTCGATTTATCACGAAACAAAAAAGACGGCGCAAGCCGTCTCGAAAATCAATACATCCAATCCAGATATAACCCGTAACCTTTCGTAGGGTCGTTTACGAATACGTGAGTCAAAGCACCGATTATCATATCGTTTTGGATTATCGGGCTTCCGCTCATTCCCCTGACAATGCCGCCGCTTAAATCCAAAAGTCTTTTATCGGTTACGCGTATTACCATACTCCTGTCCGCACGTTCCGACTGCGGCATTGCACGTATTATTTCCACATCGTAAAAATCGGCTGTACCGCCTACGGTAGTATATATCTTCGCCTTGCCGTTCCTGACGTTTATGCGACTGCCTATGTGATAATACTTTTCGGGAATATCCGCATTCGAATTGAAATTCCCGTATACTCCGTAGTCCGTATTTTTATAAATCTCCCCTATGGGAGTGTCCGTGTTTTTCAAAACACCTTTAAGCTCTCCGGGAACACCTTTCGAACCCTTGTTTACTCCCGCTATATCGCAATTATACGCTTTACCGCCGCTGACCGGCAACACACAGTCGTTTACGGCTATGCCGTGTCCGAGAGAGGCAAACGTATTGTCGCTTTTTATAAAACTCGTGGTTCCTACTCCCGATACGGTATCCCTCACCCACAAACCGAGTCTGTACTTGCCGCTCAACTCATCTATGAGAGGAGATATGTTTGTCTGCGTTATTTTGCCGTTACGATTTAAAGTGACCTTTATTTTTTCGCCACCCTCATAGTTTTCCATAAAGGCGATTATATCTTTTGCGGAAGTTATCTTCGTTGCATCGAGATTTAAAATCAAATCCCCCGACCGAATTCCTCCGCTTATGCACACTTTTCCCGCCGCCGTTTCGACGTAGCCTATTTCATCGACGAGAACTCCGTCCAAATTCATCACAAGCCCAATCGGAAAACCCCCGAGACGGACCTGTTTATCTTTTGCACAAAGTACGTCGACGGTTTTAAGCGGCAGCAAGCCGAACAGTTTGAACGACAGCTTGCCGCCCCGAACTTCTCCGTCCCCGCCACCCAAATCGAGTTGACAATCCACGGCACCGAATGTGCTTTTATCCACGGAATACGAGGTCACCGTTATACCGTCGGGAATGGACAAAATATATCCCACCGAAGGAACAAAAGACAGCGTCAAATACAACAAAAGCGCAATTGCCGACAGCAATAAAAATCTTCCTGTTCTACGTTTTTCCATACTAATATTTAGCAGTACGGAAGCGATAAATATACATAAAGATTAAAAGCGACGAAAATTGCGCAAGTAATTAAAAAGCAAAATTTTTATCAAACAGCACTGCCGCCATATATTCCGTAAACAACGCCAAAATCTGCCCTACGGTCGGCGGAGTGTAAGTTACTCTCAATCCGAAATATCCATACAAGTTTGCAAAACCTTCGTCGTGATAATACGATTTACTTACCAACGTACGCGCATTTCTCTCCAACGACTCGCCTTTCGTACCAAACTTTTCCGCCACCGTATCATACATTTTCATCAGCTTGTCCACTTTTTGCTCTTTCAAGGCAAGCAGAACAAGTTCTCGCATACAGGGAAAGCCTTTTAAAGAAGGCACAAATCCCATTTTAATCATCTCGGCAGAAACAAGACGAGTCAGCTCACCATCTGTCAAAATACGTCCGTCAAAAGTAGTACCGTTACCATTTTGTTTTTCCATAAAAACACTCCCTTAAAAGATTTTTTATCAAAAATTCGGTCAGACCCAAATGACACAACGATTATATCACCATTTTTATACAAAGGCAAGCATTTTAATGCAATATTTTAGTTTAATTTAACAATATTTGTAGATTTAATTCCAAATTTGTCGAAAAATACAACACCGCAAAGCCATATCAACTTTTGCGGTGCTTTAAATAAAATATTTTTCAAATAAGTACAAATAAAATTAAACTTTTTTTGATTTTTTAACAAAAAAGAATCTCAATATGCCTCTCAAAAAAGCAGGCGCTTTGACACATATAATTTTCAAAACAATAGCCCTCCATAAAAAAATCAATTCTCGACGAACAAAAGTGCCGTCCCGTCCTTCAAGACGTATTCGACAGTCCCTCCCGTTGCGACATTGGAGGTCGTAAAAACGGCGGTTTTATCCACCCAAACATCGCGAGCGTCGAACATCAGTCCTTTTGTATATAATATATGCGCCCTGTCGGAGTATGGTACCAAAGATACCGTCTTGCCGCTCTCGACAGTTTTTATAAAAGGTTTTTCACAAGTAACATAATATACGTCAAACTTTTCGCCCGATATAGCCGCCCCGCAATTCATTTTATCCGCAAGAGCCAAAAGAGAATAATTCACCATCACGTGGTCGGGACGGTCCCCGAAAGCACCGTAAATTTCTATGTCTTTATATCCGAGTTCGACAGCTCTGCGCAAAGCAAGCTGCGAATCCGTGTAATCTTTTTTTACGGGATATTTTTCGAAATCGATATCTGCGGGTAAATCCGACTGCAAAGAATCGAAATCGCCTATAACCAAGTCGGGACGGCAAAATCCGCGCAGATAATTATAGGCGCCGTCCGCACAGATTACAAAAGAGGCGGAAAAATCGATATTTCTCAGCGTCATAACATCGGGCGCATTCCCGTTTAAAAAAATCAACGCCTTATTTTTCATAAATTTCTCAAATTCTCGATTGCGGCTTTTACATCGTCGGAACCGAATACCGCATTTCCCGCAACGATTATATCGGCCCCGCACTTTTTAATATCGGAAACATTGGAGAAAACGACTCCGCCGTCAATCTCTATCAATGTTTTCGAATCGGTTCTTGCTATTATTTCTTTGACATTTTTTATTTTCTCGTACGAAGATTCGATAAACTTTTGTCCCCCAAACCCCGGATATACACTCATTATCAGTATTATGTCACACATAGGAATATACTTTTCTACTTCGCAAACAGGCGTGTCGGGGCTTATAGCCAGTCCGCACATCACATTCGCACTTCGAATTGCCGACAGCAGTTCCTCCGGTCTGCCCTGCGCTTCGTAATGAAAAGTTATACTGTCCGCACCCGCTTTTATAAAATCGTTCACATATTTTTCGGGGTCGGAAATCATAAGATGTACGTCAAAATGCAAATCCGACATCTTTCGCAAGTCCTTTACGAACTTTGCACCGAAAGTCAAATTGGGAACAAAGTGTCCGTCCATAACGTCGCAATGCACAATATCCGCACCGCCCTCTTTCAACCGCGCTACCTCTTTTCCTATACAAGCGAAATCGGCGCTCAAAATCGACGGCGCTATCATAACTTTTTTGCTTTTGAATTTCATAACAGATTCCTCTCTTTGTTTTCCTCTTATACCTTTATTCGGTTTCGTCTCAATTGTCCGCAAGCCCCTGCAATATCGCTCCCCATAGAGCGACGAACAGTCGCCGAAACTCCCAGCTCACGCAATTTCATACAAAACCGTTCACCCTCCTGTTTGGTACAGCCCGCAATATTCTTACCGTCCACTTTATTCAACATAATAAGATTAACGTGTGCAGACATTCCTTTTGTAATTTCCGCCAATCTTCTCACATCGGCAAAATTCATATTCACACCTTTGACCATAGAATATTCGAAAACAACCCTTCTTCCCGTCTTTTTAAAATAATAACGAGCAGCGGACACAACGTCGGTCACGGAATATTTGTTTGCTATCGGCATCAGTTTGCGCCGATATTCGTCGAGAGTCGCGTGCAAAGAAACCGACAGAGTGACCCCCAATTGCAAATCGGCAAGTTCGCGCATTTTATCGACAATACCGCAAGTAGACAAAGAAACAGACCTTTGCCCGATATTGATACCGTAAGGCGCCGACACGGTTTCTATAAACTTGACCGTATTGTCATAGTTATCGAGCGGTTCGCCGCTACCCATAAGCACAATGTTCGTTATCTTTCTGTCAGAAAGATTGCCGCCAAAGAATTTATTTACCGAAACAACCTGCCCGAGAATTTCGCCAGCGGTCAAATTCCGCACCAGCCCGCCTATTCCGGAAGCACAAAATTCGCACCCCATACGACACCCCACTTGCGTGGAAACACACAAAGAGTTGCCGTAATCGTGAGGCATAAAAACCCCCTCTATTATGTTCCCGTCGCAAAGTTCGTAAAGAAATTTCACGGAACCGTCTTTTGACTTTATCGATTCGGAAATTTTAATCGGCTGCGCAATATGGTCGCAACTCAACTTATCGCGCAGACTTTTAGGCAAATCGCTCATTTCGGAAAACCCGCAACCGCTCGCCAACCATTTATACAGCTGCAAAGCCCTGAATCGACGGCAATCGTACGAGGCAAGCAACTCTTCCAATTCTTCGATATTCAAATCAAGTAAAATCATAACCGCTCCGTACCTCATTAAACACGCTTCATTACCGCAACGAAAAACCCGTCGGTATTGTGGGTATGCGGAAACAATTTCAAACAGCCGTTCAACCCCAAATCCGCACTTACCTTACACAAATCATCCGCAAACCGCGAGCTGTCTTCAAGCACAAAATCGGCATTGTGTTCGAGAAAACTTTTGACGACGTCTTCGTTTTCTTCCCGCAGAACCGAACAAGTCGAATAGCACAACCGTCCGCCCGACCGAACATACGAACTTGCCCGATGCAATATTTTCGATTGCAGTTTTGACAATTCCAAAACTTTTTCACCGCTTTTCTTCAATAAAATATCGGGCTTGCTTCGCAAGTCGCCCGTTCCGCTGCAAGGAACATCGCAAATAACGCAATCAAAATAATCCAGCCATTCTTTGCACTCCACACAAGCGTCGTTCAACTTCGTGTTCACATTGACTTTCATACGTTCCGCATACGAGCGAATCAATTCCAATCTGTGCGGATGTATGTCGCACGCACAAATACCGCACCCGACGGTTTCGGCAATATAGACGGATTTTCCGCCCGGCGCCGCACACAAGTCCAAAACTTTCGAATCGGAAGTCAGTCCGTCACAATAGCACCTCGCCGCAATTATCGACGCCAAAGACTGCACGGCAAAGTCACCTTGACGCAAACCGCGCTGTTTTTGCAAGAAATTCAATGTCTTATGCGTAACATAATACCCAAATCGAGTTTTGCTCTGCGGCAAATTTTGCAACTCGGATATATTTTTTTCAAATTCGGCAATATCAACGCCTTTTCTCAACCTAATATGCGTACGGAACTCTTCCGTCTTCATCATATTTTCGGTAAAATCCGCCCCGTATTGCGAAATTAACTTTTCGGCAAGCCATTCGGGCAATCCGTAATTCGTCGAAATATAATCGACATCGGACGTTTCTCCTTTTACGGGAAATTTTATGTCTTTCGCTTTTCTCAAAACGGCATTCACAAAATCGGATACGCCGCCCTTCCCCAAAGCTTTTGCCAACTTGACACACTCGTCCACCGCCGCATAATCGGGTACGCTCATAAACCTCGACATATAAATGCCCATTTTCAGAATTACCGAAACAGACAATTTGGGGCGTTTGTCAACCAACCGACCGATTATATACGCAAGCGTTACGTCCTTTTCGAGAACGCCGTAAAAAAGCCTTGTCACAAATTCAAACCCGTTTCTGTCTTCTTTCAAAGCGTCGGAAAGCGCGCGAGAAGAATACGCTCCGTCTCGATATACGGACATAAGCGCATTGTAACATATTCTCTCGCGCGTTTTTTTCATACAAACTCCGCCCCCTCGTCAAACTTGTGTCCGCGCAAAAACTCTTTTGCTGCCAGCATCTTTTTGCCCGGAAATTGCAATTGGCCGATTTTTACTCCGCCGTCTTTGCAAGCAACTATTATTTCGTCGTCGACGACCGATATTCTGCCGCAATTGCCGAAATTTCCTTCCGCAGGCAAAACTTTGCCAAGCTTTACCGCTTCGCCGTTCAGAACGCCATACGCTCCGGGAAACGGAGTAACGCCGTTGCATCTGCAAACAATCTCGCGTTTTCCGCAAGAAAAATCCAAATGCCCGTCGCTTTTTTCCAACATTCTGCATTTGGTCGCCGCAGACTCGTCCTGCGGAACGGGAACAATCTTGTTTTCCGACAGCAAATCCAAAGTGTCCGTCAACAATTTTGCGCCGATATTTTGCAATCTCTCGGTCAACTCGCCAGCCGTTTCGGTTTCGCCTATCAACGTTTTGACGCTCGCCAGCACAGCACCGTTATCTATTCCGATGTCGGTCTGCATAATGGTTATGCCCGTTTCTTTTTCTCCGTTTATGACTGCCCACTGTATGGGCGCGCTTCCGCGGTATTTAGGCAACAAAGATGCGTGCACATTTATCACTCCCAGAGGCGCAATCTGTAATATTTCACGGCTCAAAATCTGCCCGTACGCAGCGGTCACCATAACATCCGCGCCCGCATTTTTTAAAACGTCTACGCCTTCCGTACGTATTTTTTCGAATTGATAAACTTTGATTCCGTTTTGCTCCGCAAAAGTTTTTACGGGAGTCGGCAAAAGATTGCCTTTTCTGTCTCTGGCTCTGTCCGGTTGCGAAACAACGGCAACAACCTCGTGGTCCGACTCCGTCAAAGCTTTTAACGATGCAACCGCAAATTCTGGCGTTCCGAGAAAAACTACTTTCAATTTTATCTCCTTTAAAGTGTTTTGTGTGACATAATATGCTCTGTCCGCACATCAATGCTATTTCACGTCCACAATTTTATCTATAAACAAAACCCCGTCAAGGTGGTCTATTTCGTGACTGAACGCCACCGCTTCGTAGTCGCTTATATGATAGACGTGTTTCTTACCCGTTCTGTCCTGTGCTTCTACCGTCATTTTTTTGGGTCGAGCAACGTTTCCGCTTCTGTTCGGCACACTCAAACAGCCCTCCGGACCGATTTGCGTGCCGCTCGATTTTACGATTATCGGATTGACAAGCTCGTATTTCGTCTGTCCGTCCACACATACCACGCACACGCGTTTCAGCAATCCCACTTGCGGCGCAGCGAGTCCGACTCCGTTTTCTTTAAACATCGTTTCAAACATATCGTCTATAAGACAGGACAGTTTATCGTTAAAATCGACAACCTCTCTCGACTTTGCTCTCAACACGCTCTCTCCGAGTTTCACGATTCCTCTTGTAGCCATAATATCACCTCAACTCAAATTATTGGGATTCACTTCGACAAAACAAACCGTCCTGCCGTTTCTGTATTTATCGGTTGCCTCGTATATCTTATCCAACGCCGCCTCGCCGCCGTTTATTATGCGCGCAAGCATTTGCATACGGTATTTTGACTGTATTCTTTTGACGGGTGACTTCATAGCTGCGGCGTACGCAAAATCTTCTTTATGACGGTTGACATACTCCATAACGTCGTCGTATATTTTTTTCAAGACGGAAAAACAATCATCTTCGCTTTCCGACGTCACGAGTATTCTCGCTATCAGCGCAAAAGGCGGATATTTCGTTATCTCGCGAAGATTTATTTCTTTTTCGTAAAAACCTTTGTAATCTCCGTTTACGGCATATCTGTACACATAATGATTGGGAGTAAATGTTTGTAAAACAACCTTTCCCGGTTTACTGTCGCGCCCCGCCCTGCCCGACACTTGTGTTATGAGCTGAAAAGTGCGCTCCGTACTGCGATAATCGTTAAAATGCAAACTCATATCCGCATCAACGATTCCAACAAGCGTCACGTCGGGAAAATCGTGTCCTTTTGCAATCATCTGCGTTCCCACCAAAATCGATGCCTTGCGCGAAGCAAACCTTTGCAAAATCGTCGCGTGGGAATCTTTGGTCTGCGTCGTGTCGTTATCCATTCTCAATATTTCCTTATCAGGAAACATTTGCCGCAAGCATTCCACTACTTGCTGCGTTCCGACATAGCCGCGTTTTATATGTACGCTTTTACAATTCGGGCACACATCCAAAGACGAATATCTATTGCCGCAATAATGACATTTCAGCACGTTTTCTTCTTTATGATATACCAGCGACACATCGCAGCGCTCGCATTTTGCCACATAGCCGCAACTGCGACACATAACATACGAAGAATAGCCGCGTCTGTTCAAAAAGATTATGGCTTGATTGCCGCCCTCGACGCATTCATAGAGCTCCGACTCCAACCGTCCGGAAAAAATGCCGTTGTTTCCCGCAGCGAACTCTGCCGACATATTCACGATATCTATATGCGGAAGGCTGCGTTTGTTCACGCGCTGCGGCATTTCCACAAGTTTATACTCGCCTTTTTGCGCTCGATAGTACGACTCTATCGACGGCGTGGCACTGCCCATAACGAGATTGCATTTATTGTAATCGGCGCGAAAACGGGCAACCTCGTACGTACGATAGCGGGGATTGCTCTCCGACGCATAGCTCGAATCGTGTTCCTCGTCTATTATAATAATTCCGACGTTTTTTATCGGCGCGAAAATTGCCGAACGCGCACCGATTGCCACGGACGCTTCTCCGCTTATAAGACGCCGCCACTCGTCGAAACGTTCTCCCGCCGACAAACCGCTGTGAAGTATTGCGACATTGTCTCCGAATCTCGCCTTAAACGACTTAAAGACCTGCGGCGTAAGAGATATTTCCGGCACAAGCATTATGGCGCTCCTTCCCTCTTTCAGCGCCTGCGAAATACACCTCATATAAACTTCCGTTTTACCGCTTCCCGTCACTCCGTGCAAAAGGAACGTATCGTTTTTTTCGGACGTCACCGCATCGAGAGCCGCCTGTTGCTGCGGCGTCAGCGTATGCGATTTCGCCGCGTTTTCGCTTACGTCTTTATACGGCGCGCGTCTTATCTCGCGCGCACTCACTTCCAACACTTCGCGCGCTATCAGATTGCGGATTGCGGATGCGGAAAAGTTCTCGTTCATTTCCGACAGAGACGACGTTCCGTTTTCCCGCAGGAACAGACAAACATCGCGTTGTGCCTTCGCCGACGGTTTGACATATTCGTCCAAATCCATACCTACAAACTTTTCGCGCAAAGTTATGTACTGTTTTTTCAGTTCCTTGACTCTTCCGCCGCGCATTTGCGAAGGAATAAACAAACGAAAGACGTCGACTATGCGCAAGTGATATTTTCTGCGCATAAAAGCCATCAATTCGAACATCTCTTCCGTGATTACAGGATAGTCGTCCAACGTTTTGACGATACATTTAAGCTTGTCCTCGGCAACTTCCGTATTCTCTTTCAAATCGGTTACGTAGCCCTCTATTTCGCGTTTACCGAACGGAACGGCTACGCGACTGCCTTTTTGCACGTTTTTTACGTCCGCAACTGCATAGTCGAACACTCTGTCTACTTCGCTTCCGCTTATGTCAACTATCACTTCCGCAATCATAGTCTGCAAATCTCGTCCAAAATGATGTCCGCAAGCGCTGTTTTTGCCATTTTCGGACAATCAAGTTCTTTGTCTTTCGTAATCAGAGTCGCTATATTCGTATCCGTGTCAAATCCCGCACCTTCGAGCGTTACATCGTTTGCGACAACCATATCCGCATTCTTCGAAACAAGTTTTTTGCGCGCGTTCTCTATAAGGTTTTGTGTTTCGGCACAGAATACCACAAGCTTTCTGCCGCCCTTGACTTCTCCCACCGCCTTGGCTATATCGGGATTCTTATTTAATTTCAGCGTCAACGAATTCGACTTTATCTTTTGCTCCGTAAAAACAGTCGCATAATCCGACGGCGCCGCCGCCTTGATTACAATATCGCATCTCTCGACATTCTTCATTACGGCATCATACATATCGCGCGTAGTCTGCACCTCTATAAGTTCGTCGTATCCGCAAGGCGGCAAACTCATAACACCCGCAACAAGAATGACTTTTCCGCCGCGACGCTTTACGGCATTGCACAAAGCCAAACCCATTTTACCGCCGGAGCGGTTGGATATGAATCGCACGGGGTCTATCGGCTCGCGCGTAGCGCCTGCCGTTATGAGAACGGTTTTTCCATTGAAATCGATTTTGGGATTTAATATGTCCTCTATTCTTTCGAAAATATCTTCCGGCTCGGCAAGTCTGCCCTTGCCGCTGTCTCCGCAAGCCAATCTTCCGCTTTGCGCATCGACAAACAGACAACCGCGATTCTGCAAAGTTTCCCGATTCTTTACCGTGGCGGGAGCAAAATACATATTCGTATTCATCGCCGGAGCTATCAAAACGGGACAGGCAGCCGCAAGCAGTGTCGTAGTCAAAAAGTCATCGGCTATTCCGCAAGCGTATTTTGCCATAACATTCGCCGTACACGGCGCAATCACAAACAAATCCGCTTTTTTCGCCAATGAAACGTGTTCCACTTCCCAAGTGAAATTTCTATTGAACATATCGCAAACAACGCGATTTTTGGACAGCGTTTCGAAAGTCAACGGCGTGACAAAACGCGCGGCGTTTTCCGTCATTACGACGTGAACGTCGGCTTCTGCTTTTTTGAGCATACTCACCAAAGAACATACTTTATAAGCGGCTATGCCTCCGCAAACGCCGACTACGACAGTCTTGCCTTTTAACACAGTCAATCCTCGTAACCCGCAGTCACTCTTCCGCCGTATACCTCTCTTGCGGCAATGGCTATCGCTCTCTCTCCGGAGTTGTTAAGTCCTTCGCTGTCCTTGTCGAGAAGCTGACGCGCTCTTTTTGTTACAAGACAAACGAGCGCATATTTGCACCCTACCTTTTCTATCATTTTATCGATAGGCGGTTCAATCATCATAATAATATTACTCCTTAATAATAGATTATTTACTTTTTATTTTCAAGCATACCTTTTATGATATGCTCGTTGCGATTCATACGGCATTTTTCGGCGCGTATAATGGCAACGACTTTTTCTGCGGCAACGTCGGCGTCGTCGTTGAAAACTATGTAATCGAAATCATTGTATTCCGACAGCTCCCTTTTGGCGTTCCCCAACCGAGTAGCCAAACTGTCGGCAGACTCTGTGCCGCGCGCAATCAAGCGGCTTTCCAATTCCTTAAACGACGGCGGCATTATATATATCGTCAATGCGTCGGGATATTTCTTCTTTATCTGGCGGCTTCCGAAATTATCGATTTCGAAAATTACGTCGTTTCCGTTTTTAAGCATTTCGAATACGGGTGCTTTCGGCGTTCCGTAATTATGACAGTAAACCGATGCGGTTTCCAAAAACTCTCCGTCCGCAATCATTTGGCTATACTCTTCTTCTGTTTTGAAGTAGTAGTGAACGCCCTCTATTTCGTTTATGCGCTTTTTTCTGGTTGTAACCGATATCGACTTTTTGATATTCGGCAGTATCTTCAATACTTTGTCGTGAATGGTACCTTTACCTGCGCCAGAGGGTCCCGACAATACAATAAGCAATCCATCATACATAGTTTTATCACTCCGCATTTCTTATTTGTTCTTTGATTTTTTCCAATTCGTTTTTCATAGCCACGACACATTCCGTAAGCTCCGTATCGTTCGACTTGCTTCCCATAGTATTTATTTCACGGTTCATTTCCTGCGAAAGGAAATCCATTTTTCTGCCTTGCGGCTCATCGGATTCCAAACAACGCAAGAACTGATTTATATGTGACGTAAGTCTCGATATTTCTTCGTTTATGTCCGCTTTGTCGGCAAAGAACGCGGTTTCGTTCAATAAACGGGTTTCGTCCACCTCGACGCCGTCCAAGATTTCTTTCATACGTGCTTTCAATTTTTCGCGGTATTCCTTGACCACAATCGGGGCGCGCTTTACGACTTTTTCGAGATAGCCTATTATGTTTTCGGTAAGCATTTTCAAATCGGCTTTCACCGTCGCTCCTTCCGTCAGTCGCATAGCGTCCAAATTTTTCACGGCTTCTTCCACGGCTTGTTTAGCCAAAGCTTTGACCTGCGCTTCGTCGTCCTCGCCTGCCGTGATTTTCAGAACGTCCGCGCTGCGCATCAATGCGGTAACCTGAAAATCGTCTTCGAGACAGTATTGAGTCCTCAAAAGTTTTGACGTTTTTATAAGTTCGCTTGCCAATGCGTAATCGACGTCTATCCGTTTATCGGTTTCCGATTTATTCTCGTAATTCACGTATACGTCCACGCTTCCGCGACGGACGACGGCTTTCACTCCGTTGCGCAACGTTTCTTCCACGAAAGCAAGCGGTTTCGGCAATTTGCAGCCTATATCCAAGTATCTGTTATTTACCGCTTTCAGCTCTACCGTGAAAGTTCTGTCGCCTTTTACGGCAACGCCCTTGCCGTATCCCGTCATACTCTTCATAAGCCGCACCTCTCAAAATACTTATACATCTCGTCGGATTCCGGTTTCACGACCGTTTCCATTCCGTCGATTCCGACAAGCAACACTTCGCCGTCGGTAATCACGCCTATTTCACTGACTTCTATTCCTGCCGCAATCAGTTTTTCGACAGGCTCCGCATCGTTTGCCGCAAAAAGCATACTTCCGCTGGAAATCAGTCTTGCCGGATTGATTTCGTACTTATTGCACAAGCGCTTCGTAAAATCGCTTACGGGAAAGGCTTTTTCGTACATCAACGCGCCTTTGCCGCAACCGAGACATACTTCCGCAACGGCGCCTATCACTCCGCCCTCGGTGATATCGTGCATTATGCTCACGAAAGGACTGTCGCGGAGAATTCTTCCTTCTTTTTCCACGGAAAGCTGTTTTCGATAAGTTTCGCACAGCGATTTCTCCGTTTGACTCAAACTCTCCTTGCCTCCGTCGACGATTATCGTCGTCCCCTCCATTCCGAGAGTTTTTGTCACATAAAGTTTATCGCCGACTCTCAAAGAAGTCTTTTTCACGAGTCTTTCGGTTTTGCCTATTGCCGTACCGCTGACGATTGGTCTTGTGACGCAATCGGAAAACTCGGTATGTCCTCCGATTATAGCTACGTTCGCACTTGCGGCTTTTGCGGACGCCGCCGCCATAATTTGCTCTATATCGCTTTCTGACGCATCGGGCGGCACTATTACGGTCAGCATAAGCGCAAAAGGCTCGCCGCCGCAAGCAACGATATCGTTGCAACAAACGGAAACCGCCAACTCGCCCAACTTATCGGCAGGCATAGCTGCGGTAATCGGGTCGGACGACAGCAACACAAATTCATTCGTCTTTACCGCCGCGCAATCCTCACCCTGCGCCGCCGAAAGAACGACTTCGCTACGGGAATACGACAGCTTATCCAAGACGTATTTTTGTAATTCTTCTGCCGACAATTTACCGAATCTCATACACTTTTAATTATATCATATTCGCAAATATATTTCAACTGTTTATCAGGCTTTTAAACTCATTATCGTCGATTATTTTCACGCCGAGTTTGCGTGCTTTTTCCAATTTGGAACCTGCGTCTTCTCCCGCGATAACCAAATCGGTATCTTGTGTCACTGCCGATTGCACTTTTCCGCCGCGCTCTTCTATTATCTTCGCGGCGGCATCTCTCGGCATAGAAATTTTGCCCGTCAGCACAACTTTCAGACCGTCGAAAACGCCGCCGACGTTTCTCTCCTCGAATCGAGGATTGATACCCAAGTTTTTAAAACGTTCGACGATTTCTCCGTGTTTTTCAAAGAATGCGACTATGCTTCCCGCAACTATTTCCCCGACTTCGTCGATTTCCAAAAGACTCTGCGCATCGGCGGCGGCAAGAGCGTCTATACTCTTAAAGCTTTCCGCCAAATCTTCGGCGGTTTTTCGTCCCACATTCGGTATTCCCAACGCATTGATAAAGTTGCCGAGCTTGACTTGTTTGCTGTTTTCGACCGAAGCGAGAAAATTGGAAATCTTTTTTTCCTTGAAGCCGTCTATTTTAGACAGTCCTTCTTCGTCCAAAAAATACAAATCGGTTACGGAACGAACGCCCAACGTGTCGTAAAGTCTTTCTATCGTCTTGTCACTGACGCCGTCGATATCCATACAGCCCTTTGAACAGAAATGTTCTATCCTTCCGCAAACCTGCGGCTTACAGCCGTATTCGTTGGGACAAAATATATGCGCTCCGTTTTCGTACAGTTCCGCACCGCACGCGGGACAGGTTTCGGGAACGGGAACGTCTTTTCCGTCGAGTTCTTCCGCGATACCGAGTATTTCCGGAATCACGTCGTTGCTGCGCCTGATAAACACCGTTGCTCCGATTTTTATGCCTTTTCTGCGAATGTCGCCGTAATTGTTCAACGTGGCTTTTTGTATTGTGGCACCGCAAAGTTCCACCGGTTCGAGTTTCCCCAGCGGAGTCAGTTTTCCCGTTCTGCCCACCTGCCAAACAACGTCTTTCAATTTCGTGACCGCTTCTTCCGCCTCGAATTTGTAAGCCATTGCCCAGCGCGGGAACTTATCCGTATAACCGAGTTTGTCCCTCAAAGCAAAGTCGTTTACTTTTACCACCATACCGTCTATAAGAAAATCCAGTCGGTTCTTGTCGACGGCGTTTATCTTATCGATTATTTCCGACATATTCTCGGAACAGAAAAGCATTTCGGTTTTAAAGCGGTTTGCCCGTAAAAACTCGATACACTCGGATTGCGAGGACAGCAGTTTTCCGTCGCCTCCGCGCTTATAATTCACGTTATAAAAAATTATGTCCAATTTGCGCTGTGCGGTAACTTTCGGGTCGAGATTTCTTATTGCTCCCGCCACGCCGTTGCGTGCATTTTTCAGCGGTTCTTTTGCCGTTTTATTGTACTCTCTCAATGCGCTCAAACGCATTATTCCCTCGCCCTGTACCTCTAAAACGCCTTTAAACGGTATTTCCAGAGGTATAGACTTGACCGTGGATACTTGCGCGGTTACATCTTCGCCTACCGTACCGTTTCCGCGAGTTGACGCGCAACGAAAAAAACCGTCCTCGTAAGTGAGGCACAGAGTCAGTCCGTCCAGCTTGTATTCCAACGTGTATTCGACTTCTCTTTCCGCCGCTTTTTTGATTTTTTCGTCCCACGCGGAAAGCTCTTCGAAGCTGTTTCTTTTGTCCAAACTGTACAGCTTATGCAAATGCTTGTGCTCGGCAAATTCTCTGACCGGTTCGCCGCCGATGCGTCTGGTCGGAGACGACGGTAAAACGATGTTTTCCGCTTTTTCCAAAGCCGCCAATTCGTCGTATAATTTATCGTACTGTCCGTCGGAAATCAACGGGTTGTCGAGAACGTAATAATGATAAGCATATCTGTTAAGCTGCTCGACGAGTTCTTCCATTCTTGACATTTTCGATATCTCCCGAAACTTAATTTCCGTCGATGATTTCCAACGGCGCATATTGAAGCGACAGCAACATTTTGCCGAACTTCTCAAATTCGATTTCCGCATATACTCCGCCGACTTCGTTTGCCAGCGAAATTATTTTTCCTTTTCCGAATTTCTTATGGTTCACCGTCGTTCCTATATCGAAACCGCTCTGTTCTTTCACTTGTTTCGGCGCGGTCTGCTCCGTTCTGTACACGGGCGCTGACGGGCGCATACCGTATCCCGAATCTCCGTAAGAATATCCTTCGCGTTCATACGACGCCGCACGTTCTCTCGCAAGCGCGGCAGAAGGCTGGGAATTGCCCACACGAAGTCCGGCTTCTTTCAAAAACCGACTCGGCACCGTGAATTTTCGTTCGCTGTACATAAAGCGTGTTGCCGCCCAAGTCAAGTGCAACTTTTGCATAGCTCTGGTGGTGGCGACATACATCAGGCGTCGTTCCTCTTCCAACTCGTCGGCCGTGTCCATAGAGCGCGTCAACGGCATAATGCCCTCTTCGCAACCGACGACGAAAACCACCTTGAACTCCAAGCCTTTGACGCTGTGTACGGTCGCAAGCGCAACGCAATCGTCGTCCCCGTCCATTCCGTCCAAATCGCTGTAAAGCGTTATCATCTGCAAATAGTCTTCCAAAGTCGCATCCGGATTCGACGATTCGTATTGCTTCACAGACTCCGCAAAATACGATATATTCAGCTTTCTGTTTATGTTTTCTTCTGTTTCGTCCGAAAAAACCGCATTCAAATCGAGAAGTTTCACCAACAGTTCCACAAGCTCGTGCGGCTTGGAATCGCCCGCACGTTCCGACAGGCAAGCCAAAACGTTTTTAAACGGTATTACTTTTTTTTGAAGCGACGCAGGCAAATCCGCATTTTCGGAAATTGTCATAACAGTCGTAAACAGCGACTGTCCCATTACGTCGGAATAATTTATAAGCTGCCCCACGGCGCCCGCACCTATGCCGCGCTTCGGAAAATTTATAACTCGAAGCAGAGCTTCGGTATCGTTGCCGTTCACGCAAAGACGCAAATACGCCAACAAATCTTTGATTTCTTTGCGCTCGAAAAATTTAAAACCGCCGTACACCTTATGCGGTATATTGTAAGCGAGAAATTTTTCTTCGAACGTTCTCGACAAAGCGTTTAAGCGCATAAGCACGGCTATGTCGGAATATGAGTAATCGCCGTAATCAACAAGTTTTTTTATGACATCCGCAACGTACTCCGCCTCGTTTGTTTCGTTTCTCGCACAAAACGCCGTGACCTGCTCTCCGCTTTCGTTTTTCGTCCAAAGCGTCTTGTCGAGACGCTGTTCGTTGTGACATATCACGGAATTGGCAAGGTCGAGAATATTTTTCGTGCTTCGGTAATTTCTTTCGAGCTTGAAAACTTTACAATCGAAATCCTTTTCGAAATCTATGATATTTCCTATGTTTGCGCCGCGCCATCCGTAAATACATTGGTCCTCGTCACCGACTACAAAAACGTTACCGCTGTCGCCCGCCAATATTTTGACGAGCTTATACTGGACGATATTGGTGTCTTGAAACTCGTCCACGTGAATATACTTGAATTTTCTGCGATAATATTCCAGAGTCTCGGAATCGGTTTTTAAAAGTTCGTATGTCTTTACTAGCAAATCGTCGAAATCGAGCGCGTTATTTTTTTTCAGTTCTTTTTCGTACCTTTCGAAAATTTCCTGCAAAGCCTCGGCGTTTTCGTCGTAATCGCTTATGCCGAAATAAGTTTCCGCCGACAGAGCTTCGTTTTTGGCGTCGGAAATTACATACGAGGATTTCTTCCGCAATTTGTCAAGTTCTTTCGCATCCGAACCGTACAACGAATTGTTCTTGTCTTCCGAAAGTTCTTTGACAATTCTTTTCAAAACGTTTTCTTTTTCCTGCTCGCCGTAAATGGAAAAATTGCCGGTATATCCGATACGGTCGATAAAACGGCGAAGTATACGAACGCACATAGAGTGAAAAGTCGATACCCAAAGTCCGTCGGCTTCGGGTATCATTCTTTCCAAACGCTCTTTCATTTCGTTCGCCGCTTTATTCGTAAAAGTTATTGCCAAGATGTTATAGGGTTTTACGCCCTTTTCTATCAGATATGCTATTCTATGCGTGAGCATTCGCGTTTTACCGCTGCCCGCGCCCGCAGTCACAAGCACCGCGCGTTGTTCGCAAGAAGCGGCTTCCACCTGCTGCTCGTTCAGAGTACTCAAATCGAGACTCATTTTTTCTTCATCCTCGACAGAATGACGCTGTATCCGTCCGCACCGTAGCCGAGGCATTTGTTTATGCGGCTGATTGTAGCAGTGCTGGCACCCGTCTTATCGCTTATATCCTGATACGTATAACCGTCGCTCAACATTTTGGCCACGGTAAAGCGATGCGCCAACGATTGCAATTCGGTTATGGTACACAAATCTTCGAAAAAGTTGTAAAACTCTTCTTTGGTCTCAATGCACGATACCGCCTCGTAAAGAGTGTCGATATCCTCGGACTGTAATTTCTGATTCATATAAATATCTCCACTTTGTTGTCGGAAGATATTTTATCACATTAAAGTCAAAAAGTCAACAGCTTTTACCCAATCTTTCCTGATAATATCTTTCTTTTAACTCTATAAATTTTTTGGAAAGTTCGAGAATATATCTTTGCCGACCTCCGTCGTCCAACTCTTCGTAGTGAGATTTGTCCATAAGTCTGCCTATCGGATTCATCACGTCTTCGTCGCTGTCGAGAATTTCGCAAACACGCTTATACATTTGTTCGTCACGCCCCGCGGCATCCACGTTCACCACACTGTTCATATCGCGGCTCAATTTTGCCCGTTGCAATTCGCTGACGCGCTGTCTGACGGAATCGGTTTCGCCTGCCGTCTGCAAAAGCTGCTCTCTCTCTTTTTGGAGCTGTTCCCAATATCCGAGTTTCAACCTCTGTTTTGCAAGCAACGCCCTTTTTTTCAATTCGCCGCAAACTTTGTTTTCCATAATGCACTCTCCTTTGGTTTATTGCAAGACAATTATAACAAACTGTCCGAGAAAAAGGAGTACAACTACAAAAATAGCAAAAAACAACGCAAATTCGACATTTACTGCGGAATATATTTTTCCGAAAGACTCTAAACAAATGAAAAACGGTCGACTTGAATCGACCGTTTTGCCTATCTTTTAATTCTTGTTACCGCGCTTACGAGCCGCTTCGGCTTTCTTTTTTCTGCGAACCGAAGGTTTTTCGTAATGCTCTTTACGCCTCATATCGCCCATAATATTGTCTTTCTGACACTTACGTTTAAAACGTTTGAGCGCGCTGTCCAAGGACTCGTTTTCGCCTACCTTGACGCTGGACATCGAAGTAACACCACCTTTGTTCTTGAAGAACCTTTAATCAACGAACGTATTATACATAAAAAGCAACTTCGTGTCAACCGTTTGAATGCGTATACGCACAATTTATCTCATTTACTTACAAATGCGGAAAATCCATTTTCTGTCCCGTCAAAATGTGAACGTGCAAATGAAAAACCGTTTGCCCCGCATCGTCGCCTTGATTGATTATCAATCTGTAACCGTTTTCGAGCCCCAGCAAGTCGGAAAGCTCGGGAATTTTCTTCAAACACTTGCCCAGATTTTCGGTATCGCTCGACGTCATTTCGGACAATAGTTTGAAATGTCGTTTCGGAATCATCAGAAAATGCCGCTCCGCTTTCGGGTCGATATCCTTTATGATAAACATCAAATCGTCTTCATAGACCTTTTCCGACGGAATCTCGCCGTCGCGTATCTTGCAAAATACACAATTACTCATATGCTTTTACTCCTTCCTTATATATTTCTCCGAGTTTGAGATTTACTATTTCTTTTTCTTTTTGGCAATCGCAATACACTTTTATGTAGTTGGACGTATACCCGACCGACTCTCCGTCCTCGATATTTTCCAGATAAACGGGATACACTTTACTCTTCCTCTGCTCCATAAACTGCTTTTCGGACTTTGCAATCAATGCCGATATTTCTGCCGCCCGACCTTCTTTGACGGAATTTTCTATTTGCGGAAGTTTTGCCGCCGGCGTTCCTTCTCGCTTGCTGTAAACAAAAACGTGTCCTCCGCTGAACGCCGCTTTCTTGACAAATTCGACAGTTTCTTTATGGTTTTCCTCCGTTTCTGCGGGAAAACCGCATATTATGTCTGTCGTAATACCGGCATCAGGGAAATACTTCCTTATCAAATCAATCTTTTGCAAAAACGTTTTGCAATCATATTTGCGATTCATTGCTTTCAAAACAGCATCGCTTCCGCTTTGCAACGAAAGGTGGAAATGGTCGCAAAAGTCGGCTCTTTTCATAGCCGCAAGCAAACCCTCGTCAATCGCCGCACACTCCAAAGAACCGAAACGCTTGCGAACATTCACTTCCGATAATTTATTTACAAGGTCGGTAAGAGTAATTCCTATATCTTTGCCGTATGCGGAAATATTTATTCCCGTAACAACCAATTCCTTCGTGTACTCCGCTTGAATTTTCGCCTCCGACAGCACGGAATCCAAAGCCCTGGAACGGCTTCGTCCGCGCAGATGCGGAATAATACAATACGAGCAGAAATTATTGCAGCCGTCCTGCACTTTCAACAGCCCCCTCGTCTTCGACGGAAACGGAATCGGCTCGTCCTCATACTCGTCGGGAAGTCTCGCCATCAAACACGGCGGTTCGTTCAACGGTGATATGCCTGACATAATATTATCCAGCATTCCGCATTTGGAGGCAACTCCGCTTATAAGTCGAATATTCGGCTTTCCCGCAAACTGCATAAAGTCGTTTTGACTGCTGCACCCCATTATATACACCAAAGCATCGGGGTTGTATTTCAGAACGCGCGACACTGCCTGCCGCGATTTTTTATCGGCTTCCGCAGTTACCGAACAGGTATTTATTATGTATGCATCGGCGTATTCGAGTTTGTCCGAGACTTCGAACCCGTTGTCCGCAAGTTTTCGCATCATCGAACAACTTTCGTATTTATTTACTTTGCACCCGAGAGTAAAAACCACAAACTTCATTTATACCTCCGTCTGCCACTCGTCAAGCTCGTACATAAGAGCCGACACGACTGCAATATTTGCCGTTTCCGTACGCAGAATCCTATTCCCCAGCGTGACGCTTTCCACGCCCTTATCCCGCAAAGCCGTCGCCTCCCCGCAAGAAAAACCGCCCTCCGAACCGATAATCACCGCAACTTTTTTAATGCAATCAGCAGAAGAATCGCGCAAAAACTTTTTCAGCGAAAGCGTTTTTTCTTTTTCATACGGAAATACCGTCAAATCGTATTCTTCGAGTACATCGAGCATTTCGCCGAATTTTATCGGAGAAAAAACTTTCGGAATTACACCTCTGCCACACTGTTTTGCAGCCTCTTCGCATATGCGAGACAATCTGTCCGTCCGCACCGATTCTGCCTTTCCCTGCGTAAATTCGGTCATTATCGGTCTTATCGCGCCAACTCCGAGCTCCGTCAACTTCTGCGCTATCAAATCAAGTTTATCACCCTTATTAGGCACGGCGCAGAAAACCGTCAATTCGACTTTCGGCTCTCCCGCACTTTTTACGACGGAAGATATTTTAACCGTCGTTTCGCTCTGTGTGATTTTCTCTATCGAACCGATATAATCGCAACCGTCCTGCGGACACAGCGTCACTGCGTCACCCACACGGGAGCGCAAAGAATACGCCACGTGTCTATGCGCATCGCCGCGCAAAACACACTTATCGCCGTTTATTTCGTTCACAAACAATCTCATTCTTTATTCAGCAGCATAGCCTGCCACTCTCCCTCGCACAATCTCTCCACAAGCTTGAATTTTTCCGAATACTTTTGCAATACTTCGTCGGCTCTTTCGTGAATAAGTCCGCTTATAACGACATATCCGCCGCTGTTTACCGCATCCGGCAGAGTCTCAAACAAGCGAAGCAAAATATCCGCAGTCAAATTCGCAAGCACGACATCATATCTGTTTTCGGACAGATTCAAATTCCCGCAAACAAACTCCGCAGACTCAGAAACTCCGTTAAGCTGCGAGTTTTCTCTTGCCGATATTATCGCATTGCTATCTATGTCAGACATAACACAGTGTTTTGCTCCGCATTTCAGCGCCGATATACCCAAAATTCCGCTGCCGCAACCGATATCGAGAACTATTTTCGAGTTTAAATCGATTTTTTGCAGCAGAGATACGCACATAGCCGTTGTTTCGTGTCTGCCCGTACCGAAAGCCATTCCCGGGTCTATAAACACCTTTATATCGCAGTTGCCGCCATATTTCAACCAGCACGGCACAATAGCCACATTCTCGCGTTCTATCGGGCGGTAGTATTTCCGCCATTCGTTTGCCCAATCGGAATCCTTGACACTGTCGACTCTTACCGACAGCGAGCCCGTCGGAAAAGCCGAATTTTCGCGAAAAACATCAAGCGAATGTTTCAACGATTCTATTTCGAAATCTTTGCCGAAAAAGCCGATTACGTCGACTTCTCCATTATTTTTTTTCAAAAGCTCTTCATCCGCATAGTCCCAAGAATTCTTGTCCCTTAAAACTTCTTTCACATCGTTTATGTCGGAAACAGATACCCCTTCGGACCCCGCCTCCATAAGAATAACGGATACGATGTCGGCACATTCCGAAGTCGTGTCGACGGTTACACGAAGCCATTGCATAATATTCTTCCTCTTCTAAAAAGAAGCGCGGGCGTTTAACCGCCCGCCGCAACTCTATTTTTTGTTCATATACTCTTTTGATTTGTCGTATTGGTCGGACTTCAATAATTCGTGAAGCTCCTTAACCTTGTTCTTCTGCTCTTTTGTCAGCATTTTGGGAAGTTCGATATCCACCGTTACAAGCAAATCGCCGACAAGACCTTTTTTTACATTCTCTATTCCCTGTCCTTTCAATTTGAAAGTGGTTCCGCTCTGCGTGCCTTCCGGCAACGGAAACGCTATTTTTGTTCCTTTGAGCGTGGGCACCAAAACTTTGTCGCCGAGCAATGCCTGCGTGAAAGTTACGGCAACGTCAATCAGCAAATCGAGACCTTTTCTCTTGAAATGTTTATGCGGCATTACGTTTATCATAAGGACGAGATTGCCCGCTTTTGCACCCGTTCTGCTGCGCTCCCCCTCGCCCGGAACAGTCATTATCTGATTCGGCTCTATGCCTGCGGGGAAAGTTATTCTCAAATTGCTGTTCTTTCTTATCAAAGCTCTGCCGCCGCAAACGGGACAAGGCTCTTTGATTATGCGCCCCGAACCGTTACAGACGTTACACGCTTTCATACTGACGACTCTGCCGAAAGGAGTTTCCTGCGCAAAGCGCACCTTACCCGTTCCGCCGCAATTGTTACATTTGACAAACTGCGTTCCGTTTTTCGCGCCCGTACCGCGACAGGACGAACAAGGCTCGAAACGATTGACTGGTATCTCTTTCGTTACGCCGAAAGCCGCCTCTTCGAAGGTCAGCGTCACATTCAGCGATATGTCGCCGCCGCTTGACGAATGGGAGTCTTTTCGGTCGCCGTTGAACATATTGTTGACGAACTCGTCGAAGAACGACGAGCCGCCTCCTCCGCCGAACGATGACGAAGACGACGATGACGGTCTGTCGTAAGCCGCCCTTTTCTGTGGGTCGCTCAACGTTTCGTACGCCTCGTTTATCTCCGTGAACATATTCGCCGCGTTTTGGTCGCCCGGATTTCTGTCGGGATGATATTTCAACGCGAGTTTGCGATATGCGGATTTTATTTCGTCGTCGGTAGCCGTTTTGGCCACACCCAAAATGTCGTAATATGATTTTGCCATTTACTGCGCCTTTAACTCAATTTTTGCCGACATCAGTTATTGTCGTCGTTCACCACTTCCGCATCTTCCACGACCACGTCGTCGCCTTCGGGCTGCGCCGCGCCGCTCTCGTAAAGCTTCGTAAATATGCCGTTGGAAAGTTTCTGCAAGGTTTCGACGGCATCGCGAATCACGTCGATATCGTCGGTCTTTATGACTTCCTTGACGTTCTTCATTTCTTTTTCCAGCTCTTCCTTGTCGGACGCGCTTACCGCATTGCCGTTTTCTTTGAGGAACTTTTCGATGGAGAACACCAACATATCCGCCTGATTCTTGGTTTCGACGAGTTCCTTTCTCTTGTTATCCTCGTCCGAATACATCTCGGCGTCTTTTATAGCCTGCTGTATCTGCTGTTCGGTAAGGTTTGTGGACGCGGTTATCGTCACGTGCTGTTCCTTGCCCGTTCCCTTATCCTTTGCCGAAACGTGAACTATACCGTTTGCGTCGATATCGAAAGTAACCTCTATCTGCGGCACGCCTCTCGGTGCGGGCGGAATTCCTCCGAGCTCGAAACGAGCAAGCGTCTTATTGTGCGCCGCTATTTCGCGTTCGCCCTGCAAGACGTGAATGTCGACCGAAGGCTGACCGTCGGTAGCCGTGGAGAACACCTGCGACTTCTTCGTAGGTATCGTGGTATTGCGCTGAATAAGTTTCGTGAATATGCCGCCGACGGTTTCTATACCGAGCGACAGCGGAGTTACGTCCAAAAGCAAGACATCTTTGACTTCGCCCGCAAGCACGCCGCCCTGTATTGCCGCGCCGATTGCGACGCATTCGTCGGGATTGATACCCTTGAACGGCTCTTTTCCCGCAAGCTTTCTCACCGCATCTACAACGGCGGGTATACGCGTGGAACCGCCGACCAAAATAACCTTGTCGATATCGGAAGCCGAGAAACCCGCGTCGGACATCGCCTGCTGCGTGAGTTTGACGGTCTTGTCTACCAACGACTGCGTCAAAGCATCGAACTTGGCTTTCGTAAGTTCGTATTCGAGATGCAAGGGACCTGCCGCGCCTGCGGTTATAAACGGCAAACTTATCGTGGTCTTCTGCACGCCGGAAAGCTCTATCTTCGCCTTTTCCGCGGCTTCTTTCAAACGCTGCATAGCCATTTTATCCTTGGACAGGTCTATGCCGTTATCCTTCTTGAATTCGTCCACGAGATAATCCATTATCTTCTGGTCGAAGTCGTCGCCGCCCAAACGGTTGTCGCCTGCGGTTGCTATAACCTCGAACACGCCGTCGCCTATTTCCAAAATGGAGATATCGAACGTACCGCCGCCCAAGTCGTAAATGAAAATCTTTTGGTTTGCGTTCTGTCCCTTATCGAGACCGTAAGCCAAAGCCGCCGCCGTAGGCTCGTTTATAATACGAAGCACTTCCAAGCCCGCGATACGACCGGAGTCTTTCGTTGCCTGTCTCTGCGAGTCGGTGAAGTATGCGGGAACGGTGATGACCGCCTGTGTTACTTTTTCTCCGAGATATGCTTCCGCATCGGCTTTGAGCTTGCCCAGAATCATTGCGGAAATTTCCTGCGGGGAATAATCTTTTCCGTCAATGTGCACTTTTCTGTTTGTACCCATATCTCTCTTGATAGAGATTATAGTCTTATCGGGGTTGGCGACAGCCTGACGCTTTGCAACCTGACCGACCAAACGCTCTCCGTCTTTTGCAAAACCAACTACGGAAGGCGTGGTTCTCGCGCCCTCGGAGTTAGGTATTACCACGGGTTCGCCGCCTTCCAGAACGGCTACGCAAGAGTTTGTAGTACCCAAATCAATACCGATAATCTTACCCATTATTGTTAATCCTCCATAAATAGAAAACTTATTTCTTAATTATTTGACAATTTATTTTGCTACGGTTACGACACTGTGTCTTATCACTCTGTCGCCCATCCTGTAACCTTTCTGATACACTTCGACAACCATATTAACTTTCGTCGGGTCTTTGACTTTGACCTGCTGTATGGCGTTGTGCAAATTGGGGTCGAACTGCTCCCCGAGAGCGGGGATTTCCGTGACATTTATCGATGCAAGCATATCGGTTATTTTACGATAAATCATCTTGACGCCGTCACCCACCTGCTTGACTACATCGGCAGGTTGCTTTTCAGCCGCCGCAGGCTGCGCTTCCGCCGCATTCTCCGTGGGCGCTTGCGTGGCCTTGCTTGCCAAATTCGCCTGCTCTTCCTGTATCATCATAATAGCGCGTTTCATATCGTCGAGAACGGGCAACAGTTTTTCCACCACTTCGACGGCTCCGTCCTCTTTATTATGCTTCATCTGCTCGTTGTTACGCTTGCGGTAATTATCGAAATCCGCCTGCATTCTGACGACGAGATTGCCGAATTCTTCCGCTCTGCTCTTTTCCTTCGTAGCGACGGTCTGCGCTATTTGAACCTGCTGCGTGAGATTCGCCACTTGCGCCTGAATGGCTTTATATTCTTCTTGTTTGAGTTCTATAACAGACTTTTCTTCCTTTTCCTCTGCCATAACACACTCCTATAAGATATTATTTACTGATTTTCGTCTTCTATATGTTCCGACAGCTCTTTGACTTCCTCTTCGCCGCCGCTTCCCGCAGGCAAGAGATTTATCGTTTTGCCTATATAATCGAGAACAGACACAACTTTTGCGTAATCCATTCTGATTGGACCTATAACGCCCGCATTTCCGAGAGACACGCCGTTGACAGCATAGTTCGCCGTCACGATGGCACATTCGGGGGCGCCGTCCTTTATCTCGTTATCCTTGGCAATCTTAATCGACAAATTCATATTGTCGTTATTGGCAAGCACGGGAACAAGCTCTTCTTTCGCGTCCAAAAGTTCCAGCATTGCTTTTGCCTTTGCGAGATTTTCGTATTCGGGCTGCTCCAAAATTTTTGCGCTGCCCTCCAAAACTATGTCGCTGACCATTTCGTCGTGAGCGTAGTTTTTCAAAATTTTCAGCACGGTTTTGAACACGTTTTCGTATTCTTTCCGCACGGTTTTGATTATGGACTTCGGCTTTAACACTTCCGATACCTTATATCCGCCGAAAGCTTCGCTGACAAATCTGCTCGCGTTGTCGCAATACTCGTCGGAAAGTATACCGTTTACGCTCATTGTGGCGTCCTTCATTACTCCGAGATTTGTGACAATCACCACCAGCGCCGTGGAATCCGATATCTTGACTATTTTTATCCGCGTAATCGTGGCGTCGGACACGTTCTGCGCGTAGGCAACCGACGTGAGATTGGTAATTTCCGAAATAACTTTCGCCGTGCTTTTCAGCATATCGTCAAGCTCGGTTATCGTGCGGTTGAAATAGCGTTTGACAATCTTCAACTCGCCGCGCGTGAGTTTACGTTTCGGCATAAGTTTCTCGACATAAAGTCTGTATGCTTCCGCCGTGGGAACTCTTCCCGACGAGGTATGAGGCTGGGCAAGATATCCCATTTCCTCCAATGCCGCCAATTCGTTCCTTATCGTGGCCGTACTCAAAGAAGGCAGTCTGCTCTCTCTGATTTCCGCACTGGAAACCGGAGTACAGTTGTTTATGTAACTGTCGACCACCGCTTGAAGAATTTTCTCTTTACGTCCGGAAAGACCCATTTAACGTTCACACACCTCTTCCGCCGCCGCCGTTTTCGGCAAGCAACCGAGTTAGCAATCTCTGTCGAAGATTATTAGCAGTCACCTTATCAGAGTGCTAATGTAATGATACCATATTAGGCGGTCGGTGTCAAATGAATTACACCGTTTTTACAATTTTTTTAAAGCAAAGCTAGTATAACGCAATTCATTTTATAGTACGCCTGTTCCGTAAGTCGAATTCTGCCGGAGTGCAAAGTTATGAGTCCGTACCTCATAAGCCGCTCTATTTCCGCACTCTTTTTCTGTGCGAGGTCACAGCCGAACTCTTTTTCGAAAGCAATCAAATCCAGCCCTTCGTCGGTGCGCAGAGACAACATTATTCTTTCTTCCGCTCTGTCCTCCGCGGTTAAAGCAACAGCATTTTCGACACGCTCTCCCCCGATGTATTTTTCTCTGTTCTCCGTGTTTCGATAACGGACGCCGCCGTAAAAAGAATGCGCCGCCGCACCGAAACCGAGATACGGCGCTCCCGACCAATACTTCATATTGTGCCGACAGACTTTGCCGTTTTTGGCAAAGTTGCTGACCTCGTATCTGCGGTATGAGTTTTCTTTCAGAATATCCGCGCACAGCTCGTAAAAATCCGCGCAACGGTCCTCGTCGACTTCGTAGCCGCTCTCAAAAAGCGGCGTGCCTTTTTCCACGGATAGACCGTACACCGAGATATGTTCGATGCCCATTCCCAAAACGACATCGAGGGCGGCTCTCACGTCGGCTTCGGTTTGCGACGGAAGTCCGAGCATCAAGTCTGCGTTTATATTGTTTATACCCGCCGACCGTGCGCAAACCACGCTTTCGGCAAATTGAGAAAACGTGTGTATTCTTCCTATTTTTTTCAGCAATTCGTCGTTTGACGACTGCAAGCCTATGCTTACGCGATTAACGCCGCATTTTGCGCACTCGCCGAAAAATCCCGAAGTCGCCGAATCGGGATTGCATTCCGCGCTTATCTCCGCATCGTCGGACAGCAAGAAATTGCCGCGAATGACCGACATTATTCGGGAAAGTTCTCCCCTCGGCAGCGCGGAAGGAGTTCCGCCGCCTATGTAAACAGTATCCGCGCGGCGATTTTTCGCGCCTTCCCCAATCTCCGCAATCAACGCGTTTATATACTCTTTGCAATCGGAAAAGCGGGTGTCGGAAACAAACGAACAATACGCGCACTTACTTTTGCAATACGGAATATGAATATATATGCCGAAGCTTTCTTCTTTTAAGTCGCTCATTACTTATTGTCGAGTTTCAGTACTGACATAAACGCTTCGCTTGGAACCTCCACCGAACCGATTTGCCGCATTCTCTTTTTGCCCTCTTTCTGTTTTTCCAGAAGCTTCTTTTTTCTCGATATATCTCCGCCGTAGCACTTTGCCAAAACGTCTTTTCGCATTGCCTTCACGGTTTCTCTGGCTATTACCTTGCCGCCGATAGCCGCCTGAATGGGAATTTCGAACATCTGGCGCGGAATAACCTCTTTCAGTTTTTCCGCCATACCCCTGCCGCGATTATACGCTTTGTCCCTATGAACTATTATCGACAGCGCGTCGCATATCTCGTTGTTCAAAAGAATGTCGAGTTTCACGAGGTCGCTCGGCTTATATCCTTTCAGCTCGTAATCCAACGACGCATAACCTCTCGTGCGCGATTTCAATCCGTCGAAAAAGTCGTATACGACTTCGTTCAGCGGTATTTCGTACTCTATGCGCACACGGGTCTTGTCGAGATATACAAGGTTCAAATATTCGCCGCGGCGTTCCGTGCAAAGTTCCATAATTGCGCCTATATACTCGGGCGGCGTGTAAATATCCGCTTTTATAAACGGCTCTTCTATCCTCTCTATTTCCGATACCGACGGCAAATTGCCGGGATTGGTCACCGTCAATATTTCGCCGTCCGTCTTAACCACGTTGTAATTGACGCCGGGAGCCGTCGTTATTATATCGAGATTGAATTCTCTTTCCAAACGCTCCTGTATGATTTCCATATGCAGAAGTCCCAAGAAGCCGCAACGGAAGCCGAAACCGAGAGCCACGGACGTTTCCGCCTCGTAAAACAGCGACGCATCGTTGAGTTTCAATCTTTCCAATGCCTCTTTCAAATCGTCGTACTTCGAGCCGTCGGTAGGATAAATGCCGCAATAGACTACGGGTTGAACTTTCTTATATCCCGGGCAAGGCTGTTTCGCGGGATTTGCCGCCGACGTTATCGTATCGCCCGGCGCAGTCTCTTCGACATTCTTTATGCTTGCGCACAGGTATCCGACGTCGCCTGCCGACAGTCTTTCCACGGCGAGCGATTTGGGATTGAACACTCCGACTTCCACGACGTCGTATTCTTTGCCCGTCGACATTATGCGAATCTTGTCGCCTGCGCCAACGCTTCCGTCGATAACCCTTATCACGCAGACCGCACCTTTGTAATTATCGTATACGGAGTCGAAAATCAACGCTTTCAGCGGTTCGTTTTCACTGCCGCGCGGCGGCGGCAATTTATCGACTATACCGTCCAAAACATCGGCGATGTTCAGACCCTCTTTTGCGCTTATAAGCGGCGCTTCCGAAGCTTCGAGACCTATTACGTCCTCGATTTCGGCACGCGTTTCTTCCGGGCGGGCGCTCGGCAAATCGATTTTGTTTATTACGGGCAGAACTTCCAAATTGTTGTCGATGGCGAGATATACGTTTGCCAGCGTCTGCGCTTCTACGCCCTGCGTGGAATCCACAATCAAAATCGCGCCCTCGCAAGCCGCCAGCGAACGGGACACTTCGTACGTGAAATCCACGTGACCCGGCGTGTCAATCAGATTGAACGTATACTCCACACCGTCTTTTGTGTAGAACATTCTGACGGGCGTAAGCTTTATGGTTATTCCGCGCTCCCGTTCTATATCCATACTGTCCAAAAGCTGGGACGTCAATTCCCTTTTGGAAACCGTGCCCGTGTTTTCTATAAGCCTGTCGGCAAGCGTGGATTTGCCGTGGTCGATGTGAGCTATTATGCAAAAATTTCTGATACGTTGCTGTCTGTCCATATTTCGATTATACTATAAAAACAGTCAAATAGCAATTGTTTTATGCTTAAAAGAACGGCTTCCGACAAAACGCAGGCAAATCGCTTGCCTTTATTTTTCAAAACAAGTATAATATACGGGTAATTAAAATGCGAGGTAAACTATGAGTATTCTCGACAGTTGCCTATTCAAAAAGCCGATTGCGTACAGAGGGCTTCACAATGCCGAGTATCCCGAGAATTCCACGGGCGCTTTTGAGAATGCCATAAAGCACGGCTTTCCAATCAAACTTGACGTGCAATGTATAAACGACGGTTCGGTCGTGGTTTTCAGGGACAGCAAATTAAGCAGAATGACGGGAAAAGACGGCTATGTCAGCACTTTGGAAAAAAGCCAATTGAAAGACACCCGTCTCGGCGAAACGGAATACTGTATTCCGACGCTCGAAGAAGTTCTCGAACTTGTAAACGGAAAAGTTCCTATTTTGGTGGAAATAGAAAGCGAGGACAAAATAGGCCGTCTGGAAAAGAGAGCGGAGGAAATTTTGAAAGCGTACGGCGGAGACTTTGCCGTTCAGTCGTTCAACCCCTATTCTCTCGGATATTTCAAGCAAAACGCTCCGCACGTTATGCGCGGACAGCTCTCCACAGTTTTCACGAAAAAAGAAGTCCCGTCGTTTTTCAAACGTCGCGCACTGACGCGAATGTCTTTAAACAATATTTCGCAACCCGACTTCATTTCTTACAATGCGGAATTTTTGCCGAACAAATACGTATCCAAAATCGGTTTGCCAACCCTCGCCCAGCCCGTACGCAGCCAGAGTCAAGCCGACAAGTTATCGGAATATTGCGATAACATTATTTTCGAAAAATTCATTCCGGACTGCGCCAAATGAACGAGTTCTTCAATGCATTAAAAAACAAACGAGCGCGCAAAGAATTTATAAAGTCGGTCATTATAGGTTTTGTAGGCGGCGCAATCGACTTTCTTGTCGTTGCGGTCATTTTGTATATAGAGGGTCACGAATATTATCCGAACTTCTTTTCGGTTTTTGCGGGAACGACGATTTCGGGCGTGCCGCACAACCCGCCCACTTCGATTTATCTTCTTGCCAACATCGTTGGCTTCGTGATTTCTTTCGTATTCAATTACGCTATGTGCTGTTTCTTCGTTTACGAATACGGCAATGTCGGAAGAAACAAAAAGGGACTTTTGAAATTCGCATTGTTTGCGGGTATCGGACTTGCAATCACCACGCTTGCCTCCCTCATCGGTTTCGCTTTACTTTCCGGCAACGTATGGTGGGTCAAAATCATCACGACGATATTGGTGGCGCTGTTCAACTTCTTTACGAGAAAATACTTCATATTCAACATCGCGCTCATAAGAGACGACGAAAACACGATACAGCTTTGACTGTCCGAAACAAAATCGCGCGCCGTTTTCACGGTGCGCGTTTTCTAATTTCCGAATTAAATTCACACTTTTTGATTTCCTAATTATATCTCCACTCTTTCGCAGAGCCGCGCCGCGGCTTTTTTCAATTTAACGTGAGACACAACGGCAAGCGCGAGTGCGACGACATAAAACACCACCCACGCCCCTATATATATCGCAGAGAACAGTCCCGTGGGAAAGCCTTCGCTCTGCGCCGTCGAGATAAGGATACGCGGCAGCCAAGTCGTGAAAAGGAACACCATACTGACGCCCGCATTTATGAAAAACGGCACCATACCTTTTATATCTCTCCTCGTTGCTTCTTTCGGATTGGTCCATTTGAGTCTGGGACAAGACAAATCGTACCATACGGCGAAATTCACATAAGCAATATTATACGGAACAAACAGCCCCACAGATATGACAAACAACCAAAAATCGCGGGAGAAAATCAACATAATCACGGACGAAACGGCGATACAAATGTATCCCAAAAGAATATACAAAATCTGTTTGGCTTTTACCAAGTCGTAAAAATCCACCGGCAGAGATTTGGAAAAAGCAAATGTCTCCCCCTCTCTCGTGAAACAGGTACAAGCGCCGTAATTCATTCCTATACCCATCATCATAATCATAAACACGCTCATATAAGAGAACTGCGAATCCAATGCGGTTTCGCCGCTCATTTGTCCGCTCGTCATATTCAAGACGGCGATTATAATCGGAACTATCACCAAAAACAGCAGGCAGTTAAGAGCAAATGCAGGGGTACGCAACGTCTGCCGCCATTCCTTTGCCACGAGGGCTTTGATTGCTCCGCCGCTGCTTTTATAGTCGCGCTTTTTACCCGCGTCGCGCTTGTTTGTTCCCTCCGCAATTTTGGTTGCGCCGCGCTTGTATACCGTGCTGCTTACGCCGAAAGCTATTGCCGCCAGCACAGCGGTAAAGCCGACGAATATGCCCGCATTTACGAGCGCGGACATTCCGACGCTCAATCCGTATACGGGAGTCAGCGTTGCCAAACGCGCTATCGCAGACAGCGGCAAAAGTATATCCGACATTTTGGACAGCGACTCTTTCAGCGAAAGAATAATCTGCGAAAAATCGATTGCGCCGTCGGGATTGGACACGTTGCCCGACACCCGAAACATCACGAAGTAATACGCGCCGAAAACCAACGCAAACAAAATCAGAGTGACAATCGACGTCATAGCGCCCTTATTTTTAAACGAGGAGACCAAAAACATCAACGGCATAGCGATTATCGACGCGAGCATCAAAGGCAGAGCCGGAAGAAACAGAGCGGCGACAAGACCGACTATATAAAACAGCGCGGACATTTTCAGCGTTATGCCCATCACGACAAGACACGGAATCATAATCACAGCTTCGACAGCCATCATTCCGAGATATATGACTGTCATTTTCGCAAAGTACACCGTTCCCGTACTTACGGGCAAGGAAAGAAAAAATTCCGTATCCTTGGAAAAATACAAACCCGTGAGGATTTGCGTTATGCCGAAGACAAGAATTATCATAACTGCCATTGCGAAAATAAACGTCAAAACATCGGACTGCAAACCGTAATCCCCCACTGTCGGAGCGACCGCGATTATGGTCGATATCATTCCGAAAAGTATCGAAATATAGAGAATGCCGAGCACTATGCCCGTGAATATCTTCAAACCCTTTTTCTCGCCGGTATTTTTCTTGAACATATTTTTTACGAGCATCCGCATAACAATCAGATAGCTTTTCATATTTTACGTCCCTCACCGACCGAAGTTTCGGACTTTTTGACCTCGGGCGCTTCAAACGCAGGTTTTGCCGCGACGGAAAGGAAAAATTCCTCCAACGAGCCGTCTTTGGACGCTTCGCGTATCTCTTCCATACTGCCCGCCATAACAAGTTTGCCCTTGACGATTATGCCGATACGGTCGCAGATTTTTTCCGCTACGTCCAAAACGTGCGTGGAGAAAAACACGGTGTTTCCAGCATTGCAATGCTCGCGCATAAGCTCTTTGAGTTCGAACGCCGACTGCGGGTCGAGACCCGTCATAGGCTCGTCGAGAACCCAAAGTTTGGGGTTGTGAATCAGCGCGCCTATAATACTGATTTTTTGTTTCATTCCGTGAGAATAGTCCTTTATCGGACGGTCGAAATCTTCGGTGAGAGAA
Source organism: uncultured Christensenellaceae bacterium (assembly GCA_910588155.1). GTDB lineage: Bacteria > Bacillota > Clostridia > Christensenellales > Pumilibacteraceae > MGBC157735. The sequence continues at coordinate 266,133 of CAJUPB010000001.1, forward strand.
AACGACGCAAGCAGTTTTTCCGCTCTCGCCTTTCTGTCCGCGACGCCGACTCCGTAGATATCCGCCATAAAGTCGACATATTCTCTGCCTGACAGCTTATCGAATATTATGTGACTGTCGGGGACGTAACCGATATTCATTTTGGCGGCTTTCGGATTGCGTTTGATGTCCTCGCCGCAAATTTCCACGCTTCCGTCATTGAACGGAAGTATGCCCGTCAGCACCTTTATCATCGTCGTTTTGCCCGCGCCGTTGGGTCCCAAAAAGCCGAATATTTCGCCTTCGCGCAATTTGAGCGTCACATCGTCGAGAGCCTTGACGTCGCTCTTTCCGTATACTTTTGTAAGATTCTTGATATCCAGCATAGTTACATCTCCGTTTAATCAAACGCCGCAACGGCGTTTTATATCATAATTATAGCGCACACAATTGAAAAAGAAATTAAACCTTTATTAAAAAACGATTAGAAACCTTTCTTTTTCAAAAACTCCGCGATTTTCTTCTCCTCCCCGTTTCCGCTCGGAAAATAGAATTTTTCGTTTTTCAGGCTGTCGGGCAAATACTGCTGTTCGACATATCCGCCGTAATCGTGAGGATATTTGTACAAAGGCTGCTGCCTGTTCATATGCGGACTCTCCCTGTTCAGCAAGTGCGGCGGCACGGAATAATCCGCACCGTTTTCCAAAACGGCTTTTACCGCGCTAATCGCCTTTACGACGGAGCAGGATTTCGGCGAAGAACAGATGTGAATGATTGCGTGCGCCATAGGAATCAGTCCCTCCGTTTGCCCGAGCCGCTCATAAGCAAGGCAGGCGTTTACCGCCACGGTCAATGCGGATGAATCGGCAAGCCCCACATCCTCGCTTGCGTGCGTTATCATACGGCGCAGAATTATCAGAGGGTCGCAACCGCTTTGAACGAGAGCAAACGCCCAATAAAGCGCCGCATTCGCATCGCTGCCGCGCAACGATTTGCAAAAAGCCGAAAGCATATCGTAATACTGCGTTTCGTCTATGGACAGCACGCGTTTCTGAACCGACTGCAAAGCCGTTTGTTTATCTATGCGAATACCGCCGCCGCTATCGGGAGGCGTGGTCAAAACCGCAAGCTCCAACCCGTTCAACGCATTTCTCAAATCTCCTCCCGCACCCCAAGCTATGGCGGCATAAGCGTCTTCATCCACGGTTACGTTCATAGACCCGAGACCGCGCACGCTGTCCGACACCGCACATTTGAGCCCCTTAATCACATCTGCGTCGGCAAGCGGTTTAAGTTCGAAAACGCGGCAACGCGAAACTATTGCTCTGGTCATGGAAAAAAACGGATTTTCCGTCGTCGAGCCTATGAAAACTATATTTCCGTTTTCAATTGCGGCAAGCACGCTGTCCGACTGCGCTTTATTCCAGCGGTGGCACTCGTCCAGCAGAAGATAGGTCTTTGTTCCGTACATTTTCCTTCGCTTTTCCGCTTCGTCTATGATTCGCTTTGCATCCGCCACGCCGCTCGACACGGCGTTCAGTTTTTCGAAAACACCCTTTGTTTCGGCAGCCACTATGGATGCCAACGTGGTTTTTCCCGTTCCCGGAGGACCGTAGAATATGCAGCTCCCGAGCTTGTCTGCCCGTATCGCGCGGGAAAGCAGACTGTTTTTGCCGACGATATGTTCCTGACCGATAAACTCATCCAAATTGCGCGGTCTCATTCTGTCGGCAAGCGGAGCATTTGCCGATGCGTTTTTTGTAAAATCAAACAAGTCCATATGCAAAGTATACCACACCGACCGTTTAAACGCAATTGTTTGAGTTTCGTTTCAGCGACGTTTCAAAACAATTTTCTTTCCGTTTGTCTTTTCTGTCAGCGGTACGGAATCGCAATTGTACGATATGCCGTCGAGCATTACGCGCCAATTGCCATTGCCCGTATTATCTATTTCCGTTTCGAAACGCACGTCGTCGCAATCGTATTTTACACGGGCGTTTTTTATGCTTGGCGGCAGCTTCGGAGCAAAAACCAAACTGTCGCCTTTTATCTTGCAACCGAAAAACAGTTCCGATACGATTATATACGCCAAAGCTTCGCTTTCGTCGCTTGCGGTTCGGAATCCTTTTTCGGTCATATAGTAAGGCTCTGCCCCCAAGGGGTTGACGGTTTGGAACACGTCGTATGCCGTCTGCGTATCACCCATCTCGGCAAGCGCGGCACAAATCCAAAGCCTTTTCATATTTTCGTTGTCCGACCTTTCGCGCATACGCTTCAACAGACGCTCCGAATTCACTTGTTTGCCGATACCGCAAAACACGAGCCAGCATAAACTCTCCGCAGACAGAGAGTCCGAATCGACGTTTTCCAGGCGTTTCGACACTTTTAATTTTTCGTCCGACAGCTTCAAACGGGTTTCGGAATCCTTTACGTAAGGTATCAGCGCGGCAATGGCTTTCAGCAGCAAAAGTTCCGACGCTATATTGAAACAGTCGACGGTATCCTCGCCGCAGCAGGCTTCGACAGTCTGCAAGCAGTGTTCGAGAACGGAAGCTCTCTTTTCGCCGCCGACTTTGTCGGTTCTGACATAGCCCGCGCGTTCGAAGAGTATATCGCGCTCGTCGGTAAAATCGATGTATCTCGCAACAGCCAAAGGAAGAAAGAGCGAAGCCGAATGACAAGCGGCACGCTTTCCGCCGTCGCCGCGTTTAAACAGGACTATATCTCCGTCCGAAAAGCGTTTGGAACAGGATTTTAAAATTATTTTTTTGAACAGCTCCTTGTTTTCGGGAAGCAATGCCGCGCCTTTCAACAATGCGGAGGCATAGTGTTCGCCCTCGAACGATTCTCCCTCACGCAAAACGGGCTTACACAGCAGAGAACCCAATATGCGTTGCGGCAAAGAGGCGACAAACGTATCCGTATACCAATCCCCCGTCGAAAAAGTAAACGGCGACGGCGGATTGACACGCATATCCGACTCCGAAGTTTGAAAATCGAAACTTTCCTCGACAGAAAGGGAAAAACTTACCCTCGCCGAGGACAGCGGAGTCAATTTAATTTCCGCGCACAATATCATCGCCGGTATCGTGCCGCCGCTCTTGATTTCCGACAATTTACAAATGCGCCCGTTCTCGCCGAGCAAAGATTCCAGCGTTTGCGAGCGGGAAAAATATTTTGCGTCCGTTTCCATGCAAATTTTTTGCTTGGTCAGTATATTGACGGCAGATATGCCGCAAGAAGTATCGGACAGCGAAAGACAGCTTCGGCTCGAATCGCCGCTTTCGCCGAGCACGGGACGCACGCAGGCGGTAACGTAAATCTTTCTTGCGCTCTTTCGCGTATTCTCGATTTCGACATTCCAAACTTTGGCATTGGCAATATCGGAAACGAACACTTTTTGGCTAATGTTCAAGCCGTTTGTGACGCAAACATATTCCGAAAAATTCTCGCCGTGAAGGCAAAATGTTTCGCCGCGCACACCGAGAGGCAAAGCCGTCGCACTCCAAAGTCTGCCCGTTTCGGAAAATGCGATAAACTCCGACGGAACACTATCCAGCGCATTGTTTTCCTGCGTAACTTTGCCGTTCCAAGGATTATCGAAGAAAGTATAACCGCCGCCGTCCGCGCGAATCTGCGAACACATACCGAGCTTGTTTGTCAAACGGTTTTCCGCGCCGCCGGAAGCTCCGAATCCGTCGCAGATTATCTTCCCGTCCTCCGCAACCGACATCGCATCGCCCTTGATTTTAGACAAAGGGTATTCCAAAATGCCGCTCGTCTTTTTGCAAGCCTTTAACTCGGGATTCGGCGTTCTGGCAATAAAGCGAAGAGAATCTATATCGGGCGCGGCATACTTCAAGGCCTCGTAAAACTTTTCGTTTGCCTCGCAGTCGAAGCATACCGCCCTGCCGTGCCTGTTCAATCCGAACTCTTCAAACATCAGGTTTACCTTGTTTCGGGTGGTTTTCCCTCCTCCCGATTCGTCAAAACACAGCACCGCCACATTAAATTTCAAGCCCGTCTTTTTGAGGTCGGCAAGACCTTTGAGTTTGCCGTGCAAGCGCGACAGACCGCCGCCGCTGCGCTGGTAACACAATAGTGTGTTCAAATTCAAGTCGATAATTTTTTGCAAATCGGTATCGGGATAGCGACAACGCCCGTAAAGAATAAACGATGCCGTTTGAGATATGTCGAACGGATTTTTGGCAAGTTCGGCAAGAGCTGCTGTTTTGGCTTCGATACGTTTATCGTAACCGTTTTTAAACGCGCACGCTACGGTTTTCGATGCTTGTTCCGAATCGTAGCCCGCAATGAAAACGGCTTCCGCAATGCCGCTTTCGGAACTTACGGTCAGAGCAAGTACCGAAGCAATGCCGTTTTCGCAGCCGTACAAAAACTCGCCCTCATCGGCAGTTATACTCATACGAGCGGATTTGCGCACCGCTACGCACACGCAACGAGGCGCACTATCGGCATTTTCCGTGAGCAGTGCGCAATCGAGCCCCTGCAATTCGCACATCTGCTTTTCGAAGAGGCATTTGCCGAAAACCGAGTGCGCTATCACTGCCGTAAAGTCGCCGCCGTCTTTTGCCTTTATCGTTATCCTCTTTCCGTCCTCGCAAGAAGCGGTTGTCACCGTAAAGCGTCTGCCGTCCGCAACGGCTTCGTTTACCGCTCTGCCCTGCGTGACCTTGAAAGGCGACGCTATATCGAACGGTATTTTTTCGCCGTTCTTTAAAAGGTACGATTTCATTTTATCGAAAAGCGGTTTGCCGTCGAAAAAGTCATAGACGTCGCCGCCGTCGGACACGGTCGCAATATACCGTTCCCCTCTCAAAAATCGAACGCGCGGATATATTCCGCGATTGCCGTAAGTTTTCTCCTTATCGTTATCCGTCAAGGTCACCCCCGTACCGGCGGCGACACTTTTTTTCGACAGATTTGCGGAAACATACGACGCGAGCGGAACTATCGCAAAAGCGGCGGCAATCACATAATACGCAATAGCATAATCCGCAAACAAAGCTGTCGCCGTCAATATCGCAGCGGCAACGATTTGAGTGGCAACGGCAACAGCACCTGGCAAATTTCTACCTTTCGGAACAAAGACTTTGACGGCTTTTACCGGTAATTCGAACGCCGCAAAAAGCGTCGCGGCAATCTTCGAGAACACCGCTTGCTCGCTCCTTAACGAGGCGCGCAGTTCAAACAAAAAGCAAATTATATCGCGCGCAAAAGCCGCAAACAACCACAGCGGCGAATACAGCGGCGCAATGAACACAAGGGCAAGCGCGCACAAAGATGCTATATCGGAAATCGCTCTGTTCAACAGCGATATCGCATTGTAAAAAACATTCAGCCGCGAAGACGCCGCTATATTTTCTCCTGTATTTTTTGCAGATTTTCTCGGCATTTTCAGAGCATAATCTTCGGCAAATTCAACCTTTCTTGCCGTTCCCGTTTCGGCTTTAACGGCAGACAGTTTCACTCCCTCGTATGTCGACGACGCCGTAAAGCGCAGTGCCGTAAAAACCGCCGACAGTGTTACGGGCAACGTCAGCAGCGCACAAGGCAATACGATGCTCGGCAAAAAAATTGCAGCAAGAACGGCAGGCATTATGCCGACTGCAATTGCCGCAACCGACAATAACACGAGAGCTATCACGGGCGGAGAAACTTTTTCCGTCGCGGAACGGGCTTCAACGCGACTCAACTTTTTAATTTCCGTTATTTCGTCGAGTTTTTTTCGGCGGCAATAGACAGAAAAAGCGTTCAGCCTCGTCTTTTTTTCATCGACGGTCAATCGCTCGAAATCCGCGCCGTAAGCGGAGGCAAACGCATTATAACCGGCATAAAGAGAATTGCAAAAATCTTCGGAGAGCCAAACGTCCATTTCGTTCAAGGTCTGCGCGGCAGCATAAGCTACGGCGGCGTAATCGCTCAATTCGTTCTCGAATACTTTGCTCCTTTTCCAAACGTCTATACCGTTTTCAGCGCAGATTGCGGAAAATTTGCGAGCTATGCTGCCGTCGATACGCTCGCAATAATGAAACACGTACGCATTTCTTTTCAGCGACGTGAGGTCTATCCTTTCCCTTTCGGCATCATAATCCGCGCGAGCGACAATATTGGAAAGTTGCTCGGACTTTGCGCAAAGAACGGCTATTTGCTCTATCGCACAGAAAGTAAGCATAGCTTTAAGCGCAAGAATTTCGCAATAAAGCAACGGGCTGTGCTCGTTGAAAATATTTACCGCGGACTGCAACGAAGTCTTATCTGCATATCCGCCGTTGCCTTTTACGATTAGCGAACACAGCTCGTACAATCTGGGATAGTTTCCGCAATGCGGCAATCCGAAAAACAGCGGCGACTGTTTTTCCACTATGTCTATTGCCCGTTTTACGGCACTTATATTTTTGTAAATCGTCTGCTCGAAGCTTTCCAGACGTTTACCTGCTTTCAATTTTTTTTCGGCATATTTCAAGAATTTTTTTACTTCTTTTATGGGCTGTCTTACTGCCAATCCGCCGCCGCGGCGGGTATAATCGGTACTGTTCATAGACAGCACGGTAAGCCGAAATTCCGTAGTTTTCGGGTCGATTTCGTCGGCAAGAGTCATTGAAGCAGCGCTGCGAGGCAATACAGTACGCACAAATAAAATTATTACAAGCAGTAAAGTTGCGGCAGATACTATATAATTCATTGTTCGTCCTCCATTTTACAGAGAAGTATCCTATGAATTATTGCCGAAATGGCGAAGTTTAACGCTTGATTTTAATCGAGATAAATGTTATAATATTTTTGCGAGATGATTGGACGGTTACGGGCGCGAAATGCGCACGAGGAAAGTCCGAACACCACAGGACAGAGCGCCGGCGAAATACCGGTAAAGGCGACTTTAAGGAAAGTGCAACAGAAATAAACCGCCGCTTTTGCGGCAAGGATGGAACGGTAGAGTAAGAGCCTACCGCCGAAACGGCAACGTTTCGGGCTATGTAAACCCCGTTCGGTGCAAGATAAAGGGAAGTTAAGGTTGTCCGCCGTTTCCCGACATATCGCTTCAACTTGCAGGCAACTGCAAGTGTAGACAGATTACCGTCATAACAGAATTCGGCTTACGAATCATACTCGCTTTGAAACAGCCCTACTCGATGAGTAAGGCTGTTTTTTGCTTGAAAGATTCTGTTTTTTCAAAAGCATTTTTTAACAAAGTTTTAAAATTGCGAGATTATTAAACGGCTATTCGAGAGCGCAAATCTCTAATTACAGTTTTAACCACTTATGAAACTACAAGACTCTCAAACGCCGTTAAAATATTGACGAGACCAACTATAGTTTTAACTACTTATGAAACTACAAGACTCTCAAACCGGGGAGAGACATAATTGCGGTATAAGTAAGTTTTAACCACTTATGAAACTACAAGACTCTCAAACAGTTGTTGTTATTTTCTGCTGTTTGATATTGTTTTAACCACTTATGAAACTACAAGACTCTCAAACTTACAAGTTACGGAAGTTGATAAAAGGGTAGTTTTAACCACTTATGAAACTACAAGACTCTCAAACTCAATACCCCCGCAATGTCTAAAATATCTAGTTTTAACCACTTATGAAACTACAAGACTCTCAAACTCAATACCCCCGCAATG
>CAJUPB010000001.1:273865-279355 GCA_910588155.1 uncultured Christensenellaceae bacterium
TCTAAAATATCTAGTTTTAACCACTTATGAAACTACAAGACTCTCAAACCCGTTAAGCATTGCTTTTGCCATAAGCAAAGTTTTAACCACTTATGAAACTACAAGACTCTCAAACGTACAAGCGTCCTACAAGCGAAACGATTATGTTTTAACCACTTATGAAACTACAAGACTCTCAAACTTACAGCTCTCGCGTATGTCTTTCGCTGCCGTTTTAACCACTTATGAAACTACAAGACTCTCAAACTAGACCCAACAATAATCGCTTTCAAAAATCGTTTTAACCACTTATGAAACTACAAGACTCTCAAACATATGTGTTATGTTTTAGTAATTAACTTATGTTTTAACCACTTATGAAACTACAAGACTCTCAAACTATCTCATCGGTGTATTCGTCGGCTAATTCGTTTTAACCACTTATGAAACTACAAGACTCTCAAACATTGTTTATAAGTCATTGTATTTAATTTGAGTTTTAACCACTTATGAAACTACAAGACTCTCAAACTTGAAGTTCGAACTTAAACAGCAAAAGAAGTTTTAACCACTTATGAAACTACAAGACTCTCAAACGTATATGAACGCTCTAAACGAGAAGGGCGAGTTTTAACCACTTATGAAACTACAAGACTCTCAAACCGCCTGAACAGGAGGACATAAAACATTATGGTTTTAACCACTTATGAAACTACAAGACTCTCAAACGGGAACAAATCAACGAACCAAGTAGAAATAGTTTTAACCACTTATGAAACTACAAGACTCTCAAACGGCGTATAGGTCGTAATTAATATGATTTATGTTTTAACCACTTATGAAACTACAAGACTCTCAAACAACTTCGCATAGAACCGCATATCCGACGTTGTTTTAACCACTTATGAAACTACAAGACTCTCAAACTCTTAGGATATTCAACGTGAAGTATACTCGGTTTTAACCACTTATGAAACTACAAGACTCTCAAACAAAGATGTGCGACTGCTTACGGCAAAAGAAGTTTTAACCACTTATGAAACTACAAGACTCTCAAACTCAAGAACCACGAACTATCCAACTAATCATAGTTTTAACCACTTATGAAACTACAAGACTCTCAAACTGATCCGAAGGCTGGCGAAACAGTGTATGAGTTTTAACCACTTATGAAACTACAAGACTCTCAAACTGTTGATTATGTGTTATTGTTTATAAGTCAGTTTTAACCACTTATGAAACTACAAGACTCTCAAACCCGTGGGGAACTTGCAGAGTCCTATATACTGTTTTAACCACTTATGAAACTACAAGACTCTCAAACCACCGCAACACCGGAACGCAGAGCGGAGATGTTTTAACCACTTATGAAACTACAAGACTCTCAAACTAATAGTACCATAATTACCTGTAAACTTATGTTTTAACCACTTATGAAACTACAAGACTCTCAAACGAAGGAAGCACTCTCCCGCTGAGTTAATTGTTTTAACCACTTATGAAACTACAAGACTCTCAAACGGTGAAGCGGCAGGTTCTCTGACTTTTATCGTTTTAACCACTTATGAAACTACAAGACTCTCAAACTCTCACTTCACGTGAGGTTAAACAATTTGTGTTTTAACCACTTATGAAACTACAAGACTCTCAAACTCAAGTATATGACTAAAAGTTTGTCTTCCGGTTTTAACCACTTATGAAACTACAAGACTCTCAAACTCATTATCTCTTTGCGCATTGTCCTTTCTCGTTTTAACCACTTATGAAACTACAAGACTCTCAAACTATCAGAAACGACAGACATACGTACCTTTTGTTTTAACCACTTATGAAACTACAAGACTCTCAAACTATGCAGACAAGCTCGCTGTCCGCGCCGAAGTTTTAACCACTTATGAAACTACAAGACTCTCAAACCATCGGCACTGTCGTCTGCTTGCCTGTCTTGTTTTAACCACTTATGAAACTACAAGACTCTCAAACTTTTGCAACAGAAATCACTGCACGTTTTAAGTTTTAACCACTTATGAAACTACAAGACTCTCAAACGTCATAAACGAGCTTATTATGCTTTTCGTCGTTTTAACCACTTATGAAACTACAAGACTCTCAAACCTTGATATTTATTAAACGGTCGTTATTTGAGTTTTAACCACTTATGAAACTACAAGACTCTCAAACGGTATACTCGTTTATTTCGAACTTTGCGTAGTTTTAACCACTTATGAAACTACAAGACTCTCAAACGTGTCAAACCTGCCGACCGCACTGCTCGTGGTTTTAACCACTTATGAAACTACAAGACTCTCAAACCTGCTTGTATTTGGTATGGTAAGCTGGGTGGTTTTAACCACTTATGAAACTACAAGACTCTCAAACCCCTGCAAGCCACGAGAAGCCATATACCGAGTTTTAACCACTTATGAAACTACAAGACTCTCAAACTTCGGCATTCTCTTTTCTTCGACTGGTGTTGTTTTAACCACTTATGAAACTACAAGACTCTCAAACGTTATAAGGTTTTTGAAAGTGATTATTGTTGTTTTAACCACTTATGAAACTACAAGACTCTCAAACTCGGGCTTTATGCTTATATGCCCCGAGTGCGTTTTAACCACTTATGAAACTACAAGACTCTCAAACAAATCCAATTATCACAAGATTCTCCGACTTGTTTTAACCACTTATGAAACTACAAGACTCTCAAACTCGTCGGTGACGGAGGCAGGAAGCGTTAAGGTTTTAACCACTTATGAAACTACAAGACTCTCAAACTCGGGGTTGTTGCCGTCGGCTATGTCTTGCGTTTTAACCACTTATGAAACTACAAGACTCTCAAACCGAATACGGACTTAAAACGCTTAAATTCCGGTTTTAACCACTTATGAAACTACAAGACTCTCAAACACGGGTCTTGCTTTCGAGCTCTGCGACCTTGTTTTAACCACTTATGAAACTACAAGACTCTCAAACCGCGTCGTATGAACGCACGGAACAGAAAGTGTTTTAACCACTTATGAAACTACAAGACTCTCAAACCCATCTGCCTCTATTGGTGGGGCAGCGCAGTTTTAACCACTTATGAAACTACAAGACTCTCAAACATATTCGACGCCGTAGTTATCCGCCAAATAGTTTTAACCACTTATGAAACTACAAGACTCTCAAACTACTACAAGTTATTGTTTGTTGCTGTTATGGTTTTAACCACTTATGAAACTACAAGACTCTCAAACGGTAACACTGAAAGACGTCGTGAAAGAGGAGTTTTAACCACTTATGAAACTACAAGACTCTCAAACAACGTCATAGCCTATATCCAATGAATTTATGTTTTAACCACTTATGAAACTACAAGACTCTCAAACCAATAATGTAGTTTACGCAAATGGACACACAAAATCTAAATTAGAATTAAAGCGGACAAATCAATGTAAAAGCAAAAGTCGGGACTCCTTATGGAATCTCGACTTTTTATCAACATATTTAGAACGTTAAATTGAATTTATTTATTCATTTTCACATAGTATGTGCCAAACATCGTTACCCGTAAAGCCGCACTTACGATACAGTTTTTCGGGGAGAGTCGCGTTATTTACTTTGCCTGACACGGTTGCAAATTTCGCTTGTCCCTGCGCCCGTGAAAGCAACTCATTTACAATATATTGTCCATATCCACGACCACGACAAGACGGAATAACTTGTATCCACTCTAAAATCATTTCGTTTGCTTCTTTGTCGTAATCGGCTATACCACAAGCGACGTAAGTACCCGACTTGTCTTTAAGCAATATCCACAAATCGGAACAATATACGGGCGTTTGCATATAACTTTCCATTTGCTCTTTTGTTACCGACAAATCGTTATAACTTTTATTGATAATATCAACAACCGTATCCATCATGTCATCAGTAACGACAACAATATCTATGTCATTTCTTTCTATCCGCTGTACCGATTGCAAATCGTGATATAAACGAAAATACGGCTCGTCAATATAACCGTTGAAATCAGCAACATTATACTCATCATTATGCACAATTTTTATATTGTCGGGTACTTTAATGGTTCGTTGCTTCCAATAAGGAATACTCGACGAACGGCAAGGATTTTTAATATATTCTTTCAGTAGTATCATTGTTCTTATTGCACCGCTAAATTGAAATTTGTTTAATTATTTTGATATACTCTCAAGAACTGCAATATCTTGCTTATCTTTATCTCTTAACTCATATCCCGAATGGAAAATTTTTTGTCCTTTTAGGGATATGCAAGGAATTGTTTTTCCTTCAAAAATAGCATTACTAAAAAAGCCTTTTTCAAATTCATAAAATCCACCTTCTAAATCTGCTTGTTTTGAAGTTCCATCCTCATTCAAAATAAATGGATGAATATCCAAATATCCATATTTTTCGCTATAAAGTTCTATCCTAACAGGTTTCCAATCTGTATCTATTTTATATCCATATTCAAAAAGTAGATTTAATAATTTTTCTGTATGTTGTGCATCAAAATTTACATCAATATCTCTATGATTTCGTGTTTGTTTACCTGCTAATATATCAACACCCCATCCACCATCAATCCAATATTTTATGTTTGCATTTTCTAATAAATTGATAATAGTCATTAAATCTTCTTTTGTTGTTATCTCTTTCCTATTCATATAAGTTCTTCTCACAAATTACTGTTTATCGCTCTATGTGAGCAAATACATTATAGCATATAGGCAGCGAAAAAACAAGCGGTAGACAATGGTACGGACAAATTATCGCTCGATTATAATTTTCGACAAAACTTGCTAAAAAAGTTCTTTCACCGCCCGTTTATGGGCGGTGAAAGTCTTGCAACGAACAAAAGTTTGTGATATAATGCACACTACCACAATGTAGTTTGTGGCAGTGTACCCTTTGGGGTAGAAGTTCTGCGGTGGGCGTTAAAGAGTTCGTCCACAGAAAGCAGAAGGTTTTGGGCGGTAAATCCGCCTTGCCTTAGCTTACGGATATAGCGTAGGTTTTTTAAGTGTACGCAAAATTCGTGAGCCGTGATAGGCTTTTATTGTCGTATAGTTTTGTATGACAATGAGTGCAGCCGGAGTTATCCGAGATCTCTTTGAGAGTGCGAAAGTCGGATAGCGTAGATGGTCTATTTTGTGTTACAAATTTTTTGGTTAAGGAGTATCTTTTGAGCTAAAATAATGCAAACAATTCAATAGAATGGCTAACCACCATAGAGCAATTTGAAGTTGCTAAACACGGTTAGAAGTCGGTGATTGCGTTGAAAGTATCAGCGGCTTTTTTCGCGGCTTTTTTCTGCTATCTACCACTCTTGTGTGGTCGAGATAAATACATTTTCGGAGGTAATTTTATGACAATCAGACCGCCTTAATCGGCAAGCAAACGGAAAGCAAACACGCACGCCAACCGTACTGTTATGGGAAGCAAAATATCGTCGCGGACGGGCGTCTATACCATAGGTATAGCACACTATACTTATTCCGCTTCGCTACA
>CAJUPB010000002.1 GCA_910588155.1 uncultured Christensenellaceae bacterium
TAAATACCCTTTAAATTGTCAATTTTACGCCTAAATCGGCTTTTCTTTGTTCTATAATACAAGTGAAAAAGCTTGCTCGCAAGAACTTTTTCGTGTTCAACTATTAGCGAATAAAGTTGCGACAGCTACACAAAAGCGAAGATTTTGTAAGCTGTTTAATGTTTTAATATAGTTACAGCATATCATCGGGAGGAAGATATGGCATTTAATTTATCGGATATGTCCTGGGACAGACCGCCGAAAAACTTTACCGCAAGCGACAAAGAAATTCGCATTATTACCGAACCGTACACGGATTTATGGCAAAGGACTTATTACGGTTTTCGAAACGACAATGCTCCCGTTTTGCAATTCACAACGGAAGAAAAATTCTTTTCCTTCGTTGTTCGGACACAGTTTGAAAGCAAGCGCCGATTCGACCAATGCGGAATCGTTATGTACCTGAACGGCGACAATTGGCTGAAAGCGTCCGTAGAATATGAAAACGGCAATTTTCAGAGATTGGGCAGCGTGGTCACAAATCACGGCTATTCCGATTGGGCGACAACGGACATAAGCGCATCGATTGACACCGTTTGGTATCGCTTGAACCGACGCAATTCGGATTATCTCATAGAATACTCTCTCGACGGAAAGGATTTCAAACAAATGCGCATTTGTCATTTGCTCGAAGGCGGAGACGCCGTTCGTTTCGGGATATACGCTTGCTCTCCCGAAAATTCGTCGTTTGAAGCGGTCTTTACCGAAATGAAAGTTACCGACTGCGTTTGGGCTCGACATTGTTAAGTTTTTTTGCAAGCCAAATCTATATTTTGCTCGATATAAAAAACTCTTTTGAAAGATTTTCAAAAGAGTTTTTATTTTTTTGCAATTAAAAAGGTTTTTATCCGATTGTTTTATATGTTGACAAGTTTTTTCGTCGAATAAACGGCGTCGCTGGTCAAATTCACGCCGAGTTTTCGGAACATCTTTTCGTCCACGGGAGAAAGAATTGTTGTCGTATGCACCTCGCACCCCGCAAGCTTGGGTAGCTGTGCAAGAGACAGTCCCGCAAGTTTGCTTCTCGATGCGGTAATCGACAGAGCAATCAGCATCTCGTCGGTATGCAAACGAGGGTTTACCCCGCCGAGCTGCAACTTCAAGCGCTGTATCGGCTGAATGGCGGACGGTGAAATCAATTCCACGTCGCTGTCTATTCCCGCAAGTTCTTTCAATGCGTTCAAAAGCATTGCGCTGGAACAGCCGAGAAGGTCGGACGTCTTGCCCGTTATCATCTTTCCGTTCGGAAGTTCTATTGCCGCCGCAGGTGCACCGTTTGTTCTCTCCTGCACCTTTCGCGCAGCTTCGACCACCGCCCTGTCCGATTCGTGCACATTCATACGCTCCATCAAAAGACCTATTTCGTCCATTTCGCGCTGTTCGGACAGACCTTTTCTTACGCCCACCTTTGCTTTGAAATATCGGCGTATGACTTCCTGTTTTGCCGCCTCTTCGCAGACCTCGTTGTCGCTTATCGCATACCCGACCATATTCACGCCCATATCCGTCGGCGAAGCATACGGAGATTTTCCCATAAGCTTTTCGAAAAGCGCGTGTAATACGGGGAATATTTCCACGTCGCGGTTATAGTTGACGCTCACCTCGTTGTATGCCGACAGATGCCACGGGTCTATCATATTCATATCGTTGAGGTCGGCGGTTGCCGCTTCATACGCAATGTTCACGGGATGATTCAACGACAGATTCCAGATAGGGAACGTTTCGTATTTCGCATAACCCGCTTTTATTCCACGCTTGTAATCGTGATACAGTTGGCTTAAACAGGTTGCCATTTTGCCGCTGCCGGGACCGGGCGCCGTCACGACTATCAGCGGACGCGTTGTTTCTATGTATTCGTTTTTGCCGTAGCCCTCGTCGGATACGATGTGCGGAATATTTGCGGGATAGCCGGCAATGTGGTAGTGATGGTACACTTTCAACCCGATTTTTTCCAATTTTTTTTGGAAAGCCACGGCGGACAGATTGTCCTCGGAAAACTGCGAGAGCACCACGCTTCCGACATATAAATCTTTATTTCGGAAAATCTCTATGAGGCGCAAAACGTCGGTATCGTACGTTATGCCGAGGTCGGCCCTCAACTTATTTCTTTCTATGTCGTGCGAGTTTATGACAATGACGATTTCCGCCTTGTCTTTAAGCGTTTGCAACATCACGATTTTATTGTCGGGCGCAAATCCCGGCAACACTCTCGCTGCGTGGAAATCGTCGAACAGCTTGCCTCCGAATTCGAGATAGAGCTTGTCCCCGAACCCGTTTATGCGTTCGAGAATCTTCTGCGATTGCAGTTCCATATATTTTTTTGAGTCGAATCCGATTTTTTTCATATGAATTTCCTTGTCCTCTTCTCCGTTTTATTGCTTGCAAACACATAAAAAAACGGACTTTTAGACCTGTACCGACGGTTGCAATCACAGTCCGTTTTTCGTGCAAAATGATACCATTTTTCCGCATTGTTTGTCAAGTATTTAACCCCTTTCCTGTTGCTTTGGTTCAAAGCAACAATCTGTTTTACGGCAAGCCGAATTCTTGTTTGAATCGGCAAGTTTATAAAAATTTACGACTTTTTAACCAAACCCGCAGCGAATACGGAAAAAGAGGGCGGAATCTGTGTAATAACCTGTCGGGAAAAGCCCGTTGACAACTGAAAAAACTTGTAGCGAAAAATCGCTTTGTTACGAAACAGGAAAAAAATCGTAGCGAAAAAATAAAAAAATTTTACGACAAAACCACCCCTTGCAAGACAGCCGAAAACCATAGTGGTAAACCGCAAATTAAAACAGTAGAAATTGTTGGAACTACATCTTCCGTTAAGGCACCGCGGCAAAAAATCGTAGCGGCAAAACCGTCCGTGACAAAACAGTTAAAAAACGTGGCGGCAAAAACCGTCCGTTGTAAACAGAAAAAGCCGTAGCGAAAAACCGCTTGCTACGAAACAGGAAAACCCATAGATAAATATCCCCCGGCAAGACAGCGAGAAAAATTTGTACCGAAAAACTTCCCGACGCCAAACAGCAGAAATAAACCGTCACGGCACAACCACCCGTTGCGAAAAAGCAAAAATTCGTCACAGCTAATTCTTTCATTACGAAACAGCAGGAAACCCCATTGTGCCACAATCTCCCATTGCAAAACAAGGGAAATCCCACGCCCGAAAAGAGGTCCGCAGAAAGAGAACGATACTCTTCGTCCGTTCGCATCCCCGTTCGCGGGTACGCGCGGAAGAGAAGGGGTTGCCGCATCTCCGCCGAGAAAAACAAATTGCGATTTGTAAATTTTCGGGGTTTATATTTAAGCTGCGGAAACAACACATAGAGCGAAACGAGGTTTGCAACTACTAGTCAAAACAGAGTTTACAACGTCGAAATTTTTGGCTGCGGAAATTTCACCGACTATTGAAAAGGACGGGACATAAAAATATTATGTAAAAATAAACTATTGCGTTTTTATATCAATTGATTCGTTCTATTTTCCCGACTGCGAAACTTCTTTTTTTTCTGCAAATTTTTACTGTCGATATTCTCCGATTAAGGCGTGGCTTATAGGTATACTCAAAAATAAACAGTTTACTCATTTTCTATCATTATCATTGTCTCTCTCTATTTTCGACCTTATAAAAATTATTGCAGCTTTATTTTAACGACGAGAGCAAACCCGCAAAGCTAAACAAGAGAGTTTGCAACCGCAAGCGCAAGAGTTTACAACTTTGAAGATTTTGGCTGCAAAGTTTAATAATTATGAAAAAAGCCGGGTAAAGCGTTATGCAAAAATAATTTTACTCGTATCATTTTTGCTGTTATTTTTCGCAATTTTATTTATAATTTATTTGCTTTTATGTTTTAATTTGTTTCACAAAATATTCTCTATTATATTCGATTTTAAATAATAAAATATTCTCTATTAAAATTGCAATACTTTGTTCGAGCCAAAATCGCTTTTGCGCACGCGATTTTATAAATATTTTTTTTGCCTATTCGCACATTTGGACTGTTCTCAAAATGATTTTTGTCTGAATCAAACCCATCCGATTTCACGTAAGCATTTCTTTCTTATTTAGCCATTGATTTTTTTACAAAGAAAATTTAGTACTTTTTGCCAATCTCGATTTTTTCCTGTATGATTTGTACATTTTTGTAACTTTATTATTTTATGTGCGCAAATTCTTCACAGACCGCCGATTATGCAACGAAATCGCTTTGTTTTCCTTGTAATATTATTATTTCATAAACATTTTTTGATTTTATTCATTTTGATACGTGTTTTCTGTCGCACATACACTTTTTGCACATTTGCGTTAAATTCCCCGTTTTAGCAGGCTTATTGCCATATTTCGGCATTTACTTGCCTTCGCGCCTAAATACAACCGTATAAGTGCCTTTGTTGCATTTTAATATATATGAAATAATAATATTGCGCAGAAAACATCTTTTACAGCCCGACTCAAATACACCGACATTCTGTCTCATTGGAGAACTTTTGCAAGAATTTTTCTCTTTTCAAATATTTTGAACAAACAATAGCCACATAAGCCACAGGGGACACAATATAAACTTTGCGCGACCTATAAGAGCATTACGGTGTCGCAAACATACGACATTTTTATATATCGGCTCTTTTTGGTTTCTTTTGAACAAAGAAATCAAAAGGATTGCAGACCTATTGTTTTTTTACAAAGCAAAAACTGCCTGCCGTTCTCTTTAAAGCCCTTTTTACACTTAAACAGCACCGACCCATTCCTGCCGCAAAAAAATCTTTCGCATATAAAAATTTTATTTACAATCAGAACCCTTTATCACTCAAAGGCTTCGCGGAAAGGCTACGACAATTTATTCTTAACACCTTACCGCAGTCGCGCAAAGCTTTGATAAAGTTTTTTATTTGAAATTGCCACAAGAGCTTGCCCGAACTTTCTCACAAACGATTTCATCACCGTTTGTTCTCTCATCGAACAGCTTCCCTTTCGTCTCTTTTACATTTTCCGAGCAACAACTACAACGTTTTAAAGCCTTACAGCACACTTATAGCAAGCACAAGTGCCGCATCGATACCCTGCTTCTTATTAGGTAGCAAAAAGCCGCCCGGGGACATTGTCTGAAATCAGACAGACAGATTCAGCACACTTCTTGTTCAAAAACTGTTTGCCGTCCTTATCCAAAATATTCCCGTTGCTGTTTGAAAACATTTTGCAACCCACTGTCGCGCTTCGCAATAACTTTATTTATGCACGGATTTATAAAACCAAACAAGCAAAAATTTGCGTTTAACGCTGCTCGTTTTTGTGCGACTGCGCTTTATAAATCTCTATATTTATGAAAACATAATATTTCTTACCTTGACTTAAATATTTTTCCCGTCAAATCATATATGAATTTAATGTATTATTATGAAAACATAATTTATCGCCAACATATGGCTCCACAGTGATTTTTTTACAAAATATTGCATTTCAAATCCCATAATTTAATATTATGAAAACATAATTATATGCCATATTTGCGCGCTGACACTTGCTTATTTTGAAATGCCGTGACAGGTTTTATAATGTTACAGCAAACTTTGATGACGGCAAAATTGTTTGTTCAAAAGCAAGACCGCCACATACTAATAGCTCGCAGTTTATTCATTTTTTAAAAATACGCTATTTATAGAATATGAAACGTTAAGTCTTCTTATCGTCATACGGATTTCACGGCCATATACCGCAAAACATAAACTTGTTCAACACTCATTCGGACTCTCGCTATAAACCAATTCTATTCTTTCTCCGTTTTTGGATTGCATTCACATATAGCCAAATAATACCATTTTATCGATATGAAAGAAAATATTGTTTCGCGTGAAACATTAACATCATTTTATGAAGGTAATACAATAAATATCGGCTATCTTAAAATGGATTTTATAGTCGCCACGTAAGACTGTCTATGATAGCCTGTTTGGCGGCAGATAACTGCTTTCTGCCGTCCAGAGAAGTAAATATGGGTTTACATTTCGTTTCTCTTCGTGCCTCTTTCGCCGACCGAATGCACTGTTCCCGATTCCTTCCAAAGTATTGCGGACCTGCCACATATGAATACCAATGTATTACTGCCTGTATTTACAACCCGTAATACACCAATCGATTTTGTCCACATATAACGCATTAAACATCAAATCAAGCAGTACATTCACGTCTATACCGTTCGGCTTATCATCAAAACCAAAATCGCGTCAAATTCCCAAACAAATACACGGTTTAGTTAACTTTTGGTCTTAATATATCAACTTATTCTGTTTTACGACACTTATTACTTTAACAATTTTTATGTTTTGTTTAATTTTTAACAACCTATAATCAGATATTTTACTTTGGTTTTCAGATTACAGCGTTGGTTTCACGTGAAACTTTTTTACTCAAAAATGCTTTCATAATAGAAAAAATCGCTTTGCGCCACACTTGTTTTTGGTAAAATCGGCGCGGCAGAACGTTAAATTGCTTCACGTGAAACATTAAAAGCCGCAGGTTTCACTTCCTGCGGCTTTTAATATATTATTTATTAAAATTATTAGTCTTCGCTTTCTTCGCGCGCATTTAACTGCGCTTTTTGCACGGTTTCCACAATTTCTACTATTCTGTCCAAATCGTCTCTCGAATAGTAGTCTATGTATATTCTGCCTTTATTGTCATTACCCAGGGCAGTAACTTTTGTCGCAAGCACTCTCTGCATTCTTGAAATCAAATCTTTTAATTCCAAACTTTGTTCGACGGGTTTCTTCTGCGGCTTCGGAGACAAATAGTTTTTAACCATTTTTTCAAAATCTCTGACGGTCACTTTATTGTCGATACCGTTTTTAGCTAACATCAACTGTGCTTGCGCGTCTTCCACGACAACGAGACAGCGCGCGTGTCCTGCCGAAAGTTTTCCTTGCTCTATAAGCTGTATAACCGGTTCGGATAAAGCCAACAAACGAAGAGTATTAGCGATGGCAGGTCGGCTCTTTCCGATTCTGTCCGCAACTTCTTCCTGCGTATAGTTATACTCGTCCATAAGCTGCTTAATCGCATTCGCCGTTTCAATAGGATTTAAGTCTTCGCGTTGCAGGTTTTCTATAAGAGAGATTTCTTTGACCTGCTGCGGCGTGTAGTCGCGAACAATTGCGGGAATGGTTTTCAATCCGGCTTTTTTGCTGGCCCTGAAACGTCTTTCTCCGGCAATTATCATATAACGTTCGCCCGTTCGCACCAAAATAATGGGGGATATAACGCCGTGAATGCGTATACTGTTCACAAGCTCGCTCATTGCGACCTCGTCAAAAACCTTTCGCGGCTGATTGACGTTAGGGTCTATCAACGAAAGCTGTATTTCAACCGACGAGCCGTTGACGTCCGCCTTTGTTTCGCTTTCCTCTCTGAAAGAGCTTTCATATTCTTCACCCGAATCGGACAAAAGAGCACTTAATCCCTTTCCGAGTCCTTTCTTTATCGCCATAGTCTTCTCCTTTATGAAAACATAATTATGTATAATACAACACCTGTATTATACTATATTCTATTCAAAAGGTCAATTTTTTTGAATACAATGTTTACGGTTAAAAGCAAATTATTTTTATCTTTTATCGCAAATAATCATATCAACCTCAAAAGGCGATTTCAAACTGTGATATGATTATGAAAACATAAATATATTGTAATTGCCGCTTTTCGCGTTTCGCTGAATTTTAATTCTCTTCTAATCTAAAATATAGATTATTCTAATGCGGCCGCGCTATAATCGAAGACAAGAAAACACTTCGGAGGTCTATATGAAAAAAGAAATCGACAAAGGTATGTCTGCAATCGTATTGATAGGACTTGCGGTCGTGTGGCTGATTTATCTTCTCGTCACTCAATTCAGTCCGCAACTTGCTTTCGGAATAGGAATAGCGAAAACGGTTATGCTGTGCTTAACTTATTTGGTTCTGCTCTACAACGCTTGGGGTTGGAGCGAAAATATCATAATTAGGATACTCTTCATAGCTGTTACGGCATTTCTAATTTTCTGTGCCGTCGCGCAATATATCCCGGGCTTTGAAATGGGCAAAATTCCGCCTATCGGGCTTTAATCTCGACAATCGACAAACCGAAGCTGTATCAAATGCGGCTTCGGTTTTTATATGTCGGTAACGTCATCGGCACAAAAACGTATAATAACATAAGGATGACCGTTCCAACGCTTTTGTCCAACAAAATAACCGATAATAACTTCTCTATTTTATTGACAAAAGCAAAAATATATTATATAATCAATAGGCATTATATCGAGGTGTGGCTCAGCTTGGTAGAGCACTGTGTTAGGGACGCAGGGGTCGCAAGTTCAAATCTTGTCACCTCGACCACTTTAAAACCATATAACGAACGGTACGCATATCATAATTTCCGTCAGTTCGGATTTTACGTCGAGGTGTGGCTCAGTTTGGTAGAGCGCTGCGTTCGGGACGCAGAGGTCGCAAGTTCAAGTCTTGTCACCTCGACCAATACCCTCTCCGCAAAGCGGTGGGGGTAAAATTATATGATAGGCAAAAGAGAAACCACAGTATGATGACAAAAACGCAAAAGGATAAGCTGGTTAGTCTTTATTATGATATTGCGGATAAAGCATATTACTATTATGATATAGATAGCTTTAAACGCGAACAAATCGGGCGCAATATAGATTTCTTCAACAAACCCGAAGAATATCAGATTGAGATGTGGTTCAGACTGCTCGGCGGCGTCGACTATAATCTTCTGTATCTCGGCGCAATGCTTGCGTTACAGGAAGACGATATGCGTTATCTTGACGATACGCTGTATACCGTTACCACGCTGGAACGGCTCTCTATGATGTCAACGGATTGGGACCTATTGTCCGTGTTGCTGTCGGCTAACCGTTTCGACGATATAGAGCGTTTTTTCCCGAAGGAAAACGTACAGAGTAAAATCGGCAGAGGTTGGCTGATAAATCTGGTAATGTATTTGTACTACGGCGAGGAAGCGTGGCGAGCGGAAGCGGTCGATACCGGTAGGCGTTACTCCGAATCTAAAACTACAATCGAGGGAAAGGCTGTTGTAAACTGTCTTTTGAGTTTGGTCGATAAAGATTTCGACAGGTTTTCCGTAGAGTTGGATAATATATGCAAAGGCAAGCGCCGCTCGAATGAATTCGGCGAAAACAAATTTACCAAACAGTTTCCGTTTTTTGCTTTGGGACTTTACAATTTTGCGCGCTTTTTATACGGCGGAGAAGTTGAAAATATCGCGCTCCCCGATGATGCTGGTGCGCTGATAGAACTGCACGAATACCAAAAAGCCAACGGGTACGCGCCGGGTAAGGTCCTTGTAGATTTCAAAAATTCGGTTCCGCTCCTCGACGCATTGCTCAATATCGAGTTGCCGACCATACATTTGAAGTACGATAAAAAAGGGAAGGGTTATATCGATATCGACAGATACAAAAGCGAGATTACCGAAAGAGCGCTTGAAATTTATTCTCGGAAATGAGTTGCCTAATTGTCGGCAGTATTTTTATCAACTAAACACAGAAAATTTTGTCGTGTTTGTCGCAAGACGGGATGCGGCATTTTTCTTTTTTAAAAGTTCTTCAATCTTCACTATGGGAAAGTTTGGACGCTTAAACAAAAAAATTCTTATTTGTATTTATGATATTGCGCCTATTTGACTATTAAGCGGTTAAAAAATCCGAGCTTAACTCAACGGCGATAAATTTTAAAATCGATTTAATTATTGTGCCGAAAAGAATATACGATTTGCAACTTAAACAAACTGTCACGGTTTACTTTTCCATAGTCACAAATAAATACATCTCAACCGAATCGGGCGATGTGTTCTCAAAACAGGTAGTCGCACAATAAAAATGTAACGGTCATATCACAAGAGACTGTTCAGACCGATAATATTTTCTATACCTGTAAGAATATTTCATATGTAAATATCAAAAAGATAATAAGGGACAGTTAAATAAATACTTCGATAACTTTATACCTTACCGCAAAAAGAAAGTCGTTTTTGGGTATGGATGATATAATAATTTGAAAACGGATTAGGAATCGACCAATCTCGACGGCGTCACAATAACCGATTGTGCCTTCGGTTCGTTTGAAACAAGGAAAACGATATAAATATAAAACTACTATCTAAAACGTTCAAAACACGTTTTGCCGAAATAGAAAACCCTTATTGAAAATATGTAAAAAAAAAATTGAAAATAAATCTGAATACTTATTTAAAAATGACTGACACTTTTTACCTTAAAAATAAAACAGGAAAGTCAGCTTTTCTTTCAAACGATTTGTCATCGAAACCGACAAATCGTTTTTTTTATTTATGTTTTCATATAATTATAGCAGTTTTTATTGGCAACTTATACTATTTTACCGAGAAAGCCCAAAAATCTCGCAAAACAGCATAAAAGCTTACTTTCAGCTGCGATTTGCGTGAAATTGCGAAAAATTGTATAAAAATGATTATATTATATAACAGTTACAATTTTATACAAATCATTCGTGAAAATTCGAATTTTTCTCTGCGGCAAATTTTTTGTCTGCGTTTTTCTAACGTTATTTTTTATAATTCTTATTCGTTTTTTTTAAGGCGGCAAAAAATAGTCTATACACCGATTGACTTCAAGTTCGGAATAAGCTATAATTAGCTTGGTAAAAATATGAGAGGTGATAAAAATGGAAAGACGTCTTTTTGACACGACATACTACGTCGGCGCTTGCGACAGAACGAAAATACTTTTTGAAAATTTGTTTCCCGTTCCGAAAGGAATGAGATATAATTCTTATATCATCAAAGATGAAAAAACCGCACTGTTGGATACTGCCGACGAAGCCGTAAGCGAAGAATTTCTCGAAAACGTAAAAGATACTCTGAAAGAGCGCTCGCTCGATTATCTCGTCGTTCATCACGCCGAACCAGACCACAGCGCGCTCGTTATGCGCGTTCTTGAAATTTATCCTTCGGCGAAACTGGTTACCGGAGTGCAGGCATTGAAATATCTTAATCAGTTTACGGGTTGCGATTTATCCGCTCGAACTCAAACGGTGAAAGACGGAGACGTACTCAATCTCGGAAAGCGTTCTTTGACCTTTATATCCGCTCCTATGGTTCACTGGCCCGAAGTTATGGTGTCGTATGACAAAGAGACAAAAACTCTTTTCAGCGCGGATGCATTCGGTTCCTTCGGCTGCTGCGAGGGCAGTTTGTTTATAAGCAATTTAAATCATACGGAAGAATGGGAAAGCGAAGCAAGACGGTATTACTCAAATATAGTGGGACGTTTCGGAGTCAACGTCTCCGCTCTTTTAAAGAAAGCCGAAAAATTGGAAATCGACAATATCTTGCCTCTGCACGGGCTTGTTTTCGACAGAGACTGCAACTTTGCAATAAACAAATATTTAAAATGGAGTTCTTACGAAGCCGAAACCGACGATGTTCTGATAGTATACGGTTCTATGTACCAAAATACAAAAAAAGCCGTCGAAATTCTTTCTTGCAATCTGTTTGAAAAGGGCAAGAATTCTAAAATAATCGATGTATCTTACACTGATTTCAGTTATATAATTTCGGATATTTTCAAATACAAAAACATAGTCTTTGCCTGTCCGACATATTACGGAGGCATTTTTCCGAGAATGGAGCAGCTTTTGAATCTCGTTAAAAAAACCTGTGTGAAAGACAGAAAAATATATCTTTTGGAGAACGGAACTTGGGCGCCGACAGCGGCAAAAAATATGATTGATTTACTGTCCGATTTAAAAGCGGATATATGTGAAAACAAGATTACAATCAAGTCGGCTTGCGATTCGGAAACTATATCTCAACTCAAATCTCTTGCCGAAGTTATTTCCGATTGTTGACAAATGTCAAAAAGAATAGTATAATATCCGAAGTTGAATATTTATGCTGAACAGACTTAAAAGTCGGGTTTTCTTGAAAACAGCGGTTAAAGCAGATTTCCGCGGGACAGTTTATTGCCTCCGCGGAAATTTTTTATTCGGACACGAACGAAATATATTTCTGCATATTAAAATGAAATAACAAGCTTTTAAAGACGGGTGATTTATGAAAAAAAAGTTAAAAAAATCGGAAAACATAATAATTTCCGACGACAATAAAAACATCGAGCGCGAAGAAAACAATCGCCGCAATTATTCGAAAACGGCTATGAAAATTTGTATCGCAAGCATTATAATAAACGTTGCTTTGACTGTTTTTAAAATAATAGCCGGTATATTGGGCAACTCTTTTGCTATGATTTCCGATGCCATTCATTCCGCTTCCGACGTTTTTTCGACTTTTATTGTAATGATTGGCGTGAAGATAGCCTCAAAAAAAGCCGACAGAGAACATCCTTTCGGTCACGAAAGATTCGAGTGCGTCGCCGCAATAATTCTATCTGTAATGCTCGGCGTTACGGGCGCGATGATTGGTATAAACGGAATTCAAAGAATAGCCGACGGCTCATACAAAGAAGTATCTTTGCCCACTGCTCTGGCTCTTTCCGCAGCCGTTGTTTCCATTATTGTAAAGGAAATAATGTTCTGGATAACCAATATTCAAGCGAAGAAAATAAATTCGGGTTCTTTGAAAGCAGACGCCTGGCACCACCGTTCCGACGCTCTTTCGAGTATCGGCAGCTTCATAGGAATACTTTTCTCTATGCTCGGTTTTCCCGTTATGGATTCCGTGGCTGCAATCGTCATCAGCTTGATGATACTGAAAGCAGCAATTTCCGTATTTAAAGAAAGCATAGACAAAATGACCGATTCCGCCTGCGACAAAAAAACTGAAAGAGATATCAAAGAAATCATAATTTCCGTCGACGGCGTTTTGGGAATAGATTCCGTCAAAACAAGAAAATTCGGCGACCGTCTCTATGTCGAAGCGGAAATATCTCTTGACGGCTCTCTTTCGCTTTTTGACGCACATCAAATTGCCGACAGCGTTCACGACGAAATAGAATATAAATTTCCCTCCGTCAAACATTGCGTCGTTCACACAAACCCAAAAAATACACAAGATACTATTTCTTCTTCCGAACCCGAAACTTCACCCGATATACAAAAAGAATAGTTTATTTCAAAGGATTTAACCTCGGTTTATTTGCGCCGCGCGGATATTTTTTAGGAGTCGGTCTTCCTTTCGTCACAATAACCAACGACCTGACCGTTTCGCTGTCGAGGGATATTTTTATCACCTCTGTTTTTGTTCCGCCCAAGATTTTTATCGCCGTTTTAGCTTCTTTCATTTCCTCTTCTATATTGTCGGACTTGTAGGCAATCATTTTCCCTCCTTTCTTTACAAAAGGAATCAAATATTCCGCAAGCGTCGAAAGCGGTGCAACGGCTCTTGCCACCGCAAAATCAAAACATTCTCTCTCTTTTAAATCCTCCGCTCTCGAATGTATTGCCTCCGCTTTTTCCAATCCCAATTGTTCTATTACTTCTTTTAAGAATGTAACTCTCTTATTCGAACTGTCAATCATAGTAATATAGAGAGACGGATTTACTATTTTAAGAGGTATCGAAGGAAACCCAGCTCCCGCACCTATATCTATAACCTTTCCTTTTATTATTTCCGACGCTGCAAGACTGTCCGCGAAATGTTTTATTTCAACGGCAGTTTTTTCGGTTATTGCTGTAAGATTGAATTTTTCGTTCCATTGAATCAATAATTCGTAATACTTTTCGAAACGTTGTTTTATTTGTTCGTCCTTGATATTTTTATATTTTTCATACAGAGTTTCCATAATTAAATTATAAGTTTTATAAACTCTTCGTGTCAAGATTTTAAGATAAAATTTTTTTTATTTCAGTGTTGATTATTTTATAAATATATTTAATAGTATATATTTATTATAGAGGGTGTAGAATAGTGGAAAAAAACGGTTTTGTTCGATATATGGTATTTTAATATAAAAATTTTAATAAAAAAGCACAAAATATATAGTCGGTATGGTGGACAAGATATGTGTAAAAGACAATATTAAAAGTGTAAAAGAAAGGTATAGTCAACAAACTCAAAAAGAGGAAATTTCAAAAAATAATAAATAGAGATTCAATAAATTATTTTATTGAAATAAAATGTATTAAATATGAGTTATCCACACGGTTATCCACAATGTGGATAAATTTTCAGGTGGACAAAATGCAGATAAATAAAGACATTGACAAAACAGAGAATTAGTGATAAAATATAATTAGGAGTAGGAATATGCAAGCAAGAAAGACGATAAAAGAAGAAGCAAAAAAGCTTATGAAAGAAAACATAAAAAATGTTTTTTTGGTCTGTCTTTTTATCGGAATATTTTATACTGTCTTCGAAGTTATAACGAGCAGCATTTCCGAATACGTGATATGGGCGGGAATTGACAGGCAAGAGCTTTCGACAGAACTTAAAAAAGGAGTCAAAGAAGCTTACGACCTATACTATTCGCTTACGAAAAAAGAAACTCTTCTGGTTTTTTTTGATATTATTCCCATTATTATTGCGAGTTTTTTTGTTTTACCGAGAACGGGATTCTTTTTAAAACAGATTGAAGGAAAGAAACCTGCCGTCAAAGAATTTTTTTCCGAGAAAAGATATTTCGAAAGTTTCAAGCTTAAATTATTGATTTTTGTAAAAGTATTTTTGTGGTCTCTGTTATTGGTTATTCCTGGCATAATAAAAGCAATATCATATTCGATGGCGCCTTATCTGAAATACAAAAATCCCGAAAAAAGTTGCGGAGAATGTATTAAAAAGAGCAGTGATTTGATGGAAGGACATAAGGGAAGTCTTTTTATTTTTTATCTGTCTTTTATAGGCTGGTATATATTGGCTTCAATCGGGCTGTCAGCAATGAATTCCGTACCTTTTATCGGAATGTATCTTTCTATTGCGGGAAATTGTGTTTTTTCCGCTCTCATAAACGGATATATTCTTTCAGGCGAGGCAATATTTTATAAAGAGCTTACCGAACCTTATCTTTTGGAGAAGTATAATCCAGAACAAAAGAATAATTCCATAAAAGACAATCAAAAACCTTTCGAAGAATACGGCACTGAAAACAATAATGACCCTTTCGATTTAAAGGAAGAGAAAAACTGTCAGTCTAAAAACGACGGCGAAAAAGGCGGAGAAGAGAGTTGAAAAACGATACGATAGCGGCTTTGTCCACGCCGTACGGAAGGGGGGCGGTGGCTCTCATAAGATTGTCGGGAAAAGAAAGTTTAAAGGTCTTCGAAAAGATTTTTACGAGCAGAGAAAAGCTCGAAGAAAGAAGAGCAGTATACGGAGTTGTAGACACGGGGTCGCTGAAAGACGACGTCATAGCCATTCTATATACCTCGCCGAGAAGTTATACGGGCGAAGAAGTCGTGGAAATTTTCTGCCACGGGTCGACGGTTATAACGGAAAGTATTCTGCGGGCATTGATAAAAAACGGAGCGCGATATGCGGAAAAGGGAGAGTTTACCAAAAGAGCTTTCGAAAACGGAAAACTCACGTTGACGGAAGCGGAAGGTATTATAGACCTGATAGATGCACAGAGCGAAAGCGCCGCAAGAGCCGCATATAATCTTTCGAGCGGAAAACTCAAAGAAAAGACGAAAGAAATCGCCGACGGAATCAAGGAACTTACGGCAAACTTGAATGCGGCTATCGACTATCCGGAAGAAAACTTGGAAACCGACGAATACGGCGAATGTCTTTCTAAATGCAGAAAACTTATAAAAAAAGCGAAGAGTCTTGCCGAGACTTACGAGAGCGGAAAGAAAATAAACGACGGCGTAAACGTCGTAATAGCAGGCAAACCGAATGTAGGTAAATCGACGCTTTTGAATGCGCTTGTGGGTTTCGAACGCGCGATAGTGACGCCGCAAGCGGGAACAACGAGAGACACGGTGGAAAGCAGTTACGTGTTTGATGGTGTTTTATTCAAAGTTACGGACACCGCCGGTGTGAGAGACGATTATGACAGCGAAGCGGAAAGAATGGGAATAGAACGTTCTTTCAATGCAATAAAGGGCGCGGACATAGTTTTGATTTTGGACGATTCCGAATACGAAACTTCGGCGCCGAAGATTTTTGTCGGCACCAAATGCGACGAAATCAAAATTCCCGACGGACGCTTTGCCGTCAGCGGTAAAACCGGCGAAAACATAACGGAGCTGAAAAAACTTATTTACGACAAGGCCGGAGTGAATACCGGCGGAGAAATACTTTTGACGAATTTGAGACAATTCGAAGCTTTGACGCGCTGTGCGGAAGCATTGAACAGAGCCGCCGAAGGATTGGAAAACAACGTCGAAGCCGAACTCATAACCGTCGATTTGTTGGAGGCTATGAGTGAGGCGGGGGCTATGGACGGAGCTGCTGCCACATCGGAAGTGGTGGACGGAATTTTTGCCCGTTTCTGTGTGGGAAAATAAATTTGCAAATCGGGATATAAAAAAATGAAAATCATAACAAAAAACAAAAAAGCCGACTTCGAATATTTTTTTACGGACACTTACGAAGCTGGTATATCGCTGACGGGAGCGGAAGTTAAGTCCATAAAACTCGGACACGCTAATATAAACGACGCATTTTGCTTGATTCGCGGCGGCGAAATGTGGTTGAAAAATGCATTTGTGGCATCTTACGAAAAGGGTTCGGTATTCAATCCGGAAGAGAGAAGAGACAGAAAGCTTTTGCTTCACAGGTCGGAAATAGACAAGATGGCGGGACAGATAAACAGAAAGGGATATACCGTCGTGCCGAGAAAATTATATTTCAAGGAAAATAAAATAAAGCTGGAAATAGGGTTGGCGGAAGGAAAAAAACTTCACGACAAAAGGCAGACTATCAAAGAAAAAGATATCAAGCGCGATGCGGAAAGAGAAATCAGGAGAGCCACGGGAAAATGAAAGACATCGAGAGCGTCATAATCGAAAAAGGCGAGATTGCCGAAAATAATTTCCGCAACGGAAAAAGCTGCTGTCAAGCCGTGTTGCTTGCATTTAAAGACGAGTGCGGCTTGAACGAAGAAACGATTTTGAAAATCGGCGCGCCTTTCGGCGGCGGTACTGGAAGAATGAGACTGACTTGCGGCGCAGCTACTGCGATATTTATGTTGGCAGGCTTGCTGAAAAGCGACGGAAGCAAGGAAAATCGAAACAGAGATTACGAGCTTATTCAAAAGCTGGCGGAAGAGTTTAAAACCGAAAACGGTTCGATTATTTGCGCCGAACTTTTGAAAGGCGTCAAAATAACGTCGGGTACGACTCCGGAAGAAAGAGACGATGGTTATTATAAAAGACGCCCTTGTCCGCAAATTTGCCGAGTTGCGGCGAAAATAGCGGCAAGAAATTTGCTTTGAAACAAAACGGGTATTTAATGCCGAAAAAGCCATAACGGACAAAAGCGGATTCGGAAAAACAAGAGAGAGGAAGCGAGTATGAACTTAACCGTTGTATGTATAATCACGCTGTGCGTTTCGGCGGCAATAATCGTAGCGACCGTGATTTCGGCTTGGCTGTTTCATTGCCGCCGCAAACAAGCCGTTTGCAAAACGGAGGGCAAAAGCGGCAAAAAAGAAAAGACCTTTAAAGGTGCGAAATATGCGTTTAAACCCTTTCATATCCTGCTTATCGGCTTTTTTCTGGCAGCTGCGGTTATATTCGTCCCGATTCGGTATTACGAATTTTCGGCGTCGGAAAACGTTGCTTTAAAATGGGTGAAAACCGTACTGCTTTCGATACACAGCACCTTGCGTCTTTTCACGCTTAACGGCGACTTTTCCGACGTAAGCGGCTTTTTAAGCGACATTGGCATAATTGTAAGCTCGGTCGGAACGCTCTACTCCGTCTATACGGCGGCGATTTTCATCGTTGCGCCCGCAATGACGGCAGGCTTTATATTGTCGTTCTTCAAAGAAACGTCGGCTTGGTTGCGTTATTTTGTGTCGCGGAAATCCGATATATATGTTTTGTCGGAATTAAACGAACGCTCTTTGGCGCTTGCGCAGGACATAATGTCACAGAAAAACAGCGGACGCAGAACGGTGGTGTTTACTGACGTGTTCGATACGACGGAAGAAACCGCATACGAACTTGCCGAAAAAGCAAAGAGTATCGGCGCGATATGTATGAAAAAAGACGTGACGAAACTCGGTCTGAAATATATGAAGAAAAACATTTACCGCAAAATATATCTTATCGGCGAAGACGAGGACGAAAATATCAGACAAGCTATTTCGGTCATTAACAACTGTCGGAACAATGCGCGTTATAATTGCGATAAGACGCAGATTTACGTGTTTTCCAATTCTGCGGAAAGCGAAGTGCTGTTGAATACCGCCGACTTCGGCAAACTGAAAGTGCGCAGAGTCAATTGGAGCAGAAGTCTTGCAATCGATACCTTGCGCAAATATTCGATGTTCGAAAGCGCGACGGCGGCAAAGCCGAACGACAAAGACGGCGAAAAGGAGATAAACATCGTCATTGTCGGTCTCGGACTTTACGGCACCGAAATGCTCAAAGGAATACTTTGGTGCGGACAAATGCCGGGCTACCGTTTGAAGGTGCACGTTTTCGACAAGGAAGAAAATTTGGAAGACAAGATTGCGGGATTTGCCCCCGAAATTGTGAAGTATAACAGGAAAAAAATCAAAGGAGAAGCATTTTACGACATCGAGATTCACGGCGGCGTGGACGTTAAAGGCGGCAGATTTCAAGAGGAAATATCAAATATCAAAAATGTCACGATGGCTTTTGCAACGCTCGGCGACGACGACAGAAATATAGAAACCGCCGTCAAAATGCGAATGCAGTTCGGAAGGACAGGCAATGATATACCGCCGATTTATGCTGTCGTAAGCAATGTGTTCAAAACGAAAACAGTTAAAGACGGACTCAAAAACTTTAAAGGAGACGATTACGGCATAACTTTCATCGGGGACACCGCATCGCGCTATTCTCTCGAAATAATCGAGCAGGAAGAGTTGGAGCAAGAGGCAAAGGAGTATCATCTTGCCTGGGTGAATAAAGAGGACAAGGAGAATCTGCGGCGCAAAGAAGAAGAATACGACAAATTCGAATACTTCCGCCGCTCGTCGATAGCGCAGGCCGTATATGCCGAGTACCGAGAAAAATGCGATTTGAGAGAAGGGGGCGGCAATGATGCGGAAACTTTGAAACGCAACGAAATATTGAAGGAATACGAACACAGGCGGTGGAACGTTTATATGAGAACGGAGGGATATGTTTACGGGGAAGAGAGAGACGACATCGCAAAAGTTCATCCCGATTTGAAACCTTATCAGAAGCTGTCCGAAAAAGAAAGAAACAAAGACTCTCTCAAAAAGGAAACGGCACAAACAAAGAAGTGATAGCAACCGAGTCGGAAAGATTCCGCAAAGGCAAACAAAGACAAACTTAAAATATCGAGAATGAAACACGAATCAGAGAAAAAACAAACTTTCGGCGTTGCCGTCGACTTTGCAAACAACTATCCGTTCACGCAGTTTATGAACGGCGGACATATCGATTATGCATCCGCTCTTTTGAAACGCGGCACGAACGTCAACGTATTTTTACTCGGGTTCGGTCGGATAAACCGAGCGGTGTTTCTTTTGTCCGTTGCGACGAATCAATTTCTTGCGGCGGACGAAAACGGACAGCCCGTGCCGAAAAAAGTAAGGTACTTTGTTTTCGACAGGGCTGCCGAAAAAAAGAAAAAGATTTTAGAGGACACGTATTACAGATACGAAAATTTTGCGGCGGCGGCAAAAAAGGAAGATTATCTTCCGCTTCCCGAGCCTGCCGCGGAAGAGAGATATTTCGATTGCGAAATCGGAACGGAAGAGTTTTACGGCATAATAGGCAAGCTTTCGAGAAATGAAAACGACGTCGGTATTGCCGTCGTTTCGCTCGGCGACGAAAGGGAAAATTTGCGAGCGGCAAGCGAAGTTCGGAAAAAATCGAACGGCAGAATTTACGCGATTGCAAACATTAGAGAGCGGCAAAACGAAATTTTTGCGTTCGGAAACCAAGCGTTTGACGAGCGCATTGTTTCTATGGCAAAGACGCGAAATCTGATTTACGAGTCGGAAAAACTTGCGCGGACGGGACGGCAAACGGAACAGGATTTTGCAAAGGCGAGACTTCGCGCGGAAGAAAAATGGGAGGCAATGTCTCTTGCGGACAGAGGCGCAAACATTGCGAGTATTCTCGGTCTCAAAGTCAAATTGCAGCTTTTGGGATTGGATTTGCGCGACAAAAATCAAGACGGCGCGCCGCTGTCTCGGAACGAGTTCGAGCGAGTTTATGCCGCCGCAAATATGCCGAAATTTTACCGCGCCGATAAAGGAAATGCGTCCGATACTTGCGCGAGAACCAATCTTGCGATTCAGGAACACGAAAGGTGGAACGCCTATCTTTTGAGTCTCGGATATGTCCCCGCAAGCCGCCTGCAAATTTTGACGGAAACCGAAACAAGAGACGGCAAAACATTTTGTACAAACGGGAAGAGTGTCGAGGAAAAGAGACACGGAAATCTGACGACGTTCGAGGGGCTGAAAGAGTATGCCGCGATGATTGCCAAGAGAGACGGGTGCAAAGAGGAAGAAAGGGACGTCATAAAATACGATTTTCAGCTTCTCGACGGAGCGTATCGCCTTTTGGACGAATACGGCTTTAAAATCGTGCGCTTGTCGACTTGAATTTCGAATGAGATTTTAAGTCGATTAACGGCTTTTATGACAATTACGGCAGGTTGTTCGACGTGACAAGAGCAACCGAATGATTTTTTGCAGTCGAAACATATAACTTCAAGCACAGCCGATTAAAAAGAGAAAGGGTGGGCGAAAACAAAAAGAGTTCGCTTTACCGTAATTCCCATAGGGAATTTAATAAAACGCAAATAAAAAGATTTAGGCATAGCGTTAAGCTGTGCCTTTTCTGTACTTTTTTTCGTGGACGAACTAGGCTACTCGTAGCCTAGTGAGATATAGATATGTTGTATATTTCCCGCAAAATTCAATCGGTTGCATTCTTTCATTTTTCGTGATATAATGATTGCACGATAAACAATAATTTATGGTAGCAACAATAATGAAAAAGAAAGTTGATTTCAAAAAACTTATTACCTTTACAAATGTTTTATCTATAATATTGATAATTATGTATTTATTAGATTGCTATTTACCGTTGCCCGAAGGGTACACAGGGTATACATCCTGGATTAGTGATAGCTCATCTGTGTTAAATTATATTTTCGGAAGTTGCGGGGGATTACTTTCAAATTATTTGGCTATGGGCGCAATAGTTGATCCAAGCGGAACTCAAATTTACAGGCATTTTACTCAAATGCTTTTACACGGCGGTATTTTGCATTTAATTGCTAATCTTGTTGGATTGTATTTTATCGGCAATTATACCGAAAAGCGTTTTGGTTGGTGGATGACCGCTGTGTTGTTCTTTTTTGTGGGATTTATTGAAAGCTTTATTACCGATCCTCTGTACCTTGCAATGGCACCTGATAAGGCGGATAATATTGCCTCTACCATAAGTGTAGGTGCGTCGGGTGGAGTATACGGACTGATGGGCGCGTGTCTTGCGGCAATATTTTTCGATTTGAAAAGCTTTAAACAAATAGGTAAGCCTACAATTATGGTATCAGCGATATACGGTGTGCTTACAACCTACGTTGTAAGCTTTGGTTGGACGACGGTTTGTCATAACGTAGCGTTGATTTTGGGGTTAATTATAGGCGCCGCTATTATTCTACCGTTCTTTTTGTTGAAAAAAGGGAAGTTTGCACCTGCAATGCAATTATCCGAACAGTCAGAAGCAGACCCCCAAGATGAAAAAAACAACAATTTATAAGTTTATAATATAAATTTCAATTTAGCGTTCTAAATAGTTTGTAGTAAAAAGCTCTCGAACGATATGTTCGAGAGCTTTTGTTCTCGCTTGAAAGTACAACTCTTAAAAATTTGGTTTTTTAATCCCTATTAGAATTGCGCTTTCAAACGAACTCTTTTTTATTTTAGCGTACATCAGTCTGCTGCGATTGTGAGATTCTTTTATAAACGAACGTCAATCTTCCGCTTTGACCTTAATCGGATATTTTCCCGTGAAGCAAGCGGAACAATAGCCGAAGTCTTTGCGAAGTCCGATGTTGTTTACGTCGGTCACGGGAAGATATGCCAAAGAGTCCGCTCCGACGAGTTTTCTGATTTCTTCCACGCTGTAACGGTTTGCGATAAGCTCCTTTTTGGACGGGATATCCGTTCCGAAATAGCACGGAAACAGGAACGGAGGCGACGCGATGCGCAAATGAACTTCTTTTGCACCTTTGTCTTTCAACATTTTTATTATGTTGGCGCAGGTCGTGCCTCGGACTATCGAGTCGTCCACCATAATAATGCGTTTGCCGTTTACGGCGGAAGCCAAAGCGTTCAGCTTGATGTTTACCGCGGCGACGCGCTCGGCTTGCGTGTGTTTTATGAAAGTTCTGCCCGTGTAGCGGTTTCTGATTAGTCCCTCGCCGTAGGGGATACCGCTTTCCATAGCGTAACCTTGCGCAAAGTTGAGTCCCGAATCGGGCACGCCCATAACGAAGTCGGCTTGCACGGGGGCGGCTTTTGCCAAAAGTTTGCCCGTGTTTATTCTGGTTTCGTAAACGGATACGCCGTCTATGACGGAGTCGGGACGGGCAAAGTACATATATTCGAACACGCAAAGCGACGGCTTTTTATTGCACTTGTCTTTAATCGAAGTCAGTTTTGTGCCTTCTATAAGCACTATTTCGCCGGGTTCCACGTCGCGCACGAATTCGGCGCGCATAGTGTCCAACGCGCAGGTCTCGCTTGCGAGAATATAGGAGTTGCCTTTTTTGCCGATGCAGAGGGGATGAAAGCCCTGCGGGTCGCGAATGCCCATAAGTTTTCTCGGACTCATAAGTATCATACTGTATGCGCCTTCGAGCTTGTCCATAACCGACAGCGCCGCCGCCTCCACGCTGTGCGACGTCGTGCGGGCAATCGCAATCAGGTGCATAATGACTTCGGTGTCGTTTGTCGATTGGAATATCGCGCCGTTCGATTCCAGGTGTTCGCGCAAGCTGTCGACGTTTGTTATACTGCCGTTGTGCGCCAGCGTCAACGAACCTTTGCAATAGCGTGAAACCAGCGGCTGCGCGTTTTCTCTCGGCTCGTTGCTGCGGGCATAACGAACGTGTCCCACGCCTATATTGCCGACGAGCGAACCGAGATTGGTTTCGTTGAATACCTCGTTGACCATTCCTTTGTCTTTGACCTGATGAATGCGTCCGTCGTCGTTGGTCGCAATGCCGCAGCTTTCCTGACCGCGGTGCTGCAATGCGTACAGACCGTGGTAAATCTCGTGCGCCACGCTGTGACCGTCCACATCGTAAAAGCCGAGCACTCCGCACTCTTCGTGAGCTTTGTCTGAAAAATTCACTTGTATATCCTCCGTGTTTATATGCTTGTTATTTTTCGTCGATTGTCATATTGTACAGCGCGACCGAACCGGAAATATCCTTTTCCTTGGCTTCCTGTCCGTATCTGTCGACGTCGCGCACGTTCTTTTCTTCGTGGTGTAGGCAAAGAGCGCCGTTCAGACAGCCGCCCACGCACGCCATACCCTCGATAAAGTTTTCGGGCAGCTTGTTGACGTTCATTTTCAACAGTGCAAGGCGTATTTCTTCCAAGCCGTTCAAGGCAATGGGGCAAATCTCTTTGGTTATGCCGTATTTCTCTTTAAGCTCTTTGACGCCCTGCGCAATGCCGCCGCTCTTGGCAAAGATTCTTCCGTAGAAAGATGCGTTGTTCAGCGGGCTTTCGGGCAGGGAGGAAACGTCTATGTCGCGGGCGTCGAGAAAGGCTTGCAATTCTTCGAACGAAATTACGCAGTCCACCGCGCCGCCCGTTTTTTCCAATCGATATTCGTATTTTTTGGACGTGCAAGGTCCGATGAACACGACTTTGCTGTCGGGATTCGTGCGCTTTATGAGTTGTGCCGCTTCCACCATAGGCGAAGGGGAATGGGATATGTACTGTTTCAGCTTCGGGAAGTGCTTTTCTATGTACATAACGAACGACGGGCAGCAGGAGGTCGTGAGCTTGTCGACTTCTTTAAGCTCGTTCAACTCCTTGTGCAACGTGATGTCCGCGCCCATAGCCGTCTCTATGACGTTGTGGAAGCCGAGCATTTTGATTCCCTCGACTATCTGTTCTATTTTCGCGTATTTGAACTGACTGACGATTGCTGGTGCAATGAGCGCATAAACTTTCGTGCCGTTCTTTTCGGCGTCTTTCAAAATATTGACGCAGTCCAAAACATAGGACTTGTCGGTTATCGCGCCGAACGGGCAGGAATAAACGCAAGCTCCGCACATAACGCATTTGTCGTTGTCGATTTGAGCTTTTTTGTCGTCGTCTATTTTGATTGCGCCTATTTTGCAACTCGTGACGCAGGGGCGCGACAGTTCTATAATCGCCTTGTATGGGCAGGCTTTTGCGCACTTGCCGCAATCCAAACATTTCTCGGGGTCGATTTTTGCCTGTCCCTTAATGGTTATCGCGCCGGCGGGACAAACGTCCGCGCACTTGTGGTTTATGCAGCCGCGGCAGGCGGGGGAGACGTAGTATGTTTCAATCGGACATTCGTCACAGGCGACGGGCAAACACTCGATTATGTTCGGGTTGTCCTTGTCGCCGCCCATAGCCATACGCACGCGTTCTTCGACGACGGCGCGCGCCTTGTAAATACAGCAGCGCATATCCGTTTTCGGACCGGGCACAACTTCTTTCGGGATTTCGTAGGGCGCCAAATCGAGCTGTCTTTCGCCCTCGTAGGCGCGGCGGATAACCGATTTCAGCACCGAATATTTTAAAACTTGAACTTTCGTATCGAAAACTCTGTCCATAAATTACCTCACTTTTATCAGTAGTATTTGACTTCCACTTTCTTGCCGAGGGCCGTCAATATTTTCAACAGTTTCACGACGATGTCCAGCTTCGACTTATTGTCGATTCCGAGACCCTCGTGTGCCAGATTGACGTTTCTTCCGACAAAGATGTTGACCGAGCCGCTGTCGCAAAGAATGAGATTGGCAAGCAGCGACGCGCCGTCTTTTCCGCGGAACTGTTTTATTTCGGGATAGGCGGGGTTTAAAAAGTCCTCCGCATATTTAAGTGTTTTTTTCAGCGTGAGCACACCTTCGCACACAAGGTCTATGCCGTCGATATATCCGATGGGCGGCACTTCGCGGTCGGGAAAATCGAACGAGGAAGTCAATTCCTTTTTCATAACCCTCGCCACGACCTGCGAGCTTGTTCCGCCGCACACGGCGTGTTTGCCCTCGTGCGCCAAAAACTCTCCCACGACGGATTCGTCGCGAGCCGGGTCGACGGGCGGTCCAATCATTATATTCAGCGTGCGCGTCGGCATAAGTTTAACGCACAGC
Organism: uncultured Christensenellaceae bacterium; assembly: GCA_910588155.1. Classification (GTDB taxonomy): domain Bacteria; phylum Bacillota; class Clostridia; order Christensenellales; family Pumilibacteraceae; genus MGBC157735. The sequence goes on from CAJUPB010000002.1 coordinate 25,535, forward strand.
ACCGTGGTGTCGTCTCCGCATTCCTTGCCGTACAGAGAATAGCAGGCGTTGGCAAGCACGCTTGCCGCAGTCATTGCCGCACCGCTCTTTTCGTAGTGAATCTCCGTAAACTCTCGAATTTCTTCGACGTCCCAACCGAAGTTCAGCGACATACCGATACCGGCGTGCACAACTCCGTCGCTGGTGGTTATAATCTGGTCGCCCTCTTTCATTTCCAAAGCGGAGAAGAAGACCTTTTTTCCGCCGTAGATTTTTTCCTGACGTTCCAGCGGACAGAGCCTGCCGTCGCGTATGTAAATTGCGGGCGGATTGTCGTATTCGACGATATAACCTCTGCCGCGTTCGTCGACGGAAACGACGGTAAACGTCGCGTAAGCCACGCCGCGAACCTTGCAAACGGGCAGGGAATCGATTATCGTATCGATACAGTCGGCAATCGGAACGTTCGCCGCCGCCATAGTGCAGAGAATCTTGCTTGTCAGCGTGGCGAGAATGTTGGCTTTCACGCCGCTGCCCAATCCGTCCGCCAAAACGAAGGTGTGAACGTCGCCGCAGACGGTATGCTCCACTCTGTCGCCGCACAGCTCTTCGCGCTTTTTATTCAAAGAGACGTATCCGTAATCGACAAAGGACATTACTTTTTATCCTCCGTCTGCGCAAGAGTGGATTTGAGTTTCAAAAGCGCGATTTTGGTTTCCGCCGCGGTTTCGCCGAGCAGCGAGGCTATTTCCTGAACGACGCGCATCTGTTTTCCGATGACCTCGTCTGTGGTCCGATAGGTATCGGTTTTGAGTTTGTCGAGCCGTTCTTGGTCCAAAGCCTCTTTCGTCACGTCTTTCATAATGCAGAACAGTATGTTTTGCCCCTCGACCTTTCGTATGGACATTTCCACGCGCGCGCCCGATTTTTCCAATTCCAGCGTCTTGTTGTCGATGGGGTTGCCGTCCGCCGCCACCACGTAGAAATCGGTGGGGTTGAAATAGCGTTCTATAAGCTCGCCCTTGCAGCCCGTGCGTGGAATGTCGAGCAGTTGCGCCGCCTTTTCGTTTATGTCCGTTATGCGGAAATTCTCGTCCACCGCCAATATTCCGTTCGGAGAATTCTGAATGATGTCGAAAGACAGGCTTTCGGCTTTTTCGCGCATATAAGGCACGCACATATCGATTTGCGCCATATTGTTGTAGACGGCAATCGCTTTGTCGCGGCAGGTCGGATATCCGCACGCGCCGCAGTTAAGCTCGTCTTCGGGCTTGAACTTTCCCGTAGCTTCGAGTATGCGCCGAATTTCGTATTCCGGCGGAACGACATATCGTGAAGACACGCGCTCGTATTTGTGCGAAAAATCTCCGTCGAGAACGGGATATGCTTCCTTTTCCATACCCTGCTTCGTGAACGAGCGAACGCGTTCCGTCGCCTTGAAGAATCCTCCGTTTTTGTTCAGAGAGCAGGGTCCGTTGATGCAGGAAAATTCGCAGGCGTGCATTTCGATAAACATACCCGTCAGTTCGTCTATGTTTTCCAGCACGTTCTTGCTTCGGTTCACGCCGTCCACGCTCAAATATTCGTAACCGTCGACAAAGCCGTCGAACGACTTTATTATTCCGCGGTTAATCGGATAGTATCTGGCGCGCAGAGCCTGCGGCGTATCCATAAGTTCGGCTTCGGGAACGACGCCGTTTTCCGAAAACATTGCGGCAAGTTCTTCGAAAGTCAATGCCGCGTCGATGACTCCGCTTTCCGCCGCCTCGCGCTTTTTGGCGAGACAGGGACCGATGAACACTATGCTTGCGTTTTTGCCGAATTTCTTTTTAAGCTGTTTCGCGTGCGCGACCATAGGCGAGTCTACGGGCGCGAGGCAGGGCAGCGCCTGCGGATAGTATTGGGAAATGAGCCGCACTATCGCGGGACAGGCGGAAGCTATCAGATTTTTGTATTTGCCGCTTTTGAGCAGTTTTTTGTATTCGTCGGTTATCGCCGCCGCGCCGACCGCCGTTTCCTCGACGAAGAAAAAGCCGAGTTTTTTAAGCGCGTTTTCCATTGCGGCAAAACTCTTGACGTCGAAAGAGGCGATAAATGAGGGTGCGAGAGAAACGTATATCGGTTTTTTGGAACCGAGCAGTTTTTTCACAACCTCTCTGTCGTCCTTGACTTCTTTTGCGTTGAAACGGCAGGCGTTTGCGCAATGCCCGCACAGAATACACAAATCTTCGATTATCTGCGCTTTGTCGTCTATGACGCTGATTGCTTTGACGGGACATTCCCGCAGGCATTTATAGCAGTTGCGGCAGTTCGAGGAGTTGAAGTTGAGATATGACATTGCCGTTCTACCCCTTCAACACTCTCGGTTTCAACGTTTCGTTGTAAATTTTTTCGATTGTGGTGACGTTTACGCCCTCGATAAATTCGCCGTCCGCTTTGACCGTGACGAATTCGCCGCAACGGCCGAGACAGAAACTTGCTTTAAGTGTGATTTTGTCTTCCAGATTGTCGGCGGCAATGAGAGCTTTCATCTTTTCGATGACGTCGTAAGAACCTCGCAAGTGGCAGGCGCTTCCGATACAGATTTGTATTACCATAGTTCGTTCTCCTTCTTTTTTGCGATTTGCTTCAATAGACAAATACGCGACTATTCGGTAAAATATACATAAATAATACCACATACGAGCTAATTCGGCAAGTAAAAAAAGAGCATCGGAAAAATAAAAATTTTCCGTTCTTTTGCGGACGCCTTAACGCTTGTAAATTTTTCGGAAAAGTGTTACAATATGCCGAGAACAAATACCGAAAAAGGACGTATAAGATGCTCGAAACTTTGCTCGACGCTTTGCTCGATACCTTGAAACTTATGCCGTTGCTGTTTGCGGCGCATATATTGATAGAGGTTTTGGAGCACGCCGCCGCGGGAAAAATCAAGACGGAAAAAGCGCTGAAAGGCGGACTTGCTCCATTGATAGGCAGCGGAGCGGGACTGCTTCCGCAATGCGGCTTTTCCGTCGTGGCGGCAAAGTTGTATTCGGGCAAACACATCACGATGGGTACGCTGCTTGCCGTGTTCGTTGCGACAAGCGACGAGGCCGTTCCCATTTTGCTGGCGTCCCCGTCGTCCGCATACAAGCTGTTGCCGCTGCTTGCCGTGAAATTTTTTGCGGCGCTGCTGATTGGGTACGGAGCGAGCCTGATTTTGTCCAAAAGAGAAAAAAAGCGAATCGTCGCGCTTGCCGATGGTGAAAGCGTGACCGTGGCGGGCTGTCACGGACATACGGTTATGGAGGAGAACCACAATCATATCGCCGACGGCGAAAGCGCGGAGGAAAACAAGAAAGAGAAAAAGGAAAGGGTCCTTAAATTTTTGGACAAATATCTCTGGCACCCGCTTTTGCATACGCTCACGGTGTCCGTCTATATTTTGGCGGTCAATGCGGCGTTGGGCATAATTATATACTATGTCACGGAAGCTCGGCTGGCGGAGTTTATGCAAAGCTCGCGGCTGTTGCAACCGTTGTTTGCGGCGATAGTCGGAATGGTTCCGAACTGCGCTTCTTCCGTGGCGATAGCCGAGCTGTTTGCAAGCGGCGCGCTCTCTCTGGGCGGGGCAAGCGCGGGACTTATCGCGAACGCGGGGTTGGGGCTTGCCGTGCTTTTCAAAGAGAACAAAAACATCAAAGAGAACGTAGCCGTTTTCGTTACGCTGTTTGTATTCGCCGTAATTGCGGGAACGGCGACGGAACTCGTTCTCATTGCGGCGGGCGCGTAAAACTCTCCATACATAAATTTTTTCGTCCTTAAAACCGTGTCGTTCATAGCGGCGCGGGTTTTTGCGTACGTTGCCGAAAGCCGTTCGGTAGCGGAGTCTCGGTGATATACATAGACATAGTCCGCAACAATCAAATAGTACATTTGCGCGGCGGAGAAAAGGAAACATTGCGTTCGACTATGACTATGTTGGAAGAAAAGCTGTGCGGCGACGACGTCTTTATCCGCATTCACAAGAGTTTTATAGTGAGTTGCGAGTTTGTCAAAGTTTCGGTCACGGCGACGTGATTTTAAAAAACGGAGACATCGTTCCCGTCGGCAGAGCGTATTATGTGGGCGGAATAGAAAAATATATGAACCGGGTGAAACTGCGCGGTGCAAAGACGATTAAGCATTGACAATAAATTGCCATATCCTTGACAGCGCGCCGCGACTGTGTTAAAATGTAAAAAACGAAAAAAGGAGAGGAGCGGCATAATGAAAGTGATATTGACGCAAGATGTGAAAAGTCAGGGAAAAAAGGGAGATATAATAAACGTTTCCGACGGTTATGCGAGGAACTTTCTTTTTAAAAACAATCTGGCGGTCGAGGCAAACGCCGCGAACGTGAACAGCATAAACATCAAAAAAGCTGCCGACGCACATCGCAAACAGGAAGAAAAAGCCGCCGCCGCGGAGCTTGCGAAGAAGTTGGACGCAACCGAAGTCACTGTGTCTATAAAGACGGGCGAAAACGGCAGACTTTACGGTTCTCTCGGCGGAGGAGACATTGCCGCGGCGCTCGAAGAGAAGGGAATAGAGATTGACAAGAGGAAGATTGTTCTGACAAGTCCCATAAAGGCTCTCGGAACGTATAAGGTTTCCGTGAAGCCGTATGCGGAAATTACCGCAACGCTTACCGTGCACGTCGTCGCAAAAGAATAACGGACGAAAAGGGAGGCGGAAATCGTGAAAAGAGAAGCCGACAAAAGTCGGGAAGACAAAGAAAATAGAAAAGTCAGCACGTTATATCTCGTTATGGCGGCGCTGTTTACGGCAGTGACTTTCGTGGGAACCATTCTCATTCGGATACCCGTAGGCATCGGGTATGTGAATTTCGGCGATGCCGTCGTGATGATTGCCGCTGTCGTGCTCGGTCCCGTCGGAGCGGCGCTTGCGGGCGGACTCGGTTCCGCGCTTGCCGACCTTGTCGGATTTGCTATGTACGCGCCGTTTACGCTTGTTATAAAGGGTTTGGAAGGCTTTGTTTGCGGAGTCGTGTTCAAATCGCTGCTGAAAGGAAAAAACCCGTATTTGCGCGCGCTCGTGTCCTTTTTGCTCGGTGCGGCAACGGTAGTGGTCGGGTATGCGCTGACGGATATGCTGCTCGTGCTTTTCGGCGCGGCGGCAAGCGACGGAAACATTGCTCTGACGGCGGTGCTTGCGGGCGTTGCCACGCTGGTGCCTTCGCTGATACAAGTCGGAGTGTCGGCGGCTGTTGCGCTTGTCGTGTCGCCGAAGCTGCCGACGCTTACGTTGCTTAACGAAAACAAAAACAGATAGAATCAATGCGAAAAACTTCGAACTCAAAAAAGCCTCGACATTGGGCGTATTTCATAGAGATTAAAGCAAGGGCGATAATCAGTTTTTGCCTTTTCAGTACGGTTATGTTATAATGTACTATAAACAGTAATTTAGAGGAGAATTATAAATGGCAGATATGTATTATAAGCCGTGTGTCGAGTTTGACATATGTAATGAACTGATTGAGAAATATTTCAAAACAAAGCAATACGAAAAGTGTTTCAAAGGACATTTAGAGTTGGCACATAAATGCTATCCGTTAGCCGAATGTCAAGTTGGTTATTTTTATCTTGAGGGATTGGGTGTGGAAAAAGATATCGTAAAAGCCTTTTATTGGACAGAGCGTGCTGCAAATTATGGAGATAGAGATGGTCAATGCAATTTGGCATGGTTTTATGAGGAAGGAATAGGCGTCGAAATTGATATTGAAAAAGCGAAATTTTGGTACAAAAAATCTGCGCTGCAAGGAAATGATTTGGCTAATGAAAAATGTAAAGCCTTATGCATAGACATAAATTAGCTAAATTTCACTTTATCTTTGTAATCTTTTATAAAGTATAGCGCACTATACTTCGCAGGCGAAGACAGTGCGCTATTTTGTTCACAAGGAAAATCCCTATAAACAGAATATCTTTAAGGGCGGGGTCTTTCATCGTATAATTTCCTCTTGTTATCCTGCGGAAGCGATAAGCGATTTACGGATTGCCGTCGTCCTCTTTTTCGGTAGGTTTTTCCACGGGAAGCGATTCGAGATACTTTTTCGCATTGTCGCTTTTGAGATTGCGGCGGAAGAAATCAAGCGAGGCATAGGCGGGCGCGGCGGTGATTCCGAGCGTGTTAATCAAAAAGCCGTAGCCTTTTTCGAGTTTGCTTTTTGCCAGCAGTATATATCCCGCACTTGCTTCCTTTTCCACTTTCGCAGTTTGCAGCGAGTGCAAAATGTCGCGCGCCTCGCCGACGTGTTCGGGAACGGAGCCGAGGTCCTGTTTTTGTTCGAATGCCGCGCGGTCACACAGGAGCGCGCACTTTGCCGCGGCGATGTCCAATTTTTTGATTGTCTTTAAGTCGGGATTGACTGCCTTACAGTCTTCTATAAGTTTCTGCAATTCGTATGCGAGTTGCGCGAGGGTGTCCGTCTTTTTTCTGCCAATCAGCAAAACGAGGATAAAGGTCAGAAAGACAATCAGTATCGGAACGAGTATGAGGGACAGTGTTTCGGAAATACAGAAAATCATTTTTTATCCTCCTTGCCTTCTTTTTCGCTTTCCAGCCGCACGTCGATTTTCGGTCGGGAGACGCTTATGCCGACGTCTTTGAGAGCTTGAACGGCCTTTTCGTTTATCTCCCAATAAACGTCCCAATAGTCGGCGTTGTTTACCCAGCCGCGAACCGTAAAAACAAGCGCGCCGTCCTTTATTTCGTCGAGATGAACTTCCGGTTCGGGCTCGCAAAGTATTTTCGGGTGGGCTCTCAAAATCCCGAAAAACGCTTCTTTTGCTGCCCCCGTGTCGTCGGTTTGCGCAAGAGAAAAGCGCCATTCCACGCGTCGGGTGGGCTTTGCCGAATAGTTGGTAATGCTCGCCGAGGTTATTTTGGAGTTCGGCAAAATAATCTTTTTATTGTCGGGGGTCAAAAGTTCGGTTGTCAGAAGATTTACGGATTTCACCGTGCCCGCAACGCCGTCTATATCCACATATTCGCCCTCTTTAAACGGCTTCATTCCTATGAGCATAACGCCGTTTGCGAGATTGGACAGAGAGTCTTTTAAAGCCAGCCCCACGGCAAGCGCGACCGCGCCGAGCGCGGTTATAAGCGGAGTCATCGGCACGGACATAATGCCTGCGACGATAAAGAACAGGGACAGCCACAATACGAATTTCGTTACCGTCAGAATAAAGTTTGCAAGCGTATTGTCCGTGGACTTTTTCAACAGAGTTTTTCGCAATATCGACATAACTATGCGTATGACGATAATGCCCGATATTACGGCGGCGAGAGCGGTAACTATCTTCCAGCCCGCGCCCGTCAAAAAAGACGCTACGGCGTCCCACACCGCTCTCAATTCGTCGGTAAAAGTGCAATACAAAACGGATTTCATAAAGTTCTCCTTTGACAGTAGTATATCACAAATTTTTCGAAAAGTCCAAAAAAATTGCAACGCAATAAAATCGCGGAGTGTGAAAACATTTGCGGCAAAAAAAGAGCGCGCCGCAATGGGGCAGTGCTATAGGGATTATTAAGTTCCTAAGAGAGACGGTATAGCAGAAATGCTATGCCGTTTCTCTTTTGTCTTGTGCAGGTAAGCATATTTGTCCTACGCCGTTGAAGTAAAGGTCTATCCGTTGAGTGCGCCGTCCGTTAATCTTTTCCGCTTGGTACACTACTACTTTTTGCACAAACTCCCGTACAATTTCGGGAGTGAGTTCGATTATCTCCGTATACTTTCGCACCGAGCGCATAAACCGCATTACGTTGTCAGACTGTTCTTTCGCTTTGGATAATTCTTGCCGTAAGAAATAAGTACGCTCTTTGAGTTCTCGTTGTTCTCGCTCGTAGGATTGGCTCATCTTTACAAACCGCTCGTCAGAAAGATTTCCACATACTTTGTCTTCGTAAAGATTTTGTATAATGCGGTCAAGTGCTTGGATGCGCTTTTCGGCTTCGTCGAGTTCGCGCGTTTGGATTTGCAGTTTCTTTCGCAATTCCTTTTCGTTCTCATTCCGTACTATCTCCAAAAACTCTTGCTCATAGTCCTTTGCAAACGCGAGTACTCTTTGAAGATTGGTTAAAACAAAATGCTCTACAGCTTCTACTGTAATCTGATGTGAAGTGCAGGTTGCCTTTTTCTTTTTACGGTATGACGAGCAATTGAAGTATTCCTTTTGCTTCATAGTGGTGCAACGACATAGATACATCTTTTGTCCACAATCGGCACAATACACCAAGCCCGAAAAGATACTCATTTCGCCCATATCGGTAGGACGGCGTTTGGCTTGCCTTATTCTCTGAACGGTATCGAAAGTGTCTTGGTCTATAATTGCTTCGTGCGTGTTCTTGAAGATTGCCCATTCTTCTTTCGGTAAGTCTATTTTCTTTTTGCTCTTATAAGACTTTTTCTTCGTCCGGAAGTTTACCGTGTGTCCGAGATAAGTAGGATTGGCAAGAATTTTATTTATACTTTGCGTTGCCCATATTTCGGGGAACTCTGTTTCTTGCGAAGTAATAGGTAAACCAACTCTGCGTTTGTAAATGGTCGGTGTTTCTCTACCGCGCTCGGTAAGTATCCTCGCTATTTGAGTTGGACCGTAACCTTGCATACAAAGCGAAAATATTTCCTTAACGACTTTTGCCGCTTCTTCGTCCACAAGCCATTGCTGTTTGTCGTGGTCGTCTTTCTTGTAACCGTATGGCGGTATAGTACAAAGATGTTTTCCCGACATTCCTTTTGCCCTAAATACAGCACGGATTTTCTTGCTTGTGTCCTTTGCGTACCACTCGTTAATGATGTTGCGGAAGGGAGTGAAGTCGTTATCAACCGCGCTTTCACTATCCACTTGGTCGTTGATAGCAATAAACCTTACGTTCGCTTCGGGGAAAGTAATCTCCGTATAAAAGCCGACTTTCAGATAATCTCTGCCCAAGCGAGACATATCTTTCACGATAATCGTTCTGACCTTGCCTTCGTTTACCTCATCCATAAGCTGTTGGAAGTCGGGACGGTTGAAGTTTGTTCCCGAATACCCGTCGTCCACATAGAAACGCGGATCGGTAAAGCCGTGTTCCTGCGCGTACTTGCTTAATATAGCTTTTTGATTCTTGATACTGTTGCTATCGCCTTGAAGTTCGTCATCTCTTGAAAGGCGGCAGTACAAGGCATCTATTTTATCACCTCCGTTAAAGTGATTATTATTTTGCATTAAAAGTTGTGTATTCATTCCTTGTCTCCTTTGGAATACACCCTTTCAAGCGAGTCCTTGATGATTAGTCGTTTGAGCTTGTCAAACACATTATCTTTGGAATTGTCGCTGTCGTTTACCACAACGACGTATTCCGTTCCGTTATACGTTTCCGTATAAGTATAGAGTTGCTTTTTGATAATTTAAGTCCCTTGTGGACGTCGAGATATCCGGTTATTTTTCCTCGCTACCATCCATAAGGAAGAAGTTACTTTTTCTCCGATACGAAGAAATCGTCGTAGCCGTCCATAGTCTTGGCAAGAGAAGTATCCGTTTCCGCCGCTTCATCCATTAAAGCCTTAAACCCCGCTTCGATGAGTTGCACCTTGGTAAAACCGTACTTCGCCAAGAACGCATTTATCTCTTCGGCATACTTACGAGGTACGCTCGTACCCCAAATCATATACTTAGCTTTTCTCTCTTCCTTATGCTTTTCTTCATACCGCTTGTCTTTAATAGACCTATCAGTTGCCATTGTGCTTTTCTCCGTAGGGTAAATTTATCTAATCGTATATATACGACTATGTCTATTTTACTTTATGCGGTAGGATTTGTCAAGAGTTTATCCGCTCATAGTTGCACCTCCTTAAAAATATCTCTCTAATATATCAAGGACACTTTTCTTAAAAAGTTCAAGGTCTGATGTAAAATTTCCTTTCACTTAACCAAGGACACTTATGGTCAAAAATATAGACGTGACGATAAAATTTCTTTCAAAAGTTTTTCCCTCTACTATACCAAGCACACTTTTTCGGAAAATATTTATCCGTGGACGAAAGTTCTTCAAAAAAATTTTCCCTTCACTATACCAAGGACAGTTTTCTTGAAAAGTTGACGGTCCGGACTCAAATTTCTTCAAAAATTTTTATATCTCTCCATATCTCCTAGGACACTTTTTTGCGTTTCACAACCAAAGCGGCAAAAATTATTTTGGGAATCTCTCCGAGATTGCAAGCAGGTAAAGAGTTTTCCCAAAATCCAAAGATTTTGAAAACTGACTTTTGGAACAATCGGGATACCCGATTTTCAGTTGTGGACGAAAATAAAAAACAGAATCGGGTTTCCCGATTGCTGTTCGTGCAAAATATGCTAAAACTTTGTTTTGGCTATTTTCTTTACCTGCTGGTAAAAAATTTCCGATAGCCAATATGTTTATAATTTTCAGTTCAATGATACCGTTGACTTTATGCTAAGAAAATGCTAAAATATTGATAATCGAATGTAAGTTGGAGTTGAAAGAAATGACCTATTCTGAAAAGGTTAAAAACGCGCGCGAACGATTACTTTTAACGCAAGATGAAATGGCTATTGAACTTGGAGTAAATGCTATTACAGTTTGTCGATGGGAAACCGGAAAGAGCGAGCCGAATATGAAAGCCAAGAAGGCAATCCGTGATTTCTGTATTAAGAACGGCTTGAAGTTCGAGGATTGATATGCCGAAGACACAAGAGCAAATTAGGTATAATATGCAACAAGTCAAATGCAAGGATTCCGAGATTGAATTACTCCTTCGGGAAGCATTGTGGCAAAAAGGCTTGCGTTACCGAAAGAATGTCAAATCCGTTTTCGGACATCCCGATATTGCGTTTATCGGTAAAAAAGTTGCGGTGTTCTGCGACAGCGAGTTTTGGCACGGATACGATTGGGATCGGCGTAAAGAAGATTTCAAAGTACGACAAGATTTTTGGATTCCGAAGATAGAGCGGAATATTCAACGGGATAAAGAAGTTACCGAAAAACTTGAAGCCGATGGTTGGATTGTACTGCGTTTTTGGGGTAAAGAGATAAAAACCGATGCGGCGGGTTGCGCCGACAAGATAGAAAAGGCGGTTAAGCAAAGATGTTAAAAAGTATAGATTTATTTGCCGGTATCGGCGGAATACGCTTGGGATTCGAACAGGCTTTCGGCGAAGAGCTGAAAACTGTGTTTGTCAGTGAGTGGGACGAACACGCGCAAAAAACCTATAAAGCGAATTTTTCAGATGATTTCAATATTGCGGGAGATATTACAAAAATAGCCGAGGATGATGTCCCCGATTTTGATATTTGTCTTGCGGGTTTTCCTTGTCAAGCATTCAGCCTTGCAGGACAACGCAAAGGTTTTGCGGACGATTACAAAGGGATGTCGCGTGGTACATTATTCTTTGACGTTGCTCGTATTTGCGATAAGAAAAAACCGAAAGTTATTTTCTGTGAGAATGTTAAAGGTCTTACTATCCATGATAAAGGTCGCACATTTGATATTATCAAGAACACCCTCCGCGAAATCGGCTATACTCCTTTTGAGCATATCCTTAACAGTAAAGATTTCGGAGTGCCGCAAAACCGTGAACGTATTTATATCGTTGCTTTCCGTAATGATATTGCTCTGAAAGAGTTTATATTCCCTGAGCCTGCCGATTCAACGAAACGCATTAAAGATATTTTGGAAGGTCCCGTTCCGGCAAAGTATTATTTGAGTGAGTGTTATATGCAAACGCTTCGTGACCACAAAGCACGTCACGCCGCCAAAGGACACGGCTTTGGTTATGAAATTCGTGATTGGGACGATGTCGCGGGTGCGATAGTTTGCGGCGGTATGGGTAGAGAGCGCAATCTGATTATCGATAAGCGACAAACCGATCTTACCCCTACTACGCACATAAAGGGCGAAATCAACAATGAAGGCGTTCGTAAAATGACTCCGAGAGAATGGGCACGATTGCAAGGTTTCCCTGATAGTTACAAACTTGTCCTTGCGGACGTTCACTTGTACAAGCAGTTCGGGAACAGCGTAACAGTTCCCGTCATTAGAGCCATAGCGGAAAAAGTCAAGGAGGTACTCGAAAATGTCGGAGATTAAAGGCAAGAACAAGGGCGAATGGTCTGAAATGTATATATTCTTCAAACTTATGTCGGATCGAAGAGTATACGTTGCGGATAAAGATATGAACAAGCTAAAAGACGTATTTTTGGATATCGTAAGCATTATCCGCGAGGAACAGGTTGGAAAAGAATATCGATACTACACGGGAGATACCGTCAGAATAACTTTGAACGGTACGGATATTGAAAGCCTCGACAGTTCGTTGTTTACCGAAAAAGCTGCTCGCGTTTGGAAAATGATAACGGATAACAAAGGCAATACGACATTTACGGATGATGATATTCAAGCGTTTCTCGAATCCATATTCATACATAATATTACCGCGCCCGCGCAAAAGAAAAACGATTATTTCGGCGGAACGAAAGATATCGTCCTCGACACACGCGATTATCGCTCGGGCGTCGATCAGATTATGGGTTTCTCCTGCAAATCGGATATTGATGCCGCTTCTACGCTTTTCAATGCAAGCGGAGATAATACAAACTTCGAATATGAATTGATTGGCGATATGAACGACGGAATTATGATTCGATTCAATTCTCTTTATAAGGAAGTCGTTCGCAAAGGCATTGTTTGTCGTGATGTTGCGACGAGCGAGCGTATGAATTATTTGAAATCTTGCGGAATCGATGTGAAATTCGTTCAAACCGCAAAGCAAGCCGCAGGACAAAATTTAGTGCGATGCGGCGGTTTGGAAACACCTTTAATCGTTGCCGAAATGTTGAAATACTATTATTATAACAAATCGGGAACGGACACTTCCGTGGACGAATCTATTCGCTATCTTGCCGATAAAGACGTTATAGGTTACGGATTCGGCGATTTGTACGATACATACCATTTGAAAGTTGCAAATCTGCTTTATGCTATGTTCACGGGATTGCGTTTTTCCAAACCTTGGAATGGTAAATCCGATGTGAGCGGCGGCTATATCGTAGTCAAACGCGACGGAGATGTCGTAGCTTTCCATTCTTGCATTGCCGATGAATTTAAGGACTTCTTGGTCGATAAGTTAAGATTTGAAGCCCCTTCTTGCAGTAGACACGATTATATGTCGATTTACAAAAAAGCCGACGGCAAGTATTATATGAAGTTTGCTTTACAATTCCGCTTTAAGTTGAAAAAATAATATGCGCGTATGTAGTCTCTTTTGCGGAATAGGCGGTATAGATCTTGCTTTCGAACTAGCCGGACACGAAATCGTTTGGGCGAACGATAACGACAAATTCGCCTGTATGACTTATCGGCATAATTTTCCGAATGTCGATTTAGTCGAAGCCGATATTCGCTCCGTTGATAAATCGTCTATTCCCGATTGCGATATCGTTACGGCGGGATTTCCGTGTCAACCGTTTTCGGTTTGCGGCAAGCAAAAAGGTTTTAACGACGAGCGCGGCAATCTATTCTTTGAAGTGGGAAAAGTTATAGATGCCAAACAGCCGCAAATTGTGTTCTTGGAAAATGTGGCGAACTTAACAGAACACGACAACGGCAAAACCTTTAATGTAATCCACAACGAGCTTGCGGGACGCAGCTACTATATTCGCTATATCATAGCCGATGCTTGCGATTACAGTATCCCGCAGCATAGAACGAGAACATACATAGTGGCTTTCAAAGACAAAGCGGCTTGCGATAGTTTTCGTTTCCCCGAGAAAGTGCCACTCGAAAAGAGGATTACCAATATTATCGATACTTCGGTTAAAGTCGAGGATCGTTACTACTATTCGCCCGAAGAGCCTAAATATGCAAGACTACAAAAAGCAATAACTGATATCAAACAATTATACCGTTTCTCCGATTGGGGTATTCAATCAAGTAAAGACGGCATTGCCTTTACTCTCAAAGCCAATATGGGAACATATCCTAATCGCGTGCCGATTATAAAAGACAACTTCGGGATACGCAATATAACACCTGCCGAATGCTTGGCATTGCAAGGATTTCCGATAACGTTTACATTCCCCGATGCCGTTCCCGAACGAGAACGATACAAACAAGCCGGGAATACGGTGTGTGAAAAAGTAATTCAAAACATTCTACACTTAAACGAGCAAATTTTAATGCTATAAACGGAGCATCAATAATGTTAATAGATGAGTTTATCTCACAATTCAAAACATATTGTCAACAACGATTTCCTTCGGAAACAGGCACAGCCACCTCTTACACGAATGCGGTTAAATACCTGCTTGAATTTATGGGCTCCGCCGAAGTTACAAAATCATTGATTTTAGAAATCAGAAGTTTGGAACCGGATATAAGAGATGCTGATAGTATTCTATATGTAGAATTGGAAGAGTTCTATACTTCAACAGGTAGAAGCTCTTATTTGAAGAAAGGTTTTTTAAAAGCAGCTTTACCTGTTCTGTTTGAGTTCAGTAATTCAATTATTTTGCAAGATGACGATAATTTAATTTTATTGAATGAAGTTAAAGATAATCAGGTAATTGCCGATTTTTCTGCAGAACATTTAAGACATGAATTGCCGACAGCAGAAAATATTGCACACAGTTACAATGTTAGACGGATATCGGGAACGGCTAATGAATCGGCTAGAAAAATCCGCAGTGGAAGGAAAGCCGAAAAATATTTCATTTCGTTTTTAACAAGTTTGGGCTTTGTAAAAAACGCCGATTTTTTTGACGTTGCTAACAACAAGACTTATGGATATGATATTCGGTTTTTAGATGTCGGGCTGGAAATAAAAAACATTAAAAGCGGCACATTTTTTCTGTCTGATAATGAAATTGCACGTTTGGAAAATACCGAAACTCATTTGATTTTGGTTGATATTGATAATGGTATCTGGTTTCTCCATAATGAATCACCTTGGTTGAAAGAAATTATAAGTGAAATCAAAAAGCTAAGGGCTTATTGCAACACGTATTACCCTAAGCTTGATCCGTGCGATATAAAAATCATTCTAAATGATGCCATTAGTAATAATATAGTTGATATTTCTATTTTAACAAAAGTACAGGTTGTATCATTATTGTCAGGAGGAAACTAATATGCCATTTGAAGTAGTAGACTTGTTTTGCGGTGTCGGTGGACTGACGTGTGGGTTGAAACAAGCTGGACTTAATGTCGTTGCCGGTTTTGACAATGATAAAACTTGTGAATTTACATATGTAACCAATAATAAAACTGCGTTTCATTGTCGCAATATCAGAGAAGTGAATGGCGAAGAAATTAACGCTTGTTATGCTGACGGAACTGAAAAAATTTTGGTCGGTTGTGCCCCGTGTCAGCCATTTTCAACAATGAGTTATAAAAGATTCAAGGATTCATCGCGCGAGTTGGATGAAAAGTATGATCTATTATCGGAGTTTGAAAGACTTGTAAAAGAAGTTAATCCGGTTATAGTATCTATGGAGAATGTTCCCGAAATTCGGAATTCCAATGTTTTTAAGTCATTTGTAGCTGCTCTACATGAACAAGGGTATTATACGGATGGTGGTCAAGTTGTATATTGTCCTGATTATGGAATCCCCCAAAATCGACATCGATTTGTTTTATTGGCGTCTCGTCTTGGCGAAATTCATTTGCTTCCACCAACGCATGATAGGAAAAAAGTTACTATAAGGTCCGCTATAGAAAACTTACCAAAGGTTGCGGCAGGGAAAACTTGTCCAACAGATCATTTACATCGAGCGGCAAGTCTTTCTCCATTAAACTTACAGAGAATACAAGCGTCTGTTCCGGGAGGGACTTGGAAGGATTGGCCGGAGGAACTTAGGTGTAAATGCCATAGGCAGGATTCGGGACAAACATACACATCAGTTTACGGACGAATGACTTGGGATAAGATTGGCCCAACAATGACCACTCAGTTCTTTTGTTACGGGACGGGTCGATATGGGCATCCAGAACAAGATAGAGCGTTAACTCTTCGAGAGGGTGCGCTATTACAAACTTTCCCTAAAGAATACCAATTCTTTCCATCCGATATTAAAGATTATTGTATGAGGGATGTTGCAAGACACATTGGGAATGCTGTTCCTGTCCGTTTAGGTGAAATTATTGGAACGTCAATTTTGCAGCATCTTACCGTGCATAATATTCAACTATAAGATAAGGAGAAATAGTGATGACAGAAGAAAAGTTGCAATTAAAATTTGATCCTCGCACTATAGAGCATTTAGGAATCAAAATGTATTCTCAACTGCCGTATGCGTTAGCGGAACTTGTCGCAAATGCTTATGATGCAGATGCTACAGAAGTTACGGTAATGCTATATGATAACGTGTCAAACGATAAACGCATAATAATTAGAGATAATGGCGACGGAATGTCTTACGAAGAGGTAAAAGAGAATTTCTTAGTAATAGGACGCAAAAGAAGAGATACGGATTCAAGTCGTACCAACTCAAGTGGAAGGAAAATAACCGGAAAAAAGGGCTTGGGGAAACTTGCATTGTTCGGTATTGGCAAAACAATAACCATTGAAACAACTAAATCCGGAGAAGAACTGAAAACTCAATTTACAATGGACTGGGATAGTATCTTAGGCGAATCATCTGGTACATATTATCCGACATATAAGCGTATCAGAAAAGATAATATAGAAGAAAAAGGAACAACTATTACGTTATATAATTTATCCAGAAAGACTTCTTTTGATTTAAATGCAACAGCCGTCTCTTTGTCAAAATTATTTAATTGTTTTGATGAAAAAAGTTTTATTGTTAAAATTAAAAGAAACGATACTGAAGAGATCAATTTAACAAAGGAATTACAATATAGTGGTATTAGTAAAGAATTTGAATGGGATATTGAGTCAATCGTAAAAGAAATTGACGATGAGTATCAGTATAAAAATTGTTTGAAAGGGAAAATTTTATCAACAAAAAAACCAATGGATCAGTCTTTAAGAGGAATTACATTATATGTAAACGGAAGATTAGCCAATGTTGCAGGTTTTTTTGGAGTTCCAGA
Source organism: uncultured Christensenellaceae bacterium (assembly GCA_910588155.1). Lineage (GTDB taxonomy): Bacteria > Bacillota > Clostridia > Christensenellales > Pumilibacteraceae > MGBC157735. Next base: position 42,615 of record CAJUPB010000002.1, read on the forward strand.
GGCAGGATACGTTTTCTCATATATTTCCGGATGGATTGAAGCCGATTTCTTAGATGAATTTGATAAAGACCTTATAGCAACAGATAGGCAATCCATTAGTTGGGATTTATTGGAAGCTGAGCAGTTAAAAGATTATTTATATAAAATTATACGTTACGTTGCGCGTGATTGGAGTAAAAAAAGAAAAGAAGCCAAAACCACGAAAACGACTACGAGATCTGGTGTTAATATCCGCGATTGGTTTGAACATGTTCCGCAAGAAGTCAAACCTAAATTACAAGATTTAGTGGATAGAATTTCCGACAAGCCTGAATTGAGCGATGAAGATTTTACAAGTGTAGTAAAAAACGTTTACGATCTTATACCGCCTTATACATATTATCATTATCGCCTATTACATGAGCAAATCAGAGATGCGGCAGAGAAATATTATAAAGACAAGAATTATTATCAAGCTTTTTATGAAGCAATGAAACGCTATAAAAATGCAGTTAAAGAAAAAGCTAATATATCGGAATCAGAAGATCGGGCAATTGTATCCAAGGCATTTGGTAAAGATGCAGTATTAGAAACCACGGCTAATCACAAATATCGTCCAAACGGACAGTTGTTTGATATACAGACCATTGAAAACATAGAAGAAGGACAAAAGTTTTTATCAATGGGTGCCGTTTGTGGAGGACGAAATGTAGTAAGCCATGAGGAGATATCGGACTTAAAAGAAGCGGGCTTATTCTCTGAAAAGGATTGTCTTGATTTGTTAAGTTTATTGTCTCATCTTTTTAAACGATTAGACGAGTCTAAAAAAAGAACATAAAACAAAGAGCATAGCTTATGCTAAAGCTATGCTCTTTGTTTTGACTCGCTCTTATAAGGTGTATTCCAATTAAAATTTAGTTTTTTGTAAATTCCCTATGGAACACACCCTAAACGAGCGGCGTTTTTCCCGCGATTATCGAAAGAAAATCGATTTTGCTAATTTGTTTGCACAAATCAAACATTAAAACAAAATTAAAAAATATTATAATACGGTTAAAGTTTGGAACGAAAGGTCGGTGTCCTTGACAAAATTGCAAAGGTCGGCGTATAATTAGATTATGGAAACCAAAACTTTGAGATGTACATACTGCGGCGCGCGACTGAGTTCGGACGACGGCGGAGACAAAATCACCTGTCGGTATTGCGACAGCGTGAACTATATCCGTTTCGCCGAAAAGGTCGGCAAGGACGACGCCGCGCAAACCAAGCTCAAAAACCTTCGGGCAAGGCTCAACGACTGCGTCGGGGAGCGTTACCACGATTTCGAGGAAATGAAAGAGATAGCCGACGAAATACTGAACATCAGCGGCTACGATTTCGAGGCAAAGTATTTTTATGCGCTTGCGCTTAAAAAGAACAACAAGAGAAACAAGTACGTCGAATTTTTGACGGACGCGAAAAATCTTGCGCCGAATGCGGGAAGTCTCGAACTTGTAATGAAAAACGTAATACGTTACGCAAAAGAGAACGAGCGCAGTATCATACATAAATTCATAGACATCAACGTCGCCGACGAACTTGCGCGTTTGGAATATAAGGATGATGCGGACAGGCAAATCGAGCGGGCGGCAAAATTCTTTCACGGGGGACAGGACGTTTTCGTCTGTCACAAGTCGTCCGACGGCGCAATTGCGGAAACGGTGGTGGAACGCTTGGAGGCAGAGGGCATAACCTGTTTCATATCCGAACGCAATCTCGAAGACCTCGAAATAGGCGAGAAGTTCGAGAGGGCTTTAACGCGCGCCATTTCTTCCACGAAACTGTTTCTGTTGATTTCTTCCTATGCCGCATTCGACGCGGGGCAGGAAAACTACGTGCTTTTCGAAATAGAAGAGGCGAAAAAGCTGAATAAGCCGAACGCCGAATTCAGAATAAACAATATCGACCGCGTTACCGCAGAGAACGCAGGCTGCTATTCGGAATATTTTTCCGGATGTCAGTATATAGACGCATATCCCGAACCGAAAGATATGTTGGATAAGCTGGCTTTGCAATTGAGAGCAAAGCTCGACCGCATTGACGGAGGGGAGCGCAGCCGCGACGAACAGCGAGACAGAGAAGCCGCGGAGATGGCGGCGGAAATAGAGCGGTTGAGGGCGGAAAAACTCGAATACGAACGGAAGTTGCAGATGTTGGAATCCGGCGAGGAAAAAGCCGCGGAAAACACCGATACCGAGCGCAGTGAAAAAGACGAGACCGACGCCGTGTTCGGAATAGCTATGACTGCGGACAAAGCCGAAGTCAAGGACGGCGGCGAAAGCTATTATCTAGAAGCGCTCGATTACGATTTCGGCAGAAACGGCAAAAGCAAGGACAAGGCAAAAGCCGTATATTATTACACGAAAGCCGCAGAAGCGGGCAACGCTCTTGCGCAATTGAATCTCGGAGTCTGCTACGAATACGGGGACGGAATAAGGAAAAACGAAAAGAAAGCCGTCGCGCTGTACGTCGCCGCATCGGAGCGAGGCAACGCTATGGCGCAGTGCAATCTCGGTTATTGCTATTTCAACGGAGTGGGCGTGGGAAAGGACGCCGTCAAAGCCGTGCTTTGGTATACGAAAGCGGCGCAAGCCAGCAATGCCAGAGCAATGAACAATCTCGGGTATTGTTACGAAAACGGACAAGGCGTCAAAAAAGACGTGCGTCGGGCTTTCGAGTGGTATAAAAGAGCCGCTGACAACGACGACGTGAACGGCGCTTGCAATGTCGCTTGGTGTTATGAAACAGGCATAGGCACGAGCGTGGATTTGATAAAGGCGCGGCAGTACAATGCCGTGGGCAAAGAGCTCGGTTCGCACAGGGCGGAAAAGGCGTACGAGCGAGTGGAAACGAAGATTTACGCCTGCGACGAAATTGCCGAGAAACTGTATGCGAAGGGACTGAAATTCGATGTCGGAGACTCCAAGAGCGCGGCGAAAGCCGCACCGTATTACCGCAGAGCGGCAAAAGAGGGAAGTGTTCGCGCTATGTACAATCTCGGCGTGTTCAGCCTGCGCGGCGACGGAGTCAGGCGCGACGAAAAAGCCGCATTCGAATATTTCCGAGAGGCGGCGAAAATGAGTCACCTCGGCGCGCAGTACAATCTCGGTTATTGCTACGAGAACGGCGTGGGGACGGAAGTCGACCTTGTGAAAGCGCAGAGAGCGTATGAAAAATCCGCTTACGGCGGTTATGCTCGGGCGCAGTATGCATACGCTTGTTTTTTGGAAAAAGGCATTGCGGGAACCGTCGATTTGAGGACGGCGACAAAATTTTACAAGAGAGCGGCAAAGAACGGATGCACGGACGCGTACGTGTCGCTGGGGCTCATATATGTGTCGGGTAACGGCGCGGAACGCGACAGAAACAAAGCCAGAGAATACTTTTATAAGGCGGCGCAGGCAGGCGACGAAACGGGGTATTACAACTACGGCTGCATAATGCGCGACGACGGCGAATTGCGAGAGGCGACTGCGGCTTTCGAAGCGGCGGCAAAAAAAGGATATGCGCCCGCAATGTTCAATCTCGGAAAACTTGCGGAAGAAAACGGTAATATCTCCGCTGCGAGAAAATATTACGATATGGGTGCGGACAAAGGCGACGAAGCCTGTATCAGAGCGATTGACAGAATCAACTCATAAGTGGTAAAATATAACAAAACAAGTCGCCGCGGCGGCAAAGGAGCAATCAATGAGCGAAATCAAAGCAACGATTTTATTCGATGACGGGAGCGAAATTCGACTTAAACTGAACGAAAAAGCAGCCCCGCTTTCGGTAAAGAATTTTACGGAGCTTGCCGAAAAAGGCTATTACGACAATCTGTGTTTTCACAGAATAATAGACGGCTTTATGATTCAGGGCGGCGGATTCAGCTACGAAAACGAAAGTCTTATTCCCGCACCCGAGCTTAATCCCATTAAGGGCGAGTTTGCAAGCAACGGAGTCAAAAATCCGATTAAGCACAAGACGGGCGTCATTTCTATGGCGAGAACGGTCGTACACGACAGCGCCACTTCGCAGTTCTTTATTTGTGTTGCCGACTGTCCCTTTCTGGACGGAGAATATGCGGCATTCGGAGAGTGTGCGGACAAAGAATCCGTGGACACCGCGATACGATTGGGCAAGGTCCCCACGGGAATGCTGCCGCCGTATTGGGAGGACGTTCCCCGCAGTCCCGTCGTGATTAAAACGATAAAGATTGAAAGATAAGAAAAAACCGCAGGCGTCGAAAACCTGCGGATTTTTTTAAAGTTCGTATGCGTCAACTATTTCGCCGAAATACATAGTGTGAAAGTCCTTGTGGAAATACATATCTTTTAAAAGTTCGTCCGACATATTGGCTTTCGACATATTCGTCGAAAGTATGACTTTGCATTCGAGAATATATCCGCAGTCGCCCACGACGTAGGAATCGATATGCCGCGCCCGCTTCGGGTGAAGACGGAGTTCGGCAAACTTGTCGGCTTTGAAGCCGGACAGATGGTCGCACAAAACTATTTCGTCGCGCATATCTTTTATCGGCATACAAACGGCAAAAGATTTCGTGCTTTCGATTATTTCGTGCGAAAGTTTGCTCTCTCGAACGGGAAGCACAAACACCTGCTTGTTCCACAGTGTGCCGATGACGCCCCAGTGCGTACTCATAACATTGTGGGGTTTTGTGCCGCAAGTTACGAACAGCCCGCAGGTGTTCATAGTATTCATCAATTTCTGCTGTTGCTTTTCGGTTATGCGCATAAACGTCCCCGTCCTCCGACAACATCGAGTTGTCGCATATATAATTATATCACAAAATAATGCAAATATCAATAGTTATCGGAAAATTAAGTAAAAAACATCGCGAACATATCTTAAAGCCGTCGAACAGCACCGTAATCGTTGACATTTTCGTCAAATACCGTTATAATTGAAACGTGACAAGGAGGAAAACCAATGGCAGGGAAAAGCAAACTCAAAAAAGATATCGCGGCGAGTCGAGAGGAAATAGAGAAACTCGAAAGAAAATTGGGCCGCTCGCAAACCGCAATCATAGAAGCTATTATAACGCAGACCAAACCGAGCGATGCGGACATAGAATATTTCCGCACGTATGCGCAGCTTATCGATGTAGAGCGCGAAAACTTGCAAAAGCTTCTTGCCGAACTTAAAACTTTCGACAAGAAACAGAAATAAAAAGAACAAAAGATTTACGTGCCGCCGCCCCGAAATACGGGCGATTTTTCACTGTCTGTCGCGGCGTTTGGTTTTTCGCCGCTGCCGAAATGTTTTGCGACAGGGTTTAAGTTTCTTAATAATGGCGATAATCAATTGATTTTTGAATGCGGATATAGTATAATGGGAGCGAAAAAAGGACATTTATAAGGTGTCGGACGCGGTGTTGCGCTCGTGCGAGAGAGGATGTAAGCAAATGCATTTGAAACTTATGTACATAACAAATAATCCCGATGTCGCTCTTATCGCGCAAAAAAACGGAGTGGAACGCATTTGGATTGACCTCGAAACAGAAGGCAAGGAAGAGCGTCAGAAGGGAATAGATTCCGTCAAATCGCATCATTGTACGGAAGATATAAAAAAAATAAAGCCGCTATTGACAACGTCAGAACTTTTGGTGCGCATAAATCCTTGGAGCGAAAATTCAAAGAACGAGTTGGAAAATGTTTTGAGCTGCGGCGCCGACGCGGTAATGTTGCCGATGTGGAAAACGGCGGGCGAAGTCGAAAAGTTTCTGAATACGGTAGGTTCGCGGGCAACGAAAATACTTCTTTTGGAAACAAAAGAAGCCGTCGAATGTTTGGATGACGTTTTGACTTTGAAAGGCATAGACGAAATTCATATAGGTTTAAACGACCTGCATTTGAGCTATGGGTTGACATTTATGTTCGAGCTGCTGTCAAACGGCGTTGTGGAAAAACTTTGCGACAAGATTCGGGCGGCACAAATACCATACGGTTTCGGCGGCATTGCGGGTATTGGCGGAGGAATGCTGCCGGCGGAAAATATTGTTTTGGAACATAAGCGGTTGGGGTCGAGACAGGTTATTTTATCCAGAAGTTTTTGTAATGCGGAGCTTTGTGCGGATATCGCGGAAACAGAAAAGGTCTTTCGGGAAAACATTCGCAAATTGAGAGATTTCGAAAAGTATGCGACGGAAGCGAAAGAAGATGTTTTATGGCAAAACAAAATCGAAGTGGAGCAAAAAGTGAAGGCAATTGTCGAAATTATGACGGAGCGTAAAAATAATGGATAAACAAAGAATGGAATTATTATCGAAAGAATACGGGGACGCTTTTTATATTCTCGATACCGATAATTTCCGTAAAAATTTTGCGGAATTGAAAAAAGCGTTTTGCGATATTTATCCGAATTTCAATATAGCATATTCTTATAAAACAAATTACACGCCGGCATTGTGCCGTATAGTAGACGAGTTGGGCGGTTATGCCGAAGTGGTTTCCGATATGGAAATGGAAATAGCTTTGAGAGTGGGAGTCAAGCCCGAAAAAATCATTTGGAACGGACCGTATAAAAACGGAAAGAAAGTCGAAGAGCTTTTGCTGAAAGGAGGAACGGTCAATCTCGATTCCGTATGCGAATTGGAAACCGTCGAGCGTTTGGCAAAAACATATCCGCAAAAAAAATTGAATTTGGGCATAAGGTGCAATTTCGATATTTTCGACGGAGTCGTTTCGCGTTTCGGATTCGACATCGATTCGACAGATTTTGAAAAAGCCTTTGCCTTATTCGGAAAATACAGAAATCTCAATCTTATAGGCTTGCAATGTCATTTTGCGACGAGGGCGTTAAAGACTTGGCGTCCGAGAGTCGAGGGAATGGCGAGACTTTTGGACAAACTTGGTATTATTCCCGACCACATAGATTTGGGCGGCGGTTTGTTCGGAAAGATGGCCGACTCGTTGAAAAAACAATTCGATACGCCAATTCCCACCTATAAAGAATATGCCGAAAGCGTGGCGCCGATTTTTGCAAAGAGTTTTGCGGGAAAGAAAAAGCAACCGTTGCTTTTGATAGAACCCGGGTCGGCATTGGTCGGCGACTGTATGAAGTTTGCGTCGAAAGTCGTGAACATCAAAAATGTGCGAGGAAAACATATTGCGACGTTATTGGGAAGTATTTATAACATCAACCCGACTTTGAACAAAAAAAATCCTCCGCTTGAAATTATTTGTATGAGAGAACAAGAGCAGGGAACATATGAGGATTTGGATTTCGGCGGATTTACCTGTATCGAATCGGATTATTTGTACAGAGGTTATTGCGGGAAGTTGGCGGCGGGAGACTTCGCCGTTTTCGGAAACGTCGGGTCTTATTCCGTTGTCTTGAAACCGCCGTTTATTCTCCCGAACTTTCCCGTTCTCGATTTGTGCGGAGATAAGACAAAAGTGGTCAAAAGAGCGGAAACTTTTGATGACTTGTTCCATACGTTTGAGTTTTGAAGCAGGAAGCGTTATCGTATGAACAAATTTTTAAAGAGAACTTTCGATATATTGATTTCTTTTTTGATGATACTGCTTTTGTTGCCGCTTTGGATAATTATGCCGATTATCATCAAAATAGACTCAAAAGGACCTGTTTTTTTCAAACAGGAGAGAAGAACGAAAAACGGAAGGATTTTCAAAATGTACAAATTTCGTTCTATGGTCGTAAATGCCGAAAAGCAGGGCGCGGGTTTGTTTAACTATGAAAACGACCCGAGGGTTACGAAGGTAGGCAAATTTTTGAGGAGTTCCAGTATTGACGAGTTGCCGCAATTGTTCAATGTGTTTAAAGGCGATTTGTCCATTGTCGGTCCCCGTCCCTGCGTGGTTTATGAACTGGGTGATTTCGAAACGCTGAACGCGAAGTACAAAAAAAGGTTTTCCGTTCGAGCAGGGATAACGGGTCTTGCCCAAATAAAAGGGCGAAACGAGAACTCTTGGGAAGAGAAAGTTATGTACGACAATCAATATATAGACTTGTTTAAAAAGCAGGGAATATTGATTGATATAAAAATCCTGTTCGGCACGGTGGGCAAGGTTTTCGGCAAGAAGAATATCTGCGAAGAAAAAGTAGACGAAAGTCTTTCGGACGAAGAATCCGCAAAAGCTGCGGAAGAAGAAATTATTCGTTTGGCGCACATTGTCGAAGATGACGAAGAGAACGAAAGAGAAACTGTTTTGAAAGAGGAAAATCCGATTGGAAGCAACGACGAGTGTATCGCGGAACAAGAATCGGGCGGCAGCGAAACGACCGACGAAACAGAAAACGATATAGCGGAATCCTTCGACGAGACGGCAAAAGAAATTGGCGACGAGACAAACGAGGAAGACTGATATGGAAACATTAAAAAGACTGATATGGTTTGACGGTAAAATAATGGACGTGAACGATGCGAAAATCAACGTGCTTTCACCGACGTCGCAGTTCGGACTCAATGTATTCGAAGGGATACGTTGTTATTGGAATGAAGAAAAAGGACAACTTTTTGCTTTTCGTCTGAACGACCATTTGAAAAGATTGAAGCGTTCGCAGAGACTTTTGTGTATGGAAGACAAGTTTACGATTGCGGAATTGGAGAAAGCATTTGTCGATACCGTTCGGGCAAACAATTACAGAGAAGATATTGCCGTTCGGCAAACTTTGTTTGTAGACGGTTTCGGAAGTTGGAGTTCTTCTGCTCCCGTCAATATGTTTATTTCTCCCATTCCGAAAGCAAAGACAAATGCGGAATACAACAAAAAAGGATTGAACTGCTGCATATCGTCTTGGCGGAGGATAAACGACAATACCCTTTCGCCGAGAATAAAATGCGGTGCGAACTATATAAACAGCAGAATGGCGCAGACGGAAGCCCTTCGAAACGGCTATGACACCGCCATATTTTTGAATGAAAACGGAACTGTTTCCGAAGGTCCGGGTTCTTGTTTGTTTATGATAAAGGACAAAGTTCTTTATACGCCGCTTTTGACCGACAGCGTGTTGGAAAGCATCACACGCGATACCATTATGATTATAGCGGAAGATATGGGATTTAAAATGGTGGAAAGAAGTATAGACAGGACTGAACTTTATACTAGTGACGAAGCATTTTTATGCGGTTCCGCGATGGAAATCACGCCGATATTTTCTGTGGATAAGTATATAATAAGCAATGGGAGCGCCGGAAACATAACGCAAAAGATTCATAAGAAGTATCTCGATATTGTTACGGGAAACGAGCCGAAACGAAAAGGATGGTTGGCGGAAATATATTATGGTTGAAGACGTTTTCGAAGAAGATTTGATTTCCGTGATAACTCCCGTTTATAATGCGGAGAGATTTATCGAACTTACATTGCAATCGGTTTATAATCAAACTTACGGAAAGTTCGAGATAATTTTGGTGGATGACAGGTCTACGGATAAATCGGGAGAAATAATACAAAGATATTCGGAAGAACATCCGGAGACGATTTATATTTTGCAGGAGCAAAATATGGGCGCAGCAGTTGCAAGAAACAAAGCTCTTTCGGAAGCAAAAGGGAGATATGTGGCTTTTCTCGACAGCGACGACATTTGGGACGATAAAAAAACAGAATTGCAAATGGCGCTGATGAAAGAAAAAGATGCTGCGTTCTCGTTTACCGCCATTGAAATGATAGATGAAAACGGCGAGGTCATCAAGAAAAAAAGAAAAGTGCGAGAAAAAGTCGATTATAAATTTTTATTGCACAACACTATGATACCGACGTCGTCGGTCATAATAGACAGAAAAAAAGTCGGTGATTTCAGAATGCCTCTTCGCAGAAGCGGACAGGATTATGCAACCTGGTTACAGCTTTTGAGAGACGGGACTGTGGCATACGGATTGAACGAAGCTTTGGTTCAATACAGAAAAAGCGTAGGGTCCTTGTCTTCGAATAAATTCAAAAGTATAAAACAGGTGTGGGAAATTCAAACCAAAGACGAAAAAATCAATAAGTTTTCCGCATTTTTCAATGTTATGGGATTTGCTTTCAACGCATTGAAGAAACACTTGTTTTAGATTTACGTAAGACGGACAGGAGGTAAGGAATGAAAATTGCAGTTGCGGGAATAGGATACGTCGGATTGTCCAATGCGGTCTTGCTGGCGAGGCATAACGAAGTTACGGCCGTGGACATAGACGAATCGCGCGTAGAAAAAATCAATAAAAGAATTTCGCCGATTGCCGACAAAGAAATCTCGGAATATCTGGCGGACAAAAGTCTTAAACTGACGGCGACGACGGATACGAGAGCGGCATATGAAAACGCCGACTATGTCATAATCAGCACGCCTACGAACTACGACGACGAGAAAAACTATTTCGACACGAGTTCCGTCGAAAGCGCAATCGAGGCGGTGCTCGCGGTAAACAAAAAAGTTGCGATAGTAATCAAATCCACCGTACCCGTCGGATATACCGAAAGCATAATACGAAAGTATTCATATTCCGACATTTTGTTTTCGCCGGAGTTTTTGAGAGAGGGGCGCGCGCTTTACGACAATCTGTATCCCTCGCGGATAATCGTGGGCTTTGACGCGTCGAACGAGAGCGTCGAAAGGGCGGCGAAAAAATTCGCGGACTTGTTGTCAAGCGGCGCGATAAAGAAAGACGTTCCGAAACTGTTTATGTCGTCCACAGAAGCGGAAGCCGTAAAACTTTTCGCGAACACGTATCTTGCTTTGCGAGTGGCGTATTTCAACGAATTGGACACCTATTGCGAAACCAAGGGCTTGAATACTCGAATGATTATAGAGGGAATAGGGCACGACCCGAGAATAGGCGGACATTACAATAATCCCTCATTCGGTTACGGCGGATATTGTCTGCCGAAAGACACGAAACAGCTTAAAGCCAACTATAAAGATATTCCCGAAAATCTGATAAGCGCAATCGTTTTGTCGAATGAAACGAGAAAAGATTTTATTGCGGGAGACATCGTGAAGTTTGCAAAAGAAAAAGGCGGAGAAAAGCCGACTGTCGGGATTTACAGACTTACTATGAAAGCGGGTTCGGACAATTTCAGACAGAGCGCCATTCAGGGCATAATCGCCCGTTTGAAGGAATCCGACATAGAAGCGGTTATTTTCGAGCCGAGCCTTGCGGATGCGGAGTTTATGGGATGTAAAACGGAGAAAAGCTTTGAAAAGTTTGCCGAATCCGCAAGCATAATCGTGGCAAACCGTTTCGAAGAGTGTCTGCAACCGTTTAAGGACAAGCTGTATACGCGCGATATATATTTCAGAGATTGAAAAGGAGTAGCGAGTCGTGGAAAACGAAACAACAAGACCGGATATGTCTGTGCTCATAATGTCTTATGACGGTTTTTCCGACGTCTGGGACGTTTGCGACAGATGTTTTGAAAAATACTGGAACGCAGACAGCGCGGTATACCTTGCCACGAACGAAAAAGAGCCCGACCTGCGCAAGCTGAATGTTTTCAAGATTGGCGATTTGTGTTATTCGCAAGGTATTAAAAAATTTGCCGACGAATGTGAAAACGAATATATCTTGTTGCTCTTGGCGGATTTCTTGCCCAAAGAAAATATAGGAAACGAAGAACTTTGTAAACTATTGGCTTCGCTGAAAAAAGAAGGGGCGGATTATTGCAGTCTTTATAAACAAAAGGATAAAAGCAAATATTATAAAAAACATCCCGATTATGACAATTTGCTGCTTGTAGACGCCGAGTTTTCATATGCGGTGAATATGATGCCGGCAATATGGAAGACGTCTTATTTGCGGGACTTGGCGGGAATGGGAAAATTTAACCCCTGGGAATTCGAAGTCGGTTTGCAGCAAGACGCAAGACTTCACGAAAAAGTGTTGCAAGCAAAAAACCTGTATTGCATCGAAGAATTATATCCTATGTGCCACGCCGTAATTAAAGGCAAATATACTTCCGATGCCGTGAAATTCTTTAAAAAAGAAAACATTTCGGCGGATTACGAAAAAAGAAAAAAAATGTCGTTTTCGGAAAACTTGAAAACAAAATTGGCAGACAGTCTTTCGAGAAAATCGAAAGACAGAATCAAAAAAATATTAAAACGTTTGGGAGTGAAATTTTATGTCGAAAAATAAAAAGAAGATAGCGGTTACGGGCGCAAACGGATATCTCGGCAGACACGTGGCGCAATACCTGTATGACAACGGTTACGACGTTTATGCCGTAGACATTAAAAACGATACCTTGCCGAAAAAAATGAAATATATAGAAAAAGATATTTTGCGATATAACGAAAATATCTTCGAGGAGTTGGAATGTCCCGATGTTTTGATTCATCTCGTATGGAGAGACGTTTTCAACCACAACTCTCGCTATCAAATGGGAAATATATCGGCGCATTTCGACTTCGTTTATAATATGTTGAAGGGCGGTTTGAAGAATTTTTCCACTATGGGCAGTATGCACGAAATAGGGTATTGGGAAGGTTGCATAGACGAGAATACCCCGTGCAATCCGCTTTCGCAATACGGCATTGTAAAAAATACGTTGAGACTATCTTTTCAGGAAATGATTTCGAGAGAATTCAAAGACGTGTCTTTCAAGTGGTTGCGCGGATATTACAATCACGGTGACGATGAGGGCGGCAACTTGATTTTTTCCAAGCTTTTGCGTGCGGACGAGGAGGGCAAAGAGCTTTTCCCGTTCACGTCGGGCAAAAATAAATACGATTTCTTGGATATAAGAGAAGTTTCCGAACAGATTGTCGCCGCAAGTTTGCAAACGGAAATAAACGGAGTGATAAATTGCTGTTCGGGTAAACCGATTTCTCTCGGTGAAATGGTGGAAGCGTTCATAAGAGAGAAGGGTTTGAAAATCAAACTCGATTACGGGAAATTCCCTGACAGACCGTATGATTCGCCTGTCGTTTACGGCGATAATACGAAAATTGCTAAAATAATGGAAAAGTTTAAAAATGAGCAGTAAGTACTACAAATACATTTTCGTTGTTTTGGTGTACCGCAATACGGGCGACCTTGAAGACTTGACGAAAAATCTCGGCGAAAAGTTCGAAAGCGGCAAATACCGCGTTATCGTGGTAAACGCATATTTTGACGACGACACGAAGTCGGAATCCGAAAGAATAAGCAACGAATGCGATGCGGATTTCATAAACGTCCCGAACAAAGGATACAGTTACGGGAATAACCGAGGTATAGAATATGCCTTGAACAATTATGAATTCGAGTGGTTGATTGTAGCCAACCCCGATACTTTGGTGGAAAAATTCGACGAAACAGTACTTTCGCATACGGATACCGTCGTAATTGCGCCGAGCGTCGTTAATTTAAACGGAAAAAGACAAAATCCTATGATGAAAAAGATGTCGCCGTTTAAAGAAAGATTGGTTTATAAGGGATGTCGCAAAGACAAACCTTTTTATATGTATTGCGGAATTGCCTGGGGAAAAGCGGTTAATGCTTTTACGGTGTGCAAAAAACACAAAAAAGAAAAGCGTTTGAAAGAAATAGCTATGGCGCACGGCAGTTTCGTCATTTTTTCGAAGGCGGTGTTCGATATTCTGGGACTGCCGTATGACGAGAATATGTTTTTGTTCGGAGAGGAGAGCGTTCTGGCGAGACGCTTGGCGGAAAAAAATATCGGAACTTACTACACGGACGCCATAAAGGTGCGGCATAAAGAAGACGGTTCGATGAAATTCGAAAAAGGAAACATATCGAAAAATTTACGAGATGCGAATATTTATTATTACGAACATTATGTAAAAGGATGACCCGAAAATGGTTGTGGAAAAAATCATAATACTTTTACTGATTATATGTATAGTAAGTATTATGTTTGTCGCAAAACTGAATATTGCCTCGCCGGCGGGCATATTTGTTTCCGTATGGACGGTTATCGTCTTTGCCGCGGTGTTTTTGTGGAAACCGAATTACGAGTGGAATTATAACGGCGTATACTGGATATTGTCGGCTTGTTTTGTCTGCGAGCTTGGGGCTATTTTGGGAGAGAAAATTCGTATTCGCGTCAAAACCCGTGCAGGGAAAGAAAAAATGTCGGAGGAGACGGTGGCGATAAAACCGCGCCAAAAGAGCGTTCATCCTTTTGCGTGGTGGGCGCTGACAGTACTTATTGTTTTGGGTCTGATAAAGTTGGCGGTGGATGTAACGAATTATGGGTTTTCCGCTCTCGATTTATTTATTCCGAGCAAATGGAAGGAGATAAGCGCTGTTATAACCGACGAAAGATATACAGGTTCCGGCGGTATATATCCGATTGCGGGGCAGGTTCTTTTGGTATTTATGTACTGCTCTATGCTCTATGCGGGATTTCTGACGAATTTCGTTTCGAAGAAGAGACATATCGTCGTTTGTGTTTGTTCCTTTTTGCCTGTAATATTAAACGTAATAATTTCCACGGCAAAATCCGGATTTATCGCCGCCGTTATGCTTTTTGTTATAGGGCTTTTTACCGGATATTTATGTAAGCGGGGGAGACAAAAACTCAAAGTCAAAAAAAAGACCGTTGTTATCACGGCGGTTATGGGGCTGTCGGTTTTCGGCTTTTTGTTTTGGGCGATGCTTTGGAGAGCCGGCGGATTAGAATATTTTTCCGAAATCAAAAACAAATTTTTCGTTTATGCGTTCGGGTCGGTTCCCGCATTCGACAATTGGTTGGGGAATTTCTATGCGCCTCACTATGAGTTCGGCAAAAATACTTTTTTGGCAATACCGCATCTTTTGGGGCTGGCAGACCGAGCACAGGGAGTTTACGGATTTTTGGACGGATATCCCGATTCGAATGTATTTACGGCGTTTAGGGCATTGATACAGGATTTCGGAGTCGGCGGCGGTTTGATTGTCGTTTTTCTCATAGGGTTTGTCGGTTCCGTTGTTTACAGAAAATTGTCGGGAGACGGTAAAAACAAGTACATAAATATATTTTTATATCAATCCATTATGTTTTATTCTATGTGGAGCATACTTGCTTCTCCGTGGGTCTACACGTCTTATATGTTAATTTTTCCCGTTTGTGTGGTTTTGATATATCTTACGTCAGAGGTCAAGCATCGTGTCAGGTCTTAAAGAAATTTTTTCCAAAGCAAAAAACAGTAAATTCATAAAAGACTTACTGATTACCGTAATCGGACAATTGGCGGTTCTTTTGGTGACGTTCGGTTTAAATAAACTTTTGAGCAATACCGTTACGATAGCCGAATTCGGAATTTACAATGTGATAAAAAAAGTTTCCGCAGTTGCCGGATATATTATGCTTATAGCTCTCGGAATAGCTTTGCCGAAATATATTCCCGAATGCCGAGAGAGAAAAGACGAAAAAGGTGCGGCGTATTATTTTGTCGCCGCATTGCTTATTATAGGCTTTATGTCGGTTTTGACCATCTCTCTTATGGTCATATTTCAAACGCCTTTGTCAAAACTGTTTTTCGGAGAAGACGGTTTTGCAAAGTATATGCTTCCGACGGCGTTCTATTCTTTTGCCGTTGCATTAACCACATATGTGTATTCTTACTATCGTTCGGTCGAAAGATATTATGCATACAATATTTCTCAAATAATAGTTCAGGTGCTGACTTTTTTGCCCGCGATATTTTTGTATTTCGATTTGATAATACTTTTGTGGGTTTGGACTGCCGTATTCAGTGTGTTTTCTCTGACTGTTTTATTGAAAGCGTTTTTGAAGTTCAAACCCGAACTCAAAGGCTTCGAATCCAAACGCTTGTTTAGTTCGGGGCGGGAATTGTTGATATATTGTTCGCCTCGTCTCCCGGGAGAAATTATTTTGTTTGCGTTTTCTCTCGTTCCGTTGGTTATAGTCACAAATAAATTCGGTCTTGTTCAATCCGGACTGTTTTCTTCTGCGGTATCGGTGAACGTGGCATTGGCGTCCCTTTTCAGCTTTGTGGGAATCATACTTTTGCCTTCCGTCAGCAAAAGTATGGTTAAAAACGATATTAAGTCAGTGACGAAACAGATACTGATAATATTGATTTTGTTTTTGGTGCTGGCGGCGATGATGATTGCTTTCGTATATTTATTTCCCAAATTTGTCATCAAAGTGCTGTACAGCGACGAGTATTTTGAAGCCATTCCGCTGATGAAAATTATTATTCTCGCGATTTTGCCAAATGCGCTGTATCTGCTTTTCAGAAATCCGCTTGACGCGATAAGCAAATTTCCGTATAATACAATATGTTTGATTATGGGCTTTGTCGTAATGGTCGTGCTTATGTTGCGTTCGACTACTATTTTACAATGTGCGATTGCTTTTATAATCGGATACGCCGTATTGGGCGTCTTGTCTATGGGAGCTTGGTTTTTAAGCGTTATATTGAAAAAGAGAAAGATAAAAAAAGAAACGGAGGAAATCGAACCGAAGGAGGTCAAATCGGAAAAATGAAAGGAATTATACTTGCGGGAGGGAGCGGTACGAGGCTCTATCCGCTTACAAAGGTGACCAGCAAACAGCTTTTGCCTGTTTACGACAAGCCTATGATTTATTATCCGCTATCCGTTCTTATGACTGCGGGGATAAGAGAAATTTTGATTATTTCCACGCCGCAGGACACCCCGCGGTTTAAAGAGCTTTTGGGCGACGGAAGTCATTTCGGCATTCGGCTGGAATACGCCGTTCAGCCCTCTCCCGACGGACTTGCGCAGGCGTTTATAATCGGCGAGGACTTTATCGGCAAAGACAGCGTTGCGATGATACTCGGCGACAATATTTTTTACGGACACGGGTTCTGTAAAATGCTTCGGGAAGCGAAACGCAATGCGGAAAAAGGCAAGGCTACGATTTTCGGATACGGAGTAAAAGACCCGCAACAGTTCGGCATTGTCGAGTTCGACAAGAACGGCAATGTGCTTTCCGTGGAAGAAAAGCCGGCAAAGCCGAAGTCGAACTATTGCATCACGGGTCTGTATTTTTACGACAATCGCGCGTCGCGTTTTGCAAAAGCCATTAAGCCGTCTGTGCGCGGCGAGTTGGAAATCACGGATTTGAACAGAATGTATTTGCAAGAGGGGGATTTGACGGTGCAGCTTTTGGACAGAGGCTTCGCTTGGCTGGATACGGGAACTATGGACAGTCTGTTCGAGGCGGCGGAGTTTGTCAGGGTATTGTCGCAGCGTCAGGACGTGACCATATCCGCGCCCGAAGAAGTGGCGTTCGAAAACGGCTGGATAGATTCGGACAAGCTTTTGAAAATAGCCGAAGGATACGGAAAATCGCCGTACGGCGACCATTTGAAAAAAGTTGCAAAGAGCAGATAGAGGAGAAACAAGTATGAAAATAATCGTTACCGGCGGAGCCGGATTTATAGGCAGCAATTTCATTTTTCACATAATGAAAAAATATCCCGATTACGGAGTCGTCTGTTTGGACAAGCTGACTTATGCGGGAAATCTTTCCACGCTCGAAGCTGTTTTGAACAAGCCGAATTTCAGGTTTGTCAAGGAAGACATTTGCGACAGGACGGCTGTATATAAACTGTTCGAAGAGGAAAAACCCGATGTCATCGTAAATTTCGCCGCCGAAAGCCACGTCGACAGGAGTATTCTCGAACCGGAAGTGTTTTTGAAAACGAATATTATAGGTACTGCGACGCTTATGGACGCTTGTCTGAAATACGGGATTCGCCGTTTCCATCAAGTGTCCACCGACGAGGTGTACGGAGATTTGCCGCTTGACCGACCCGACTTGCTTTTCACGGAAGAAACCCCTTTGCATACGTCGAGTCCGTATTCGTCGAGCAAGGCAAGCGCGGACCTGCTTGTGTTGGCATACCACAGAACTTACGGTCTGCCCGTCAGCATAAGCCGCTGTTCGAACAATTACGGTCCGTATCATTTCCCCGAAAAACTGATTCCGCTTATGATAGCCAATGCTTTGAACGACAAGCCGTTGCCCGTATACGGCAAGGGAGAAAACGTGCGCGATTGGCTGTACGTCGAAGACCATTGCAAGGCGATAGACCTCATAATTCATAAGGGCAGAGAGGGCGAAGTTTACAATATCGGCGGACACAACGAAATGAAAAATATCGATATAGTCAAAATGATATGCCGCGAACTGAAAAAGCCCGAAAGCTTGATAACGTATGTTGCGGACAGAAAGGGACACGATATGCGATATGCCATAGACCCAACGAAAATACACAAGGAGTTGGGTTGGCTTCCCGAAACGAAGTTTGCGGAAGGGATTAAAAAGACAATCGAATGGTATCTTGAAAACCGTAAGTGGTGGCAGACCATAATCAGCGGCGAATATAAAAACTATTACGAAAAAATGTACGGAAACAAATAACAAAACTCTTTCGCTTGTCGCATAGCGTATAAACATAAAATCGAGGAAAGCTTTGTTTTTCTTTGATTCGGCGAGATAAAATTGAAAATATATCAAGAAAACAATAAACGTGCTTATATTCCGTTGTTATTGCTTGCGGACGAACAGGAAAGTATGATTGACAAGTATCTCGATAAGGGTACGATGTATGTTCTTGACGATAACGGCGTCAAGGCGGCAATTGTGGTTTGTGATGAGGATAACGGGGTTTTGGAAATCAAAAACCTTGCCGTAGAGCCGCAATTCAGGCGGCAAGGTTACGGCAGAAAACTGATAGAGTTTGTTTACGCGCGCGGCAAAGGGAAGTATAATACTTTACAAGTCGGGACGGGAGACAGTCCGCTCACCGTTCCGTTCTATGAAAAGTGCGGTTTTAAACGTTCGCACGTTGTTAAAAACTTTTATACCGACAACTACGACCGCCCGATTTTCGAATGCGGAATACAGCTTGTCGATATGGTTTATTTCGTAAAAAAATAAAAGTCGATTTATTATTTCCGATAAAAAAATAACAGCCTGCCATACTTGCTCGCAAAGACGGAGGGCTGTTTTTATGTAGACAAAATCTTCATAAAACGTATCATTGCGGAGAAAATTCAATTGTCGAAAATCACATTACCCGCAGAAGCAGACAGCCGACCACGCACCCCGTGAATGTGGCTATCAAAGCCACGGGAATGGCATAACGCAATTTTTTGACTTGGCATTGCGACAGGTAGATTGCCGTTATGTAAAAGACGGTTTCGCTGGAACCGTATATCAGCGACGCGCATCTTCCGATGAAGGTATCGGTGCCGTAAGTCGTGAATATTCCGTCCAGAATGGCGAGCGAACCCGCGCCCGACAGCGGACGCAGCAAAAGCAGTTCGGTCAATTCTTTCGGTAAGCCGAAAAACGACAGCGCAGGCGCGATTAGATTGGACACGAAAGCGGAAACACCGCTTGCCCGAAAAACTTCGACCGCCATCATAATCGTTATCAGATAGGGAAATACTCCTACCATCAGGTCGATTGCCGAGCTGCTGCCGTCGACAAACATAGAGTAAGCGTCTTTCTTTTTGAAAAATGATACGATAAGTACGGTCAGAAATATCAGCGGTATTATATACGACGTCACTTTCTCACCGCCTTGACGCGGGTATTTTCGGAAACGGTTTTGTTTTTGGCTGTCTTTCTTTTTGCAAACAGACTGCGGCGAGGAGTCTCGGCGGAATCTTCTTTGTCGGGAAATATCTTCGAGCAAAGTTTTACGAGCGCAATGCCGATAACCGTAGACAATATAGTGGCTATTACGGAGGCGGGCAAAAACGATGCGGGAGAAGCGGAACCGTGCGACGAGCGCATACCGATGACGGTGGACGGCAGAAGCTGCAAGGACGTCGCCGAAATGACTATCATCATAATCATATTTGTCGACGCATATTTTTTCCTGCCGACGGACAGACGGTTTATTGCGTTTATTCCCATCGGAGTGGCGGCGTTTCCCAATCCCAAGAGGTTGGCGGACATATTCATTGTTATGTATTTTTCCGTTTCTTCGTCTATGTCCTTGAACAAAAATCGCGTCAAAGGCCGCAGAATCTTGGCGATGAATTTGGATATATTGAGTTTTTCGAGAATCGCGAAGAAACCCAACCAAAACGCATACAGCGCGACAAGTTCTATTGCCAGCTTGACCGCTGCGTGCGACCCGCTTATCATAGCCGCAATAGCGGCGTCGGGCGAGGTTATCAGCAGCGCGCTTATCGCCGCCACCAACATTATCAGCCAAATTTTGCTCATATCTTACTTTATTCGCCGTCAAATATCTTTATGACAAGCCCTTTTTTAATAATTCTAATCAATTTCTAATATAAAAACCCTTGACATACGCTTTTATATGTCGTATATTATTAGCAGATACTGTGTTATGCATAGTATACCGCTTTGCGGAGTATAATGCAATATCGAGTAATTAGCGGAGGTGGCTTGTGGACGCGCAGTTGAAAAAAGGGCTTTTGGAAGTGTGCGTGCTTGCCGCAATCAAGACGGAGGAGTCTTACGGATATAAAATCATATCGGACGTAAGCCCCTACATCGAGATTTCCGAGTCGACGCTGTATCCGATTCTCAAAAGGTTGGAACTTACGGGTATGGTGACGACGCGGAGCAAAGAATATAACGGCAGGCTTCGAAAGTACTATATGATAACGCAGAGAGGAAAGGAAAGAATAAACGATTTCGTCCAGGACTTGGACGAATTCGAGAGGGTTTACAGATTTATTTGCGGGAGGTCTGACAGGATATGACCAAATACGAATGGGAAACGGAATTGAAAAAGTGTATGACGCGTCTGCCGAAAGCAGAGCAGGACAGAGTACTTGCGTATTATAACGAGCTTTTTGCCGACCGCGCGGACGACGGAATGAGCGAAAAGCAGATTATAAACGAGTTCGGCAATCCCGTGGACGTGGCGTTTAAAATTATGACGGAATACGGGATGGACGAGCGCGCGCCCGACGATGAACGCAAAATCGCACCGCCGGATTTTTATTCCAAGAAAAACGAAACTTTCGTTACGCCGCCGGATTTTTGGGCGGGTAAAAGCGGTAAAAAAGCCGCCGCGCCGAAAAATGACGCAAAAGCCGCGAAGGACGAGAAAGAGTATTTGCGCGAAGAACGCGAGCAGCGGAGAGACATACGCAGAGAAGACCGAGCGGCGCGCCGAGAGGACAGACGGGAGAGCAAAAAGCACGGCGGCGGAGCAACCGCGGCGTTCCTGCTGGAACTGCTGTTTTTGGGCTGGCTGTTCTTGACCGTGGCAACAGTCGCGTGGAGTCTTGTCATAAGCGTGTATTTGGTGGGCTTTTCGTTTGCGGCGGGAACGGTATATTCGTTGATTTGCGTGATTATGCCCGGCGCAACTGTTGCGGCAAGACTTGTGGAATTTGCGGCAATGTTGCTGATGCTGGGAATTGCGCTGATGATTTTGCCGAATATCGGAAAAATCGGCAAATTCGGAGTGAAGGTCACGGGCGGTTTATGGAACGGAATGTTCGGTTGGTATACGAAGCGTGACAAAAAAGCAGATAAAAGAAAAGACGGGAACGGAAGCAACGTTCGGAGCGAGGTGGCTTAAATGAAAAAGATTTCTGTAAAAACCAAATGTTTGGCTGTCGGCATAGTTGCCGTCATAATCGCCGCGGCATTGTTCGTCGGCGGAATGAGTATGCTCGATTGGCAGTTTGCCAAACTCGATTCCACCGTGTGGGAGGCGAAAAACTTTGCCCCAGAAGCGACGGAACTCAATGCCGTTTCGTTGGACTGCGATTTCACGAAAGTGGAGATTGTAAGCGGAGACGCTCTGTCCGTCGATTACGAGGAAAGCGACGACACAAAGTACAAGGTTTCGCTTGAAGACGGAAAACTCGACATACGCGAAACGAGAAAGTTCAGTTTCAAGATGTTTAACTTCTATACTCCCGTAATGAAAATTACGTTGCCCGAAACGGATAAGCTGAATTTGTTTTTCGCAAACGGCGACTGCGATTTGTCGGATATGACTCTGACCGCAATGGAAATCGGCGGCGCGAATCTGAACGTCAGTTTGACTAATGTGACGGCGGAAGAAAAGATATCGCTTACCACCGTCAACGGCGAAATTAAGCTTAACGGCGTGAATGCAGGAAACATCGATGCAAAGACGACGAACGGAAAAATCACATTAAACAAAGTAAACGCGTCGGAAAGCATTTTCGTTTATTCGCTCAACGGCGGAGTGTATTCGGAATACGTAAACGCGAATTCTGCGGAATTCAAAACGACAAACGGCAAAATCAATCTGGAAAACGTTTATGCGGAAAGTCTGAAAGGCAAGAGTCTGAACGGCGGAATAAGCGCGCACGGAATCAAATCGCACAATATCGATATGAATTCTACGAACGGAAAAATTGCGGTTGTCGTTGTCGGAAACAGAGCTGATTACCGCATACATTGCAATTCTACGAACGGCAGCTCGAACGAATCCGACAAAACGGACGGCATTTACTCGATTGAGGTCAGAACGCTGAACGGCGATATAAGGATAACTTTTGAGGAAGAAGGAGAGAACGATGACTAAATACGAATGGGACAGACGATTGCGCAAAGCATTGAAAGACCTGCCCGCGGAAGAGCGCAGGCGCGTATTCGAATATTACGACGAGCTGTTCGAGGACAGAATGGACGGCGGCGCAAAAGAGGAGGCGATTGTGGGCGCATTCGGAGAACCGGAAGCGGCGGCAAAAAAAATACTTGCCGATTATCGCGCCTATCTCGACCGAGACGTGGAGGAAACCCCTGTTTCGGAAACGGCGGAGGAAAAGAAAGCGACGGAAGATTTGCGCCGCAACGATAAAGCGTCGGGTCGGAGTTTCTGTGATGAAACGGACCGCGGCGGAGCGGCAAAAACCGCGACGAAGAATATCGACGAAACCAACGTTTCCGACAAAAGAAAACTTCCGCCGGCAGAAGATATTTTCGGAAACGGCGACAACTCCGACGCGAGCGAGGCGCAAAAAGACAAAGCGTCGAGCGAAAAATACCGCGGAGTCAGGAAGCTGAAAATAAACGTCTGTGCGTCGGACGTGACGGTCAAGAGAAGCGACTGCCATAACGTCAAAACTTGCAACGACGACGAAAGCTCGTTTGAAATAACCGTGGGCGGAGATACGCTTTATATCAAAGAAAAAGCGGCTTCGTTCTGGAAGAGTATCGGACTCGGACTTTTCGGAGGAAAGGGCAAGTGTGTGAAAATAGAACTGCCCGAACTCGAATCCGTGACCTTCGATTCGATGAGATGCGGTTGCGAGATAGAAGGCTTCGATTTGCGTCGCGTAACTTTAAAGACGGTAAACGGAGATTTAACCGTAGCGGACTGCAACAGCGACTATACTTCGCTCTCCACGACGAGCGGCAATCTTTCGGTGACGGGCGGACGGCACGATTCCGTCGCGCTGTCCACCGTCGGCGGCGACATCAAAACGGAGAGGCTGTACGGAAAAAGTCTTACCGCCGTCACGATGAGCGGCGACGAGGAAGCGCTCGATTGCCGTTTCGACGAAAAAATGCTGTTAAAGACTGTCAGCGGAGATATTAACGCGAAAGCCATAGAAAGCAACAATCTGGAATGCAAAACGGTCAGCGGAGACAGTAATGTTAATCTTGTCGGAGACGTGAAGGACCACACGATTTATGTGCGTTCGGTTTCGGGAAATATTCGTTCTCCGCGCGGAGGCGAAGGCGAAAAGAAAGTGACGGTTTCTTCCGTAAGCGGTGAAATAAACATCGACGTAAAAGAATAAAGCAGGGCTGTAAAGCACGGAACGCAAAACCCCGAATCGGACGTTGTTCGAATCGGGGTTTGACTTTTGTATTGTCGGCATCGCAATAATCTTTGTCGGGGGGATTCTGTATCTTGCGGCAGCTTGATGATTTCCCGACAACGATTGTATGAACAAGAAAAGACTTTCTCGGTGTTCGTTTATACCGATTTACCGAAGAAGTAAACTGACGTCTTTATTTTGGATTGAGCGATGCAGACGAGTGTTTTTTTAATGCAAAACAGGATTTTACAATCATTGTTACGGCGATGGCGAGAGTTATAAAACAAGCGGCGAAGCCGACGCCCGCTTTCATAGGTAAGAGAAAGCTCTCGTCTCCCGTCTCGTCGAATACCCCCAACATCAGCACGGTGAGCGACACCATAGACATACAGGCGTCGACGAAGTTGAGATTGCGAAGAGATTGAACGACGTGGTCTCCCGACTTTTTTGCTCTGACCAGATTTACGATTGCCGCGACAAGTTTGTAAAACACATACGCCGCGGTGGCAATCGCAATAATTTCTCCGCTTCGAGCGGCTTTGTCTGACAAGACGGTCTGCATCACGGCGACGGACATAGCGATTTGTATGAGGACAAGGAAAATCCCGCTTGCAAGATATATCTTATGACGCAATTTTAAATATCCGTTAGAATCGTCGCGGCAGTTTGCTTTTCCGAAGACGGCGGAAGAAACGACAATGCCGCGAAAAAGAATAAGCGTGAAGTAATAGCCGGCAAGCGTTCCGTACCACAGGGACTCGTACAGGAAAGCGCAGACGAGATTGACTGTGGCGAAAACGATATTTATAATCATAGAAAAAAACGACAAAACCATAGTTTTGAAATCGTATTGATTCAAAAACATATTGCAATAGCGATTTCGTTCGAGTTTTTCTTTGATTTTGTCCGCAACTTTCACAGAAAAATTATATTATATCGTAGCAAAAAAGTCAATCGCAAAGGGGCGGTCGGTTATTATAACGAAAGGGACGACTTTTCGACAATGCTTGACCTTTTGCCGATTTTCGTGCTATACTGTAAACGATACGATATACGGAGAAAATCGGCGGTGGACACAGAACAGGTATTGCGAACGATTACACAGGACGATAAGCGCGCGCTTGTTTGCGGGCGAGGACACGGCACGACGGCAGACGTCGGAGGATTGCCCTCGCTTGTTTTTCGGCGCTTCGAAACAGGGCGCGCCGACGTTGTCGGCTTTGCGTCGGCAGCGGCGATAGGTTGCGGATTTGACGAACGCACGGCTTACGAGATAGGTTCGGAAACGGCAAAGCAATGTTGCGCGCTGGGCGTGCACGTTGTCGAGACGCCGTCTTTTTTGCCCTGCGCTTGTTCCGCAGACGGAAGTCGCAGCCGCTTTTTTTCCGCAGACCCCACATTGGCGAGAACGCTTGGCGCGGCTTTTATCGACGGAGTGCAGTCGACGGGAGTGGGCGCAATGTCCCCCGTTGTCGGAGAATTCGGCGAATCGGAAATGAGCGATTTGTTTTTGGCGGTTAGCGGAGACGGAAAGACCGTGTGCCGCCCTCGGGCTATGCTTTTCGACGGCACCGTCGATATGGCGGACAAAGTCAAAGAAGCGGGATACGGCGGCGTGTGCATATCAGAGTGGGGCACGGTCAAGGATAGGGCGGCGGCGCTGAACGGCGGAATAGATTTGTCGATGCCGCTCGGTTGCGGCGAGAAAAAGAACTTGAAAGAAGCGGAAGAGAGCGGCTATATAGACCGAGAACGTTTGGACGCCGCCGCACGCAAAGTAGTCGAACTCATAGATTATACGTTCGACGACCACGCCTACGGACTTAACGGCAAAGAGCAGCGGAAAAAGAGCGCGCTGTTGGCGGCGGAGTGTGCGGTTCTGCTGAAAAACGAATCCATACTGCCGCTGCTGGGCGACAGCATCACGGTTATGGGACAATGCGCCAAAGCGTTTTTTGTCTCCGACGAGGTCGGGGAGGAAACCGAAACGGAATCGCTTGTCGAGGCTTTCGGAAAGGACCGCAGAATCAAGTTTGTGGACGGATACCGCGACGAAGACGGCGACGGTGCAATTATCGAAGCGCTCGAACAGACGTTCCCCGACGAGACCGTCATAGTCGTACTCGGCGAAAGCTGTCCCGATTGCGGCGGCAACGAACGGGCTGTCGCTTTGCCGGAGAGTCAGGTGAAATTGGTCGAGCGGTTGGAGGACAGCGGAAGAAACGTCGTGGCGGTGGTAGTAGGCGGCGGACGGTATGACTTGAAACGTATATCTTCGGCGAAAGCCGTTATTTATGCACCGTATCTCGGTTGCGGCGGAGCGGAAGCTCTGAAAAAAATAATTTGCGGAGAGGCTTGTCCCTGCGGCAGGCTGGCGGAAGATTTTGTTACCGTCGAAAAGGACGGAACGGAAAAAATTCTGTATCCGTTCGGTTACGGGGAAAGTTTTTGTCCTTTCTCGTATTCTCAAACAAAACTCGGCGAGTTGGACGGACAGCCGACCGCGACCTTGACGGTGCGCAACGAAGGCAGGTATACGGCTTCCGACGTCATTCAAATATACGGCGAAACTTCCGAAAAAAAGAGATTTTTGATTGCATTCGAAAAGGCTAAACTGCGGGCGGGCGAGTCGCGCACGCTGACCGTTCGTTTGCCGAAAAAGTTGCTCGAAGGAGTGTCGGAGATTTTGACGGGCACGTCTCGGGAAGACATACGGGAGCGCGTGGCGTTGGAAAGCGTCGACGAAGTTCGAGAAACGGCGTTTCTCTCGTCGGCGGAAAAGTTGTGCGACGCAAGCGGAACCGGTGCGATTAAAAAGACCTTTTCCACCGGCGATTGTCTGGAAAGTATGGAGCAAACGTTGGGCGGCAAGCTGTTGGCGAAAAAGGCAAAAAGAGCCGCAAAAGCGATTGCCGGCGGAAATCGGGCGCGCGCAGACAGAATATTCGAGAGAATGAAAAAACTGCCCGTCGGTGCGCTTCCGTCGTTTACAAGAGGCTTGGTGAGGTTCAAATCCGTCAAAGCGGCGGTGATTGCGGCAAGCGGCAAACCGATAAAAGCGTTTTTGACGGCGCTGGGCATAGGCGCGCGAGAACATTAAAAATACATTAAATTAGCGTTAAAAGCAGGGAAAACCGTTTACTTTATGCCGCAGACAATGGTATAATAAAATCGAAGTATTTTCAAGCGAAAGGAGCCGAGAAATATGAGGCTGGAAATAGAGAGAACCGACGATATTGTGAAACGCGTATACGACGGAGAATTGCCGTATAACACCGCAATTTCCGTGTCCCCCGGAACGGAAGTCGTTTACGTAAAAGACGGCAGCGTTGCCGCCGTTGTCGGAGAGGGCGTAAGCGAGATAAATTCCGCAGGCGCGCTTAAAGCGGTGTTTGGAAAATGCAAAGTCAAGCAGCAGCTTTACAGCGTGAATCGGGGAAAGCAGTTTATAGTGCTTTGGGGAACGGGCGGAATCGGTTACCGCGATAAGAAAGGCGAGCTGAAAAAAGCCGGTGCGAACGGGTCTTATCGTTTTGCCGTGGACAATTCTTCCGCACTTTTGCGCAGGTTCGGCTATCCCGAAGTCATCACGGAAAGCGACGTGAAAGAACAGCTTAAAGGTATAGTCACGGGTGCGGTTAAGGAAGCCGTTGTCGCGGCGATAGACAAAGACGGATATAACGTCGGCGGCAGGACGGGTGCGGTTCAGAAAAAAGCGCAGGAGAAGTTGGAAAAGATTTTTGCCGATTACGGGTTGTTTTTGGACGCATTGTTAATCGAAGAAGTTACGGATACATACGGGGAGACGGGAAATGAAGAGGAATAAATGCGCGGAAGAAAACCGCAAAAACGCATCGAAAATACTTTCCCGTCTTGCCGAAATCCGAGGATTGACCGAAGATATGTCGGCAAAGCGCAGACTGCGCGATGCGGAAGAAAAGCTTGCCGTGGCCGCTCCCGTGCTGGAAACGGACGTTCGGGCGCTGGATGCGGACGTGCTTAAAATGCTCGGCGAATTTTTGAGTGTCAGCAAAGAGGGCGTGCTGACCGAAAGGTATCTTGCACGTATAGAAGAGCTGATAGCGCGCCGACGCACTTTAAAGTAGCGGCGCAAAAGAAATTCGGATAAGGAGATTTCGAAAATGGGATTTTTCAAGAAAAAGAAAAAAGTCGATTACGATGCGAAAGCGCACGAGATTGAGCGCAATATCTGGGAGTTGGAAAACAAACAAATTCTCTATCTCGACAAGCTGAAAGGCGTCGTCAGCAAGCAGGCTGAATACAAGGAAGCGGCAAAACGCGAGACGGACAAAAATATGCAGAGGCATTACGCCAATCTGTATTTAAACGCCGAAAAAGAGAAAGAACAGTATGCATATTCCATAAACGAGATAAGCAAAGAAATTGTGTCCAACGCAAAAATGGCGCAGCTTGTGGACACGCAGGCGCTTTTCGTGCAGTTGGAAAGTATGCAGTCTCTGTCTTTGGAAGAAATCGGGAATATGTCGGAATCGATAACTTCTTCCAGGCAGAAGAGGGAAGCTTTGACTCAATTGAGAAACGAAGCCATAGATAAAGCGATGTATCATTCGTCCGTCGTTCAGCCGCAGAATGTTCGTGCCGACGAGCTTTTGGGGGCGTGGGCGCAGGAGGAAGAAAACGAGCGCAGAGAGCGAGAGGAAAAAGAACGGCTTTTGAAAGAAGAAGCCGATGCAAAAGCCGCGCTCGAAACCGAAATGGCAATTCAAGAGAGCGAGGAAGTCGAGCAAAGCGCGGACGAAAAAGAGGCAGACGGCGGCGATGAAGTGGAAGAGTTTTTGCGCAGCCTGAAAGCGGGAGAGGATGTATGAGAAAGAGCAAAGAAGAAAAACTAGTTGCGCAACGAATGGCGATAAACGCGACTATGGACAAGATGCAAAGTTTCGTTGCGCAACTCGAACCAAAAAAGCAGTTGTTTATAGACAAAGCCCGTCAAGCGCAAAAATCGGGGTTGGTTGCGCAGGAAAAATCCGCGAGAGCGGCATTGAAGCAGGTTATGAGTCAACAAAGACTTGCCGAAAAGATGCTGGTCAATTTCGAGATTATGACAAATATGCGCGACTTGACGGAAATGAGCGGAGAGTTTCTGAAAGGTCTTGTCGTTATGGGCAAGCAGATGGCGGGACTGACCGCAAAAATGGACTTTGTCAAAAGCGAAAAAGAGTTGAACAAAGCTATGATAGAGGCGCAGGTGCAGACGGAAAAGATGAACGAGTTTCTCGACAGAATGACGGTCACGATAGATTCCGGATTCGAAGAAGCGGGCGGAATCGCCGACGAAGAAATAGACGCCGTCATAGGTGTCGACGAGACGAGAGAACAACGTTCTTTGGACGAAGAAATAGATTTGAAACTTGCGGAACTGAACAAAAAACTCAAACAGTCTTGAAAAGAGTGGTTTGAGATGCGGAGAGCGAACCGCTTTGTTTCCGTCATAGCCCCGATTTCGGGGCTGTTTAATATTTATCAATTTAAAGAAATAACCAATTATAAAACAATATATCGCTTGCAATAATGCCGAACTTGCCTCAAAAACGGGCGGAGATAATCCAAATACTCGCCGTAGGCGGCAAAACCGAGGCGTTGCTTTTCGTTTTTGTTTTTTTGTTCGCAAAATGCGTATGCGGCTTTTGAATAGAGGGTTAAAAATGAATTGATATATTGCTTGATTCTGTTTTTGGTAAGTCTTTTAAAGCGATGATTTTACAGCCTTTGCTTTCATAGTATAGCAGCATTTCGGGAAGTTTCTTTTTGTCGTAGCTTGTTATGCAATCGGATAAAACGTAAACGCCGTAATTTGCTTTGCGCAAATTATAACAAGACGACTTAACGCAGGCAACGGCATCGGCTCCCGCTATGTAGAAATCGGTTATTTCGTTTTTCTCGATGAAGTCCGCAAACGCCTCGCAGCTTAACACGTTGCCCTTGTATTTCGTAAAAATATTGTCCGAAACCACGTTCAGGTCCGCAACCAATTCGGCGCCGCGTGTACCGTGTTTGAATGTTCTCGTTCCTGCGGAAATATTTTCGTGCTTGATATATACGACTTCTGCATTATTGCCGACTGCCCACTCGACGGCATTATTGATATTGTCTATAATATCCTTATAGTTTTTCGTTATATCGTTTTGGATATCGATTATTACAAGTACTGATTTTTGCATTGGTTTTCTCCTGATTGTCGGTTCTTTTATTTTAGCATATAATTATTGACATCGTTATGGCAACAATGTATAATAAATAAAACTTTTACAGGGTATTGCCGAAATGAAAATCGACAGACTAATCGGTATTATAATGATAATGCCGGATAAAAAGCGAATAGGCGCGCAAGAGTTGGCGGATAAGTTCGAGGTATCGACACGCACAATCTATCGAGATATGGACGCTATCAATATGGCAGGCATACCCGTTTGTTCGACTTCGGGAGTCGGCGGCGGATTCGAGATTATGCAAAACTATAAAATCGAAAAAAAAGTTTTTACCGACGCAGACCTTTCCGCTATCCTGACGGGGCTTTACGGACTTTCGGATATGGTGCGGGGCGACGACCTGATAAACGTACTTGCGAAAGTCAAAAGTTTTATTCCCGCAGACAGAGAAAAATATATCGAAACCAAAGCCAATCGGATATATATCGATTTAAGCCCTTGGATTGGAAACCGAAACACGGAGCGGTACTTGAAAATCATTAAAGCGGCTTTGGAAGAAAACCGATTGCTTACGTTTGAATATGCGGACCGTTACGGAAATAAGAGTACACGAAATGCCGAGCCTTATAGACTTGTATTGAAAAGCAACCATTGGTATTTTCAAGGATATTGCCTTGTCAGAAATGATTTTCGCTTGTTCAGACTTTGCCGTATTTCCGATTTGCAAATGAGTCGAGAATCTTTTGTGCCGAGAGATTATCCAAAACCACAGTTGGCATTTGACGATATTTTAGAGACTATACAGACGAAGATAAAACTTCGCGTACATCGTTCCGTAACGGACCGTGTGCTCGACTATTGCGCCTTTGAAGACATTTCGTCGGACGGCGACGAACATTATATCGTACGCTTTCCTTTTGTCGAAAACGAATATTACTATGATATTCTGTTGAGTTACGGAGACAAATGCGAGTGTTTGGAGCCGACAAATGTTCGTGAAAAATTAAAACAAAGAATACGCAACGTTCTGTCTTTATATGAAAATTGAAAGTATGTCGGCGCAAAAACGTTTTGGTTATCGATGCGCAGAGATATAAATAAAGATTTTGCGAATAAGGCTTTTTCTTCGGACAAACCGCAAATCACAAAGCGGCACAACGCGATAAAAAAACGATACGAATGTTTAAGCGTTTTTCGGCTTGACTTTTGACCGATATCGGTCTATACTGATAGACAGTAACAATAAGAAAGACAAAAGACGGAAACTTGAAACCGAAGCGGAGGAAGAGACGAGATTGCAGATTGAAATATTCGATTACGTCGAGCGGGCAGCCGCGACGTTGGAAGAAAACAGAGACGCGCTTAACCGTATGGGTGCGCGTATAACGAATTTTCTCGAAGATATGTTCGAAGAAGTGGACGAAACCGTGTCCGTCACGTACCGTATCAAAACGGCGACGTCGCTTAAAGAAAAGATAGTCCGAAATGCTATGTATAAGCAGTACGAGGCGGAAAAACTCATTTACGAAGCGTCGGACACGATAGGCGTTCGATTGGAGTGTCGGTTTTTGGACGACGAAAAACTTTTGTACGAGAGGCTGATTCGGAAATTCAACGTCAAGCGTGACGACGCATACGGAGTCAAGGGCAGAAAGATATTTTTGAAACTCGACGCTCCGCAACCGGAGCGGCAGAAAAACGGTCTGGAAATTTACCGCATAGACGGTTACGTGTTGGACGGCGAAAAAAAATACAATTTCGAATTGCAGATAAAGTCGCTGGTCAACAGCTTTTGGTCGGAAATAGAGCATAAAATCATCTATAAAAACAAACGCTTTATGATGATAGACAAATTCGTCAACGAGCTTATGATGAGCATACATTCTTCGCTCGTCAATATCGACAAGCAACTTCATATGCTGTTCAAGCGCTGTCTGTCTACGACCGCAATCGAATATAAGGACCAGGTAGGCGATACGCTGACAATGCTGATAAACGAGATTTATTCGCGGCTTGTGGAAGACAAAACGGGATTCCCCGTCAATATCAAAAGTTACAGCGAGGCAATTGTAAAGTATGTTTTGGAATATTCCAGCTTTACTTCGCGGGCGGGAATGAAACAGGCGGCTATGCGCAGCATATCGGGAGAGCGGTATTCCAACACGGTGTTTGCGGTTATGAACAGGCTTCGCAAAATGGAGTTCGACGATTTTCACGCAGGCGAAAGAATGGACGTTGATTTTGCGCCCGAAAACGATTTGCAGAAAGCAATCGCGGACAGGCTTTTGAGCGGAATTAACGACGATTTTTACGTCAACATATTTTTCCATATATTTTTCAATATCGAGGTCGGCGACGACGCGCAGGATTTTACTTCGTATGTGAACTATTACGAGTGGCGTATCGCGTCGGGGAAGACGCCCGCACAATCGGTGCTGTTGCGCACTCTCGTGGAAAAGTCCGACCCCGCAAAAATGCTTTTGGAAAGCGGTATAGAAAGTTTGAATTCTTTGCACGTCGCGGATTGAAACGAAAAGTCGGGCGGCAAGCGGTTGCAATGAAAGGAGGATATTAAGAATGAAAATAGGGGTTCTCACGAGCGGCGGCGATTGTCCCGCTCTGAACGCGGTGCTACGCGGATTGGGCAAATACGTCTGCGAGAATATTCCGAAAGCCGAAATCATCGGCATACCCGACGGTTACGGCGGACTCATTGAGGGGGAAGGAAGAGTTATGAAGAAGAGCGACTTTTCCGGCATTTTGAATATCGGAGGGACCATTCTCGGAACTTCGCGCCAGCCGTTCAAAAAAATGAACGTTACAACGGAAGACGACCCCGTCAGCAAAGCGGAAAAGATGAAAGAGAACTATAAAAAAATGAAGCTCGACTGTCTGGTTACTCTCGGCGGAGCCGGCACGCATAAGTCTGCCGCGCTTTTGAGCGAACTCGGACTCAACGTTATAGGCTTGCCGAAGACGATAGACAACGACATATACGGGACGGACTTTACTTTCGGGTTTCATTCCGCCGTCGACGTGGCGACGGAGTGTATCGACAGAATCCACACCACTGCGGCAAGTCACGGCAGGACTATGCTTGTCGAGATTATGGGAAACAAGGTGGGCTGGCTGACGCTTTATGCTGGAATAGCCGGCGGGGCTGACATTATACTTTTGCCGGAACTGCCGTTCGACGTGGACAGAGTGACGAAAAAGATTTCGGAAAGAGCAAAAGAGGGAAAGGCTTTTTCGATAATAGCCGTTGCGGAAGGCGCGATGACGGAAGAGGAAGCGCTTATGAAAAAGAAAGAGCGCATTGCGAAAAGAGAGGAGAGCGGGTATACGACGGTGACGGAATATCTTGCAAAACAGATAGCCGAAAAAGTCGGTGTGGACACGCGCACGGTCGTTCCGGGGCATTTGCAGCGCGGCGGCGCGCCTTCTCCTTACGACAGGCTTATTTCCACGCAAGTCGGTTCTTATGCGGGATACCTAATCAAACAAGGCATATTCGGCGTTACCGTCGCCATTTCCGGCGATACCGTAACTCATAACAGGTTGAAAGATATAGCAGGGAAAACCAAGTTTGTTCCCGTAAATCACCCGCTGATAAAGGCGGCGAGGGATATAGGGGTGTCTTTCGGCGTAAAACGCTGATTGAACGGTTTATATGCCGCGCAATTCTATGTTAAGCCTCGTTTTTCTCGGGACACGTACAAGAAGTACGTATCCTGTCGAAAAACTCCGCTTGCCTCGACTTGCTTGCATCTAACCCGTTCAAAGACAGAGGGTTTATATGCCGCGCAATTCTATGTTAAGCCGCGATTTTTCGAAACGTGTGTAAAGCTGTGCATTGTCGAAAAGTTCTTTCCTGCCTCTCATTATTTTTAAGGAGATTTAAATGAGTCGAAATATATTTCGTGACGGTGTGTATATGAACAGAGAGTACAGTTGGCTGTTGTTCAACGACAGAGTGTTGGAACAGGCCGACGACAAGGAGGTGCCGCTTTTCGAACGCGGCAAGTTTCTCTCTATTTTCACGTCCAATCTCGACGAGTTCTATATGGTGCGCGTCGGGTCGCTGTACAATCAAATGAAACTTGCCCCGTCTTCCAAAGAAAACAAGACTTCGCTTACGGCGGCACAGCAGACCGACGGTATTTTAGCGGAAACGAAGGCGAGGTATAAACGCAGAGCCGAGGTGTGGGAAAGACTTAAAAAGCAGTACAAGGCGGCGGGGATAAAAATACTTTCTTTCGACGGATTGAGCGAAAAACAGAAAAAGTCGGCAAAAGAGTTCTTTTTGAACAGAGCGTTGCCGTATTTGAGTCCTATTGTCATCGATTCCAAACATCCTATGCTGCGGTTTTCGAACAAGTCGCTATATCTCGTATACGATTTGAACAAGGGCGACAAAAGTATGTTCGGACTCTTGCCGATACCCGAAAATCTGCCGCGGATTATCGAGCTTGACGGAGGAAAGAAAAAGCAGCTGATACTTTGCGAAGACGTGATTGCCGAATTTGCGGAATACTGTTTTCCGCACTACTCGGTCAAAGACAGAGCGTTAATCAGAGTGACTCGCAACGCCGACTTCGAGACGAACGAATCCGACGTCGATTCGGAATACGATTATGATTTTTCCAAATATCTCAAAGAAAAAATTGATATGCGGTCGTCTCTGTCCGTGGTGAGATTGGAAATAAACACGACGTCGGAAAAAATCAAGGACTTTTTGCTTAAAAACCTGTCTTTGAAAAAGAGTCGCTGTTTCTCCGTAAGCGACCTGTTCGATTACAGATTTCTTTTTGATTTGGATAAGTATGCCGATGCGGAGACGGCGGCTTCGGAAAAATATCCTTCGTTTAAGGGCAGAACGGTGCGGGGTACGGAAAACGGCGTTTTGAATGCTGCGATGAAGCGAGATTTGTTTTTGTCGTATCCGTTCGACACTATGGATACTTTCGTCAGACTGCTGAACGAATGTGCGCAGTCGGAAAAAGTCCGCAGTATCAAGATAACTATTTACCGTCTTTATCGTCATTCCAAGGTCGTGGACGCTCTTTTGAGCGCAAAAGAAAACGGCAAAGAGGTCACCGTCGTCATAGAATTGCTTGCGCGTTTCGACGAGGAAAGCAATATGTATTATGCCGACGTATTGGCGGAGGCGGGGTGTACGGTTATATACGGAATGGGCAACTACAAAGTGCATTCCAAAATCGTTTCCGTAGTTTTGGAAGACGGAGGCGAGGCAAAATATCTGACTCATATCGGTACGGGCAACTATAACGAGGGTACGGCGAAACAATATACCGATTTGAATATCATCACCGCAAACAGAGAAATAGGAGAGGACGCCGTTGCGTTCTTTCGGAATATCGCCGTAGGAGAAACCCGATACGAGTACAAGAAACTGTTGGTTGCGCCGCATACGTTAAAAAATGGACTTACGGAGAGAATCGACAAACAAATCAAAAGAGCCGAGAAAGGCGAAAGCGCGCATATTATAGCAAAGGTCAACAGTCTGACGGATAAGGAGATTATCGAAAAATTTATAGAGGCAAGCAAAGCCGGCGTCAAAGTCGAGCTTATAGTGCGCGGTATCTGCTGTCTTGTCCCCCAAGTCGTCAAAAAGAGCGAAAACATAACTGTCAAAAGCATTGTCGGCAGATTTTTGGAGCATTCGCGGATATATGCGTTCGGGGAAGGCGAAGATGCGGAGGTGTTCGTTTCTTCCGCAGACTTTATGACGCGCAATATAGAGCGCAGAGTGGAGATTGCCTGTCCCGTGCTCGATAAAACCATCAAGAACAAAATTCTTTCGATGCTGTCGGTTCTGCTTGCCGACAACGTCAAAGGAAGAATGCTGACTTCTCGCGGAAAATATGTGAAACCGACCGTGGACGACGGCGAAAAATACATCGACAGTCAAAGCATATTTTTATCGGAAAAACAGTAATTACGGATTAGACGGACTGTTGCGGTAAAATTTATTGTCTCGAAATGCATCTCGGAATGCGAGGAAGAACCGAGATGTTATGTTACCTTCGATTTCAATG
This sequence comes from uncultured Christensenellaceae bacterium, assembly GCA_910588155.1. Taxonomy (GTDB): domain Bacteria; phylum Bacillota; class Clostridia; order Christensenellales; family Pumilibacteraceae; genus MGBC157735. The sequence continues at coordinate 78,554 of CAJUPB010000002.1, forward strand.
CGCCGATGTTTTTGCGATTGGCGGCGAAATCGGAGAATGCGGACAAGTAATTAAAACCCCGTTACCTAAATCGGTAACGGGGTTTGCATTTATCTTTTCGGACGTCTTGCCGCAGATTTCGTACGGCGGGGACGCAAAGCGCGGTTTCGGACGGCGGGGCGCTTCTTTTTGCGAAGCAGTCCTTTTTTCTTTGCCGCAGGCTTATGCTTTATCGGTTTGGTCTGTTTTGTCGGCTTTTTTGCCGTCGGTCTTGCCGCAGGCAGGCTCGGTGTGGGCGACAATTCTTTCATAATGTAGGTCTTTTTTTCTTTTACGTTGTAGAACACATTGTCCGAAAGTTTTATGAAATCCGAACCTTGATTTGCGTCGACGTCATAATTTTGAGCGTTTTCGCTTTCTTTTTTCTTTTCTTCCGGCAAAATCAAGGTTTTCATTTTTGCCGCCATTTCCAGGTCGAACCACTGCTTAAACATAGTGTTTATGTCGCCCGTGGGCATACCCGTTCCCGTTGCGCTCGTTGCGGCGGTATTCTCTTTCGGTTTTTGCGCCAGCATATATTCCAGAGATGCGATTTTTGCACGCATCTGTTCCATTTCCGTCACGGCAGCGGGGTCCGGTGTCGCTTGTTTGTTTGCGTTCAGCAGTTCGTCGAGCTTGGCTTCCATAGCCGCGACCTTTTCTGCTTCTGCCGACGAAATCGTATCCCGTGTCTGGTCGGGCGGCACGATTTCTATGTTTTCGTCGGCTATTACGTCGGCGTTTTCCTGCGGTTTTTCTTTCTGTGCGAGCATAGATTCCAAAGACGCTATTTTGTCCAGCATCTGCTGCATTTCTATTTGCGCCTTTTCCTCTCTTTTCGCCTGCTCGGCTTTGAGCAGCTCTTCGATTTTTGCGTCTTTTTCACGACCCTCTTTCAGCAGTTCGTCGAGCTTTGCCTCCATAGCCGCCGCGTTTTGCGTTTCGGTCTGCGCTTTTTCTTTCAGCAATTCGTCGAGTTTGGCTTCCATAGCCGCCGCGCTTTGTGCTTCAAACTGTGCTTTTTCTTTCAGCAGTTCGTCGAGTTTGGCTTCCATAGCCGCCGCGCTTTGCGCTTCGAGCTGCTCCTTTTCTTTTTTCAACATCTCGTCGAGTTTGGCTTGCAAAGCGCTGTCGTCGGGCGTTTCAAAGGAGGACTCTTTTTCCTCTGTTTGGACGGTTTCGTCTTCAAAGGAATTCAACATTCGTTCCAGCTCGTAATCGAGACGATAGCTTTCCGCGGCCTGTTCTTTTTCGGCTTGTGCTTTTTGGGCCTGTTCTTTCAACTGTTTTTGCAAAGCTGCTATTTGTGTTTCGGTTATATCTTTTTCCAATTCGGCAATTTCGTCTTTTATTTCCTTCAATTCGTTTTCGCCGTTTTGCGGCTTATCATCCGCAGAAACGTCGGGCGTGACAAGATTCGCAAACTCCGCACTTTCTTTGTCGGCGAAGTCGTTTATCAGCGCGTTGAGTTCCGCCTCTATTTGCTCCGGGGTTTTGTCTACGGTTTGCGTACCGCTGTATACACCTATGGGCTCGTCGGTTACGAGGGTTTCCGAAAAGACGGGACCGTCGGAGACCGGCGCCTCGTTTTCGTTTGTGGCGGAGGCGGCTATGATTATCGGCTCGTCTTCGTCGTGAGGATTGTTTATGACGATAGTTTCGCCGTCTTGCGGCGCGCTCGTTTTGGGCGGCACGCTGCCGCCGCTCTGTTTAATCAGTTCGGCAAGCTGTTCCTCGAAAGAAAGCGCGTCATTTTCTTCGTTTTTTTTGTTTTCGGAATCCATTTTTAACGATGATGCCTCCGCAGTAGTTTCTGTACTTATTTTCTATTTTATCACACCGACGTCCGATTGTCAATAAAACGGCTGATATTGGACGGCACGGCTGTTGCAAACGGGTTGACTATTTTCGAAAAAAAGGATATAATTTAAGATACGAAAGCGGCGAAACGACTGCTTTCGCGGGAGGTTTGGCAATTGAAAACGGCAATAGTTTACAAAACCGTGAGCGGTTATACCGAAAGATATGCGCATATTTTGCGAGACAGGTTGAAGCAAGACGAAGTGACGCTTATCCCATTGGACAAGTTCAAACCGAAAATGCTGAACGATTGCGACAGGGCGGTGTTTATGTCGCGGGTGATAAACGGAAGTATAGACGGCTTTAAGACTGTCGTCAAGCACGCGCAGCTGTTTGCGTCGAAATATACCGCAGTGGTGGCCGTCGGAATGACAAAGCCGACAGACGAGCACTATCACGTTGTGGAAAAGGCTAATATTCCGTATAAGCTGAAAGGCATACCTCTGTTTGTGGTGAGGGGAGGTTTCGATGCCGACAAGCTGAAAGGCGGAAATAAAATGATGATAAATATGATGAAAACCAGGCTTGTGAAGTCTCCGTCGAGAACGCCGGAGGAAATGGCAATGTTGAATTTTTTGGCTGCCAAAACCGACAAAGTGGACGCTTCGCAGTTGGACGGACTTATCGGTTATTTGGACAGCGGGGTATTCAATCCTCCGCCTGCGGATACGGAGTTTCCCCAAAGCGAGTATTGGGCGGATTTGGAAGAGTATATGCCGGCGGGGTACAAAAAGCCCGCGGAGGACAAACGGTAATGCCGCGGGAAAGCGGGAGAGTCGAATCGCCGCTCGATTTTGTCGACGTCAAAATGGGAACGGAAAACGATGCGCGTTTCTCTCGCGGAAACGTTTTGCCTCTTGCCGCATTTCCGTTTGGAATGACGGCTTTTTCCATACAGACGAATTCGGCGGGCGGCGATTGGTTTTACAGCCCTCGGCACAAAATTTTCGAAGGACTGCGGTTGACGCATTGCTCGTCTTTGACGGACGGCGATTACGGGCAGCTTGTGATTATGCCGCAAACGGGCAGGTTGCTTACTCGCGCCGACGACAGATATTCTTCGTTTGCGGAAAGCGAATTTAAGCCGCATTATATTTCGGGGTATCTCAACAGATACCGCATAAGCTACGAGCTTGCGCCGACCAGAAGGGGCGGCGTGTTTCGGTTTCGTTTCGAGAGCAGAGAGAAAAGGAGAAGGATTCTTTTGCTGGGCGTAAGCGGCGAGACAAAGTTTTTCGACCGCGGCGGTACGGTCTGCGGATATACTACGGCAGGGGAAAGGAGAACGGAGACGGGGTTGAAAGAGTATTTCGACATAGCCGTCGATTGTCCGTATAAACTTACGGAAACGGAAAACGGCGCTTCTTTGGAAGTGGACGCCGACGAAGTGGTTTTGACGCTCGGCACGTCGTTCATATCGTATTCTCTCGCGCAATCGGCTCGGCTGACGGAAAGTCCTTCGTTTGATTTGGAAAGAGCAAAGAAAAACTGTGCGTCGGTATGGGAACATTTTCTGAACAGAGTGACGGTGTGCGCAGAATCGCCCGAAAGCAGAGAAAGACTGAATAAGTTTTATACCTGTCTGTACCGAGTGTTTTTGTCGGCAAGAATATTTTACGAAGTCCGAAATCACATCGCCGTACATTTGAATTTGCAAAGCGGAGAAGTTGCGGAGGGCGTGCAGTATGCAAATATGTCGCTGTGGGAAGGCGCGCGCACAACATTTCCGCTTCTTTTGCTCATTGCTCCCGACGTATATGCCGATATTTGTCGCGCAATCTTAAACACGCACCGCGACACGCAGCGGCTGCCGCGCAAGCCGATGCCCGACGATATGAGCAGAGCGCCGGGAATGCCTGCGGAAGCAGTGCTTGCCGACGGGCTTTTAAAGGGGTTGCTGACCGACGGCGACGAGCGCGAGGTTTTGAGAATAATCTGTCGAAGTGTGGATTGCGACGGCGAAGATTTCAGAAAAGGCAGAGTCGGAGCGAGGCTGTACCTCGAAAAGGGATATTTGCCCTGCGACAAAATCGGCGGCAGCGTCACGGAAACTTTGGAGTATTGCGCAAACGATTATTGTATCGCAAAGGTTTTCGAAAAGTGCGGGCGAATCGATGATGCGACCGATGCAATGAACAGAAGCAAAGCATACAAAAATCTGTATGACGCCGAAAGCGGATACTTTCGTCCGCGCGACGGCAGGGGTGTTTTCAAGGCGGGATTTGTGCCCGAGGCTTTCGGCACGGATTTTGCGGAGTGCAGTGCGCGACAGGCTGTGTTCGATGTGCGCCACGATATGCTTGGGTTGGACGAAATAACGGGCGGCAAACTGCTGGAAAGAGCGGACGAGCTTTTTGAAAGTCCGCCTGTATTCGACGTTGCCCTCGGATTTGAAACTCCGACGGAAAGCGCAATGGCTTGCGGAACGTTCGGGCAGGGCGCCGCGGTTTCCCCGACGGCGCTTCACATTCCATACATATATGCGGAAGCGGGAAATGCAGAGAAAACGCAAAAGCTCGTCGAAAGAATGGCGGACCAAGCGTTTACCCTCGAAAGCTATCCCGGAAACGATGCAGGCAGTGCGCTTTCCGCTTGGTATGTATTCTCCTGTATGGGGCTGTATCCGTTTTGTCCGAGTCGAGGCGATTATCTTGTCACAAAGCCGTTATTCGAAAAGATAGAGATAGCTCTCTGCGGCGGAAAGCGGTATGTGATTGACGCAAAAGATTTGCCTACCGAAAGAGTGACGTATCGAGAGATTATGAAAGGGAACAGGCGAAAATAAAAAATCGGTAATTTTAAAAAATTTTTTTAAAAAAGTTGTTAAAATTGCTTGACAGTAAAAACAATGTATGATATAATGACGGTGCAAAAGGTGTTACCGAAAGGCACGAGCCGAGCGCGGTAAGCCGTATGCACTTAAACAGCTCATCATTTTCCCCCTTATTATATAGCGGAGCAGTCGATAGTAACTATCGGCTGTTTTGCATTTAGTGCGAAAAACAAGAACTGTATTTGACTGCAACGAAAGCGGCTCAAACATTGTTGCAAATTAACGGAAGGGAAGTAAAAAACGGACGCTAAGAAAAGAAATTTTCTTTCTGTTGTTTAAGCCGGCGTCAAATCTACGGACTGCCGCAATATATAAACCGCAATTATATCGAGACGAAAAAAAAGAACGTAACGCAAAGTCCGTACGTTCTTTTTATAAGTATATTTATTTTTCTTTGCAAGCAACGATTTTATTTTCGACAAGAATCTGTTTGTTTGCCGTCAATAAGCACGGTTTATTCTTTTGAAATCGAAACAAACATTCAATGAAAACATTGCCATATTTTTGCCGTTATTTTTTTGCGGCTTTATATACTGCCGCCGCAACGCTTTTGTGAACGTTTTCGTCGAACGCATAAGGAATTACGTATTCCGCGCAAAGTTTGTTTTTCGGCACGGAATCGGCGATAGCGTCGCAGGCCGCGCGCATCATATCGAGAGTTATGTCGTTTGCCCGTGCGTCCAGAGCGCCGCGGAAAATTCCGGGAAAAGCAAGGACGTTGTTTATCTGATTTTTATATTGCGAGCTGCCCGTGCCTACAACCGCCGCGCCCGCGTGCAAAGCCTTTTCGGGAAGAATTTCGGGAACGGGGTTGGACATCGTGAACACAATCGGATTTTTTGCCATACTTTCCACCATTGCTTCGCTGACAACGTTCGGGGCGGATACGCCGATGAAGACGTCGGCGCCTTTCATTGCGTCGGCAAGCGTGCCTTTCACGTTTGCTTTGTTTGTCTTTGCTGCGACGGCGGCTTTTGCTTCGTTTCCCGCGGTATCCTTTTGAAGCACGCCTTTTCGGTCGCAAACGCAGAGGTCGCCTATGCCGAGACCGAGCAAAAATTCGGCGATGGCTATACCTGCGCTGCCTGCGCCGTTTATGACGGCTCTGACGTCGCCGATGTTTTTGTTTATCAGTTTCAATGCGTTTTTCAAAGCCGCGCCCACGACGATTGCGGTGCCGTGCTGGTCGTCGTGAAATACCGGAATATTCAGTTTTTCTTTAAGTCTTTTTTCGATTTCGAAACAACGGGGCGCGGAAATATCTTCGAGATTTATTCCGCCGAAACTGCCCGACAAAAGTTCTGCGGTGCGAATGATTTCGTCCGTATCCTTTGATTTTATGCAAAGGGGAATGGCGTCCACGTCCCCGAACGTCTTAAACAGAACGGCTTTGCCTTCCATAACGGGCATACCCGCTTCGGGTCCGATGTCGCCCAATCCGAGAACTGCCGTTCCGTCCGTGATTACCGCAACGGTATTCCATCTGCGTGTAAGCTCGAAGGAAAGTTCGGGTTTCTTTTGTATTTGCAGGCAGGCTTCCGCCACGCCGGGGGTATAGGCGAGGGACAGCGACGCGGTATCCGTCACTTTTGCTCTGGGGACGGTTTCGAGTTTTCCGCGCCATTCGTAATGCTTTTTCAAACTTTCTTCCGCAATGCTCATAAGATTATAATCTCCGAAGTTTTTAATCGGCTTTTCGCCGTCTTTTCAAGTATAAAAAAAAACACAGATAAAGTCAAGTAGACAGTTGATTTTTTCCCTTATAATATGATATACTAACATAGGCGAATATCTCGCCGAAGACAGGCAAAGAAATTTACGAAAAACCACGGAGAGATTATGAACAAGAAAGAAACCGATGTACGTGAGAGCATCTATACCGAAGAAGGAGAAATTACATTCAAAGGACTGTTCGGCTTTTTGAAGAGGGGCTGGCTGCGGCTTGTCATATATCTTATTGCCGCGCTGCTTGTCGTTACCGCAGTGTACGGCGGAGTCAAATTTTTCGGCAGAAGCGATTATGGCGTGAGTGCGAAGATAGGGTTTTCTTTCAAAGAGATGACGGCGGGACACAATCCCGACGGAACAAACTTTGACAAGGAAGTAATCCGCTCAACGGAATATGTGCGCAAAGCGGCGGAAAGCACGGGGTTATCGGACAAGATACTCAAAGGCGGCAACGATGTCGGGGAAGTCAGGTCGCGCATAGCGGTGGAGGCCGTTACGTCGCAGGAATATTTGCAGCAGTTTGCAAGTTTGGTGGCGGGCGGAGCAAGCGAAACGGACGCCGCATTGCGGTTGTCGCAGCTGAATTACAAACCGACTGAATTTGTGGTGTCTTTCAATAATTACGAGCAATTGGGTTTGGACAAGAAAGAGGCGACGATGTTCTTGGACGGACTTATAGCGGCGTACGGAAACGGCTATCACGAAACTTATTTTGCCAAAACCGTTTTGGACGAATCCGTATTCACGATGGAATCCGGCCTTTACGATTATTTGGATTATGCGGAGCTTTGCGAAACAAGCTATGAGAAGATTTACGACTATCTCGACGCGATGTCTTCGGAAGCTTCCGACTTCAAATCCTCGCAAGGGAAAAAGTTCGAGACGTTCAAAAACGAGCTTGTGTTTTTGCAGGGGCGACTGATGTCATTTAAAGCGTTCGTCGTGGACGCCAACGTGTCGAAAGACATAGAAAATCTCAAAATTGCGACGCAGACCGCAATAGCCAATTTGGACGCCGAAAAGAATCGGCTGACGGAAATCATAGCGTCCGTCAAAGATACCTTGGCGAACATAAAGCCGTCCACCGTGACGACCTTTCCGGGCGGCGGAGCCGATGCCGTGATAACTGTGACGTATCCCGAATCGTATTACGCTTTACAGGAAAAGCTCATATCTTATCAGGAGCAATTGGCGGATACAAGCGCGCAGTTAAAGAAAAAGAATGATATAAAGACCGCTTTGGAAAGCGGAAAGACTCCGCAAGACAGCGATTTCGTGACCGCGGATTCGCTTATTGCGCAAATCAAGGAAACGTCGGAAATGTTCGTCGAAGACGTGAATGCGGTCGCAAAGGAGTATGCGGACAAGGAAATAGCTTCGTCGGGAATGAAAGTCGTCGTGCCAACCGTTTACGTCAGCGTCAGCCCCGCCTTTCCCGCTATGCTGGCTTATCTCTGCGGCGTGATGATTGCAGTCGTTGCCGCGGTCATAGTTACGTACGCGCTCGGGAAAAGAGGGAAAGTCAAAGCCGAAGCCAAGAAAAAGGCGAGTGAAACGGAAAGCAAAGAAGAGTAAAAAGATAAGAGGACTTTAAAAGAGTCCTCTTTGTTTAGACAAAACGGAGATAGATTTATGTACGGACTTGTCAAAGTTGCGGCGGCGACGCCGAATACGGTCGTGGGCGACGTCGGCAAAAACGCTGCCGAAATTGCAAAGCTTATAAAAGAAGCAAAAAAAAGAGGCGTGCGGCTTGTCGTGTTTCCGGAGCTTGCATTGTGCGGTTATACGGTCGGCGACCTTGTGTTTCATTCTGTTTTGCTGGACGCCTGCGAATGCGCGCTTAAAGAACTTGCTCCGCTTTGCGTCGGTTCGGTTGCGGTCGTGGGTCTGCCTCTGCGGTTAAACGGCAGGATTTTCAATGTCGCCGCAGTCCTGGGAAACGGCAGGATTCTCGGCGTAGTCCCGAAGAAAAATCTTTCGAACCGCAAAGAGTGTAACGAAAGCAGATATTTTTCCGTTCAATCCGATTCGAAGTCGATTATGCTTGCGGGAGAGGAAATACCGTTCGGGGAAGGACTTGTCTTTTGCGACGAAAGGGAAGAGGGCTTTTCTTTCGGTGTGGAAATCGGCGAGGACGCTTGGGTGGCGAATTCTCCGTCAATCGCGCTGACTCTCGGCGGCGCGAGGATAATCTGCAATCCGTCCGCATCGGCGGAAACGGTCGGCAAAGCCGAGTTGAGAAGAACGCTTTTGAAAGCACAGTCGGCAAAACTCGTGGGCGGATATATATATGCGGATTGCGGCGGCGGCGAGTCCACGACGGACTGCGTATTTGCCGGGCACAGAATCATAGCCGAGGACGGCGAACTGCTTGCCGAAAGCCGACTTTTGACGCAAGGTCTTACGGTTTCGGACATAGACGTCGAAAAAATCGATTATGCCAGACGCACGGCAGGCACGTTTGAAATCAAATCCGAAAACACGCGTCGGACAGCGTTCGAGACAAAGGATGACGGGAAGTCGGAACGGAATTATTTCTCCGCGCCCTTTATACCGCAAACGGGAGGAAGAGAGCAGACGGAGTTTATATTGTCCTTGCAGACGGCGGGTTTGAAGCGCCGAATGGATGCGGCAAAGACGGATAAGCTGGTGGTAGGCATTTCGGGAGGTTTGGACAGCGCGTTGGCGCTTATCGTGGCAACGAAAGCGGTTAAAGACGCAAAAAACGTTACTGCCGTCACAATGCCCTGTTTCGGAACGGGAGAGCGCACGCTGAAAAACGCACGTAAACTTTCGGAAGCGCTCGGCGTAAGCTTTAAAGAGATTTCCATCGCGGACAGCGTCAAAAAGCATTTTGAGGATATCGGACACGATATAAACGTGAAGAACAGTGTCTACGAAAACGCACAGGCGAGAGAGCGCACGCAGATTCTATTGGATATGGCAAACGAAAGCGGCGCTCTTGTTGTGGGAACGGGCGATTTGTCGGAGTCGGCTTTGGGCTGGACGACGTATAACGGCGACCATATGTCTTCGTACGGAGTGAATGCTTCGATACCCAAAACGTTGGTTCGGTTTATGGTTCGGGAGTATGCCGATATATGCAAAGGCGAAGCGGGAGAAGTCTTGAAGGACATTGCGGCAACGGAAATCAGTCCGGAACTTTTGCCGCCGTCGGACGGTAAGATAAGCCAAAAGACGGAGGATATTATCGGAAAGTATGAGTATCACGATTTCTTTATCTATCACGGACTGTATGAAGGGTGTTCGCCGAAGAAGATTATGTATTTGGCGCTGAAAGCGTTCGGCGAAGACAAGAGAGAGGAAATCAAGAAAGCGATGAAAGTTTTTTGGTCTCGGTTTTTCTCGCAACAGTTCAAGCGGTCCTGTATGCCCGACGGAGCGAAAGCGGGAATTGTTTCTCTCTCTCCGCGAACAGACCTTAAAATGCCGTCCGACGCCGTCGGCGAATTGTGGCTGAAAGAGACGGAAGAGCTGTAAAATTTTTGTCTTGACATTATCGAATGTCGGTAGTATAATATATAGCGGTATATTTGTAAAGACGAATATATCAAATCGGTGAGGCAAAGAGTTTTTATCGTATGAAAAACTATTACAAAACTATGGGTTTAAAGCCGACGGCTACCGAAAAGGAGATTAAAAGCGCGTACCGTCTTTTGGCTAAAAGATATCACCCCGACGTCAATCCCGGCAACGCCGCAGCCGCGGAGAAGTTTGCCGACCTTACGGAGGCTTACGGGATACTTTCCGACCCCGCAAAAAAAGCCGAATACGACCGTCAGGTGAGCGAAATGCTGCAACAGAGGGCGGGACAGGGCGGAGGAGCTTTCAATAACAATCCGTACAGTGCCTATGCGCAAAATCAGTATCCTAACGGATATGCGCAATACGCCCAGGCGCAGGCACAGTATGCGCAAGCGCAGGCACAAGCCCAGGCGCAGGCACAAGCCCAGGCGCAGGCGCAAGCCCGTCAGCAGCAATATGCGCAAGCGCGCAGACAGTATGCGCAGGCACAGTATGCTCAACAGCATCAGCAGCAACAACAGTATGCCCAGCAACAGCAGTCTTTTGCCAATCGCTATGCCCAGTATGCGCAGGCGCAACAGGCGCAGATTCAGCAGCTTGTGAAAAAAGTCGCGGAAGCGCAAAAAGCAGGGTATGCGAAAGGATTCGAGGCGGGGACTGCCGACGCCACCCGAAAGATGACTATCGAAAGCGACAAACTCAAAGCCGAGATAGAGATAATGAAACATTCCGACGCCGAGAACAAGGCGGAAATTGCACGCCTCAAAAGACAGCTCGACGCGACGGAATCCGACTTCGAGGCAATGAAAATCGGATTTTTCGATGCCGAAGAAAAGATGAGAGCCGAGATTGACGCATTGGACGCAGAGCTGGAAAAAATGAGAGAAGAGCAGGCAGGAAAGTCCAAAAGAGCGGCGTCCGATTCGGAAAAAATAAAGAGTCTGAAAGAAAAGCTTGCGGAATGCGAAAAAACCACGAGTCTTTTAAAAAGCAAACTTGCGGAAACGGAGAGCAGTCTTGCAGAGACTACGGGACGGTTATTGAAGAAAGAAACCGCATTGACCGATATGAAGTTGGAGAACAACAAACTGTCTGCGGAAAAGAAATTTTTCGAGGACGAATACGAAAAAGCCCGCGCCCTCGTCGAGCAGCAAAAGGAAGAAATCGAGATGCTGAACGATACGGTGTCGCAATGGGAAGATTTTTCCGACTCGATAGATACGGCGGAAGCAATGAAAAATCTCAAAAGTCAATGGGAAAAAGAATTGCGCGAAGCCAAGAAGAAACTCAAAAACACATATTACGGCAAGCTCGGAATATTGCATAACGCCACGGAAGAAGAGGTCAAGGAGAGTTTCCGCAAAATAGTCAAGCGTTATACGAAAAAGGCGGAAACGGATAAGGCATACGAGGTTAAACTGCAAGAGGTAAACGAGGCGTTCAAAGTTCTGTCCAACGCCAAAAAGAGGGCGGCGTATAATGCCGAAATAGGCGTAACGGATGAAGAGATTGCCGTGTTCAACGAAGACAAGCGCAAGCACGAGGAAAGTATGGAGCGTTTGGAAAACGAGCAGGGAGAACGCGATTTCTGGGCGTATGTGGAAGATTTGATGTACAGCGCGCAGACGGGCGATGCCGAAAGCCAGGTCAAGCTCGGCGAAATGTATTTAAAGGGCGACGAGTTGGAAAAGGATGTGGAGCAGGCGGTTTACTGGTTCAAGGAGGGCGCAAAGCTCAAATATCCGAGAGCCTATTTTATGCTCGGGGTCTGTTTTATCCTGGGCGAGGGCGTGGAAAAGGATACGGATAAAGCGGAAGGCTTTTTGAAGCAGGCGGTGAAAGCGGGATATGAGCCTGCCGTGCGGCTGATAGAGTCCGGTTATTCGACGGAAGTCATAGAAGACGAACTCGACAATCAATAAAACAATGTAAGAAATGCGGTTCGAAAATATTCGGACCGCATTTCTTATTTGTGATTTCGTACAAGTTTCTTTCCCTGTCGAAACCTTGTTTGGCTTGACAACGGCGGCATATCCGTCGTATAATGTGTTTCGTGGGAAATTTTTTATGGAGCGTACTTTAAGAGAGAAAAAGCGTCGCGAAGAGGACTTCTGTTCGCGGCCGCTGTTAAAAAAAATTATCAAATTCACACTCCCGTTGATATTTACGGGAGTGCTTCAACTGCTTTACAACGCCGCGGACATCATAGTTGTCGGGCGTTTTGCGGGTACGCCCGCGGAATGTGACCGGGCGATGGCGGCGGTGGGGTCCACGGGTTCGCTTGTCAATCTCATAACCAACTTGTTCTTGGGACTTTCCGTCGGGTCGCTGTCGGCAATGGGGCGCTGTATGGGAGCAAAAGACGGCGAGCGTGCGTCCAGAGTGGAGCACACGTCCGTGCTTATCAGCGTCATAGGCGGCTTTGTCATCGGCATTATCGGGTTCTTTCTGTCGGAACCTTTATTGGTGCTTATGCAAACGCCCGCGGAAGTTTTGCCGCTTGCGACGCTTTATTTGAAAATATACTTTTTGGGTATGCCGTTCATTGCGCTTTACAACTTCGGCGCGGCAATAATGCGTGCTTGCGGAGATACGCAGCGGCCGCTTATTTTCCTGGCGTTTGCGGGAATCGCAAATGTCGGATTGAACCTTTTGCTGGTCATAGCGTTCAAAATGAGCGTTGCCGGCGTTGCCGTTGCGACGATAAGCGCGCAAGCCGTTGCCGCAGTTTTAGTCACGATTTGGTTGATAAAGGGCAAGAGGTACCCGAAACTTTTCTTTAAAAAATTGAAGGTTTACAAGCGCGAGCTGGTCGAGATTATCAAGATTGGTTTGCCTGCGGGAATACAGGGAACGATATTTTCTCTGTCGAACGTCATTATACAGTCGGCGATAAATCCTTTCGGCGATGTCGTTATGGCGGGCAATACGGCTTCCGCAAGCGTGGAGGGCTTTGTTTACGTTTCGATGAACTCCGTTTCGCAAGCGTGTTTGACTTTCGTAAGTCAAAACTACGGCGCGGACCGACACGAAAACATAGGGCTTATTCTCGGACAGTGTACTCTTATCGTCACCGTGCTGGGGGTGGTTCTCGGCGTTGCGGCATACTTCGCGGGAGGATTTTTGTGCGGTCTGTACAACGCCAATCCCGAAGTCATAAAGTACGGCGTGGAACGCTTGTTGTATGTCAGCGTCCCGTATTGTCTTTGCGGCATAATGGAAGTATTGGTCGGAGCGTTGCGCGGAGTCGGGCATTCGTTCGTCCCGATGATAGTTTCCGTCGTCGGAGTTTGCGGTTTGAGAATAGTATGGGTATACACGGTTTTTGCGGCGATGAATACGTTGGCAATACTTTACATATCTTATCCCGTGTCCTGGGGGATAACCGCGCTTGTGCATTTCATATGTTATTTATTCGTATCAAAAAAAGAAATCGGAAATATGAAACGTCGCAGAGCGGAAAAAGAAGCGGCGCAGGCGTCGGCGGCGGTCGAGAGCGCGCAATAGAAGAGTGAAGACAAAAAGAGGTGTCGGATATGAACGGAACATTACTTGAAAACCTTAACCGAAAGCGCGAAGAGCTTCGCTCCCGTCCGTCGGAGAGCGGCAGAGCTCCGCTCGTGTGCAATGATGCGGCATTGATTGAGCTTGCCCGTTTGAGACCGAAGACCAAACAGGAACTTTTGTATGTGTCGGGGTTGGGTAAAACGTTTGCCGAAAAGTACGGCGACGAGTTTATGAAAGTTCTCGACGAATATCATAAAGAAAGAAAAGCGGCGACGGAGGCTATGGCGCCCAAAGTTCGTGAAACGCTTAAAAATTTGGAAAACCGTCTCGTGAACATAAACCGGCGCAATCGCTTGCTTTATATGCCGAAGCTCGGGGCAAGGTATGCCGTCGATTTGATTGGCGGCGCGGGAGAGGAAGGCGAGAAAGCCGCGGCAAAGAGTACGAATGCCGCAAGCGAGTTGAAAGGCTTTAAGCTTATCGAGTTTCTGAAAAAACAGGACAAAGGGGCGAAGTTCAAGCTTTTGGACTTGTCGGAAGGAGACCCCGATGCCGTTTCGAAAAAGTTTACGGAATATAAGACGCTGTCGAGAGAGGCGGAGAGGAACAGGCGCGAAAGCGGCGAGGCAACGCTGTATGTCGGATATCCTTTCGTGCAGGGCAGAATGAGCGGCGAAGATTTCACCGTTCGCGCTCCGCTCGCGTTGTTTCCCGCAATGCTTACCGTTGGTACGGACGGCGTCGTGCTCACTTTGGATACGGACAAAGACGTCGTGCTAAACAGCGCGCTGGTGCTTACGCATTTCAAGTTTTCGGGGCAGAACGCCGTCGTCGAAGACAACGTTCTCGACGAGGTCAGGCAATACAAGTTTATAGACGACGTGCTTGCTTTTTTTGCTTCTTACGGCATAAATATCGAAAACAAATCGAACGGAAAGATAAAAAAATTCGTTTCGTATACGGCGTCGAGGTTTCCGAAGTATGGGGCGGGACAATTCGAACTTGTGGAAAACGCCGTTATCGGAAGGTTCTCGTTATATTCCGACGCATTGCAAAGAGATTTTCGCAAACTTATCGAAAGCGACAGCATAAACGAACTTTTGAGCGAGCTGTTGCAGGCGGAAATCGACAAAGACATCTATTCCGACAGCGAAGAAGAAGGCGACTCTCCCGACATAACGCCGCCGTCGGAACGCGGACTCAATTACATAAACGACCTCAATATTTCGCAGGAAAACGCGATTATAAATATGGATTCCACAGACCGTCTCGTTTTGCAAGGACCGCCGGGGACAGGTAAGTCGCAGGTCATCACGAGCTTGATTGCCGATTGCGTGAACGAGGGCGGCAACGTGTTGATGGTGTCGCAAAAGAAAGCCGCATTGGACGTTATCTATTCCAGACTCGGCAATCTGTCGCGCTATGCGGTTATGATTGGCGACGTCAAGGATAAGGAAACTTTCTACGACAGTTTGGCCAGAGTGTTTGCGGCAGCGCAAAAAACTCCTTACAGCGAGGCGAAATTCAATTCCGCATCCGACAGAATCGACGGCGTGGTGTCGAGATTGGACGGCGTGGGCGAAAAACTTTTTTACGACGAAAAGTACGGTGCGCCGATGTGCGACATATACGACGAAAATTTCGCCAATCCGTTCAAGGTGGGCGACGCGGGTCTTGCCGCCGTTTTTTCGGGCAATATATGTTTGCAGCTTACCGCGCTCGGATATGAAACCGTCAAGGAGTGCAGAGACTATTTCGCCGACGGTTGGCTGTTGCAGACTTGTCGGGAATATTACGATTTGAATGACGAATTCCCGTGGTTGTATCAGGTGAAGAACGGATTGTCGGGAATGGAGATAGCGGCGGCTTTGAAAGAAATCGACGGAGTCGTGGACGAATTCGTGCGCTATCGCGCCAAAGGCTTTTTCGGGAGACTGTTCGGAAAGGGCAAATATCGCCGCGAGGTGAAGCAGATTGTCAAAAAGTATTTCGTCGACAAAAGCGGAAAAATCGAAAAGCTGTTTTTTGCCGACCCGACCGTTTTGTACAACGGATTCAAACGGTATGAAAAACACCGCGAACTTGCGACGGCGACCCGCAGTCTTACAAATGAACAAAAACTGTATTTCGGCTGTATGTACAACGTGTTTCGCGCACGGGGCGGCGAGTTGAGTCAAATAAATTCGTTGCTCGAAAGCTATATTGCCTATTATTACATAACTTGTTTCGAAAGCGAAAACAGAGACGTTGCGGGCGCTTTGGAAACCTTCGACATTACCGTACGCGACATTTGCAATCTTTTCAACGTCAAGAAAGAAGAGTGCAAAATGCGGTTTAAAGCGGCGCTTACGGAGTGCTTTGTGGACAACGTCGTAAACAGTAAGCGCAGGGGAGAGATAATGCGTGTTATGGAGAGCAAGCGCAGACAGGCGATTCCGAAATTTATAAACAAGTTCGGGTTCGAACTGTTCAAGGGACTCAAAATATGGCTTATGACTCCCGAAGCGGTGTCCGAAATTTTGCCGTTGGAAAACGATTTGTTCAGTCTTGTTATATTCGACGAAGCGTCGCAGATATATATAGAAAGAGGCGTGCCCGCTATTGCGCGAGGCAAAAAAGTGCTTATTGCGGGCGACCACAAACAGTTGCGTCCGTCTTCGCTGGGCGACGGCAGAATGGATACGGACGACGTCGACGAAGAAGAATCCGATGCCGCGCTCGAAGAAGAGAGCCTTTTGGACCTTGCCCGCTTTCGTTTCCCCGAGCTTATGCTCGACTATCATTACCGCTCGCGCTACGAGGAGTTGATAGCTTTTTCCAACTATGCTTTCTATAAGGGCAGGCTGAACATTTCCCCGAATACGTCGAAGCCGTCGTCGCCGCCGATTTGCGTGCATAAAGTGGAGAACGGACTGTGGGAAGACCGACGCAACGAAGCGGAAGCAAAAGCCGTCGTGAACCTGTTGAAAGAGTATCTGAACGACGATAAGGGTTTGACAATCGGAGTCATAACGTTTAACAGCAGTCAGCGCGATTTGATTCGGGATATGCTGGACAAAGAGTGCGCGGAAAACCCCAATTTTGCGGCGAAACTGCACAGAGAAGAGAACAGAATCGAAAACGGCGAGGACGTCGGTCTGTTTGTCAAAAACATAGAAAACGTACAGGGCGACGAAAGAGACGTCATAATATTCTCGCTTGCATACGCAAAAGCCGCATCGGGCAAAGTCGTGCGGAATTTCGGTTGGCTGAATCAGGCAGGCGGAGAAAATCGTTTGAACGTTGCCGTGTCGAGAGCCAAAAGAAAAATACATATCGTGACTTCGATAGAAGCGGACGAACTGAAAGTCGACGATTTGAAGAACGAAGGTCCGCGTATTTTCAAAAAGTATCTCGAATATGCGTATGCGGTGTCGCGCGGAAATACCGCGGCGGCAAGCGCTGTGCTTTCGTCGTTCAATGCCTCCTCCGAAAAGGCGGAAGAAGCCGAGAATGTTTTTGCCGATGCGGTTTACGACGCTTTGAAAGCCGACGGACTCAATCTCGAAAGAAACGTGGGTATGGGCAGATATAAGATTGACATTGCCGTCAAGGACGGCGACGGGAACTATCTGCTGGGCGTGGAATGCGACGGAAATCTCTATCGGCGGTTGCCTGTCGCGCGAGAACGCGACGTACACAGAGTGCGCTATCTCGAATCGCGCGGTTGGAAAATATACAGAGTTTGGTCGAGCAAGTGGTACCACGACAGCCGCGGACAGATTGAAAAAATCAAAGCCGCCGCTTACGAGAAAAAATAGTCCCTTTGCAAATTTGACAAGTCGGTCTGTTTATAGTAATATAACAGTGTCGGCATAAATACCGAATAACAGAAGGAAGTACGAGAAATGAAACTTGCGATTACCGGTTCGACCGGAAATATGGGGCAAGCCGTTATGAAACAGCTTTGCTCTCTCGAAAATATCGAAAAAATCAAATTGCTTTCCCGCAATAGGAAGAGAATAAAAAAACTGTTAAAGGCAATCAAGCCTCTGAAAGACAAAATAGAGGTCATCATAGGTTCGTCGGCAGACCCCGAAGTTTGCAAAAAGCTTGTTGACGGGGTTGACTACGTAGTGAATATGGGTGCGGTGATTCCGCCCGTCGCGGACATAAATCCAAGAGCGGCAGTTGCGGCAAACGAGGTCGGCGCGGCTGTTTTGGTCGATGCCGTCGAAAACATAACCGAGAATCAGCCGAAATTCATACATATATCCACGATGGCTTTATACGGGAACCGCAATCATCGTCACCCTTGGGGAAGAGTCGGCGACCCGTTGTTGGTCAGTCCGTTCGACGTATATGCGGCAACCAAATTGCGCGGCGAATTCAAAGTGCTGGAATCCAAAATCAAGAAGTGGGCAGTTATCAGACAAACGGCAATGCTTCACGAAAATATGCTGTCCGACAATATGAGCGACGGGCTTATGTTTCACACCTGTTTCAATGCTCCGCTGGAATGGGCGACGGCGCACGACAGCGGCGTGCTCATCAAAAATATTTTGAAGAAAGATTCCGAATGCGATTTGGGAGATAAGTTTTGGAAAAAGTGTTTCAACCTCGGCGGCGGCGAGGTAAACCGTTTGACGGGGTTTGATACGCTGAACGACGGATTTAAAATCATAGGCGGTTCGGCAAAGGACTTTTTCGACCCCACATACAACGCGACCCGTAATTTCCACGGTCTGTGGTTTTCGGACGGCGAAGTTTTGAACGATATGTTCGACTACATTTCGCAGAGTACGGATGACTATTGGAAGCGCATAGCAAAGTTGCACCCCGTTTACGCATTGGGCAAAATCGTACCGAAAGGTATTATCCGCTCGGCGGCGATTAAGCGGCTTTTCAAAAACTACAACTCGCCTGCATATTGGGCAAAACACGGCGACGAGGAGAGGCTTTTCGCTTACTTCGGCGGACGTGACAAATACGAAAGTTTGCCGAAGAAATGGAGCGATTTCGACCTTTTGGCGGAGGGCAGGGCGGAAGGCGAAGCCGTCGATTACGAAAAATTGAAGTCCGAGCCCACCGAAATCGATTACGGGTTTGACTTTTTCAAGAGTGACGGCGAGATAACGAAAGCCGACCTCGAAGCCGTGGCGACGGCGCACGGCGGAAAACTGATGTCGGACGAATTTCAAACAGGCGATATGTACAAAACGTTGCAATGGCAGACGCAGGACGGCGAAGTGTTCGAAGCAAACGCCTACACCGTTTTGCGCGCAGGACATTGGTATAACCCTATATATAAGGAATACGTTTGGGATTTCGACCGTCTGGCAAAGAAAGACAAGATTTGGGCGCAGATTTGGTACGATTCGCACGAACGTGACGAAAACCGCATTTACCGTCTCGATTCCGAATTTAATGTGGTGGCGGAAAAAGGAGACGACGCTTGATGAAAGCCGTAATCTGCTATTTTTCCGGCACGGGCAATACTCGAAAGGTGGTAAACGAATACGTCGACGTCTTGACGGGCCGCGGCGTGGAGGCGGAAGCCTGCGATATAGAAAAAAGCTCCGGGGGCATCGATTTCGGCAATTGCGATTTCGTGGGGTTTGCATATCCCATTTGGGCATTCAACGCGCCGAAGATTGTGCTTGATTTTGCGAAAGCATTGAAAAAAAGCAAAGAGACCGTGCGTTCGTTTATAATAAAGACATCGGGCGAACCCGTCAGACTGAACGACGCTTCGTCGGTTAAACTGACAAAACTTTTGAAAAAGAAGAACTTCGAAGTCACGAACGAATACCATTACTGTATGCCGTATAACATAATTTTCCGTCACAGCGAAACGATGGCGCATAAAATGTGGAAGGCGGCAAAAGACATCATTCCCGTCGACTGCGAAGAGCTGCTTAACGGCGAAGAAAGGAAGATAAAGAAAGTTGCTTTCGGCGGTATTTTGACGGGAGTGCTCCGCATACAGCAGTGGGGTGGCAGGTTCAACGGGAAGTATTATAAAGTATACGACGACGTTTGCGTGCACTGCAATAAATGCGTCAAGAATTGTCCCGTGTCCAATATCTCCGTCAAAGACAGCAAATTTACATTCGGCAAACGGTGCCTGATGTGTATGCGTTGCGCTTTCGAATGCCCGAAAAATGCCATAAAGATAGGCTTTTTCGAAAAATGGAAGGTCAACGGAGAATATTCTTTTACGCCGCCGACCCGACCCGAGCCGCCCACAAAGCACGACAATTACTGCAAAAAGGCTTACGACAGATATTTCGAAAACATAGAAGAGCGATTGAAAAATTACGCTGAAAAAGAATAATCGATTGCCGACCGTATTAGAAAAAGGTCAAGGCAGGGAGAGCAAATCCCCCTGTCTTTTTTCTTTTTTACGGTTTCGACAATAATCTTGTTTTCCTTCTTTTATTCGTCAAAAACCTGCGTTACAGATATTTGTCTTTTCTTGCGGAGGCGTGTATAATTTTAAATGTAATAAAAATAAAAGAGGAAAACGCATAATGAAAAATCGAATTTTGTTGGTAGACGATAACGAAGACTTCCTTGCCGAAATCGAAACTTCGCTTGCAAGCCGCGGGTTTAATATTATAGGCAAGGCGACTGACGGAGAGACGGCGGTGCAACTCATAAATTCGCTTTCTCCCGACATAGTGGTGTTGGACCTCGTAATGCCGAAAATGGACGGGTTTTCCGTGCTGGAAAAGATAGACAGACAAAAAGTCAGAACGCTGGTTTTGAGCGCTCTGTCGCAGGACACCTTTATTGCCAAAGCGGCTATGCTCGGGGCGGACTATTATATGGTAAAGCCCTGTTCGCCGGATTCGCTTGCCGCGAGGCTCAAAGACCTTGCTTCCGTATCGCCCGCCGAAAAACCGCAGGCGAGGGCGCAAAGCGTGCGGACCGCAAACAAGTCCTTGGACGAGAAGATTACGAACATATTCATCACTGTGGGTATTCCCGCGCATATCAAGGGATATCAGTTTTTGCGCGAAGCCATCAAAATGGCGA
Source organism: uncultured Christensenellaceae bacterium (assembly GCA_910588155.1). Lineage (GTDB taxonomy): Bacteria > Bacillota > Clostridia > Christensenellales > Pumilibacteraceae > MGBC157735. The sequence goes on from CAJUPB010000002.1 coordinate 99,066, forward strand.
TTGACAACCCCGACATTATAAACAGCATAACCAAAAGACTCTATCCGGAAGTCGCGGAACGGTTCGACACCTCTCCCAGCAAAGTGGAGCGCGCCATACGTCACGCAATCGAAGTCGCGTGGAATCGCGGTAAAATCGAAAACATCAATTCGCTGTTCGGCGTTCGGGTTTACAACCACAACGAAAAGCCGACCAACGGCGAGTTTATAGCTCTCGTCGCCGACAAGATGCTTTTGGAAGCTCTTTGATTTTCGTCGGAAGCCTATGGCGGAAACCGTTTGAAAATTATTACCCTCCCCGCGTTTACGGGGAGGGTATTTTTGTCTACCGAAAACCCCGCCATAGTGGCGGGGTTCAGTAAAGGTTAACCTATGAGGAAGACAAAAGAACTCCGATTGTGTTACAATAAGAGTGACCTGCCAGTCGTAAAGAACAATCGGAGGACATTATAATGTCGGAACAAAATAATATCAGTAATAGTTTAGCACAAGGTAAATATCCTTGGGGATTAAACTAACTAATAGTAAATAGCAGGTTCGTTATTGAGTTGGAAAGACTAAATGTTCTTTTCAACTCTTTTAATTATGGAGTCCCACAAAATAATGTGCGGCTTTTCTTTTGCCCTTTCAAATAATATGCCGAAAAGATGAGAAAGGGTAAAATATACATATTAAACACTTATAAGGAGATAAATCCATGCAATACAAAGAATGGTTAAGAGAATGGCTCGAAAGCTATGTAAAGCCTTCGTCTAAACAGAAAACATATATTAGGTACTCGGAAATAGTATCTCAACATATTGTCGGATCGCTTGGCGATTATGAGATGGATGAACTTACACCGCTCATCTTACAGCGCTTTGCGACTGAACTCTTGCAGAGCGGGAACTTAAAGACGGGCAAAGGATTATCGGCAAATTCTGTAAATGGAATTATAACCGTTATTCAAAACTCGTTAAAGGTTGCTTATGCTATCGGTCAAATCTCGGAATACACAGCAGACAAAATCAAACGTCCGAAAGCAAGAGAAAAGCAGGTAACTTGTTTTACACCTATCGAACAGAAGCAAATCGAACAGGCGGTACTGAACGGAAAGAAAGCCAAAATGTTCGGCGTGGTATTGTGCCTTTACACAGGCTTGCGAATCGGCGAATTGCTTGCTTTGGAGTGGAGTGATATAGATTTTCAAAAAGGAATCATATCGGTATCTAAATCTTGCCACGACGGTAAAGACGACAAAGGTCAGTTTGCGCGTATAACGGATACGCCTAAGACAGAAACTTCGGAAAGAGAGATACCATTCCCGAAGCAGTTAATTCCGTATTTGCGGAACTTAAAGAAGGACAGCAATTCCGTTTACGTTGTCGCATCCGATTCGGATAAGGTCATATCTGTTAGAGCGTATCAGCGAAGCTTTGAACTGTTCTTGAAGAGGTTGCATATTCCGCATAAAGGCTTTCACTCGCTTCGACATACATTTGCTACTCGTGCGCTTGAATGCGGCATGGACGTTAAAACGTTGTCTGAAATACTTGGACATAAGAATGCCAATGTAACGCTCAATAGATATGTACATAGTCTTATGGAGCATAAGCGTGAGATGATGAATAGGCTAGGGAAAACACTCTCGATTTCAATGCAAAAGGCGTTGGACTATAATGTCTAACGCCTTAACTTTTATCGTCTATTATCATAATAGGTGTAAACCATACAAAACAAATTATAGCATATTTTGTCATACTAATCAAGTATTTGTCGAATACACTGTGAAAAAATTTACTTGTTTAGTTTATTAGGAGATAAAAAATTTAGAAGTTGTACACCTATTATGATAATAGGTGTAAGATGTTCAAATACAATTATCACCTAATTAAACAAGGACAAACAAACGCATTTAAGGAGAATATTATGACGGACTTAAATAAAATTGTCGATACTATCAAAAAGATCAATAGTTATTGCAAAGAAATTGATGCATTGAATGCCTCAATTAATTCGCAATATCAAGCAGAGGATGCAGCAGTCAAACAGAGTGCTGACAAGTTAATAGCATATATGCGTCATAAATTTGAAACTTTCAAAGCGCAGCATTTTGATAGTATAAAGGGTGAAATTGGTCGTTTGGTTAATCTGTTGTGTGAAGATTACTCTGATGAATACAACTCTCTAAAAAGAAATTCTTTTGATTTTTCAGGCACTTTTGAAGAGAATGAAAAAGAGCTGAACAATCTCATTGGTCACTTGAACGATCTAATACAACGGTTAAATAATGTTAATTTTGACAAATTGGTTCCGCCTGTTAAAATTGAAGTTAATGGTGAATCTTTTATAACATATACGGATAGCAAGGCTAACGCTAAGCATTTTGATTGTGATGCTCGAAGTTTAAGTGACATTCAAGATCCAAAACCTATTAGAGAACTTGTCAGAGAAACATTATTGTGTTGCGTTCAGATTGATTTGTGCGTTGATTCTCTTTATTCGTCGTATGAAAAGAGTTTCAATATTTCGGGCTTTAATACGTTTGTAAACGGCAGTGCGCGGTCATGGCTTGAGGAATTGAAGGCAAGATTACAAAGTAAATATGCTAAACGGTTTGATGAATTGTTTAGAGATGAAAAGGTTGCTGCTATACCTAAAAGTTTCTTTACAGAACTTGAAAAAGAGGGAAAGGCGTCTGATGTAGATTTTACTGCGGGGACGATAACGTACAACGACAGTATTAATATCGGTAATATGAAATTGCTCGTAGAGGAAAATCAAGAGCATTTACAGTATATTGCTAATAGTCCTACGTTGAGTCACTATTTAGAGAATGGATATTTATCTGCGCCATTAATAATGGATTTGAAAAAATGCGGAAATATTCTGCTTAACATAAATGAAGATACATATAGCGAAGCTACGGTTAACTTCGTTAATCAATTAGTGATGCAATTTTTAGTTTCATTCCCTGCAAATAGAATAACTTTTTGTTTAATTGATATTGATAATAAAATGGGTTTTTCTCAATTTAAGATCATGACAAAAATTAATACAAGTATTCTATTTAATGGCATAATTAGGGATGATCGTCAACTTGAAAATACTATAAAAGATATGGAACAAACGATGTACAAAGTTGATGATGATATTCTAAGTTATAATAGTGTAGAAAATATTTATGAATACAATTCTAGATTTGAAGCTAATCCACAAAATGTCCACTTGTTTGTATTGGTAAATTATCCTACAGGTATGAGGGATGATATTGCAAAAAGAGTTATTAAAATTGTTCAGAATGGAAATAGGGCAGGCATTTTCTCTATCATAATTAATAATGGAGCATGTCAGTTATCGCCTAGCTATAAGTCGGCTGAGCATCAACAATTCATTGAAAACGTAGCTAAATCATCACTTGTCATCAATAAAAATGGCGGTCAATTTACATTAAATTTAGGAATGAAAAATCGTTTTGTTCCTAAACCTCAAAATGAAGTTTCCGTTAACTCTTTGGCTAATGTTGTTGATATGCTTAAAGATAGTGCAGAAAGTAATAGACAAAAGGTTGTACCGTTATCTCAAATGTTTGCAGATACCGATCAGGCTAGTGTCAGCGCAAAAGGGATAGCTCCTTCGGAGGCTGTTTTAGATATTCCTATCGGTGCGCGAGGCGGTGAAGTGCAAAACTTGTTGTTAAAGACGACAGGTGACGGTTCTGCCCATGCTGTTTTGATTGGCGGTACAGGTTCGGGTAAATCCAATCTGTTACATACAATTATTATGAGTGCATGTTACAAATATAGCCCTGAAGAATTAAATCTTTATCTTGTTGATTTCAAAGGCGGCGTTGAGTTTAAATTTTACGAAGCTAATAAAATTAAAGAAAAGCAAATGCCTCATATTAAATTGACGGGATTAACCAGTGATCTTGAAGATGGTGTTGCAATATTAAGCAATTTACATAAAGAATTGAGGCGTCGTGAGGATGAGTTTAGAAGATGCCGTGTAGAGGATATTGTTCAGTATAGAGGACTTGGTAAAATCATGCCTAGATTATTCGTTATTATTGATGAAATACAAGAACTCTTTGAACAAGACGATAGACTCGGACAAAAAGCAATTGATATATTGCGTGAGTTGTTTAAGAAAGGTCGTGCTTTTGGTATTAACATTCTTTGGGCATCTCAAAATATTCCCAAGGCACCGGGATTGAAAGATAAGGTTCTCAGCCAAATAGGTAATAGAATAAGTTTACGACTTAATGAACCTGATGACGCGCTTGACATAAAGATTGATCCAAAGGTTGTCAAAAATCTCAATCGTCCTGAAAAGGGATTGGGTGTTATTAACGACATTCGTTATGGAAACGATAGTATCGAATTCCGAGTTGCTTACGCTGAAACGAGTGAAAATAGGCAGAAGTACGCGCAAGAAATTATCGACAAGTGGAAAGGTGTTGCTGCTCGTATGGCACAAGAGTCATTGTTTATTGTTGGTGATGACGATGATTCTTCTCCTACGGATGGCAATACAATATACAATTATGTGCCTAAGAAAGAGGATATTGTATCTAAATCATTTGACAGTTATGTTCTTCAGCTTGGACAAGACTATGTAACAGGCAAACCGTTCGATATGCCGTTGGCGTTGCGTGAAAACAAAATGAATGTTTTGCTCGCGGGCTATGATATTGAAATACTTAGGGATATGATGGGCTATGCAACGCTTTCTGTGATAATGAATCAAATGACAAATCTTGATTGCGTGAAAGCGGGAACAAAGATTTATTATGCCAATGGCGAGATGATAAATCCTAAAAACTCAAACGATTTGTTTAATGTAATTCGCACAGATTTCAGTCATATTATTGAAACTGCTTCTTCAACGGAACAACTTGTTAATTGTATAAAAATGGTATACAAGGAGTATAAGCAAAGGAGTTTGGATTCCGATAATTCCGAATATGCAACGGCATATACACCTTGTTTTGTCGTTATCCATTCTTTGCAACGTTATACTGACTTATTTAATGAAAACCCCATGATGCAGCTTGTGGCAGGACAGAGTTTAAATATTGGGAACCAAGAACCTGTTACAGCGCAGCCTAGCAAATCTAAATTGGATGAAGCAATGAGTCTATTTGCATCTGCTAAGCCTGTGGCAAGCTCTACGTCAACTGTACAGAAATCAAAAATGCCTGATAGTATTTTCTTCTCAGATGCGTTTAAGGAATTGCTTAGTCGTGGTGGTAAATTCGGTATCCACTTTATAATTTCGGTAGATAATCCGTTGGCTATATCTGCGTTGAAGAACGATGCGCCTGAAATAATGTATAAAGTATTTGTGAAAGGCATTAATACTAACGTTATTTCCCAAATGTTAGGCGATTATAAGGCATCTAATAGCCTCAACAATCCAAAAGTTGCACTGGTTGCAATGCAAGATGAACGTACAAAAATTAGAGTTTACCGCTATGATGATGTTCAAGACGCAACATGGTATAAGGCTTTGTGTAGCAACTATCGCAAATTGATAGGGTGATTAAATGAGTGCATCAGAAGTAATAATAAGCGAGCAAGCATTAACGGCTATAGCGAGTAGTATAAAAACTTATGTGGCGACAATTCGTGAGTCCATTATGACAACGTTAAGAAGTTTAAAGGCGAATGGGAGCGAATGGAGCGACGAGGATTTTAACTCGTTAGTATCAGCTATCAATTCATTTTTAACCGGTATTGAAAGCATGGACAATGCTACAAATCAGTTGGTTGAAAGAATAAATAACAAAATTGGTGCAATACATGTTTTGCACAATATGAAAATCTAAGGAGGACAAAGATAATTATGGATAAAAAATCTTCGCTTGATGAAGCGTTGGCACTATTTCAAAGTAAACCGAATGCGAAATATAATATAGAAAAGCAGATGTCATTAGTAGAACGTGACCTTATATTAGGTGTTGATACGCTTTTCTTTGATATAATAAGAGAATTCGGCATGCTTTGTGTGCAATCGGCTACATTTAGCCGTGATATATGGGATGAAAAATTTATTCGGAATTTTTTTGCCTCAATTAGTGAGTTATATGAGAATCATATGGGATCCTCATATGGTTCTATTGACATTTCCATTGAGAAATTAGAAAAAAAGATAGTTGCTTTGTATGAGTGTAGAGAAAAAATAATAGGGCTAATAGATGAGAAATTAAATAGCGAATCGTTTAATGCTATACTGAGAAAGAATGAAATCGATTTGATTGAATATAAAGATTCATATATTGAAAACGTGAATTTGTATCACGATTTAATTTCAACTCACATGAAAAAATTATTCAATGAGCAAATCATTTACTTAAAACGAAAGATTAGGCAAATTAAAGATCGACCTAGAATATGAGCCAAAATAGGAGGTAATCATGGCTATAAAATTATCAAAAGATGCATGTATGAGAGCTATTAATTATTCAAATGATGCTCGAGAACAGCTAATGACAAACATAAGTATTATGGATAATAATGTAAATTCACAATTTAGTGGTTTGCAAGATCCTTCGTATCAACGCTATTTGGAGCTTTCCGAACAAATGCAGGGAATGTTAAAGCAAATAGGCGGTAAGATGGATTCAATATCGCAGTATTGTCAATCTGTTATCAGATGGATTGATGACTATAGTGGTTCTTGATTAATGGAGGTAAAACGATGGATAATCTTGATTTAAATCCGGAAGCGCTTGAGTCTACGGCGAGTATAGTTGAAGGTTACTGTAATAAGCAAAAAGCTATAATGGATGGGTATTTAGGACAAACATCGTCGTTATCTTCGGATTGGACAGACGATCAGACGTTAGGTCCTTTACTTGAAGAAATTAAACAAATGAAAAACAGCGTAGAAGGCATTATGAATGAAATATTGTCTACATATCCCAAATACTTTAGAGGTAAAGCGGAGCAAATCCGAAATAGACCTAAAATGTAACTATTATGGAGCAATACGGAGAATTTACTGAAAACGTCAATAGACTTGAAAGCAACCTTGCTACGGTGAGAGCTGTTTGGAAAGATCAAACAGCTATTACTTATGATGCAATAAATGAAAACATGAAAGTGTTTGTATCACAAATTACAGCACATTTGGAAAATTCCGTAGCGGGATACAATGCGGTTAAACAGAATTATAACGAATCGCAGTTTGAGGATGAACTCAATCGTCTAGAGGCGAAGGTTGCGGCGGTGTAGAGATGGGAAGCATAATTACAACGTATTCTTCTGTTGTTAGTTACATAAATAGCACTTCAGGTGAGTACTCGTCTATATTGACTCGAGCAAATGAAATCAGATCTCGAGTAGAAAAATTATACTACGAAGTGCAAATGGATTTGGAGTCTATTTCACGTCAAATCATGCGTGGACAACGCATGTTAGATGAGATTCAGCTCAAGGTTGACAAGTATCAAGCATTAATGGAAGATGCGGCTGCTGAAGTTGATCGATGCGATGCAGAAATCAGTTATGTTTTGAACCATCCCATTACAAGGACATATACAGATGAGGATGGAAACTCTTATTCAGTAGAAGAAATTGATGAAGCTGCATTGGCTGCGGCAGAGAGAGCAAGAGATCGTGCAGTTGCCGAGTATGAAAGATATAGGGAAAAATATGACGAGGCAAACGCGGTTAAAAGCGAAGTCAGTTCAACAGTAAGTAGATTTGAAACAATTAAAAGTGCTATTGAAAAAATTGCACAAATGATACAAAGCGATATATATGAGATACAGAAGTTCATTAGTGCTATCGAAAATGAAAGTGAGTATAATCTCAGAAATTTAACTAATGTTTCTAATAGTCTAAGTGCTTATTTGGCTAGCAAAGCAATTAATATGCCTGTTGGCACAGTCTATTCGGATTATTCTGCGGGCGGTAGTTTTTCAGGCTCTGCAAATTCATCTGTAAGTGCCGGCGAGGCATTTGCTGAAGTCGCAGCTACATCTGACAATGCGAGTTCGGCTACAGTTGGTGGTAGCTCGTATGAATCTATTGATAAGGCTAAAGTTGTATCTGAGCGGTACTTCAATAAACAAAGCAAGCGAGATGCAAAGGGACTCAGCTTCAAAGAGAGAAGAAGTATCGAAACATTTTGTAATGAAAGTACATTCCCGCCGGAATATGACAAGATGAATGGCTTTTTAAGAAATGGCGGTGAGCTTCCGGATTATTTAAAAGACACCATAAATACAATGACGGACACAATATCAAAACATGCATTGCCGAGAGATATGGTCTTATATCGTGGAATGGGTAATGCTGAAAAAATATTGGGAGATATTTCAGGAAAGTCGATTGAAGAAATAAATAGTAGTTGTCAAGGCAAGACCTTTATTGAAAGAGGTTTCTCGTCAACGAGTGTTTTGGAAGGCGATGCCATGAAATATGTTAAGTATAAAGGGGCGTTATTGGAGATCAAAGCACCAAGTGGAGCTGAGGGGATTTTTACGGGTGAGATAAGTCGGTTCCGTGATACGGAGCATGAAGTCACTTTGCAAAGAGGTAGCGTTTACACGATAGATAGTGTAGTCGATTGTGGCGATTATTACAAAGTTAATCTTAACTTAACAGCGAGGTTAAACTATGAGCAATAAAATAAATTGGAGTGATGGCTCTTTCGAGTTTGTCACGAAGCAAGAGCTTGATGCTATGCCTATTAAACAATACCGTAGTGAAGGCCCATTTGCTATGTGCAAATATTGTGACAGTAAAAATTGCGGTTCGAATAAAGCTGTTACTGAAAACGTAGTTGCTGATATCTTCAATAAATGTCTTGATGAAACATTGGATGACGAAGCAATACTGTTCTCTAAATTGAAAGAGATTGTTATTGAACTTAGAAAGGCATTGAACAATATGGATGATAAAAATGCTTACTCCTGTGCGTTTATTCAATTATTACAATTGATTGATGAGGACACAATACTTGATATAACAGATGAAGTAGCCCAAAGACTTTATGTCGCATTCAGGACTGAATTGGGATAATTTGGAGAACGTGTAGTGGAAGATTTAGTTTTAGATGCTGATACATTATTTGGAATTGCCGATGTGGTAGATGGTTACTGCGCAAAACAGCGTGAGGTAATCAATGTTTACTATGCTCAAATTATGGCATTAGAGTCAGAGTGGAGAGATGATGAAACATTCGGCTCACTCGTTGAAGAATTAAATTCATTAAAAACTCAGGCACTAGCTCTCATCGAGGAAATATACGAAACATATCCTAAATACTTTAGAAAGAGGGCGCAACAAATCTTAGAGCGGCCTATTTATCGCAACGAAACGGTTATTCCTGCTCCAATATTTACAAATATCCCCAATAAAAGAGTGGTAGGTTACACAGGGAGTGGCATAAGAGGATCATTTAATGGCTCGTCAAGCCATTTGGCTCAAGCGGCTTCAGACAATGTAAAAGGAAGCATATCTAAAGTTTCGGGATATGAAGCCACTATTGATTCTCCGAATGCTGAAAGTTTTTTATGGTTTAAGGGAGGCAAAACCGATAAAAGCAAAAGAAATAGTGAAAAGAAATATATAACCAAATTTTCAAAAGATATTGTAGAGCAAAATGAATATAAGAATTTTCATAAATATTATGACTTGCTTGATACCCTTGATATACCTCAATCATTCAAAGAGCAAGTTATTAAATGTTATCAAAGTATGGATGAGGCATTAAAGGCGAAGTATAATAGCTATGCTAAGAGATTAAAATGCCTTGATAGTAATTATGTTGAGTATGATAGTGATGGAAATATGTATGATGCAGCTCATTATAGTTCAAAAGAAAAAGGTTTTAAGTTTAATTGGGAATATGATATTGACAATCCATGTGGAGCATGTAATACATTTTTTCATGAAAGTGGACACATGTTGGATGATCTAATTGGACAGGATTTAGGTGAGGATTTGTATTCATCTGCAATTAATAAATTAAGCGATCTTGCAAAAGAAGATTTTAACGATGCTGTCAATAGGGTAATGGAAGAAAATAGTTGTGATATAAAAAATGCTATTGAGATTATAGAAAACGATTTGTACAATAACGAATCTGCTACAGTTCAAGATATATACAGTGGCGCGAGTAATAATGGACTATATGTTATTTGGGATCATCAATCAGAGGCAGAGGTGTTAGTAGATAAAAATGGTGAACGTATTGGGACAAGAACATATTGGCATAGAACAGACAATCAAGGAAAAATGACTGAAAGATTTAACAGAATAGGGAAAGAGGCATTTGCCAATATAACGGCTGATATTGCTTGTAACAACAGCCAAGCTATAAGTTACATTCAAAAGTATCTACCCAAGACATTTGCCCAATATTCAAAAATTATAGGGAGTAAAAAATGATTAAACCCAACGAAGATTATCGTAAGATAGCTCATGAATTCTATAAAAAATTTGGATATGGAATTCAACTTAGAAAAATACCGACAAATGAATCATTGGAAAACTTAATTTATAATATCCAACATTGCGTTGATACCGGTGTGGATGATTTAGTATTAAAATATCCCGCATTAGCTGTTTCAACAAATGATGACATTTTAACATAGACAATAAGGCTATGCAAATAAGAATTATTAAAATCTAAAAACTTAGAGTGGAGATTGTATGGATAAAATACATGTTTCAGATGAAGCATTGCGAAATTCGGCAGCAGCATTACAGCAGTTAGCTGACCAATCGGCAAATATAACAGCATCTTGTGTGCAGCAATTATCATCACAATTGTTCGAGCTAGATGAAAAATTTAGAAAAGCCGTAGAGGGATATATCGCCGATGCGAAAAGCGTAGATAAGAAGATTAACGCTTGTATATATGAGAATATTGCTGCAATAAGCGATCGTATTGTCAAGTTGGCTGAATATGAAACTCACAATTATTCAAAAAGAAATATTGGCTAGTTAGGAGCGCTAAACATGGACTTCATAAGCACAATAAAATCCGAAACAGATCAAAAGTATTATCAGATGCTCGATGGGACTATCGACGCACCTTTTACTGTTACGCCTAAAATATCTCAACACAATAGTTATAGTGTGAAACGAAACAAATATTATGGCCGTTTAAATGCTGAAAAGTCCGAATTTAATAATGCTATTCAGCGGATTAAAAGCAATAGAGATAGGCGGCTTAGTAATGAAAAAAGCCTAAGAGATGAAAAAGTGCGCAAAAAATTCAAAAGGCTGCAGGCGATAAAAACAGTGGTATTTTTAATACCGATGATTTTATGTATTGTCATTGGTTACGATGTTTTTAATTTGTCGCACGGGCAGATGTATAAGGTCGATGCGTTAGAGAATTTCTCATTGGGATGGACTATAGCTCTGTATGTAATTTTTTGCATAGCGTCTATACTATGGTCTATACTCTCAATAGTGTTTATGTATAAAAATGAAACAATAAGATACAAAGTAAAAAGATATAATGTTCTGGCTATTCTAACAATTGTTTTTGCCGTGGCATTGGTAGGCATAAATCTTTATAGCGTAACATCGCATAGCGATCAAATCCGAGTAACGTTTATAGGTGGGGATGAAAATGTTGTTGAATATGTTGACAAGGGCGCGTCTATAACTCTGCCCAGTTGTAGTAAACGTGATAAAGATAAAGGAGACTACGTTACAAAGTTTACATTCCAAGGATGGGAAATCAATGGAGAAATGTATCAGCCGCGTCAAAAGTATGAGCCGAAAGGAAAAACTTCAATCAAGGCAATTTTTGAAGAGAAAGATTGGGCTACCGTTTCTGTATCATATTCAAGTGCTTCGATTAAGTTGTATTATGATGGTGATAGTCATTCGCCTAGTTCGGGAAGTAAGATAGAAATCCCTATTGGCACTCAAATTAGAGTGGAAGTGTCATTCTCTTATTCAGATACGACATTTAACGTTAATGGCTCATCAACTCGAAGCCCCTATACATTTACATTGGAAAAGCATACTTCGCTTTATGCAACAAGTTCCGATCCAAGCTGTCTTGTCGAAGGAACACAAATAACCTTATATGATGGGTCTAAAAAAGCTGTGGAAGATTTGCAAATGGGCGATATTTTGGCCGTTTTTAACCATGAAACAGGGAAATATGAAGCTTCTCCCTTATTAGTCAATGTTCACGCAAATGAAGCGGCAGATTATTACGATGTATTAAATTTGCATTTTTCTAATGGAACAAGTTTGCGCATTATTGATGAGCATGGGCTTTTCGATAAAACACAAAATAAATATGTGTATATCAATAAGGAGAATGCTAATGAGTTTATAGGGCATACATTTGTTGCTTCAGAATATGTGAATGGTAGTATTCAAAGTAACTTTATTGTACTTGATGGCTTTGGGATTACCAATGAACTTGTTAAGATATTTAATCCAGCATCAGTTTGGCATATTAACTTAATAGCGAATGATATGTTGACTTTATCGGCAGGAATGGTAAATCTCTTTGAATATGCCGATAACATGCAGTATGATATGGTTGCTATGGATAGGGATATTGAGCAATATGGATTATATACATATGATGATTTCAAAGATTATGTATCTATAGAGGTTTTCAATGCGTTCCCGTTCAAGTATTATAAGGTGGCAATAAGTAAGGTCGAATTCACGTTTGATAGGCTGTTAGGTTTAATCGCGCTATATAATTCCCCCGATTCTATTAAGTAAAATTATATTGTTGTGAGGACTAAATGAATTTTACGCAATCATTACAAGATGAGCTTGACAATAAGAATTTGGATAAGCTTAACAATCAAGCAAAAAACTATGTCATATCCGGATATGCGTGACTATCAGGTGTTCAAAAGAAGGCAGATCAATTGTATTTTTGTTACATACCAAGCAAATTAAGGACTGTAAGGGTCAGAAAGCAGTCAACAGTGCCTATTGCAGATTTTATTGGCTGTAACATGCTTACAAATATTACTTACTCAAGAGGCATAAGTAGTAGAGGAAATTATGCGTTCCAAAACTGCTCAGCAACTGTTAGATAAGTTGGTAAAAATTATTGTAGGAGTGGATGATAATGAACTTTGAAGAATCATTGCAAAATGAAATGCCCGTTAGTTATAGTAATATGCTAAGCGGGAAGACATTAGCACCATTAAACAATGTTGCCAAGAGCGGACGATTTGATGCTTTTGAGCAGGCTTATGATAGCTATCATAAGCGTTTGGAATCTGAGAGAAGGAATTTCAACAATAGCTTATCTCAAATTATTGGTCGTCGCGATGCTCGTGTGAGAGAAGAAAACGATGCTGATAGACGTCGCCGTGAAAAAGCAGAGCATTGTCGCTTTGTATGCATAGAATGGATTAAAACATTAGCGTTTAATATTCCTACAATATTTTTATTTGTTGTATCATTGATTTTATTGAGTAGCCCTGAAACAATATTGGAGCATATACATTTTGGTTGGATTATTGGCGTATATGTGACTGCATTTTTCCTTTCAATGGTTGTGGGCGGCGTAGTTGTGGGTAAGTCTAATCATTATGGTGATTCATATGAATTTGTTAAACAAAGATGTGCCATTATGATAGCGGTGGCATTTGCGTTTATTGTGCTTATGGGGTTAGGGTTAGGCTTGGCTCCTACTAGTTTATTATATGGAGTGTAAAATGAAAACAAAAGCGATAGAACCTATTGTTACATTTGTAATTATTGCAGCTTTATCTATATTGATTTATATTACGACAACGCAAATATTTAATAGCTTTTGGGTACTAGTGATTTCTTTCTATGCGTTATTATGTTTCTATTATCAAGCGAAATCGTTGGTTGATATGGATAGCCCGACATGGCGAGTAATAAAATTTTGCTCATCTTGGTACATAAAGCACATTGGTGACACATTCGGATATTTAGTTATTTTCTTTATTCATGTTACATATATTGCGGCGACATGCTTTGTTATCAGTTTTGTTGTCACGCTCATTATTTCGCCATTATCGTTTTTGATTTTCCAGTATAAAAAGTAGTGCTGTGAGCCTAACTAAATCAACTACCGTGAAAGATACTTGTGAAATGCTGGTTGTAGTTGCTAAACTCAATAAATAATGCTATACTATTTCCATGCACAAAGGCTATCGCATAATCTCCGTCGAGGCGGCGGACATATATAAGCACGAACAAGAATATGGCGTTGCTGTCGGGTATAAGTTGCCCGATGTAAAGAGCGACGCCTATTTTTGGCTATTCAAAAACAAATTAGATTATTCATTGGATAGCATCGAGCTTGAAAAGGCATATGCTCGAATTTGCCGTAAAAAGTTTTCCTTTGTGGACGAACACAATAATAGCTATACTCTCGCCGTTATCAATGTGAAGTTTAATTTTACATATAAGCCCGAGAATGGCAAGCTCGTAAAAGTCAAGCAACTGCGAGAATACTTTTATGCCAACGGCTTTACCATGAACGGTATTCACTATGTAAGATATAAGCGTAGCGCGGGAAGCTCGCGCGAAGGTACGTGCTTGTTTATTGATGAGCGGTTATATAAGTATATGACAAAGTGGAGCGAGTGTGGACTAAAATCACAATCTGACATTGCTTCGTGGGAATCGTATAGAGCTTTATCATTAAGCGGCATAAAAGGCACGATTGAAATACCACTTGATGGTATTCTATTTGTTCAGGACTATAAAAGCACGTTTACGGATGAAGTAATATCCGTAGAATTAAAAGACGGTAAACTAATTGCCGAACAAAAACAAACGCAAATCACGAACGATATTTGGGACGGAGAAAGTCTTTTAGACGAGAGTTTGTTTGTGGACAAATATGCGGACAAGCATATGCTGCTTTTACGCAATAAGTTTTTCAAGTCGTGCGCTTTTAAGACAAAACTCCAACAATGGATTAAAGATAAAAGCATTACCATCGCTGATTTGAAAGCGCGCGGCTTTGTTACGCTTGCAACGGATATAAGTCAAATTGTAATGGTTACAACGCCCAACAGCTTGAAGTATCTGAAATTTGTGGGCGCTCTAAGCTACAAGAATATCCGCAAATGGACTGAAAACGTAAACAGCACTTTCGGCGTGGTCAAATGGGATAAGCGCACAAAGTATTTCGGCGGAAAATTAGTACAGAGTAGTTATCAATTTTTGAATACTCTCGGATTAAACGAACAACAAGTCGAACATCTACTGCAACCGAGCTTTGACTATATTTCATATGTTCGCAAAGATATAGACTTTATGCGTTTTCACTTTGCTGAAGCGTATGCAAAAGAAAGCGACGGTGAAGAAAAGCAGACGCCTGACGGCCTTGCCGAGCGCGCCGACGTAATTTTCAAACTTCTTTACGATAGTCCGTTTTTCGATCAAACGGCGCTATACTCCAATTTCAAAAATGACGTTGTAAGTAGTTTAAAAGAAAAATTGCGACACGGAAATATCCTATTGAATGGCACGAACGCTACACTTTTCGGTAACGGCACAGAGTTATTAAAATATATTGCCGGAGAAGACGTAACCGGCGAATTAAAGAACGGGCAAATTCGTAGTGCGCGATTTGATAACGGAGCAAAGTTACTTTGCGCTCGTTCGCCGCATATCACTATGGGCAATCTCTATCTTGTGGAAAACGACACGGGCGGCGAAATCTGGGATTACTTTGATTTGGGCGATAACATAGTTTGCGTAAATGCTATCAATGAAAATATACAGCAACGACTGAACGGATGTGACTATGATTCAGATACAATGCTTATAACTGATGACAAGTTATTAGTTGAAGCGGTGGATAAACATAACAGCCTTTTCAAAGTTCCCGTTTGCAGTATAATGTTAGTCGGAAATGCAAGCAATGCTCTTTCCGAGCTCGACCACAAGACAAGCGAAAACAAAATCGGGGAAATTGTCAATCTATCGCAAAAACTTAACAGCCTTATTGGGGATAAGCTCAATAGCGGCGCAAGCACGGCAGATATACTTCCCATTTACGAGGATGTTTGCAAGCTTGCCGTTCTTTCGGGATTGGAAATAGATAAAGCAAAGCGTGCTTACGATAATGTGAACATCGGCGCAGAGCTTACCGCTCTACGAAAGAAGTACAATGCCCCCGCGCCTATATTCTTTCAAGAGATAGACGAAGCATATAGAAGTGGAGAGAAGCAGTACGCCTTTTATAACACAACAATGGACTATATCTATAAAGCAGTAAAGGCGTTTCACTTCCGCAAAGGTAAAGCGAAAGTTAAAGACTATGAGCCTATCTCACGAACATTCGGCAATAAAACGACTTCGGACAATGCAACCGATTACCGTCACCGCGACAAGATTATAGAAATATGCGATGAATATAAAGCGAGACTCGGAAGATTATATACGGCACTTCGCTCAGCAGACGAAAAAGAACGAGAAGTTATTTACGAAAGAATACAAGACGAAAAAGCCGAGAGGGACAGTAAAGTTTCAAGGTGGTTGACGAGCATAAACGTAATGCTTTTTGTAATACGGCATTATGAGAAGAATAGTCCGTCGGATTGGCGTATTTACGCGCCGCTTATAAATACGCCGCTATTTCAAAAAGAAATGCTTGCTTATCCCGTGCCGGAGTTTTTTGTAGTAGAAGATCCAGACGGAGAGTATTGCTTGTACGGTAGAAATTTTACAAAAACAATGTAAAAAGTGAAAGAGCCTGATTTCGGCTCTTAGAGTTATTGGGTATGATTGTGCTTAAAATATTGTTTTCGGGCCTGTTTTGGCACTAAAAACCAGCTTAATAGAAAACAAATAAACAACTCAGTAATCGGCGTAATAGGACGCGCACGAACAGAGCGCGAATATAGCTCGACTGTGGACAACGGTCGGGCTTTTATATTGCTTGGACAAAGCATATAGCAAATAAATTTACAAGGAGGAAAAGACAAAGAAAAAACAAGGCGTAGCCGCCAGCCTAAAATAACGTATAATGACAAGTGAATAAAAGGAATAGGGTTTTGGGTTGTCGGTAATAGCGAGGAACGTATTTGGCTTGCCAAATACCGCCGACAAGTCGGCGTCCTCGTTAGGGGGTGCCCTAAGACCCCATATAAAACAGAATGAACAAGGAGGAATAGTTATAGGTAACAGAACAAGACCGTTTGCTTATACATTCAGAGCGACGGATAAGGAAAGACAAATCATTGATCAGAAAATCAAACAAAGCGGACTTACAATGACCGAGTTTGTGATACGCGCAATTACGGATAAGCCTGTCACCGTAGTAGAGAGCGCTGGCGAAATTTTGACCGAATTAAAACGGCAAGGAAACAATCTCAATCAAGCGGTGCGTAATTACTACTGCGACATTGACACGAGAACAGAACTCAATTCGTGCGCACGGAAACTGAAAGAGCTGTACGCCGCTTTGATTGCCGCAACGAACGGAAAGAACAATGCCGCTTCTTAAATGCAGTGCAGGAAAAGCAAAACCGCAAGCGGCAATCGGATACATAACAAATCCGAATAAAGCTGAAGTAATTTCCGTAAGAAATCTTTTTGAAGATGAGGACTATGCTAAACAGTTTGAGCAAACGGCGGCGCTATATGGGAAAGGAAAAGGCTTTAACGAGCGCAAGTATTACCATTTCAAACTGTCGTGTGCAAGGCAAGATAACCTTAGCCCGCAAGAGGCACATAAGTTTGCACAAGAAGTTGCAGAAAAACTATTCCAAGATTACGAGTGTGTTTTAGCCACACATACGGATACCGATGCTGTTCACAGTCACATAATCGTCAATGCCGTAAATCCGCTTACGGGAAAGAAGTTGCAGTTTAGTCCAAAGGATTACGTTGCTATGAAAGATGAAGTAAACCGTTTGGGTAAAGAGCACGGCTATACCGAAACGGATTTTCGTAAGCGTGGTAAGAACAGTCGTAATGCGGCTGAGCGAAAGATCATTCTAAACGGCGGCGTATCTTGGAAAGAAGAGTTGCGAGAAGTCATAGTAGAAGCCATAGGAAAATCCAAAGATGAGCAAGAATTTAAGGACTATCTCAAAACTTGCTACGGCGTTGAGATAACAAGAAGCGGCAAGGACTTTTCTTATCTTCATCCGCAAAAGCAAAAGCCTATCCGAGGGGCGAAGCTCGGAACAAACTATACAAAAAGCGAGGTATTAAGAAAACTTGGAAAACAGAATAACGGGCAAAAGCCCACAGCCAATAACGGACACGGAGGAGGTTGCATTCGAGAACAATCTTCCGGCGCAAGAGTTGTGCGAACAAGTAGGCTTACTCACGGCGGAGGTACGGGAAGCCTTATTGCAGCAAGCCTTGACTGTATCGAACGAGAAATGCAACAACTTACTTTCGCAGCAGAATGCGCTAATAGAGGAACTGACGCAGCAAGTGAGCAGCGTAAAATTGAGCGCGAACGAGATCGAATGGAATCGGAAAGACGACAACGAGAAAATGCTGAAAGACTTGCAACGGAGCAACAACAATCTGTTGGAGAGTCTGAAAGCGACGATTCGGCAAATAACGGAAGTAGCGATGCAGATACAAGCAGAAGTAAGTATAGCTACGGCAAGGATGACTGACGAAGCGAGTATAAAATTCAATAAGCGAATAAATGAAGCCGCCGACAAAGCCATAGCCAAGATTGACGAACTGACAACTGAAACTACGAATAAAGTCAAGTCCGTAAGCAAGGAAATAGACGGCGTGAAAAATGAAATCTATTACGAGCGCGGCTTCCGTAAATTTTTCTTCTGGGCGACGCCTATTCTTCTTCTCGCCCAAACCGTAGTAAGCGTATTTTTGCTTTTATGCTGAAAACTTCTATAAAACGCTTGACAAACTGCAAAAAATAGTATATCGTATATATACGATATAAAATATTTTGGAGGTTTGCAATGAACGTAGCGAAAGTTATGGCGAAAGCGGACAGCGGCGAAATGCTGACGGTCGAGGAAATCAAGGTCTATCAAGCCAATGTCAAGCCGATACATCATATATACGGAAAGTACGGTACGCTTGCAAAACGGTATCTTGAAGATAAAGGGACGCTTTGGATAGTGCAGGACATTCCCGCCCTTCTTCGCGGCGTAGATCGTGCCGCCGAACGGTTGTACGACGTTATGTACGATAAGTTGAGCAAAGCCGAACGTTTTAAGCGAACGGGCAATTATTTGGAAGACGTGCGGCGTATCGGTGAAATGCAACGGCTTATAGACGAAGAGATTCGGAATGAGATTATATACACTCTTTGAGGTGCGAATATGGTAACGAGAAAAGAAGACACGCCGCAGAGAGTGGCAAACAGAAAATACGAGGCGAAAAACAAGGAAAAGCGTCAAGCGACGAGCGGTAATTTTCAAACAATGATTCCGCGCGAACTGTTTGACGAATTAACCGCGTTCCTCCGTGAACGCAATATGACGAAAGTAGACTTTATAAAGAAAGCCTACGAGCTATTAAAAAATCAATAAACCGTGGATGCCCGACAAAAGCAAACAGCTTCGGTCGGGCATTTCACAAAAATAATTATAAGGAGGACAATACGCTATAAATGATGAGAGAACATAGTAATTATATGGAAAAAGAACATTATATCCGTTCGGCAAAGAGAACATTGTATGCCGTGGCGCAAACAATGATTCGAGGTGAAATCTCAACAAAGAACAGAACAATATGAAATCGGTGGCACGGTATATACCGTGATTGCCGAAGAAACAGAAAACGCCAATGCTACGGCGTTGAACGTCATAAAGAGATTGGTCGGTCAAAGGAAAGATGGACTAATCCGAACAACAGAGCGAACTTGCTGTTTGCCGACTAACGGAGGTAAAAAAGTATGTTAGGAACACAAACGGCTATATCAAAAAATAAACAGATAGGAGGTAACAAAATAACCGCGCTCTATTGTAGGCTCAGCCGCGACGATGAATTAAGCGGCGATTCCAACAGTATCGTGCATCAGAAAGAAATACTCTCTGCGTATGCGGAAAAACACGGCTTGCAGAATACAAAGTTTTATGTGGACGACGGCTATTCGGGAACGAACTTCAATCGTCCGGACTTTCAGCGAATGATGGATGACGTGAATAGCGGACTAATCGGCACGATTATCGTGAAGGATATGTCGCGATTCGGTAGGGACTATATAATGGTCGGGTACTATACCGAAATAATGCTGCCGCAAATGGATATACGGTTCATAGCGGTAAACGACGGCGTGGATAGCGAAAACCAAGCGGACAACGATTTTACACCGTTTCGGAACATCATCAACGAGTGGTATGCCAAAGACACAAGTAAGAAAATCTGTAGCGTTCTCAAAGCCAAAGGCAATTCGGGGAAGCATCTAAGCGTTATTCCGCCGTTCGGATATATGAAAGATCCGCAGGATAAACAGCATTGGATAATAGATGAAGAAGCCGCGCAGATAGTGAGAAAGATATTCCGAATGTATCTCGACGGGAACAATATGGGAAGTATCGCCCGTAAGCTCACAGCGGAAGGAGTAGAAACGCCAAAGCTGTATGCCGAGAACAGAGGAATAAAGCATTATAAAGCGGCGACTTACCCCGAAATATGGAGTAGGATTTCCGTGGAGTATATTCTTTCAAATTATGAATACACGGGGAGTACGGTAAACTTCAAAACGAAAAGAAAATCATTCAAGAACAAAAAACAATGGATTCAGGCGAAAGAGGATTGGGCGGTATTCGAGGGAACGCAAGAGCCGATTATAGACAAAGAAACATTTGAAACGGTACAGAAAATGCGCGGAACAAAACGAGCGTATACCAAATTCAACGAAATAAATATCTTTTCGGGATTGCTGTTTTGCGCCGACTGTAAAGGCAAAATGTCAATACGCCGCAGAGCGGACGACAGGCGAAAAGACGCTTATATCTGCTCAACGTACCGTAAAAAGAAAAAAGGGCTTTGTACCGAACACGCGATTAAAGTAAGCGATCTCGAACAAATCGTGCTTGACGATTTACGCAAAGTATGCGCGTATGTTAAAGAGTACGAAAACGAGTTTGTGGAAGACTACCGTAAATGCTCGGCAAAAGAAAGTGCAAGTCTATTAAGCGCAGTAAGAAGCGAGATTAAGAAAGCGGAAAACAGACTATTCGAGATAGAGCGGATAATAGTAAAGCTCTACGAAGAAAAGGTTTGCGGCACGATGCCAGAAGAACGGTTTGACCTTCTTGCCAAGAACTACGAAGCCGAACAAGCGGAGTTAAAGCAAAAGGCAGAAACGCTCAAAGCCAATCTGTCGGCTACCGAAGAAAGCGAAAAGAATATTACAAAGTTTATTGCGATAGTAAAAAGCTATACCGAAGTAACCGATTTGACGCCCGAAATCTTAAACAGCTTTATAGACAAGATTTATATAGGCGCGCCGCATAGAGAAAACAAAAAGCGGTTGCAAGAAGTAAAAATTGTTTACAAGCTCGTAGGCGCGGTGAATATACCGCAGTAACCAATAAGTGTGATTGCCTTGGGGATGATAAAAAATCCCCAAGGACAATTAGCACATACGAAATGGAATTGCAAGTATCACATAGTATTTGCACCAAAGTATCGAAGGAAAGTATTTTACGAAGAGAAACGAGCAGAGATAAGAGAGATACTGCGAGAGCTATGCCAGTGGAAAGGAGTAGAGATAATCGAAGGAGAGATATGCCCGGACCACATACATATGCTGGTAAGTATCCCGCCCAAAATGAGCGTTTCGGGGGTTATGGGGTATTTGAATTTTTACGCACAAAGTAGTCCCCGAAATCTTTTTCGAGTTTGTCGCCAAGACCGGGAATGGGGAATTTGAAATAGATGCAAATGCGTTCATTAGAAACGGTTATTCGCTCCACATAGGTGGCGAGTAGCCGCTTTTTATATTCCGGACTGTCGGCGTTCGCGCTTTCGATAAACGACGTTAAACGCTTGCGAACATCCTCAGCGGTCAGACCAACGGGAACGTCAGGGGAAAGGCGGTTGATTTCACGGTCGAGGAATTCAGCGCGGGCGTTCAGCTCGTCAGCCTTTGCAGAGTAAGCCTCTTTCGAGAGACCATCAGACAGGTAAAGGTCGAGCAGGCGGTCGCGTTGTTTTTTGATTTTTTCGAGTTCGGATTTATACCCGTCGATTTTTTTCTGGTCGGCGGGTTTTTTCTTTTTCGACCGAACGAGCATCTCGGCCACAATCCAGTCGGACGTGTCGCCGGAGAAAAGGCAATAGTTGATAGCACCGAAGACAAACTCCTCCAGCGCGAATTTTTCAATATTTTTCAAATCACAATGCGCCGGGACGTATTCGGGGTCAAGGCGACGGGATGCACTGCCGCGCGAGCCTTTCGTTGCGCAGCGGTAGGAATACTTTTCGTAGGTTTGCACCTTCCCAGATTTCAGCGGAAAAGTTGACTTCGATTTGAAACCGTAAAGATGCGAGCCGCAATACTCGCAGTAGAGATAACCGGTAAGCAAATATTCCTCCTCTTTCAAACGGGAGCGCGGGCCTTTTTTTCGCGCTGTCGTTTTTTCGTATTGCCGCCAAAAGATGGACGGTTCGAGAATAGGCTCGACGGCGTTCTCGATGATGATAGGCGGCTGCCCGTCCTTGCTATTCACACCGTAAGAGAACCGACCGACCAAAATAGGCTGCTGGGTCAAGCGCGTGATAGCAAGCTCATTGAACAGCGTCCCCTTATGTGTTTTGATGCCGTGAGTAACCGCCCAGCGAGTAACATCGGCGATGCTTTCGCCGCCGTCCAGCCTGCGGAAAATTTCGCGGATTACAGCGGCCTCTTCGGGAACAACGACATAGCGGTGGTGTTCGTCGACGCGGTAGCCGTAAGGAACGGGGCCGGTAACGTGCTGTGCTTTCAGCGCGGCCTCTTTTTGACCTTTGCGAACTTCGCGGGAGAGGTTACGGGAATAGTATTCTGCCATACCCTCAAGCACCGCCTCCATCATGATAGACTCCGGCGAGTCGTCGAGGGGTTCGAGTACGGAGATGACGCGCAGACCGTTCTCTTTCAGCTTGTGGCGATAAACAGCCGACGCATAACGGTCACGGGCGAATCGGTCGAGCTTATGAACGACAATGCCCTTGCAGCCGCTCCCGGCAGACTCGGCAATCATTTTCTGGAATTCTTCGCGGTCGTCAGTCGTTCCGGATTTCGCCTCATCTATGTAAAATTTTCGGATGGTATGCCCTTCACGGGCTGCCCACTCTTTGATGGCGCGGACTTGCGCCTCGATAGAGTAACCGTCGCGCTGGTTTTCGGACGAATACCGGCAATAGGCAAGCAAGTCCATTATTCATCGTCTCCCACAGGTTTAGAAAAGTCGTCGTGAGCGGTTCGCATCTTTGCGAATTCGAGAATCATATCAAGGCTGGTCTTGCTGTCTATACCACGGAGCAAAAGCAGAATTTCAATTTTTGTTCTCACGGGTTCGGGAACGGCGGGGGATAGCGACTGAGTAACATCCCCGTCCGAGTAAGCTGTTTCAACCATAAAATCGTTGCGAAGAGAATCCACGAAATCGTTAAACATATCTTCGGGAGATTTGCCGAGCAAGTAGTCGACTGACACGCCGAAAAAGTCAGAAAGAACCTGCTGACTTTTAACCGAGAAATTCCGCTCCCCGCGTTCATAGTAAGCGATTGATGAGAATTCAATTCCAGTCTGTTCTGAAAGGCTACGAAGCGACATTTTTCGAGCCGTGCGTAATTGCTTAAGTCTATTCATAACGATGCACCTCGCTTTTTATTATACCCTTTTGTGGACTTGCAGTCAATTTTTTAATCAAAATAAGAAAAATTTTTTTGAAAAAACGCAGAAAAACTGTTGACAAACAGTCCACAAAGGATTATAATAGCCATACAACGTGGACAGACAGTCCACAAACACATCGGAGGTAAATCAAAATGAACATTTTAACTGGCAAAGACTACACGGCGGGAACGCACCTTCCCGAAGAGGAATACCAAAAGCTGGATGCGGACATCAGCGAAAACGAAGCGAAAGCCTACGTCAATAGGGAATTCGGGTTCGAGTTTAGCCAAATCGAAATTATAACCGAGGTCAAAACCTACCGCGCAGAAAACCACCGCATCTACCCGGACAAAACCTACACTCGCAAACCGCAATACGAATCGACCGACTGGAACTACATCAGATTTAATTGCAAGGGATGGCAATGGGAGATGATAGACGGTCAATTATATTCCTACGAAAACTAAAAGCAGAGTGGCGGGCGAATGCCCGTTAATGCGGACAGGCAGAAGGTCACAATCCCCTACAGCCGCGCAAACAAGGAGGTAACACAAATGACTGGCACACAGGCAATCAACAAGGCAATGGCGGTTTTCAACAAAGAGGGCAAAGGCGACATCCGAACGGTGGCACTTATGGAAGGGAGCGGATGCGGAAACAAATGGTCGCAGATTACAATTCACATCGGATACGCCATAAACGGCGACTACACCGAAAGCGACAAAAACCCCTTCGAGGTCAACGTCTACGAGAGCAACGGAAAAATCAAAGCGGAGCGCATCCGCTAAGGGAGAAACGAGATGAGAGTAAAGAACCACACGACTGCAATAGAAAACGCACTGCACCTCGATGCAGGGAGCTGCAAGCACGAAGGCAATTTTCATTTCAGCGCAACGCTGAACGGACACAGGGTGCTGGTCAACGCCGAACCCGAAGACGACGAACAGGAATACATCACAATCTACAGCATGGAGTTATAAGTCGAAACGCCCGAAAGGGTGTCAGCGGGAAGACGGCCTACCCGCTCTGAAGATGACAGGCCACACGGAGGAAACACAAATGGCAAAAGTATTCATTGACGGACGCAGAGACGGATACAGTCCCGACCAATGCGGAAAGACGATGACGGTTGGCGAACTGATAGCCTACCTCGAAGACTTCGACGAAGACGCAAAGGTATACCTTAAAAACGACAACGGCTACACTTACGGTCGCATCACGAAAAACAGCTTCGACGAAGATGACTCCTATGACGACGAAGACGAGGAGGACGATGACGAATGAGCCTTTGCGATGATTGCATTTTGAACGGAAGATGCGACGGAAGGTGCGGAGACACCGACCCCACATATTACGACTTTGAAGCTGAAAACGACCGCTACGACGAATACGAACGAGAAAGTGACTGCTACGATAGCGACGCTGAGGATGACTACGAAACGATGGACCCGGAAGAATTCCTCAAAAAATATTTACAAGACTCGGAGGATAACAAATGAACGCTAAGCAAACCGCATCCGATAAGGCAATCGAGAGACTGAACTTGATAGCAAGAATATGCACCAGAGCCGAGGAAATGGGCATCAGACGCGGTTCGAGAATAACCGCTCAAATGGACGTAGACCTCGCCGCCGAACATTTCAACATTAGACTTGCCGACTGGCTGAACGCCGATGCTTTCAATTTCGCGCACGACTTCATTGAAATTCAAAACCACATCGACAGGGTAAACAAGACCTTCGATAATCGGTTTCTGCCGAGATTTGCCGGGATGGAAGAATAGGGGGTGCGCATGACGACAGTAAAGAACGTATGGCGAATTGAGAAAACCTCGACTGGCTGGCACAGCTCCTTCGGGACGTTGATAGTCGAACCCGCCCCGAACACGAGATGCACCGTAAACAAATTCAATGCCTACGAAAGCGCACGACACGATACCAAAAGCCAAGCGATAAAATACGCCGAGCGCGGCGGTATGGCGGGACGCAATCGCGGCGAGATTATGATAGAAACTTCGGTCTGACGAGAGCCGGACGGTAACCGACCGAAACGCCCGCAAGGGCGTCACCGAAAACCAAGGAGGTAAATATGAATTCACTTGCAGACCTTAATGAATACCTGTTCAGCGCGTTAGATGCCATCACAAACGATGACCTATCCGATGAGCAGCTCCAGCGCGAAATCAACAAAGCGCAGGCAGTTACAAAGGTCGCGGAGACAGTTATCCGAAACGGAGAGCTTGCGCTTAAGACGATGCAACTCGTCAACGAGTACGGCTACACGACTCCGGACGGAGACGAGGTGCCGCTTCCGGGAATGCTCCGATACGGACTACGCGGTAAAGACGAACCCGTCGAGAGGAAAGGACTTCTCGGTGGGGGGGGAGGTAGCTAATGCCGCGTAGAATCTACACGCCGGAGATGCAAGCCTTTATAGCTGAGAACGTGCAAGGTAAGCATTACTCCGAACTGGCAGAGTTGGTAAGCGCAACATTCGGTATCGAAATGACGACAAGCCAAATACACGCCTACGCGAG
This sequence comes from uncultured Christensenellaceae bacterium, assembly GCA_910588155.1. Lineage (GTDB taxonomy): Bacteria > Bacillota > Clostridia > Christensenellales > Pumilibacteraceae > MGBC157735. The sequence continues at coordinate 125,358 of CAJUPB010000002.1, forward strand.
CAATCACAAATTGACAAACGGATTATGGCATAAACCCCTTCAACGACCGTCGAAACGATACCCGCCCGAAATTGCACAGTTTATACGCGAGAACGTGACGGGGCGGTCGATGAAAGAGCTGGCAAACTTGCTGAATGGGCAATTCGGAACGGATTATACGACGGAGCAAATAAAAGCGTATACGTCGAGGTTCAAACTCCGCAACGGCCGCGACTGTCGAATTAAACCGGGAGCGATACCGCCAAACAAAGGCAAAAAAGGCTACTGCCCGCCCGGATGTGAAAAAAGCTGGTTCAGCAAAGGACACACCCCGTACAACAAACAGCCGATAGGAACGGTGCTGATGAAATCTGACGGATACCTATGGCGAAAGCTGGGCGAAGGGGCGCGAGACTGGCGACAGGAACACATCCTCATATGGGAAGCCGCTAACGGCCCCCTACCTAAAGGCGCAATCGTTCTGTTTAAAGACGGCAACCATGAAAACGTGGCACTTGAAAATTTGACGATTATAACGCGGACAGAGCTTGCAATTTTGAACCGCTACGGTTTACTGAAGACCGACGCAGAGCTAACCGAGACAGCGATACTAATCGCAAAACTGAAACACCAAACCGCGCAAGCGGCAAAGAAATCAAAGAAAAGAGGAAAATCAAATGGCAGAAAATAAGCAGAACAACAAAACCTATATCAGCGGCGAGATTGCAAGCGAAAGCGTGTTCTCGCACGAAAGCTACGGCGAAAAATTCTACGAGTGCAAAGTGAGAATCGCCCGCCTTTCCGGAACGCACGACACGCTCCCCGTCGTCATTTCCGAACGCATCATGCCGAAAGACTGGGCAGAGGGAAAGACCATTCATGCGCTGGGGCAATTCCGTTCTTACAACAAAATCATAGACGGCAAATCGCGCCTTCAGCTTTACGTGTTCATCCTCGAATTGCTGGATGAGCCTAAGGGCGACAAAACAAACATCGTGGCACTTGCCGGGTATATTTGCAAAAAGCCGACCTACAGGACAACGCCGTTCAACCGCGAGATTGCCGACGTGCTGATAGCCGTAAACCGCGCCTACAACAAATCGGACTACATACCCGCCATAGCATGGGGGCGAAACGCTCGTTTTGTAAGCGGTTTATCGACCGGAGACCGAGTGCAGATACTCGGACGAATTCAAAGCCGCGAATACGAAAAGACACTGACGGACGGAAACAAAGAGACCAGAACAGCCTATGAGGTTTCGATTTCACAAATTATGGCGACTGACGACGAAAACGAATTGAAACTGTGGGAGGACGCGAACGATGGCGATTGATAAGGACGCATACAAGGCAATCGAAGAGACCGCGCTGATGGTAGCCGCTAAGGGCGTGGTTGAGAGCATAGGCGGTGTGTTAGAGGCGGAGCTGGTGCGCCGTTGCGCCGAGAAAGGCATCACCGTGGAAGCCAAATTCGACATCAAAGTAACGGCGGTAAATCCCGACACATTAAAATCGGCGAGCAGGCGAAGGAGGTAAGGCATGGAAATGACGGCACACGAAATAGTCAGAAGCTACAAGGAAGCCAAGGACAAAAAGAAGCAAGTCGGCATACTGGCGCAGCTCAATCTCTGTACCCCGGAAGACATCAAGAAAATACTGGTCGAGGGAGGCATCAGCTGGCGAGAATTGCCGAGAGGCAAACGCACCCAGTCCCCCCCCCAACCCCCGAACGAAGAAAAAGAGCCAAGCGCACCTTTGCCGCATAGCGCGATAATCCGTGAGGCGTTGAAAGCATACAAAGCGCAGACCGAGAACGCGATGCGCGAAGAGGTACGTAACCACGAAGAAACGATGGCGAAATTTAAGAACGACATCGCAGAGATTGACCGGCTGCTCCAAGCCGAGCAGACCGAGGGAGATACACAATGAAATTTATAACAGCAGAAAGCGTAACAGCTGGGCATCCGGACAAATTAGCCGATTACATCGCGGACTGCATCCTTGACGAATGCATGGCGCAAGACCGCGAAAGCAGAGTGGCCTGTGAGGTTATGCTCTCGCACGAGGTGCTGATGATTGCCGGCGAAATAACGACAAAAGCAAAAGTGGACTACCAAGCGGTAGCGGAAAAAGCCATCAAGCAAATCGGCTACGAGCCGCCTGACAGCTTCGTAGACGATATCTTCGCGCAAAGCCCGGACATCAAACAAGCGGTCGACGAGAGCGAGACTCACGAACAAGGCGCGGGAGACCAAGGCATAGTGTACGGCTACGCAACGAACGATACGCTGTCGCAATTGCCGCTTGCCACCGACCTTGCGCACCGACTGACCGATAACCTTATGCGGATGCGCGAGAGCCGTAACGAGTTGAAAGTGGGCGCGGATGGGAAAGCGCAGGTAACGGTCGCATACGGCGAAGACGACAAATTCAGATACATAGCGTCGGTGCTGGTTTCGGTTCAGCACGATGCAGATGCAGACCTCGACGCATTGAGAGACGGGGTGCGCGAATTGATAATCAAACCCGCGCTCTGCGATTTCGATATAAGCAAGACCGAAATTATAATCAACCCCAGCGGACGGTTCGTCAAAGGCGGGTTCGAAGCCGACACGGGACTGACCGGACGCAAGCTGATGGTTGATACTTACGGCGGCATTGCGCATCATGGCGGCGGCGCGATGAGCGGGAAAGACCCTTCGAAGGTTGACCGCTCCGGCGCGTATATGGCGCGTTACATTGCCAACGCGATAGTAAAAGCCGACCTTGCCGACAAATGCGAGGTGGCAATCGCCTACGCAATAGGCAGAGCGCAACCCACTGCAGTCAACGTGGATACGTTCGGGACTTGGACGACCACCCCGGATAGGTACATCGCCGAAGCGATAAGTAAGGCGTTTGACCTTACGCCTGCGGGCATCATACGGCAGCTTAAGCTGAAAGACATAGGCTACAAGCACACGGCGATATACGGACATTTCGGATGCGACAAGGGATACCCGTGGGAATTCGTCGACAAGGCGACCGTAACGAGGCTGAAAACCGCCGTAAAAGAGGTGATGCACGAATGCTGAGGGTAGTAGAGCTTTTCGCCGGAATAGGCGCACAGGCAGCCGCTCTCGACCACATAGGTGCAGAGTGGAAATCAGTCGGAATCGTAGAGATTGACCCGTACTGCGTAACCGCATACAACGCCATACACGGAACGGACTACAAGCCGAGCGACATCACGAAAGTGGAGCGGCTCCCGGAATGCGACCTGCTGACTTACAGCTTCCCCTGCACCGACATAAGCAACGCTGGAAAACAAAAGGGGTTCGCCGAGGGAAGCGGAACGCGGAGCAGCCTACTGTGGGAGGTGCGCCGACTGCTCAGAGCCTACACCAAAAATGGGGGGGGTCGCCGCCTAAATATCTTTTGATGGAAAACGTAAAAGCACTGGTGCAAAAGAAATTCAAACCGCATTTCGACGAATGGCTCAAACAACTCGAAGAGCTGGGATACACGACATACTGGCAAGTTTTGAACGCAACCGGATACGGGATGCCGCAGAACCGCGAAAGAGTGATAGCCGTCTCGATTTTGAACGATACCGAAGGGTTCGCGTTCCCGAAACCGATACCGCTGGAATTGAAGCTAAAAGACCTGCTCGAACCGGTGGTAGACCGAAAATACTACATCAAAGCAGACGCAATACAGTCGCGGTTGGAGAGCAACTTCTGCCATCGGAATCACTCCATAGTACACGCGGGGGGGGGACGATTTGTCGAACCTTAACAGCGCGAGAATTCAAAGAACCGACGTGTGTCGCGCTATTCGTGTCGGAGGACGCGGAAGCCGAGACGAAAAGCACCGATGGGACATCGTCGTGCAGGAGGTAACCGAGAATGAGTGAAAAAGAATTAAAGCCGGTCGGAATGCTGGTCGGAGACAAATGGGACAAGATGCACGACATCAGTCGGCGAGTTTACGACGAAGACGGCGTATGCCCCACAATACCCACGGGAGCGGGCGGGAACACCGAGGTCAAGATATTGCAGAGACCGCGCGGAAAGAACGACGGTGGCATCAGAGACGGCAACGTCGTGCCTACGGTAACCGCGAATACCTTTCAGGAAAACGTGTTCGTAGTGGGGGCATTACGGGGCAGAAACCCGGAGAATCCAAGCGACAGGACAGCGGGCGCACCCACGGTGCAGATGCTGGAAATCAGAGCCGACCAATGCACAAACACCATAACATCCGTTCAGAAAGACAACGTCGTGATAGAGCGTGACACTGAAACGGGGGAGTTTCCGGACGATTACATCGTAATCATCGACGGCAAGCCGTGTCTGGTACGGAAGCTGACCCCGAAAGAGTGCTGGCGGTTATTTGGATTTACGGATGAGCAATTCGAGACGGCGAAGAAAGCACTCGAAGAAAAGCACTACAAGGGCAGAGACAAAGCAAGCTCACAACTCTACAAGCAAGCGGGAAATACAATAGTTATTCCTATGCTGGCGGCAGTGTTGCAAGCGATAAAAGGAATAAAAGCCAAGGAGGTGCAAAATGGCTGAGTTCTACAACAAAGGATGCGGAAAATGCATTCTGCTCGATGAGCGCAAAGGCTTTATGCTGATAGCAGCCGTCGAACGCAACGAATACATAATCGCGCCAAGTCCCGTTGAACCGGACGGGAGCTGGACATGGGGCAGCTACTACAAAGACCTTTTCACGGCGGTGGCTGAATACCAAAGCAGAACGGAATCTAAATAGGAGGTAAAGATGAATGCAGGTAAATGTAGCAAAGATAAAAGGACTTATGGCCGAACACGGCGACACGCAGGATGTCCTCGCTGAAAAGCTGGGAATCGTCCCGGCCACGTTGCGCAGTTACCTCAAGGGTAGAACGGTTATGCGCGTTGATACGGTCGCGCAAATCGCGGAAATCTACGGGATTAAGCCGTTAGATTTGCTGACGATAGAGCAGTAAATTTTTTTGCCGACAAAGTGGACTTACAGACCACAAAACAATAATAAAGGAGGTGGTTCGCGGCAATGACTAAAGGACAGGAAATACCGGCAGAGGTCGGACGGTGGCTCGACGAATTATACACGCTACTGTTCGAACCGAAACCGAAAGGAGGTGAACAAGCGATGACGTGTCCGAACTGCGATGCAGATATGGAGTACGACGAAGAGGCCGGCGTCTGGCAATGTCCGGAATGCGGATACACGGAAAACGCAAGATAAGCAAATTTTTACAAAGAAAACCATCATTCGACAAAGGCTCTGGAATAACGACAAAGGGTCTTAAAAATCAAAATTCGACAGGAGTTAAAATTATGGAAATTAAAGTAACAATTTCGCTCGATGAGCGAACGCACAGCATACTGAACAGGCTCATCGCCGCACTTGGCGAAAGCAAAAAGAACGCGACCACTATCGTGACGACCGTAAACAGCGCAGCCGACGCGACGGACGAAGACGAGTGTACGGAAGAGCAAAAGCGTGAGGCTCTCGAAGCGATGTATGCCGAAGAAAACGGCGGTACGGATGCGGTAGAGGAAACACCCGCCCCCGCATCTAAAAAGGCGACAAAGCCCGTTTCTGACGGCGTGAGCGCAGGCAAAAAGGACAAGCCGAAAGTTACGCAGGAAGAGATACGCGCACTCGCCGCAGACGTTAAGACGAAGACGGGCAGCATCGACAAAGTAAAAGCGTTGCTGAACGCTTACTCGGCAAAGAACATCTCCGCGCTTCCGGCAGACAAGTGGGATGAATTCGCCGAGAAATTAAAGGAACTGCTCTAATGCCCGACGTTCACGCAAAGTTAAGCGCAAGCGGCTCCGGTCGCTGGATGGCGTGTCCGGGGAGCGTAATCCTTGAAGACCTCTTCGAAGACGAGGGCAGCGTTTACGCCGAAGAAGGCACAACCGCCCACGCAGTCGCAGAGGCGCGTCTGAGGGCAGAATTCGACCCCACGGACGCGAAGAAACGCGAAAGGGTTAATGTCCTCAAAGAAACGACCTCGCCCGAAATGTGGCAATTCACGGGACGATACGTGGAGTATTGCAAGAACATCGTCGAGACGATGCAACTGGACGGACATCAAGCGCGAGCGTACATCGAACAACGGGTACGGTTTGACCGCTGGGTGCCGGATGCTTTCGGAACGGTCGACTTTTGCGCCGTAGGTGGGGATGACCTTCACATCGTGGACTTCAAATACGGAAAGGGCGTCCCGGTCAACGCCGAAAACAATTCTCAGATGCGGGCATACGCACTCGGCTTTTTGCAGGAAATGGAGTGCATCTACGACAACCTCAAAACGGTCACGATGCATATAGTCCAGCCGCGAATCAACAACATCAGCACGGAGACGATGCCCGTGGAAGATTTACTCGAATGGGCAGACGGTGTATTGAAGCCGAGAGCCGACAAAGCCGCGAACTCGACGCGCGAATACGCGACTGGCGCACAATGCAAATTCTGCAAAGCAAAGGCAGCGTGTAGAGCAAGAGCCGGATACTTGCTCGGAAAAATATCCGAAATTTTAGGAGGAAACTAAATGGCAAAACAAACCAAGACAACAATGCAGCTCGACGAAAAGACGCTGAAAGACCCCGACCTGCTCTCCAAGGGCGAGATTGAGCAACTGCTCCCTCTGCTCGATGAACTCATCGACTGGGCGAAAAAGGTTCAGGATTACGCCCTCAAACAGGCACTGGCAGGCGAGATATACAGCGGATACAAAGTCGTCGAAGGCATCACGCGGCGCAAGATTACGGACGAGGACGGTGCGGTCAAAGCCTTGACAGCGGCCGGCTACGCCGAAGAATTGCTCTTCGAACGGAAACTGCAGAGTCTGACGAAGCTCGAAGCTCTCGTAGGAAAAAAGAACTTCACGGCACTGGTAGGCAAATTCGTAGAGAAGCCGCAAGGCGCACCCGTTCTCGTTCCCGAAAGCGACTCGCGCGAACCTTACAAAAGCTCGGCCGCCGACGATTTCGCCGACGACATCCCAGACTGAGGGGGGGGGTGTAATGAAATCCCCCGTAAAGGCGCGGCACTTGCCGAACGAACAATGGGCAGAAGCCTATGACGAATATTTTGTCAGCAATATGGGGCGGTGGTATTCAAAGAAAAGCAATCGAATCCTCGCCCAGCAACCGAACTCATCGGGATACCTTCGCCCGGACTTCACGGTTCACGGCGAAAGAGTCCGACCGTTCACACACATAAAGGTGGTTGAATTTTTCGGAGATTGCAACGGGAACACCATCCCGCCTAATACCCGAAAGCTGAGAGATATACACCTCTCCATCGACCACCTAAACCGAGACAAGCGGAATAACCGCCAGTCCAATCTTGAACTCGTTCCGCACCGAGTCAACTGTGCGAGAAAATATCAATAAGGAGACTTATAAAAATGGCAAACAACGAAGCAAACACCAAAGTGGTAACGGGACTGGTGCGTTTCTCTTACGTACATATCTTCGAACCCTCGGCGATGGACGACAGCAGCGACGAAAAATACAGCGTCTGCATCATCATCCCGAAATCGGACAAGAAGACGATAGCGGCAATCAACGCCGCCGTGGAGACCGCCAAAGAGCAGGGTAAGACCGCAAAGTGGAAAGGGAAAATTCCCGCAAAACTCAAACTGCCCCTGCGCGACGGCGACGAGGAACGCCCCGACGACGAGGCCTTCGAAAACAGTTACTTCTTCAACTGTTCCAGCAAAACGAAACCCGGCATCGTCGACAAGAACGTACAACCGATACTCGACGCGGAAGAGGTATACTCCGGCTGCTACGGCCGCGTAGCGGTCAACTTCTATCCGTTCAACACCAGCGGTAGCAACGGCGTAGCGGCGGGACTGAACAACGTGCAGAAACTCAAAGACGGCGAACCTCTCAGCGGGCGTAGCCGTGCGGAGGACGATTTCGGCGATGGCTTCGGCGACGACTTCGACGACGACGATGACGACATCTTCGGATAAAAAACTTTTTATCGACATCGAGACATACTCGGAGACCGACCTCAAGACGTGCGGGGTGTACCGCTACGTGGATGACCCCGCATTTGAGGTTCTACTCTTCGCGTATGCCTACAACGACGACCCCGTCGACGTTGTGGACTTTGCCTGCGGCGAGAGCCTCCCTTCAAAGGTTCTCGCCGACTTGGCAAATCCCCATGTCATAAAAATCGCGCACAACGCGAACTTCGAGAGAACGTGTCTCACCAAATGGCTGGATATCTATATGGACCCGGCGCAATGGGAATGCACGGCGGTCAGAGCCTCCACGCTCGGCTTGCCTCGGAGCCTCGCAGATGTGGGCAACGCCCTCGGACTAAAAGAGGACGAAAAGAAAATGGCAATCGGCAAACGACTTATTATGTACTTTTCGAGGCCCTGCGCCCCTACGAAGACGAATGGCAGACGGACGCGAAATCTTCCGCGCCATGAACCGGAAAAATGGGCGTTGTATAAAGAGTACAACAAACAAGACGTGGTAACCGAACGAGCCATATTCCACGTTATGGAATCCGCACCGGAGACCATACCGGAAGAACACGCACTGTGGTGCTTAGACCAGAAAATAAACGAGGGCGGTGTTCTGATAGACACCACGCTCGTAGAAAATATCCTTCATTATTCGGAGCGGTATTCCGATAGACTCGAAACCCGCGCCCGACAAATAAGCGGAATAGATAATCCGTCGAGTTTTCAGCAAATCCGCAAGTGGCTAAGGTCGAAACACCTTGACCCGCCTTCACTTGATAAGGACGGCGTAAAACAGCTGATAAGCGAATGCAGAGAAAGCGAACCCGACGTGGTGGAATTTATGCAGATAAGGCAGGAACTCGGAAAGACCAGCGTGGCCAAGTACGACGCGATGGCGCGGGCATTATGCCACGACAAACGCATACGCGGAATGCTTCAATTCTACGGAGCAGAGAGAACGGGACGGTGGGCAGGACGCATCGTGCAATTACAGAACCTACCGCAGAACAAGCTGAAAGACCTTGACCTCGTGCATCAGATAGTCAGAGACGGAGATTTCGACCTTTTGGAAATTCTGTATGAGTCGCCTATGGATTTATTCAGCCAGTTAATACGAACGAGCTTCATAGCGCGAAAAGGAAGGACGTTCGCCGTTGCCGACTATTCAGCCATCGAGGCCCGCGTCATAGCGTGGCTGGCAGGCGAAGAGTGGCGGCTGGAGGTATTCCGGACACACGGCAAAATATACGAGGCATCGGCAAGCCAAATGTTCAATGTTCCGATAGAGGAAATCACGAAAGACAGTCCACTTAGGAAAAAAGGAAAGGTCGCCGAACTTGCCCTCGGCTATCAAGGCGCGGTCGGCGCAATGAAGAAAATGGGTGGCGAGGCGATGGGACTGACCGAAGACGAAATGCAGCACATCGTCAACGTATGGCGGGGAAGCAACAGCAAAATAACGGAATTGTGGCGAACGACGGAGAACTCGGCAAAAAAGGCCATAGCGCACCCCGGCGTATGCATAACAATCCAGCACGGCATCACTTTTCAGATGCTGGACGGAACGCTATACATCACACTTCCGTCCGGACGCGCTCTCGCATACCAAAAAGCGCGAATAGAGCGTATCGGAATGCGAAGCTCAATCAAATACATGGGGCAGACACCCGAAACGAAGAAATGGGAAACCGTGGACACCTACGGCGGCAAGATAACCGAAAACATCACGCAAGCTGTAGCGAGAGACTGTCTCGGAGCGGCAATGCTGAGACTGGATAAGGCAGGCTACACCCCGCAATTTCACGTTCACGACGAAGTAATCGTAGAGGTCGACCGAGACAGCGCGGAAACCGATATGGAGCGCATACGCGACATTATGCGGCTTAAAGACGTTGAATGGCTGAAAGGACTACCGCTGAACGCCGAGGGATACCTAACGACTTACTACAAAAAAGATTGACGGAGACAAGCGATGGCAGAAATCAAGTTAAAAAACGGCGCACGGCTGGAATTACATATAGCGATAGGACGCGACCGTTTCGAGAAAAAATGGAAAAACAAAACTGTTACGTGGTCGGAGCTGCTGGAGCGCATCTCGGAAACCGTAAGGACGCACGAAACAGCTGCCGAATACCGCAACATGGGCAAAGACAGCCAATCGCAAATAAAGGACATAGGTGGTTTCGTAGGCGGCGTTTTGAAGAACGGACGGCGCAGAAACGGATACGTTCAATCGCGTAGCTTAATCACGCTGGATGCCGACTTCGCTCCGACCGATTTCTGGGATGACGTGGAATTGATGACGACATATGCGGTCGCCGCGTATTCCACGCACAAACATACGCCGGAGCATCCGCGCCTTAGGTTCATTATACCGATGAGCCGTGACGTTACACCCGAAGAGTACGAAGCCATCGCCCGGTTCGTTGCAAACGAACTGGGGATTGACTATTTCGACGATACGACCTACGAGCCGACACGGCTGATGTACTGGCCCAGCACGTCGAAGGATGCGGAATTCTTCTTCGAGTATGTGGATGCGCCCATTTTAGACCCGGATGCGGTACTTTCCAAATACACGGACTGGCGCGACACTTCGAACTGGCCCGAATCCAGCAGATGCAAAGGCCTGCGCAAGAAAGCCGCAGAAAAGCAAGGCGACCCTCTCGCTAAGACCGGACTAATCGGCGCATTTTGCAGAACTTACACGATAGAGGATGCAATAGCGACATTCCTTCCGGACGTTTACACCGAATGCAGTACGCCGGGCAGATACACTTATGCGAACGGCAGCACAGCGGCGGGTCTTGTGATTTATGAAGACAAATTCGCCTACAGCAACCACGCGACAGACCCTGCGAGCGGTCAGCTTTGCAACGCTTTTGACCTTGTGCGTATTCACTTATTCGGGGAGGAAGACCTTGATGCGAAAGAAGGCACACCCGTCAATAAGCTGCCGAGCTGGGGCAAAATGATGGAGCTGGTCGGAGCGGACGAAAACGTGAAGCTCACCATAGGCGAAGAAAAGATACAAAAGGCGAAAGCCGAATTCGGAGACGGTTTCAAAGACAGCGATGATGCGGAATGGATGAAAAAGCTCAAGACGAATAAAGCGGGCGGTTACGAGCCTACAATTGCCAATTTGAAACTCATCCTTCAGAACGACCCGAATCTGCAAGCCATACACGGACGCGACCTCTTCCGCGACCGATGCACGGTCAAAGGCGAACTGCCGTGGCCGCGCGACGGAGCGATGTGGACGGACGTCGACGACGCGGGACTGCGCGATTATATGGAATCGGTCTACGGCATCGAAGCAAAAGGGAAACTGCTCGATGCACTTGCCCTCGTTTTCGAGGAACGGTCGTTCCACCCCGTAAAACAATTCATAGAAAGCACGACGTGGGACGGACGCGCGAGAGTAGAGCGACTGCTGATTGACTACCTCGGCGCAGAAGACTGCGCATACGTGAGAGCCGTAACAAGGAAAACGATAATAGCCGCGATAGCACGAATATATGACCCCGGATGCAAATTCGACCATATGCTGACCATCGTAGGAAAGCAAGGCATAGGAAAGACGCTAATCGTGCAAAGGCTCGCAGGGGAATGGTTCAGCAACTCGATAACCGAAATCCGCGGCAAAGAGAGCTATGAAGCTCTCGACGGCGCGTGGATAGTGGAGATGGGCGAACTCGCCGCTTTGAAAAAGAGCGACAGGGACGCAATCAAAAATTACATAAGCAAAACCGAGGATACCTACCGTAAGGCTTATGCCCGAAACGTAACCATCAACCGTAGACACAGCATATTCATCGGCACGACAAATGAGTCTTCGTTCCTTGAAGACGATACCGGAAATAGGCGGTTTTGGGTAGTCGATACAAATGCGGAACGCCGAACAAAAACAGTGTGGGGCGCGAACGGGATGACAGCCGAAGAGGTGCATCAAGTATGGGCCGAAGCTCTCGAACTCTACCGCGCAGGCGAGAACATTATGGAATTGACCGATGAAGAAGCCGCCGCCGCGCAAAGAGAGCAGGAAAAGCACACCAGCGAAGACCCTCGGCAGGGCATAATCGAAAGATACCTAAGTATACCACTGCCCGCAGACTGGGCGGCGAAAACATCATTTGAACGAATGCAATATTACTCCAGCGTGGAGACTTTCAAAGGCTCGCCTAACGGCGTAGAACGGACAAAGGTCTGCGCCATAGAGGTCTGGACGGAATGCTTGCAACAACCCGAAGCGCGGATGCTGAAAAGCGATACGCGCCAAATAAACGCGATGCTGGAAAAGCTCGGATGGATAAAAAGCAAATACCCGGACAAGTTCGGACCGTATGGCTCGCAGCGCGGATTTATTAAACCGAAAACGGAGGATTGATTATGAACAAAAAGCATAAGAACGGCGGTCGCCGCAAAAGCGGAATCGACCTTGATGCAAAGGGATGCCACAATTGCGCGAACTGCACCTACATAGGCGAAGGCGACTATTTCTGCAACGAAACAACGCCTGCCGTAGTAATCACCGGATTTTCTGCGCCGACCGAAGACTTCTTCGCTTGCGCGGGAAGGAGGTGGAAAAAGCAATGAACGCGGAATGGATTTTGAAAGCCGTGGAGACGATAAAAAGCGGTCTCTGCGAGAAGCTGGAGAAAGGTAATATCACGGTCTATAAATGCGGAAAGATTATCCGCATCGACATCAAAAACGCTTTCGAGAACGAATAAGGACGGCGAGAATGAAAGTTGATATTTTCAGCACAACGGAGCGGTACGGCGTGATTTGCGCCGACCCGCCGTGGAAACAAAGCAAGGGCGGCCGTAAAGCCGTCAGAGCGCACAGTAGCGGACTCCCGCTCGATTACAGGACAATACCGCTGGAAGAGATAGAGAGCCACCTGCGCACCGCTGTGGGGCGTACAGAGCCGAATAGCGTACTCTTCCTTTGGACGATTGACAAATACCTCTTCGAAGCGCAGACGATAGCCGAAAGGCTCGGATACAAGCTCCACGCCCGAATGGTCTGGAACAAAGAAAACGGAATCCCTGCAGCGTTCACGATAAGATATGGACACGAATATCTGCTTTTTATGTACCGCGGCAAATTGCGCCCGGTAGCAAAAGCGGAACGAGGCAAGATACATAGCGTGTTCACGGAACGCGCCGAACGGCACAGTCAAAAGCCGAGAATCGCCTATGAGATTATGGAGCGGTTATACCCTGCCGAAAAGAAGCTCGAACTTTATGCGCGGCGTGAACGTGCAGGGTGGGATTGCTGGGGAGACGAGATATGAACGATAGAATAAAAGCAGTTTTCATCTGCAGTCCTTTCAAAGCGAACAGCGAAGAAAGACGCGCAGAGTACCGTCGCTATGCCCAAGAGATGGCGTTATCGGCTTTGCAAGAGGGTGCGGCCCCTTACGCTCCGCATTTATACCTTCCCGATATTTTGGACGATGAAGATGCGCTTGCGCGGCGAAAGGGCATTCTGGCGGGAATTGAGTTTTTGACACGTTGCGATGCACTATGGCTTTGCACTCGGTACGGAATCAGCAACGGGATGCGGAAGGAAATTAGCGCAGCGCAAAGAAACGGAATCCGCATAATCGAAAAAAAGTAGGTATGCACAAAAGGCGACTACATTCTCAAAAACGAAAAACCTACATTTGACCTACATTTTAGAACACAATGTAGGCGAGAAAGTAGGCGAGAAAAAAGCGGGAGCGGAGACCTTAAATACGTAGTATTTAAAATTCCGAATACCGATAAAACCTACATTTACTACATTTTTTCTTAATAAAGCAAATGCAAATAGGTAAATAGGCAGAACGCAAACGCCTAATGCACCTATACGCGAAGGATTTATAGAAAATTTTGTAGAGATTGTAGAATGTAGGCACAGGAGGCAGTATGCAGGAAAAACCGATAGAACAACACCTACGCGACGAAATCAAGAAAATAGGCGGTGCGGCGTATAAGTTATCCGCGGCGGTTGACGCAGGTATGCCCGACAGGCTGGTGTGTCTTCCGGGCGGTCGCGTGATTTTTGTCGAGACCAAAAGGCCCAAGGGTGGGCGGCTTTCGCCTTTGCAAAAATACCGCCACAAAGCACTGCGGCTTATGGGGTTCGACGTGCGAGTCATAAACACTACGGCCGCCGTGACGGAATTCATCGAAGAGGTAAAAGCACAGGGAGGCAACGAATGAAATTCATTCCGCACGATTATCAGCAATTCACGATTGACCGAATGGTTGAGAACAAAAAAGTCTTCGCAGTTCTTCAAATGGGATTGGGAAAAACCGTCTGCACCTTAACGGCAATCGAGAAACTGATGTACGACAACTTCGAGATAAGCAAAGCACTGGTCATCGCGCCGCTTTACGTGGCAGACGTGACGTGGGAAGACGAGCGAGACAAATGGGACCATTTGCGGAAACTTCGGCTGTCCAAAATTCTCGGAACGGAAAAACAGCGAATCGCCGGATTGAACGCGACGGCCGACGTCTACATAATCAACCGCGAGAACGTGAAATGGCTGATAGACTTTTACATCAAGCGGAAAATACCGTGGCCGTTCGATATGGTGGTAGTGGATGAGTCGTCGAGCTTCAAAAGCAATTCCAGCCAGCGGTTCAAAGCGTTAAGAAAAGCAACACCTATCACCGACCGCGTAATTCTTTTGACGGGAACGCCGAGTCCGCAAGGGTTTGAGGATTTATGGTCGCAGGTCTATCTTTTGGACAGCGGCGAGCGACTGGGCAAAACGATGACCGCGTACCGAAGCCGATACTTTATGCCGGGACGGCGCAACGGCAACATCATCTATGAGTGGATACCGAGAGATGGAGCGAGCGAACAAATCTACGCCAAGCTGTCCGACATCATGATATCGCTTTCCGCAAAAGACCACTTGAAGATGCCGGAGCGAATCGATAGCATCGTTAAGTTGAAGCTGACACCCGAAGCGCGAGAGCAATACGACAAGATGGAATCGGACTGCATCCTCGAACTGGAAGAGGGGGAGGTAGTCGCAGGCAACAAGGCGGCGGTTACGAATAAACTTCTGCAAATGGCGAACGGGGCCGTCTACTACGAAGAGCCGATGGTGGACGAAGATGGCGTAGTCACGGGTTACGAGCGGAGAGTACAGTGGGTTCACGACATAAAACTTGATGCACTGGAAGAGATGGTGGAAGATAACGCAGGGCAGCCTATGATGGTGTTTTACAACTTCCGGCACGATTACGACCGACTGATGAAACGGTTTGAGAAATACGAGCCGAGAACGATATCCGGGCGAAAAGACGTGGAAGATTGGAATGCGGGGAAAGTCAGACTTCTCTTTGCACACCCGGCAAGCATGGGACACGGGCTTAATCTGCAAGCGGGCGGGAGTAACATCGTATGGTTCGGAGTGCCGAGTAACCTCGAATGGTATCTGCAAGCGAACGCAAGGCTGGATAGGCAGGGGCAGAAAAGCAAAACGGTGGTAGTAAGCCACATTTTGATAGAAGGCACACACGACATAGACGTTATGCGTTCACTCCGGGGAAAGCGGATGAACCAAGACGAACTGATAGCCGCCGTAAAGGCGAGAATCGAGAGCCGAAGGGCAAATAAAAAATAGGAGCAAATTATGACAAACAAAATGAACGTAAAAGGTTACGCAGACGGCATCCCCGTCTACTGCGCCCACGACGCAATAGTGGCGGTTGAGGACGTGCATCCAAATCCGGAAAACCCGAATATGCACCCGGACGAACAACTTAGGCGACTGGGGATGATAATCAGAAACGCCGGATGGAGAAACCCTATCACTGTTAGCACGCGGTCGGGGTTGATAGTCAGAGGACACGGCAGACTTGCCGCGGCACAGCTGGAGGGATTAAGCGAAGTGCCGGTAGATTATCAAAACTATGCATCGGATGCGGAAGAACTCGCCGACCTCATAGCGGACAACCGCATCGCGGAACTGGCAGACCCCGATATGCAAAAACTGGCGGGGCTGTTTGAGAAGATAGATGCGGCAGAATTCCCTATCGAATTGACGGGGTTCACGCGAGACGAATACGGCGAAATCGCGGATGCATTGAGCGCAGCGACCGAGGGACTGATAGATGCGGATGAGGAAATACCCCTTCCAGAAGAGCCTACAAGCCGCCGTGGCGACCTTTGGATACTGGGCGGCAAGCACCGTGTTTATTGCGGCGACAGCACCCAAAAAGGCGATGTGGACGCGATGTGGCAAGGGGGGGGGTATACCCAATTGTTATTGACAGACCCGCCGTACAATGTGGACTACGAAGGCGGCACCGAAGAGAAAATGCGTATAGCGAACGACAATCTGAGCGACTGTGCATTTGAGAGATTGCTGACTGAATCCTTCGAGAACGCAAAGGAAAGACTCAAACCCGGTGGCGCATTTTACATATTCCACCCGGACAGCAACGGACTGGTATTCAGAAAGACCTGCGAGGCGGTCGGACTCCACGTGCGACAGTGCATTATATGGGTAAAAAACGCCTTCGTAATGGGACGGCAAGATTATCAGTGGAAGCACGAACCGTGCCTATACGGTTGGAAAGAGGGAGCGCACTATTTCACAAAAGACAGGACGCAGTCAACGGTTTACGAAGACGAAGCGGTGGATTACACCAAGATGAAGAAACAGGAACTTCTGGACATTTTGACGGCAATGCAGAAAGAGGATGAGCCGACGACTGTCATTCACGAAAACAAACCGACAAGGAACGCACTGCATCCCACTATGAAACCGGTCGCCTTGCTTTTGAGGTTGATACGGAATAGCACTAAACGTGGAGAAACGGTGTACGACCCGTTCAACGGGAGCGGTTCGACGCTTATAGCTTGCGAGCAATCCGACCGCGTGTGCTACGCGATGGAACTCGACCCGAAATACGTGGATGCGACAGTCAAACGATTTGTGATGGTAACCGGAAATAACAACGTCGTCTGCATAAGGAACGGAAGGAAACTGAGTCAAAAGGAAATCAATAAAATCTTTGCAGAATAGGCAATAGCAGGAGGCGACATTTATGGCGAATACGAGCGAGGTAAAAAAGAGATTGAATCAGCACCGCAACAAAGCGATAGAGTGCGAAACCATCCGAAAGGAACTGGAATATGCCATAGAGCGGTACGGCGATGTCAAAGCGGTTAGTTTTGACGGAATGCCGAAAGGGAAAGGCGGGGACAACGGTGGCCCGACCGAACGCCAAGTCCTACGGAAAATAGCACTTGAAGATAAATTGAAAAAGCGAGAAACGGAACTGGAAGCGGACTGGCGAGAGCTGGAGCCGCTTATGTCCGTTTTAAGTCCCACCGAATCACTCGTCATAAAAATGCGGTACGACTACGCCGAAGAATGGTCCGAGATTTGTCGCCGAATTTATGGGCAAAACAAAGACTTTGAAGCAGAGCGGGACGGTTACTATAACAGGGTTTTCAAAATGCACGGACGGGCGTTGCTGGCACTTGCGAGAATTTTTCGCCCCGAAAACTGAAAAAAAGTCAGTAATCGGCAGTGAACGGCAGTAAACGGCAGTAAATGGCAGTTGACGACAGCTGTCAAGGGTGTTATACTGTATGCTGTCGAAAACCGTGCGGAAACCCGTGCGGTTTTTTGCGTACTGGGAGGCGGTTATGGTTAATTTACAGTTAGACCTTCCGAACTTCAAAAAGCTGGCAGAATCCATACAAGGGCAGAATGCCGATATGCAGAAGGCGATTGATAGAACCATCAGCGACTGCAAGTCCCGTGCGCCGGCGCAAATAACAAAGGCAGTCACGGCGGTATACGGCATCAAGTCAAGCGAGGTTTCGGCAGCGGGCAGGATGGCAAAATTAGGCGCAAAGACCGTGGGGGAATTGAAACTGGCGGGGGCAAGCGTGAAGAGCCTGCAACTCGTTTATAAAGGACGCAGACTGACACCGCTACATTTCTCTATGACCCCGCGAACAAAGCCGAAAGGTAAAAGGTACGCGGTCAAGGCGGCGATTTATAAGGGGCAGAAAAAGAAACTCACCGGCAAGGCGCAGTACAACACCCCCGTATTTCTCGCCCCGCAAAAGCAGGGGATTATCCTGCCGTTTCAGCGCATGGGTGAAAGCAGGATGCCTGTGTACGCCATACACACGACAAGCATACCGCAGATGATAGAGAACGACAAAGTGGCAGCAGACATCAAAGAAAAGATGGATGAACTGTTCACTACGCGATTGCAACACCACATAGATAGGTTACAAAAGAAATAACTACATGAGAGCCAACGCCACGGAACTGATGCACCCAGCCGTGGCGTTCGCTTTGCCGCAAAACAGTACCGAAAGGAAAGGCAACGCCGCCAAGGCGAGTAAGGCGCGAGAGCGCGGAAAGAGAATAACGGTCCGAGTAGGTACTGTGAGCGGCTTTTTTCTCTGCGGTGCTGGCGAGCCCAAAATTCGTGTAGTTTTTAATGGAAAAAATCAGGCGTTTCGTTACGCAAAAAAAAGGAGGAAAGCTATGGCGAACGGCGACATAACGACACCGAAGAAAAACATGGTCGAAACGAAACAAATAGCCTTGCTTTTCGGGTTAACGGTTCGCAGAATCCAGCAATTAACGCAGGACGGAATACTCCAGACGGAGATGGTGGGTCGGCAACGCAAATACGACCTGCTCGGTTCGGTTCGGCGGTATATTGAATATTTACAAAAGCGCGTCAGCGAAAAGGGTACGGGCAACGGGACGCAAGAGGATGCGGATAACGAAAGCCGTAAGCTCCGCGCCGATGCCGATTTCAAACAAGCGAAAGCGGAGATGGCACAGCTTGAACTGGATGAGATACAGGGAAAGCTACACCGCAGCGAAGACGTGGAAGCGATGACAAACGACCTCGTCTTCAACGTCCGCAGTATGATGCTCGCGCTTCCGGGCAGGCTTGCAATCGACCTCGCGGCCATTACTGAACCGACCGAGATATCGAATCGGGTAAAGCGCGAGGTTGACGCAATTCTGATTGACCTGTCGAATTATAAGTACAACCCTGAAGCATACAAGAAGCGCGTCAGAGACCGTCAAGGGAAAGATTTTGAAGAAAGCACCGAAGAAGGCGACGAGTAGGCTAAACGCGGCGATAGCCTCGGCTGTAAAAAACTTTGCACCGCCCGAAGAATTGACGGTCTCCGAATGGGCCGAGAAGTACCGGCGACTTTCGCCGGAGAGCGCAGCCGAAGCCGGACCGTGGAGAACTTCGAGAACGCCATACCTTGAAGAACCAATGAATGCATTTAACGACCCGAAAGTTTCCAGCATCGTAATGGTGGCGGCTTCGCAGGTCGGCAAGTCGGAATTCCTTTTGAACTGCATCGCTTACACCATAGGTCAAGACCCGGCAAGTACGATGTTTATACAGCCTACGCTCGATGATGCGCGGAAATTTTCGCGGTTAAGAATCGCGCCCATGATAAGAGACAGCAAACCGCTCCGCACGAAAGTGTCGGACGTTAAATCCCGCGACAGTGGAAATACCATATTGCAAAAAGCGTTTCCGGGCGGGATGCTGACAATTACGGGTTCGAACTCAGCCAGCGCACTCGCATCAACGCCGGCGCGTTATATCTTCGGCGATGAACGCGACCGCTGGGCGGCCAGTGCCGGAACGGAAGGCGACCCGTGGGAATTGGCGAAAGCACGACAAGCGACGTTCTACAATCGGAAATCGGTTGAGACATCGACACCCACCATTAAGGGGAGAAGTAATATCGAAACATCGTTTGACAGAGGAACGCAAGAACGCTGGTGTCATC
Source organism: uncultured Christensenellaceae bacterium (assembly GCA_910588155.1). Taxonomy (GTDB): domain Bacteria; phylum Bacillota; class Clostridia; order Christensenellales; family Pumilibacteraceae; genus MGBC157735. Next base: position 145,144 of record CAJUPB010000002.1, read on the forward strand.
AATGCCCGTCTTGCGGTGAGTGGCACGAAATACGGTTTGACGACATCCGATTTGACTACGAAGAGCAGACCGTAAACCGCAAAAAGAATTATATCGTTAAATCGCTGCACTGGCTCTGCAAGTCGTGCGGCTGTTTACATACCGAGGATGAGATGCGCCGACAGCCGGCGAAATGGATAGCCGATAACCCTGATGCTTATAATCGCGGCGTCAGGTCATTCTGGCTAACGGCGTTCGCCAGTCCTTGGATGCCGTGGGCGACGATTATTCAGCGTTTCCTCGAAGCACGAAAAGACCCGGAACGGCTGAAGGTTGTTTACAACACTTTGCTTGGCGAGCTGTGGGAAGACCGCGGCGATTTAGAGGACGAAGACAGTATGCTGGCACGGCGCGAAGATTACGATGCGGAGCTGCCGGACGGCGTTCTCGTTTTGACCTGTGGGGTTGATACGCAAGATAACCGGCTCGAATACGAGGTGGTGGGACACGGACACTTCAAAGAAAGCTGGGGCATCAAGAAAGGCTTTATAATGGGCAAACCCGATAACGAAGAGGTGTGGGCGAAATTGGACGACGTGATAGACCACGTCTACAAATTCAAATCAGGAAAGGGTTTGAAAATTTCGATGACGTGCGTGGACTCAGGCGGGCATTATACGCAGGAGGTCTATGCAGCTTGTCGCGCCCGCTTTACAAAGCGCGTGTTTGCAATTAAAGGCAAGGGCGGCCCGGATATACCGTTCGTAGGTTTGCCGACGAAAGTAGCGTTGAAAGACAACAAACGAATAACGTGCTACTTATACACTATAGGCGTGGATGCTGGCAAAAGCAAAATAATGGATAGCTTGAAAGTGCAAGAACCGGGCGCGAATTATTCGCACTTTCCGCGCGGAGAACGCGGCTACGATAGCGCGTACTTTACTGGATTGCTATCCGAAAAACTGGTGCTGAGCCACACCGGGCGCGGCGACCGCTGGGTATGGGTCAAATTGCCCGGACATCAACGCAACGAAGCTCTGGACTGTAGGAATTACGCGAACGCCGCCTTGCGAATTATTGACCCGGATATGGACGCGATAGAGCGCAGACTAAAAGGGAATATAGAACAGCCTAAGGCGGTGGTTCGACAAAAACAAGCGAGAACGCGCCGTAGTAGGTATTTAGACGGCGACGACTGGTAGGAGGCAATATGAACAAGGCAGACATCCAAGCAAAAATTAAAGACAAAAAAGAACGACTCGAAGCGTACCGCAATCGAGAGCTTGAAATTTTGAAAGGCGGTGTGCAGAGCTACGGGATAGGTAGCCGTAACGTCACCCGTTACAATGTCGACCTTGCATCAATACGCTCGGCAATTAAAGACTTGGAAAAGGAAATCGCCGAGTTGGAAGCCTTGCTCGGCGGCGGTAACGTAAGAAAGGCGGTCGGGGTTATACCCCGCGATTGGTAAGGAGGCAAGATGGACAAAGAACACGGAAAGCCTACAAGCAAACCCGTTTCGCCTTTGCCGAAGAACAGTGGCTACGGAGAAGCCGGAGCAAGCTCGACGAAAAAAGCACTGAAAGGGTTTACGGCAAGAAGCGGGTCGCCGCAGGCAGATATTGACGCGCACAATCTGACGCTAAGACAACGCGCTCGAATGCTTTATATGAGCGCACCCATAGCGACATCGGCAATTAAAACGAACCGAACAAATGTTATAGGCAGCGGTCTATGGCTTAAGAGCCGAATCGACCGAGAACTGCTCGGCCTATCGGTGGAAGATGCCCGCATCTGGCAAAAGAAAACGGAAGCGGAATTCGAACTATGGGCGGCCGAAAAGCGCAACTGCGACGCACTGGGAATCAATAACTTTTATACGGCGCAAGGCTTGGCGTTTATTTCGGGACTGCTTTCCGGAGACGTTGTCGTTCTTTTGAAGCGCGTAAAGCCTACGGAGTACAATCCGTATGGTTTACGGTTTCAAATGATTGAAGCCGACCGAGTCTCAACGCCGGTAGAGTTTTCTGCTGGGGCAAGCCTTGTGGCGAGAATCACGGAAGGGAAAGCGGAGAACGGAAACGCGATATACGACGGCGTAGAGGTCGACGCAAACGGTGCAATCGTTGCGTATTACATACGAAGCACCTACCCGTATGAACTGACCCGCACTCCTACGGAATGGAAAAGAGTCGAAGCCTATGGGAAAGAGACGGGACTGCCGAATGTTCTCCACATTATGGAAGCGGAAAGACCGGAGCAGTATAGGGGCGTGAGTTATCTGGCACAAGTTATCGAGCCGCTCCTACAGGTGCGCAGATACACGGACAGTGAACTGACTGCGGCAGTCGTGGAGAGCTTCTTCACAGCGTTTATAACGACGGAAGCCGACCCCAGCATGATGCCGTATAACGAGGTGGGCGACGAGAACGCGCCGCCTGTGAGTGATGACGAAAACGAATACGAAATGGGACCGGGAACGGTAAACGTATTAAAACCGGGCGAAAGCGTGACGTTCGGAGACCCGAAACGCCCGAACGGTGGGTTTGAGGGGTTCGTTAACGCTGTGTGCAAGCAAGTCGGCGCGGCTTTGGAAATACCCGCAGACTTACTACTGAAGGCATTTAACGCATCGTACAGCGCGTCACGCGCCGCACTTTTGGAAGCGTGGAAAGCGTTTAAGATGCGCCGTGAATGGTTTGTAGATGATTTCTGCAAGCCGATTTATAACGTGTGGCTTTATGAAGCTGTGGCGCGTGGGCGTATCGAAGCTCCCGGCTTTTTTGCTGACCCGCGTATAAGAGCGGCGTGGATGGGTTCGGAGTGGATAGGGCCTTCGCAGGGACAACTCGACCCTGTCAAAGAGATACAAGCCGAGCAGCTTGCCTGTGATAACGGGTTCAGTACGAGAGAACAAGCGACGGTGCGTTTGAACGGCGGTAGTTTTGAAGCAAACGCCGAACAGCTGGCAACGGAAAACGAGATGCTGAAAGGCGGTCAAAGTCAGCCTAACGACGACGATGACCTAAATAAGCTGGTGGCAGAGTTGCTACCGCGAATAATCAATAGTCTTAGAAAGGAGGAGGGTAAAGTATGAAAATCCCTAAAACGAATAACGACACCAAACCGGGGACGACCGTTCAACGGTTCTGGAATGTCATAACGAACGACAGCGAGGATAGCGCGGAGATTACGATGTACGGCGATGTGTGCGAAAGCCAGCCGCGCGATTTCTGGACGGGCGAAAAGCTCGAAGGGCAATACATAACGCCCGAAGGGTTCGCCGAAGACCTCGCCACGATTAAGGGCAAAAGCAAAATCACCATTAAGCTGAACAGTTGCGGTGGCGACCTTTATACGGGCATTGCTATTCATAACGCGCTTAAAGGTTTGACTGGGTATAAGACGGTCATCGTGGAGGGAATCGCAGCAAGCGCAGCGTCGGTCATTGCTTGCGCCGGAGACGACGTGCAAGTCTATCCCGGCAGCCTTGTGATGATACACGGCGTGGCTGGAATGTTCTTCGATTATATGACGCTGGGCGATTTAAAGAAAGCCGTTAAAGCGTTTGATGCGGACGAACGTGCTGTCGCCGAAATTTACAAAGCGAAAACGGGAATCGAGGTGGAAACGCTCCGTAGCATGATGACGAATGAAACGTGGATGACGGGCAGTCAAGCCATAGAAAAAGGGTTCGCCGATACCTTGCTGGGCAGTGGCAACGAACCGAAAATGCAAATGAGCGCAGACAAGCGCGTGATGATGGTGGCGGGCGTAAGACACGATGTTCACGCCTTCCGCAACATTCCGGGGAATATCCCCATATTCAGTGAAACCGATGCCGCATCTGTCACGGCCGGAAATAAAAATAAAACGGAGGTTACAAACATGACGGAAAAAGAACTCAGAGAGCAGTATCCCGACATTGTGGCGTCTATCGAAAAGACCGCAGCGGATAATGCTCGCACCGAGGCGACGGCGGCCGAAAGAGCGCGACTCAAAGGAATCGAGAGCATCGAAGCGCAAATCGGCGACAAGCGTCTCGTGCAAAACGCGAAGTACGGCGACACTCCCTGTGATGCGGCACAGTTGGCACTGGCAGCAATGCAGGCGCAGTCGAAGCTCGGCAGCGCGTTTTTGCAAAAGATGGAAGCGGACTCCAGCGCATCCGGCGCGGACGAAGTAGCAGGCAAGCCGAACGGCGGTAACGCCGATGACGGCGACGAAACGGCGGCGGTTGTCGCAAATGCCGTAAAGGCGTATCAAAAAACCAAGGGAGGTAAAGCATGAGCAATCTCAACGAGGAAATCTGCAAAGTAGATTTCGATGAACTGGTAAATAGCGCAACGCCCGCGCCCGACGTGTTCTCCGTAACGCTCAGAGGGGTAACGGTGGCGACGAAACTCAAGCGCGGCACCGTGCTGGCCATTTCGGATACGGACGGAAAGATGGTCGTACTCGGTACGACTCTGAAGACGACGGGGAGCGGCGAAACCGCAAAAACGGAAACGCTCACGGCAAACTGCATCCTGTCGGACGACGTGGATGCGGGAACGGCCGATACCTCGGCTTTCGCGTATCGCACGGGACACTTCAACAGGAACAGCCTCATCGTAGCAGACGGGTATACCCTCAAGGCTACGGACGAGGAGGAACTTCGTAAGGGCGGCATTCTTCTGTCGGATGCCGTGAAAATTTAAGGACAGGGAGGTTAAACAAAAATGGCATTCAATATTTACGATACTCACACGTTGCTTATGGCGGTGGAAAGCCTTTCGCCCGTCAGCTCGTTTTTGAGGGATAGATACTTCCCCACGAACGATGCAACCGACGTGTTCTCTACGACCGACGTCCTCGTGGAATACAAGGACGGAAACAAGAAGCTCGCACCCTTCGTCGCACCGAGGAAAGGCGGCGTGACCATTCTGCGCAAAGGTTATACGGTCGACCGCTACACGCCCCCTCGCATTGCGCCTAAACGCGCACTGACAATCGACGACCTCACGAGAAAAGGGTTCGGCGAAGCGTTATTCTCCAAACTCACGCCCGCAGAGCGTCAGACCGCACTTTTGCTTAAGGACTTCGACGAAATGGGCGAGTCGATAACCCGGCGCGAAGAGGCGATGGCAGCGGAAACCCTGCTCACGAACGGATGCATCATGAAGCACATCGCGGACGACGCAAGCGAAGGCGAAGATATGTCCATACAATTCTACAAGGGAAGCTCGAACCCCGCCGTATACACGCCGAAGACCGACTGGGATAAAACCGGCGCGGACATTCTGGGCGATATTTTCGTTGTCGCGGAGATGCTCGCGGCGAAAGGACTGCCCGCAAGCGACCTTCTCGTAAGTCCGGACGTGGGCGATGCGATTTTGCACGATGAGACCATTCTCAAACTGCTCGACAACCGCAACGTAAACGTGGGCGGTATCGACCCTCAGCAGTTGCCCGCAGGCGTGACCAAAATCGCGCGTCTGAACGCCAAGGGACACGTCGTCGACGTTCTGCAGTATTCGGCATCCTATACGGACGACCAAGACAAAGACCGTCACTTCATCCCTTCGGGTAAAGCAATTCTCACCGCGCCCGGATGCGGCAGAACGCTCTACGGTGCGGTTTCGCAACTCGAACAGTCGGACGGCGTGTTCCACACCTACGCCGGGCGTCGCATTCCCAAGTATTACAGCGACGTTCCTTCGAATACCCGCGAGGTCTATCTGACCAGTCGCCCGCTGATAATTCCGAACCACAAAAACAGTTGGTACGTTATCAACGCGATTAACGCGCAGGATTAAAGGAGGGCGTATTTATGGTGCAGATTATCAAAGGCTCTTACGGGATGCGCGTCGGCAAAACGATTAAACCCGTAAGCGCAAACGACGGTCCCGTCGAATTGCCCAAGGAAGAAGAGGAAAGGCTTATCAGTCTCGGCGTTGCGGTTAAAGTTGCCGCCAATGCCGGAGACGAACCGAATAACGGAGAGCAAAAGCCGAACAAACCCGCAAGCAAAAAAGGCAAGGGTAAAGGCAAAACGAACACCGAAGAGGAAAACAACGACGAGAACCCCGAAGGCGACGGAGACGAGACTCCCGACGACGGAGACGAAGAGGAAACGCCCGCAGACGAACTGCCCGAATTCGATGCGGCTGATGCTGTCGTTTGAGTAAATTCACGGAAATGGTCGCAGCCGACAGGGATGACATCTTTCTTGACCTTGACGTATTCGGCGAACGCCACCGCATAGAAGGTAAGACGATAACGGCGGTACTCGATGAGTCCGAAAACGAAGAATCGGGAGCCGCCTCAATCGGTCTTACAGAATACGACCTCGTCGTATTTGCAAAAGCGGAGGATTTGCCGAAACGGCGACCTGTGGGCGAAAGTCTGAATGTCGACGGGCGGGAATTCAGCATTGTGGCGTGGCGCGAGGATTGCGGTATTGCCGAAATTCAACTGGCGCAACAAACCGCAGGATAACGGAGGTAGGCGATGACCATTGTGCAATGCATAGAAAAAATAGCCGAATGGCTGAATAAAAACGTATGCCCGAAGATAAAACTGAAACGGCCGAACGACGAAGAGCAGGGAGACACTTATTCATACGAAGAAGTAAACCCTACGGCGTTTCCGATGCTACTCCCCGGAAACGATAAGCTCGCCGCGGGGACGGATATGCAGTTTCCGTCAATACTGGTTCAGCTTTTAGAGGGAGCGCAGGATTTAACAAAATCGAATGACAGAATGAGCCTTCAGTTGAGTTTTGTCGTTTGGAATCCGGGAGCGCATCCGACTGAAAGCGAGACCGGAAAGTTTCAGCGTTCGGCAGACGGATGGAAAGACGTGTGGAGTTTTCTCGACCGCACACTTGCGGAGATAGAAAACGCCGAATACTTGGACGGGATACGGTTTGTTAAAGAGGCCGGCGTGAAATACGGCCAATATACAAAAGACGGGCAGATAGCGGACACCTATCCGTACTTTTACGCATGGGCGACCATAACCATCGAGCGCGGGCTTAACCGCACGGGTGCCGCGTACTCGGAGCATTTATAAAAAATTTGGAGGTTAAAAATGGCGGAATACAAATACGGCGTTTACGGTTCTCTCGGTACGGATATAGTGCAGAGCGCGTCGCAGGCATCCGTTGTGCCGGTCTATTTCGGAACGGCCCCGGTAAACTTGCTGACGGACTACAAGGGAGCAGTTAACACGCCCATCAAAATCTACAATTTAAGCGAAGCAAAGAGCAAACTCGGACACTTCGCAGACGCTACGCTGTGGGGTAAATACACTCTGTGCGAAGCAATAGAGGCGCACTTCAATAACGCGAACGGCAATATCGGGCCTATTTACGTTATCAACGTGCTTGACCCCGACAAACACAAAGCCGAGCAAGCGGTAACCGTGCCGCTTACGTTTGCGAACCGAAAGGCGAGCGTCGTAACGACCGGAATCATCATCGCCACGTTCGCAATCGAGGGAAAGGTACTCGGTACGGATTACACGTTAAGTTATAACGCCGACACTGGAGTGCTTACGGTTACGGATATCAGCACGACGGAAATAAAGAATGCGACCGCGTCTTATTCGGAAATAGACTTCGATGCCATAACGGCAGACGATGTCGTGGGTGGCACGGACAGCGAGGGCGTGACGAGCGGTATCGCCAGTCTGCGACTCGTTTATCAAAATTACGATGCGATACCCACATACGTCGCCGCGCCCGGCTGGTCGGAGAATCCCACCGTTTATAAGGCACTGGTGGCGGCATCGCAAGGAATTAACGACCACTGGAGCGCGTTCGTGTTTGCGGATATTCCCACGGATGAAGCGGCCACAATCGACGCGGCAATCAAATGGAAGAAAGACAACGGCTACAATTCGGGTTTCTCGAAGGTGTTCTGGCCCAAGGTTAAAGGAAATAAAGCCGTCTACCATCTTTCGACCCTCGCGCTTGTGGAAAAAGTGCGTTGCGATACGGGGAACGACAGCGTCCCCTACGAGACGTGCGCAAACAAGGCAATACCCGTTTCGGGACTGTACATCAGCGCAAGCTCGAAGCTGGTGGGTTACGACCGTCCGGATGCGAACAAACTGACGGCGGCGGGTCTTACGACCGCAATCTACTGGGAGAGCAACTGGCGTGTATGGGGCGACCATACGGCGGCCTACGATTACGACGGAGAGTACAACGCAAGAGAGATTTTCGACTCGAACATTCTGATGCTTTTCTATATCACGAACAGTTTTCAGAAAGAATGGGGTTCGACAATCGATAAGCCGATGACGCTGGCGTTACGCGACACCATCCTCAACCGCGAGCAGGAAAAACTGGAAATGCTCGTTTCCAAGGGTGCGCTTATCGGTTCGCCCACGATTAAGCTCGCAACGGGGAGCGCGGGTTCGAGCGAGGCATCGGACATTTTAATCGCCAATTTCGAGTGGCACGTTTCGGCAACGGTAACGCCTCCGCTTAAGGCGGCGACCGTGGTGGTAAGTTACACCGATGCGGGATTTCAAATACTTTACGGAGGTGAAGAATAATGGCATGGGTTGACCAGAAAAACGGACTCGTCGCGGATACCGTTTACTGCGACAACGAACTTGTCGCAAAAGACGTAGCGTTCAAACTTCCGGAAATCGCATTTGCAACGGCTGAAAGTCAGGCGATGGGCGCGATGGAAACACCGCTCATCGGACTGGTTGAGGCTATGGAGGCGACATTTACTAAAATCGGGACCGACCTCGGACTGGTTAAAGCGTCGACCCCCGAAAAGCACAACTACGAAATTCGTTACGTTCAAAACAACATATCCGGCGACGGCGCATCCGCACCCGTGGGGTGTAAAGCGTTTATAACCGGTGTGCCGAAAGGCGTCCCCGCCGTGGAAGGCGAGGTCGGGAGCGGCAGCGAACACGAAATCGCGCTTGCGGTTTATCGTTATCAGCTTTACGTGAACGGCGAAGAACTCCTCTGTGTCGACAAATTAAATTCGATTTGTCGCATCAACGGAAAGGACTACTTCTCCGAAATCGCAAAGCACCTGTAATCAAAAAAAATATAAAAAAATGACGACCCCCGGATGCGTGGATGCTCCGGGGGTAAATTTTAAGGAGACCATTATGGAAAAATTAAAACTTTTGCACCCCATAAAAATCAACGGAAAAGAGGTCAAGGAACTGACCTACGATGCGAACGAAATCACGTCGGAGGCGTTTATTGCCGCCGAAGCTCGCAAATTCAGAGCGGCGGGCAGGCAAGGTGTAACGGCCGGAGCATTAGAGATGGACTACTCGATGCACCTTCAGCTCGGCTTTGCCGCCATTGTGGCGGTAAACCCCGAAATCGACTACAATGACCTGTCTCGCTTGAAAGGCGCGGACGTTGCCGCAGTAGTGAGAATCGGCAGAAATTTTATTATGCCGTCGGCGGTCGAAGAGTCGACGGACGACTTACAGGAAAACACGTCCGGAAACGAATAAGAGATTACGCCCGCATCTTCCACACCCCCACGACTGAGCTGGAACGGATGCGGCTTATTGATTTTGCGATGGAGTATGCCGATGCAGCCGAACAGCTGACGCAAGAGCAGAACGAACGAAAGCGCAATATGGCGGCGCAAATGGCAAGGGGGAGAAATCGCAGAAGGAGGTAACTCGTGGCGAACAATAACAAGGTTCTTCAAACGGTAGTAGAAATCGCCGGGAGTACCTCGCCCACTTTAGGGAATGCGGTATCGAAAGCGGTTAAAATGTTAGGCAACGTGAACGTGGCGGCGTTAGCAGCCTCCGCCGCTGGCGTTGCCGCCGTTGTCGGCATCGCAAAAGCCGCAGTAAAGGCTACGAAAGAACTCGTTAATCTGGGTACGGAATTCGATAACGTAAGCGACACAATCCGAATCGGCACGGGCGCAACGGGAGAGGCTCTCGATGCGCTGATGGACGACTTCGACGCAGTTTACGGCTCTGTTCCGACCACTATGGATAACGCGGCAACTGCGATAGCAAATTACAATACGATGCTCGGCTTGACCGGGGAAGATTTACAAAACATTTCACGACAAGCGATACAGGTCGCGGACTTGCTGGGAGACGACCTCGAAGGGGTTATCGAGTCGAGCAGTCACGCTTTCCAGCAATGGAACATTGACGCGGAAGATATGGGCGACGCTATGGATTTTGTATTCAAAGTGAGCCAGTCAACGGGCGTGGGGTTTTCTAAGTTGATGGAGAACGTGCAGACCTACGGTCCGCAACTGCGTGATATGGGATATTCGTTTGAGGAAGCGACGACGCTTATAGGGCAGTTGGAAAAGCAAGGCGTTAATACCACCGAAGTGCTGGCGGCCATGAAGAAAGGCGTGACAATGCTGGCGAACGAGGGGATAGGCGCGGCTGACGGTTTGCAGATGTACATAGACGCAATCGTCAACGCAAAGGACGAGACGAACGCAACGGCGATAGCCGCCGAGATTTTCGGCACGAGAGCTGCATCCACAATGTCCTCGGCAATTCGAGACGGGACGCTTGATATCGAAGCGTTAACTGCCACACTACAAGAAAACGGTGAAACCATAACGAAATGCGCCGAGGATACATACGATTTCACGGAGCGTTTGCAGATTTTCAAACAACGGGCGCAGATTGCACTTGAGCCGTTGGCAAATACGATGTTCGATACTTTGAACGACTTGATGCCGATAGTTGCAGACCTTATGGATGAACTACTGCCCGTTATTTCCGAAATGACGGAAATGCTCACGCCGTTAATCGCAGATGTAGTGACCGAGATAGCTCCGCTTTTATCGGAGCTTTTGAAGCCGTTAATGCAAATAGCGAAATCGCTTTTGACGAAAATAATTCCACCGCTGGTCAAAATAATTACGGCCGTTCTTCCGGTCGTTATAGAGCTGGTGGATGCGATAGCCTTAGTCCTTGAACCCGTGTTCGATTTGCTGGGCGCGGTGCTTCCGATTATCGCTGAGCTTTTGAGTGCAGTGATGTCAATCGTTAGCAAAATTCTCGCAAAAGTTTTGCCGATTGTGGAGCAGATACTTTCGATAGTTATGCCGATATTAACGTCCATAATCGAGGCGGTTCTGCCGGTTTTAATCAATTTGCTGGAAACGCTTTCGCCGGTGCTGGACATAGTACTTTCGCTTTTAGACCCCATACTCGACATTTGTATGGCGATTTTGAAACCGCTTCTGCAATTGGTAACCGCCATATTAAAGCCGTTGATTTCGCTAATTCAGACGCTCATAGCGAAAGCGTTAAAACCGCTTGAGCCTATTCTGCAGACGGTATCCGATTTATTCAGCGGAGTGCTGGGCGCGGCTCTTAGCGTGGTAACGCCGCTCATTCAGATGATAACCGACGTGCTGTCGGGGTTGATTGACTTTATAACAAACGTGTTCCAAGGCAACTGGTCGGGCGCGTGGGAGGCCATAGCGGGCATTTTCTCCGGCATCTGGAACGGAATAGTCGGCTTTTTCAAAGGCGTTATAAACGGCTTGATAGGAATAGTCGAAACGGGCATCAATGCGATAATCAGCGTTATAAACGGTGTGACCGGGGGACTGAGCAAAGTGTGGACATGGACGGGAATCCCCGCCATTCCCGAAATACCGAAGGTTTCCTTGCCGAGACTTGCAACTGGTGGCTTTACGGACGGAATAAGCATAGCGGGCGAGGAAGGCCCCGAAGCTGTTATTTCTTTTGACCCGGCATACCATGAAGAGAACGTCCAATACTGGGCCCAAGCGGGAAAGATACTCGGCGTTCTCGATGCGGTGGAGATGAGCGATGAAGCGCGGGCAGAAATAACCGCAGCCATTCAAACGCTTGACGTTTCTGTTTCGAGCGAAGAAACGCCGCTAAGCAAGGCAAGCGAACTGCTCGCTATGGAAGGGTTCTCGCTTGGTGGTTTGACCGAGACGACCGTCATTTATTACGATTTAAGCGGTTTGACGTGGTCGCCGCAGATTGACGTTCAGAACGCGGAAAAACTGGATGCCGAAGACATAGTAGAGAAACTGAAAGAATGCGGTAGCGAATTCTTAGACTGGCTCGAAGAGTGGCTGGCATTAAGGGAGGGTGGACGATATGACCGTGTCTCGGTATATTGATTATACGACCCGACTGGGCGACACGTTCGACGAACTCGCTCTTCAGGTCTACAATAACGAAAAGATGGCATCGGAAATCATAGCCGCAAATCCGGACTATGCGGATGTGATTATTTTTGACGAAGAGGTAACGCTCCGCATCCCGGTCTTTGACGAAACGGCAACGCCGGAAACTCTCGCGCCGTGGAGGACTGCCGAATGAAGCTGATTTATAACGGCGTCGACATAACGCCGAGGGTTTTCATTAACCGATGCGAACATGAGACGTTCGCCGAGAAAAGAGCCGATAGGCTTTTAATTCGTTTTGTCGATAGCGGCAATAGGTGGAATGCTTGGCAGCCTAAAAGCGGAGATACCATAAGATACCAAAACAAAGCGGCCGACACCGGAGTGATGCACATTACGCGCGTCTCTCCGGCGAACGGTTTAATTACATTTTGTGCATCGGCTATGCCACCGACAGGCGAGATAGTGAAGAATCGTGCGTGGGAGAACATCCGACTTTTGAAGATAGGTGAAGACATCGCCGCCGAGCATGGTCTCAAATTCCAATCTTACGGGGTAACGGATAGGGTTTACTCTTACATACGGCAAGACAATCAATCGGATTTTGATTTTTTGCAGATGCGGTGTCTGCTTGAGGGATGCGCGATGGTTGTTTACAACGGTCGACTGGTTATATACGACGAGCAGGCAAGAGAAAGCGCACGGGCAACTACGCGCATAAAAATAGGCGCAGACGGCGTGTTTGAGTTTTCGGACCGTTCGGGCGAAGCGTACAGCTCTGCGGAGATATCGTCGGGAGAGTATGCCGGCGTGTTTTATGCAGATAACGTGCGAACGGGCAGGGTACTGCGTCCTCGGCAGCCGATAGAATGCGTCAGCAACGAAGAGGCTCTGCGGTTTGCCCGCGGCATCCTTCGAGACGCGAATAAAAACGCTTATACGGGCAATTTTAGACGACAGCTGACCTGTGATTATGCCGCGGGTAGCGTGGTCGAAATCGAGAATGCAAAAGCAAGCAAATGGAACGGGCGAGTGTTCATTACGCGCACCCGGATGGATTACGTAAAAGGCGAAATAAAAATATTTTTTCGCAAACCGCTGGAGGGTTATTGATGGTACAACGCGGAGAAATAAGTACGATAGAAGAACGGCCGCTCGACAAAGACGGCAATCCCACCCTTGCGCGTGTACTTTCCGAGCATTCGGGCGTGATAACAAAGCCGCTGACTATTCCGCGCGACTTACGCGCCGGAGCTTTGCATAAAGGTGTGCGGGTTATTTTCGTTGAGTTCGCGGACCGTTCGGGGGCAATTCTGATGAGAGCGGACGGGGAGACCGAAGGCTAAGGAGGCATTATGGCGAGAACGGCAACATTCACGACTGCACTCGGCACAAAGGTGTGGGAGATTACGGCGAAGAGCGTAAAAGATTTTAGTGGGTTCACTACGAGCTATGAACTGGAAGCTGAAAAGAACAATGCGGTAGAGGGTTCTCCGCTTAGCAATATTCGCGGACTGAAAAAGCAGACGGTGTCCTTCTCGTCTACGCTGAACGCGCATTTTGACGTTGACGTTCGCGCCGAAATGGAAAACTGGAAAAGCTGGATAGGTCAAACGGGAATTCTGAAAATAGGCGGGCAGACTTACGGCCCGAACTTTATTCTGACAAAAGTCAAGGCGGCGAATACCCAAATAGATAACGCCGGTAGATTTCGGTATTCAAAGCTGACATTTACGTTTGAAGAAAGCGACGAGACGCTAAGCGCGAGTATAACGGCGGCAGCGGAGAGCGCAAACGCGGCCGGTTCTTCGGCTGTAGGCGTTACGTGTTCGACAGCGAAGAAATCGTTGCTGAAGAGTAAAAACCCGGCGTTACAATCGCGTTTATAAGGAGGCTGATATGAAAGGTTCGGGAAACGGAAATCCCGCGATTTGCGCAAACAACCTTGTGCGAATTTCGCGCGGAGAAACTCCGTTTGATAGAATAAAGGGCGTAAGGCTCGCCGAGCTTACGGGTTCGAGCCTTAGCGAACGCGAAGACCTTATCGAGGATACCAAGTGGATGGTGGAGACCTACGAGCCAAGGGTGAGCGTAGAGAGCGTAAAATTGAAAACCACCGACGCGACGAATGGTCAAGTAGCCTTGACGGTCAACATCACGGGGAGGACTGATTGATGGATTTTATAACGACCGATGCAGATAAACTTTACAATCAAATAATTACATCGCTTGAAAATTCGGTGGGAGAATCGCTCTATCCCGGAGACGAGCGTCGGCTTTTTGCCGAGGGTCTCGTCGCGGTTTTCGTTGCTATGTTCAATGCGATGAATGACGCAGCCAAGCAAAAAATGCTGAGGTATGCAAGGGGCGAGGTTCTCGATGCGCTGGGCGAGCGTGTGGGCGTGGAACGCATCCCTGCGACAAAAGCCACGACGACAATCCGGTTCAACGTCAATTCCGCGTTCGGTTCGAATATCGTCATACCGCAAGGGACGCGCGTAACGGGCGACAGTAAGCGGTATTTTGCCACTGTAACCGCCGCCATTCTTCTCGCAGGGGAAACACACGTCGACGTTGAAACGGAGAGCGTAGGCGAAGGTACGGAGTATAACGAGATATCGGCAGGAATGATAAATACGATGGTAGACCCCATCGCGTACATCGACAACATAGAAAACATAACGATAACCGCAGGCGGCACAGACAAAGAATCGGATGACAGCCTTCGAACGCGCATACTTGCCGCGCCATCAAAGCTGTCGACGGCGGGGCCTATAAAAAGTTACAGATACTGGGCGATGACCGCAGACTCGACCATTTCCGACGTCGTCGTAACAAGCGAACAGCAGACGCTTAATCGTATGCTGGATGTGAACGGTAGAAAAGCCTACAAGGGCGGTTCGTTGCTTTTACTTGATACGCTGGTGGTCTTCCTTTCTGACGGCACTACGGCGGCCGTAAAGGGTAGTGATTATACGGTCGACTATACGGACGATTTGATGACAATCACGCTTACAGCGGGCGGTAGGCTTGCCGACGCGACGCAAATAAAAGTGAGCGTTGATACGACGAACGCAGGGACGGTCAGAATCATACCGATATGCGAAGGCGGCGAAATCCCCGACGAGGAAATTCTGCAAAAGGTCTATGATGTTTGCAACGCAGACGACATCCGTCCCATGACTGACATCGTAAAAGTTGAGCCGCCGACCGTTAAGACATACGACATCAATCTCACGTACTACACGCTGGCTGAAGATGAAAGTGCTTGCATCGAAACAATCGAAAGCGATGGCGGGGCAATTGCGCAATACATCAAATGGCAGAGTGGGGCAATCGGACGAGACATCAACCCCGATAAACTCCGCGCGTTGATTTTGAAACCGGACGGCGAAAACGCAGTAGGCGCATACCGTGTCGCAATTACAAGTCCGGCATTTGCCGAACTTGACGAGACGACGATAGCACAATTCTCCGGAACAATGACGGTAAAGCATGAGGTAGTAAAAGAATGAAAATAACCACGTTGGAATTTTTGAAACTGCTCCCGGAATTTATGCGTGAAGACGCGGCCGTAAAGTCTCTTGCCGAAGCGGTGGAATCTACCGTGCTTATTCCGGCGAACCGCGTAAAGACGGCACGAGTGTGGGACCAAATAGACCGTTTGAACGATGCGCAGCTTGACGAGCTGGCATACGAGTTAGACGTTGACTGGTATAGCGCAGATTTGCCGATTGAAAGCAAACGCGCCATCATAAAAAGCTCAGATAAGGTCTATTCGAAACGCGGCACGAAATGGGCAATCGAGCAGATTATAAAAGACGTTTTCGGCGGCGGGTATGTTACGGAGTGGAACAAGTATAACGGCGAACCGTTCCACTTCCGTGTTACAACGAGCTACCCGTTGCAGACACAGGATATAATCGACCGTTTCCGCGCACTTGTCGCGGTCGCTAAACGAAGCAGCGCGGTGCTGGACGTTATCGAGTTTGCGCATTCGGGCGAGGTTACGGCATACGCCGCAACGGCACGAACCGGAATGGCAGTGGTCGCGGTAGGCACAGCGGCGAATATTTAAGAGGAGGACGCTACAATGTGGAATAGCGCAGTTATAACGAACGCGGGCAAGGAACTGCTCGCAAATTGGCTTGAGGGCGCAACGCTGAACTTTGACAGCGCAGCCACAGGCGAAGGAACGGTCGCAGATGCATACCTTATGGCGCAGACCGGACTCGTTGCGCAAAAGCAAACGCTCAGCATCATCAAAATGGACAGGGTGGCGAACGGTGTAAGATTGCAATTGCAATGCACCAGCGCAGGCGTAACGACGGGTTACATTATCAATCAGATAGGCGTATGGGCAAGCCTTAACGGGAGCGAGAGCGCACTGGTCGCGCTTTATCAAGACGGGGTAGGTGTAAGCGTTCCGACACACGAAGATATGCCCGATTATGTTTTCACGTTTTACGCCACGCTCCAAATGTCGAATACCGGCATATTGACGGCAACGATAGACCATGAGGCTATGGTAACTCGTGCGGACTTCGATGCCGGGATGAATACGAAATTCGATACGGCTGGTGCAGGCTTAAAAAAAGACGGTACTACGATAAAACACACAAACAGCATAGCCGCAGGCGGTAGCAAGGGGAGCGCGGGAGAAAAATCCTTCGGCGATAAAATCATAATCCCTTATGTTAAACACGATACCGAAGGGCATATCACGGAAAGCGATACGACCGAAATAACCCTACCATCTAACACAGCAACAACGACCGAAGACGGACTGATGAGTAAAGAGGATAAAGCCAAGCTGGATGCGGTCGGAATCATCTCGATTACGGGCGCGACCGTTACGCTGGGCGGGTCTCTCACTTATAGCGGTTCTACAAAAACGAAAACGGTAAGCAGCGTGGTGGTCAACGGAAAGACGCTAACAGCCGGAACTGATTACGTTGTAAGCGGTAATACGGCGACCAGCGCAGGAACTTATACGCTTGTCATAACTGGGATAGGTCAATACGCCGGAGCGATAGGCAGGGCGTGGGAAATTGCGAAAGCGACTGGTTCAGTTTCGACAAGCCCAACAAGCCTAAATATGGTCGGCGCAATAGGTATGACGCGCACATTTACGGTTTCGCGTTCCGGTGACGGAGCTATCACTGCGAGCAGCAGCGACGTTTCCGTTGCGCAAGTGACAGTTTCGGGAACGACAGTCACCGTAAAAGCCGTTAAAAGCGGTTCTGCGACGATTACGGTCAATGTGGACGCAGGGACGAATTACAAGGCTACAAGCAAAACTGTGGCGGTTACGGCGACCGTGGCGTCGGCTACGCTTAACGACAATTCGTGGGCGACGGTTAAAGCCATATCGGATGCTGGCGCGGGCGCGTCTGTGTGGTCGGTCGGGGCGACAAAAGAAATCGAAGTAAAAGGCACGGTGGGAACGCTGAGCGTCGACCAATCGCTCTGGGTTTTCATTATAGGGTTCAACCACAATGCAGCATATGAGGGTTCGAATAAAATACACTTCCAAGGGTTCAAAACGGCACAATCGGGCGGCAAGGACGTCGGTTTGATTGACAGCAAGTACAATTCGAGCTATACTGATGGTACGAAGTATTTTAACATCAACCACTGGGGTTATTACAACTACGGCGGCTGGTCGGCTTCGGATTTGCGGTATGACGTTCTCGGTAGTACGAACGTAGCACCGAGCAACTACGGCGAGGTTAAAGCATCCGGCGCAACGGGAAATAACGCAACAAACACCTGCGCGACGAACCCCGTGGCCGGCACGTTGATGGCGGCTCTACCGTCCGACCTCAGAGCGGTGCTAAAACCGATAACAAAATACACGGATAACGTGGGTGGCGGTTCGGGAAGCACGCAATCGAATGTAACGGCAACGACAGACTATCTGCCGTTGCTTTCGATGAAAGAGGTGTTCGGCAGTACAAACGGATACGCAAACAGCTACGAGGGCAACTATCAAGCACAGTACAGTTATTATGCAAACGGCAATTCAAAAGTCAAATACAAGCATTCAGACGTGAATACGGCTGCGTGGTGGTGGCTGCGGTCGCCGACTTGCAGTTATGACGGCTATTTCTGCGCTGTGTGGTCGTCGGGCAGTAACACCACTGGCTCCGCTGACTATTCTGCCGCGCTCGCGCCGGCTTTCGCAGTCTAATCATACAATCGGAGAAATCGCGCCCACGACAGTGGGCGCAAAAAGGAAGGTACACAAATGTCGGTACTGAAATCAAAACGGTCCGAAAGCAAAGCGGAGTTCGTAAACACTGCGAACGAAATCTATACGCGGACAATCGCGTTTCTAACGCGGTTGTCCGCGCGGTATGCTCGGCTTTTGGCAACTGACGTGGCAAGGCTCGCGTCCGAGGTGGTAGACCACGCCGAAAAGGCGAACAGCATCTACCCATCAAGCGACGAGCGACGAAGACTGCGCGAGGCGCACATCTTGGAATCCAGAGCGTCGCTCATGGCGTTAGACGTGCATCTCGCGCATTGTTATTCAATTATGGCATTGAACCCGGCTGGGTGTTTTGAAACATCTTCCGGAAAGCCAGTCAAGGCTTCGGATGCATCGCAACGCCTTGATAAAATGTCCCAGACGCTCGGCGAACTCATCGACAAAGAGAATGCACTGCTGACGGGACTGCTAAAATCAGATAAGAAGAGCGGCTGAGCCGTTCCCTTTGGGTGTGTTCCTGTAAATCTGCGAGTGGGCTGCGTGGTGGTGGCTGCGGTCGCCGAATTACAATAATAACAACAATTTCTGCGCTGTGTGGTCGTCGGGCAGTAACAACAATAACAACGCTAACAATTCTGCCGCGCTCGCGCCGGATTTCGCACCTTCCCGAAAGGGAGGCGTGGTCATAAGTAGTAGCCTTGAGTGAACCAAAGACCGAAGCGAAAGGAGGAACACTTCCCGGATGAAAATCCAAAACAGCTGCATTTTTGCAAGTGGAGAGAAATCTCCATTTTGCTGACGACCGGACACGGACGCTCCTTGCATGGCGGGAGAGAGTGCATCACCCCGTTTCATGTGTCAGGTCAAAGCGGTTTAGACTGTACCCTACACCACAACCGTGCGGCAGGCGAATAATTATGACAAGTAACGAACGACACGAAGCAAGATACCAACGCAGAAAAGCGCAAAGAGAACAGCGCAAAACCGAACGTGCGAGAACGGTCGGTGGTTTAAGTCGCGTTTTTACATTCAATGCGATGTTTAAAAACGGCAAACGGTGCTGTAACGGAGTACGCTGGAAAAACAGCGTTCAACGGTTCGAAATGCATCTTTTCTCCGGAACGGCAAAACGGCGGCGTGAACTGTTCGAACACAAATGGACACCCGGAAAATACATACAATTTCCAATCAACGAACGGGGCAAAGCGCGGGACATAAGCGCACCGAAGATAGACGACAGGCAAGTGCATAAAACACTGACGCGCGGTGCGCTCCTCCCGTTATATACCCCAGACATGATATACGAAAACGGCGCGAGTCTTCCGGGCAAAGGTTTTCATTTCGGAATGCGGATGCTTGCCGACGATTTGCGTGAGCATTATAGACGCTATGGACGCGAAGGCTGGGTTTTGCTTATGGATTACAAGCAATTCTTCCCTTCGGCATCCCACGCGGCTATTTTTGACCGCCACAAAAAGCTGTTGCGGCATCCGAACATACGAGAAATAGCAGACAAGATAGTCCGAACAATTCCGGGCGAACACGG
Organism: uncultured Christensenellaceae bacterium; assembly: GCA_910588155.1. Classification (GTDB taxonomy): domain Bacteria; phylum Bacillota; class Clostridia; order Christensenellales; family Pumilibacteraceae; genus MGBC157735. The sequence continues at coordinate 165,020 of CAJUPB010000002.1, forward strand.
ACTGCCGCTCGGTGTAGAGGTCAGTCAAATGGAGATGGTAGGCTTGCCGTCTCCGGTTGATAACTACATCAAATGTCAGCTTCACATTAAAGGCGCGAGCCATTATATGGACGATTATCCCGTACTGATACCGCCACACCGAGACCCGGAAGAAATACTGAACAAAATAGTCGATAAGGCGGCAAAATACGGATTGACGGTAAATCTTGCCAAGACGCACATCTGCCCGCTTACTAAACCGTTCAAATACTGCAAAGCGAAATTCAGATTGACGGAGACAGGGAAAGTAGTTATAAACGGCAACCGCAAAAGCGTCCCTCGCGCCCGTCATAAATTCAAAGCACTGAAGAGGATGTACGATAGCGGAGAAAGAACCTTCGAAGACGTGCGCGCTTCGATACAGGGGTCAATTGCATATTTTGAAAATTACAATGACCACAATCTAGTGCTGAAATTGCGTCGGCTCGTTTATTCGCTTTTCGGGTTTAAGTTAGATAAACGCCATAACATCATCAAGGAGGACTACGACCAGTGCGATATGTACTTTTCAAACGCTTTCGAGGAATGGGCCTTTGCGGGAACGTAAATCTGCCATACGGGACGGTTTGCGAATCTGAAGGCGAGATAATAACTAAAGACGGGGATGCGCTCGTACTTGTAACAAGCGAGAACGCGCATCTATATTTCGCCAGAGACGACGACGGGTGCGGACTGGAACGCGGACGGCTTACACAGGCGATACAGGCGAGTCTCCGTGCGCCGGCAAAACAAGAAAGCGCAGCTAATCGACAAAAACGGCAAGCCGCGTGGGAGCGGATATGGGGCGACCCGAAATTGCAACAATACAAGATGCGCGAACACGCCGACTACTGGCTGTGGAATCACGCATTTTTCAACGCCGATATCGAAACGCTGAAATACATTTTACGGGTCATAGGAGGTGGAACGTGTACAAAATAATCAAGAGCGACGGAACGGGGCTGGGCGTAACCGACTCCGTTTTATTTATCAAGGTCAGTCCCGAAGGAACGTATATCGAGGCGGACGAAGACGAGGCCGTAGGTGTGGCTTTTGAGGGAACGGCCTACAATTTGCCGGGGCATTCCGAAATCGCCGATGCGGATACCGTCACACTTGCGCCCATCACGCTCGGAGAATACATCAAAGAGCAGAACACGAAATGGGAGCGGATGCAGGCGGGCGTGGACTACCTCGCAATGATGTCCGGCGTTGACTTCGATACCGAGCAGAGCGAGCGAAAAGAGGAGGTGGCTGAATAATGGCAAGCGCGAAATTCGAGAAAGTCCGCGAATATTTCGAGAAGGGACTGTGGGCGAAAGCGTGGGTAAAAAACGCGGTCGTAAAAGGCTGGATAACCGCCGAAGAGTACGAGACGATAACGGGGGAGGCTTATGAGTAACGAAGAATTAACCATCGAGAACATCTGCGCAGCTTGCGGAAAAGGCCCGTGCGAAACGCCGTGCGATAAGTGGTACGCATTACTGAGCGGAGTAAAAATAACGCCGGAGGATTTAGAGTCATGACGGCAACATTGATAACTTGCATCATTTCATGGGCGGTGTCGTTCTTTTTAGGCGGCCTCGCCTCTTTTATTATCGCCAAGTACAAAGGGATGCAGAAACGCGAAAAAGCCTTGCAGGACGGCGTACAAAGCCTTCTGCGCAATCAACTGATTGAATACCACGACAAATACACACGTCGCGGATACTGCCCCATTTACGCCAAGGAATCGGCTCGGCGTAGTTACGAGGCATACCATGAGCTGGGTGGTAACGGCGTGATAACTAAACTATACGAAGACATTATGGCTCTTCCGGAAACACCGGCAGAGAAGAAAGCACGGGCGAAATCAAAACAAAATAATCAAGGAGGCGAAGAATAATGAACTGGACGGAAATTCTCTTCAGCGTGGTAGGCGTAATACTGACCGCGCTGGCATCGTGGGCGGTCGCCAAGCTGACCGCGCTCATTGACAGCAAAGTAAAAGACGGGAAGGCGAAAGGCTTTCTGAACACCGCGCTGTCGGTTATAACGGACGTAGTAAAGCAGACCTATCAGACCTATGTGGAGAATTTGAAAGCGGAGGGGAAATTCGATGCATCTGCGCAAAAGGTCGCGCTTGAAAAAGCTGTGAATACAATCAAGGGTCTGCTTTCGGAAAAGGTGCAGAGCTACATATCCGAGAATTACGGCGACACCGAAAAGTGGATAACCACGCAGGTGGAGTCAGCGATTTATAGCTTAAAGAACGCAACGCCTACGACAACTGAATAATAAAGAAGCGGGGCAGAGAACCCCGCATATCGCGGACAAGGGAAACGCGAAGTTCGAGCCTTCGCACCGCGACCACCGCGCAGTCGGCGCGGCATAATTTTCTCCTTTATTTTTTCGGCGGCAAAGCGGAAAGACGCTTGACGGCTCGGACAGACGAGTGAAAGCCGGGCAGTGCATTGACGCGCTGCCCGGTCTTTTTTTTGTGCAAAAAAATTTTTGAAAAAGCCTAAAAAACAACTAAAAAAGCGTTGACAAATAGGCAACTATATGGTATACTATACTCGTAAACAAGAGGAGGTACAAACGATGCCGATGACAGCAAAGCAAATGGTCAAATTCCTAAAAGACCACGGGTTCGAGGAAATAAGCCAAAAAGGCTCACACCTCAAAATGAGAAACCCGGATACAGGAAGACAAACCGAAGTTCCAATGCACGCGAAAGACCTGCCGCCCGGAACGGAAAAATCAATACTCAAGCAGGCGGGGCTGAAAAAATAGGCCCCGACCTGCATAAAATAAAAATGAAAAGGAGAATTATCATGGAAAACAAAACAGCAGCAGTAGGATGCAGAATCTACCCCGCTATATTTCACAAAGAAGACGATGGACAATACTCGGTGGAGTTTCCGGACTTAGGATGTGCCACCTGCGGCGAGACCTTGGAGCAAGCATTCAAAATGGCGAAAGAAGCTCTCGCCTTATGGCTTGACGATTGCGAACCCGCCGAACCTACGCCCCTCGAAAAAGTAGTAACCGAGGGGGACGACCGGGCAATGTTGGTAGAAGCCGACAGCGGCGACGACATCGTCTACTTTAAGAATTCCGAGGTGCCGCGAGCCATCGAGAACGGACTGGAAAAGAAAGGCTACACCAAATATCAAATGGCGCAAATCCTCGGAGTCGACCGCGCCTACATCTCCCGCATCGCAAAAGGGGAGCGCGTCCCTTCGGTTGATATGGCAAAGCGCATCGGCATCCTCCTCGATTTTGATTGGCGCGTGTTTTATGCGGACGGAACTGGCGCACTGTGATGCGCCGAGACGAACGGAATACGGGGCGTGTCGCATTTTAGAGACGCGGTCGAACAAGTAACCGAATAAACGGAAAACCCGTCAGAAGCCAAATAAACGGCTCTGACGGGCATTTTTTATTATTCAAAGAAAACGCGCATAGACGAAAAGTTCATAGTCAAAATAGCGGAGCGCGGAAATTCCGTGCGTAAGTAAACAAATAGAGGGCTACTTAAAGGGAAAGAGTAGTTTGCGAATATTTCAGAAATGGGGAAATATGAAATTTGCATACCGAAACCGCGAATTTTGGTGCAAGGGATACTATGTAGATACAGTGGGAAAGAACACAAAAGCAATAAAAGAGTACATAGAGAACCAACTGAAAGTGGATAAGGAGAGTGACCAAATAAGTATGTTTGACCCAAGAGACCCGTTTACGGGTAGCAAGAAACAGTAAATGCAAAGACTGGCAGGTCGCCATTAGCGCACTTGTGCGCAGCCAGGAAAGATTAGGGCTATGCCCGAAAATGAAATACCACCCGCTTCGCGGGTGGATATTTATTTATAAGAGTTGACAAAAAAGGAATAACGCCGAGAAAAAAGGGCAAAATTTTTTCTCAAAAGAGTGAAAAACGCTTGACAAAAAATGTCGGCGGTAGTAGAATATGAAAGCTATGCTCAAAGTATGCGCTTTTTTTGCGCCCCTTTAAAGGCATAGCGGGGCTTATACGGTATGAAGACGGAGATTGCCGCGCTTAAATTTTAGCGGGGTGCGGAGAACTTCGTCGGACCGACAGCGACGGGCTTGACCCGTTGCGCCCGCGATAGCGTCTTTCATAATTATATGTGTCGGGGACTTTGAGGTTCGACCGTGGTCGAAAACCGAAAGTCCGAAAATTTCGCCCCCGATTTTGACACACGGGAGACGGTGGTAGCGGTGAAATGCTATGGAGGTTAAAGTAAATGGCAGGACAGAAGATACGTATCAAACTCAAAGCTTACGACCACAACGTGATTGACCAGTCGGCGGCGCGTATAGTGGAAACGGCGAAGAGAACGGGCACCAAGGTCAGCGGACCCATTCCCCTTCCGACGGACAGGGAAGTGGTGACCATACTGCGTGCGGTGCATAAGTATAAGGATTCGAGAGAACAATTTGAGATTCTTACGCATAAGAGACTCATTGACATCTATAATCCCTCGGCAAAGACGGTCGACTCGCTTATGAAGCTCGACTTGCCGGCGGGTGTGGACATTCAGATAAAGCTTTAAGGACTTGCGGAGGTAAAGTAACGTGAAAAAAGCTATTTTGGGCCGCAAAGTCGGCATGACGCAAATATTCGACGAAACAGGACTGATGATTCCCGTAACCGTAGTGGAGGCAGGTCCGGTGACCGTATTGGGTATAAGGACGCAGGAGCGCAACGGTTACAGCTCGGTGCAACTCGCTTACGAGGACGCGGCTGCGGGCAAGACGGTCAAGTACAAGAAAGGCGACAAGGACAAGCAGTACACGCCGTACAAGGGTGTGAACAAGCCGCAGGTCGGCGAGTTCGAAAAGGCGGGTATCGCTCCCAAGCGCGTGATTGCGGAGTTCAAACTCGAAAACGCCGAGAGTTATGAAATAGGCAAGCAAATCACTTGCGATATATTCGAAAACGGCGACAGAGTGGACGTATCGGGCGTGACGAAAGGCAGAGGCTTCACGGGCGCGATAAAGCGTTGGAACTTCCATCGCTTGAAGATGAGCCACGGTACCGGCCCCGTTCATCGCGAACGCGGTTCCACGGGTGCGAACTCGACGCCGAGCAAGGTTATCAAAGGCTTGAAGATGGCGGGTCAGTACGGACACGAGAACGTGACGATACAGAACCTCACCGTCGTCAAGGTGGACAAAGAGAGAAACGTACTTCTTATACGCGGCGCGGTTCCCGGACCCAAGGGCGGACTCGTTACGGTAAAGGATACGGTTAAGAAGAAGTGAGCGGAGGAGAAATAAATGCCTACTATCGATATATTGAAACAGACCGGCGAGAAAGCGGGTGTCCTCGAATTGGACGACAGCGTTTTCGGAGTCGAGTATAACGAGCCGCTCATTCATCAGGCGGTCGTAGCACAGCTGAACAATGCGCGTCAGGGAACGAAGAGCGCGTTGACCAGAACGGAAGTAAGAGGCGGCGGCATCAAGCCGTGGAGACAGAAGGGCACCGGCAGGGCGCGTCAAGGCTCTATCAGAGCGCCGCAGTGGAACAAGGGCGGCGTGGTATTCGCGCCGAAGCCCAGAGACTTTTCGCAGAAAATCAATAAGACGGCAAAGGTCGGCGCAATGAAATCGGCGCTTTCCAAGAAACTCGCGGACGGACAGATTGTCGTCGTGGATGAGATTAAACTTGCCGAAGCGAAAACAAAAGAAATGGTTAAGGTAGTCAAAGCACTCGGACTGGAAAAGAATGTGGTGCTGTGCCTTACCGAAACCGACGCGGACGTGGTCAGAGCGGCAAACAATCTTCCCAACGTGACGACGGTTGCAAGCGAACTTGCGAGCGTTTACGACGTTGTGGCGGGAACGAAATTCGTTGCCACGAAAGCGGCTATCGAGAAAATTACGGAGAGGTGCAAGGCATAATGAACGCATACGACATAATCAGAAAGCCTATAATCACCGAGAAAGGCAACGAAGGTATCGCGAACAAAAAGTACACGTTCGTCGTGGCGAAAGACGCGAACAAAACCCAAATCAAAGCTGCGGTCGAAGAGATTTTCAAAGTGAAAGTCAAGAAAGTAAACACCGTCAACGTTCGCGGCAAGTATAAGAGACAAGGCAGAACGGAGGGCTATACTTCGTCGTATAAAAAGGCGTACGTGCAGCTCACCGCGGACAGCAAAGCCATCGAGTTCTTCGAGAGTATGGCTTAAAGACGCGGATTGAACAGTTAAGGAGAGAATTGAATTATGGCTATAAAGAGATATAAGCCGATAACTCCGGGTACCCGCCAAAAGACGGTCAGCGCGTTCACCGAAATAACGACGACCACCCCGGAAAAATCGCTTCTGGAAGTGCAGAGCAAATCGGGCGGAAGAAACAGCAACGGTCGGATAACCGTTCGCCACAAGGGCGGCGGAAACCGCAGAAAGTACAGAATAATCGACTTCAAGCGCAATAAGGACGGCATTCCCGCAAAGGTCAGCGAAATCGAATACGACCCCAACCGTACTTCGTACATCGCGCTCCTGACGTATGCGGACGGCGAAAAGAGATATATTCTCGCTCCCGTCGGACTCAATCAGGGCGATACCGTCATAAGCGGACCGGAAGCCGACATCAAAGCGGGAAACGCATTGCCGTTGGAAAACATTCCCGTGGGTACTATGGTGCACAACATCGAAATGCAACCGGGCAAGGGCGGACAGATTGCCAAGGCGGCGGGCAGCAGTGCGCAGCTTATGGCAAAAGAAGGCAAGTACGCGACGTTGAAGTTACCGTCCGGCGAAATGAGAATGATACCGATTGCTTGCAGAGCGACGGTCGGTCAGGTCGGAAATCTCGACCACGAGTTGGTGTCGCTCGGCAAAGCCGGCAGAAAGCGTCATATGGGTATCCGTCCCACCGTCCGCGGTGTGGTTATGAACCCCTGCGACCACCCTCACGGAGGCGGTGAAGGAAAATCTCCGATAGGCAGGCCCACGCCGGTTACGCCTTGGGGCAGACCGACGCTCGGTTACAAGACGAGAAAGAAGCATAAGGCAAGCGACAAGTTCATTGTCAAGCGCATCAATTAGAGGTGAAGCAAGATGTCAAGAAGCGTTAAGAAAGGTCCCTACGTCGAAGAGCGCCTGTTAAACAGAGTGCGCGCGCAGCAGGACACCACCGATAAAAAAGTCATTAAGACCTGGTCGAGAAGCTCGACGATATTCCCCGAATTCGTGGGTTGCACGATTGCCGTTCACGACGGTCGCAAGCACGTTCCCGTCTATTGCACCGAAGAAATGGTCGGACACAAGCTGGGCGAGTTTGCGCCCACCCGCACGTTTAAGGGGCACGCCGGAGAAAAGACGGCGAAGGGCAGATAGGAGTTAAGGCAATGGCAAAAAGAATGAGAGAAAAGGCGGAAAGCCGCAAAGAGAACAGAAAGAATCAGCGTCCCACGGCGCACGCAAGATATATCCGCATATCGCCCACCAAAGTCAGAGTGGTAATCGACACCGTTCGCGGCAAGTCGGTAAACGAAGCTCTCGCAATCTTGAAGGCGACGCCGAAAGCGGCGAGCGAAGCGGTCTATAAGGTCATAGCGTCCGCAGCGGCGAACGCAGAGCATAACAAGGATATGTCCAGAGACAGCTTGTATGTTGCGGAAATATTCGCGGATTGCGGTCCCATTCTCAAAAGAATGAATCCCGTTTCGAAGGGCAGAGGACACCGCATCAACAAGAGAACCAGCCACATAACGGCTATACTCGACACGTTCAAGGAGGTCAAATAATGGGTCAGAAAGTCAATCCCCACGGTCTGCGTGTGGGCGTAATAGACGGCTGGAACGCTCAATGGTACGCAGGCAAAAAAGATTTTGCCGACAACCTTTACGAGGACTATAAAATCCGTCAGTATATCAAAAAGACTTACTATGCATACGGCATCTCCCGCATAGCGTTGGAGCGTGCGCAAGGCAAGGTTATAATCGATATACACACCTCCAAGCCCGGTATGATAATCGGACAGAAGGGCGCGGGCGTCGAAAAGCTCAAAAAGGAAATAGCCAAAATCGTAAACGGCAAGACGGTAAGCCTTAACGTGCTCGAAGTTAAGCGTCCCGATATGGATGCGACGCTGGTTGCCGAAAACGTTGCGGCGCAGCTCGAAAAGAGAAGTTCTTTCCGCAGAACGATGAAGCAGGCAATGTCGAGAGTTATGAAGAGCGGCGCGAAAGGCGTGAAGATTATGGTTTCCGGTCGTCTCGACGGCGCGGAAATAGCCAGAAGCGAACACTATCACGAGGGTTCGATACCTCTGCAAACGTTGCGTGCCGATATAGATTACGGTACGGCGCAAGCACATACGACGTTCGGTATAATAGGCGTCAAGGTATGGGTTTACAAGGGCGAGATTCTCGCAAAGCTCGCTCCCTCGGAAGGAGGACAGAAATAATATGTTAATGCCGAAGAGAGTAAAGCGGCGCAAAGTACAGCGCGGCAGAATGAAAGGAAAGGCGAACAGCGGCAACAAAGTCGCTTACGGCGAATACGGTTTGGCGTCTTTGGACTGCGGTTGGATAACTTCCAACCAAATAGAGGCGGCGCGTATCGCAATGACGAGATATATCAAGCGCGGCGGACAGGTTTGGATAGACATATTCCCGCACAAGCCGATAACGAAGAAACCCGCCGAAACCCGTATGGGAAGCGGAAAAGGTTCTCCCGAATATTGGGCAGCCGTCGTAAAGCCGGGCAGAGTTATGTTTGAAATAGCGGGCGTGGCGGAGGACGTCGCGAGAGAGGCGTTGCGCCTTGCTTCGCACAAACTCCCCGTTCGTTGCAAGATAGTCAAGAAAGACGAGGCGGAAGCCGCAAGCTCCGAGAAAGAGGAGGTCAACGAATAATGAAAGCAAGCGAAATTCACGCTTTGAAAGACGACGAGTTGAAAGTCAAGCTTTCCGAGCTGAAACAGGAACTCTTCAATCTGCGCTTTTCGCACGCTACCGGGCAGCTCAACAACCCTATGCAGATGAGTAAGTGCAAGAAAGACATCGCCCGCATTAAGACGGTAATGCGCGAGCGCGAACTGAAAGCAAAGGCTTGAAGGAGAGGTTATGGAAGAAAGAAATAACAGAAAAGTCAGAGAGGGCGTAGTCGTAAGCAATAAAATGGATAAGACGATTGTCGTGGCCATTCGAGACAAAGCAAAACATCCCCTCTACAAAAAGACCATAAACAAGACGAAAAAGCTTAAAGCACACGACGAGAACAACGAGTGCGGAATAGGCGATACCGTCGAGGTCACCGAAACCAGACACCTGTCCAAGGATAAGTGTTGGAGACTTTCGAAGATTATAGAAAAGGCGAAGTAAGCCGCGGCGAAAGCGGCGGTTAAGTCCGAACGGGCAGACCCCTTCGGCGCGAAAACAAAACGGAGTAAAGAGTATTATGATACAACCCCAGACATATTTAAAAGCAGCCGACAACAGCGGCGCGAAAGAGATTATGTGTATACGGGTGCTGGGCGGTTCTTTCAGGCGCAGCGGCAATATCGGCGACGTCATCATTGCGTCGGTAAAGTCTGCTAACCCCGGCGGAGCAGTGAAAAAAGGCGACGTCGTAAAGGCAGTCATAGTCCGCACCAATAAAGGCGTCAACCGTCCCGACGGTTCGCATATTCGCTTCGACGACAATGCGGCGGTCATTATCGACAACCAGAAACAGCCGCGCGGAAGCCGTATATTCGGACCGATAGCGAGAGAGCTTCGCGACAAAGACTATATGAAAATTATATCTTTGGCGCCGGAAGTGCTTTAAGGAGGACAGCAACGATGAGTTTGAACGTAAAAACAGGCGACAACGTAGTTGTCATAGCGGGCAAGGATAAGGGCAAGACCGGCAGAGTGCTTTCGGTCAACACCGCAAAAAGCACGGTTAAAGTCGAAGGCAGAAATATGGTCACGAAACACGTGAAGCCGAGAGGTCCGCAGCAGCCGGGCGGAAAGAATACCGAACCCGGAAATATCGACGTCAGCAACGTGCAGATAATCTGTCCGTCCTGCAACAAGGCGACCAGAGTCAGAGCGGGCGAGTCCGACGGCAAGAAAGTGCGTGTTTGCATCAAGTGCGGGGCTTCCCTCGACGCAAAGATGAAGGCGGATAAAAAGAAAGGCAAAGACGCCGAAAAGAAACCCGCCAAGAAGACGACCAAAAAGAAAGAAGAAGCCGTCGAAGAAGTGAAGACGGAAGAGACTGTCGAATCTGCGGAAACCAAAGAGAAGAAACCTGCCGCAAAGAAAAAGACGGTTAAAGAGAGCAAGTAGGAGGACGTATGGCAGAAAAAGCGAAAAAAGCTGCGGTAAACGCAGATAACGGAAGAAACCGTCTCAAAGCGAGATACGTTTCCGAAATAATGCCCGCTCTTATGAAAGAAAAGGGTTATAAAAACGTCAACGAAGTTCCGAAACTCGAAAAGATAGTGCTCAATATGCGTCTCGGCGACATAAAGGACAATTCGAAATCGATGCAGATAGCGACTGCGGAGCTGGAAGCGATATGCGGACAGAAGGCCGTTGTGGCAAGAGCAAAGAAATCGGTTGCAAACTTCAAACTCCGCGAGGGACAGCCGATAGGCATCAAAGTCACGCTTCGCGGCGAAAGAATGTACGAATTTTTCGACAAGTTGGTTTCGATTGCGCTTCCGAGAGTCAGAGACTTCCGCGGTATTTCCGGAAAGTCGTTCGACGGACGCGGCAATTACGCGCTCGGAATCAAAGAACAGATAATCTTCCCCGAAATTTCTTACGAACAGGTGGAAAAAGTCAGGGGATTCGATGTTTGCGTCGTTACGACGGCAAAAACCGACGACGAAGCAAAGACGCTCCTTGCCAAGCTTGGAATGCCTTTCAAGAACTAGCAGGGAAAAGGAGAAAATAAAAAATGGCAAGAAAAGCACTTGTAAACAAGCAAAAGAAACCTGCAAAGTTTTCCACCCGCGAGTATACGCGTTGCAACATTTGCGGCAGACCTCACGCGGTTTTGAGAAAATACGGTATATGCAGAATTTGTTTCCGAGAGTTGGCGTATAAGGGAGAAATCCCCGGCGTCAAGAAGTCGAGTTGGTAAAGGAGGGCGAAAGCATTATGGTAACGACAGACCCGATAGCGGATTTGCTGACAAGAATAAGGAACGCTCTCATTGCGCGTCACGACACCGTGACGGTGCCCAATTCGAAGATGAAGAAGTCCATTGTGGACATTCTCGCAAACGAGGGCTATATAAAGAGCGCGGAAGTAGTGGACGTAAACGGACATTCCGAAATTTCGATAACGCTCAAATACGGCGCAAAATACGAAAGCGTAATCAAGAATTTGAAGCGTATAAGCAAGCCGGGACTTCGCGTTTACGCGGGTTATGAAGAGCTTCCCAGAGTTTTGGGCGGACTCGGAATAGCGATAATCTCGACGAGCAAAGGCGTTATGACCGATAGAGACGCGAGAAAGAACAAGGTGGGCGGCGAAGTGCTTGCCTACGTATGGTAACGGTAGGAGGTAGAATATGTCGAGAATAGGCAGAATGCACATTGACGTTCCCGCAGCCGTTAAAGTGAAGTTCGAAGGCGGCGTCGTGACGGTGGAAGGACCGAAGGGAACGCTTTCGCAGAAGATTGCGGATAAGCACATCGACGTCAAACAGGAAGGCGCTACGCTCACCGTGACGAGAGATTGCGACGATAAGGATGTAAGAGCAAAGCACGGACTTTACCGCCAACTTATTGCCAATATGGTGAAAGGCGTGGAAACTCCGTTCGTAAAGACGCTTATTATACAGGGCGTCGGCTATAAAGCGCAGGTAAACGGCAGCAAGCTCGTTATGAACCTCGGATACAGCCACCCCGTGGAGTTTGCCGCTCCCGAAGGAATAACGTTGGCTTGCCCCGATGCGAATACCGTAACGGTTACCGGCATAAGCAAAGAGCTTGTCGGTCAAACGGCAGCCAATATTCGTTCCAAACGTCCCGTCGAACCCTATCACAACTACGGCTTGCATTACAGCGACGAGGTTGTTGTGAAGAAAGAGGGCAAGACCGCGGGTAAATAGGAGTAAAGCGATATGATAAACAAAGTCAATAAAAACGAAATAAGACTCAAAAGACATCGTCGTGTGAAAGACTCCGTCAGAGGCACGGCGGCGCGTCCGAGATTGTCCGTATACAGAAGCCTGTCCAATATCTACGTTCAGGTTATAGACGATAAAGCAGGCAAGACGCTTTGCTCTTCGTCCACGATAGCCAAGGGAATGGACGTCAAAGGCAAGAGCAAGGTGGAAGCGGCAAAAGCGGTCGGAGCGGACATTGCTGCAAAGGCAATCAAGCTCGGAATCAAAGAAGTCGTTTTCGACAGAGGCGGCTATCTGTACACGGGTCGCGTCAAGGCTATCGCGGAAAGCGCGAGAGAAGCCGGACTGAAATTTTAAGGAGGGCATCGTAAAATGGCAAGACGTGAACGCGAACGCGAAGAAGTCAAAGTCGACGACGGCATCAAAAGCAAGCTCGTCGCCGTAAACAGAGTAAGCAAAACCGTTAAGGGCGGACGCAATATGCGCTTTTCCGCGCTCGTTGTAGTGGGCGACGGAAACGGTTCTGTGGGTATGGGAATGGCGAAAGCCGCCGAAGTGCCCGAGGCGATTAAAAAAGCCGAATCGTTGGCTCGCAAAGATATGGTTAAGATTCCGCTTTCGGAAACTACGATACCGCACGAAATAGTCGGCGTATTCGGAAAGAGCCAAGTGCTTTTGAGACCGGCTCCCGAGGGTACGGGCGTTATCGCGGGTTCGAGCGCGAGAAGCGTGGTCGAGCTTGCGGGAATACGCAACATCACGACGAAGAGCTACGGCTCGCGCAATCCAGTGAACTGCGTTAAAGCGACTATGGCGGGATTGAGACAGCTCCGCTCGCCCGAGCAGATTGCGGCGATGCGAGGCAAGAGCGTCGAAGAGATTCTCGGCTGAAAGGCGGATTTGCCGTTTCGGAGTCGTGCTTCGATATCCGGCTTCGACGGCGGTATGCCGAACTTTCGGACTACGGCAGAAAGTACTAATTTAAAGGTATGACAGGAGGTCATAAACAAATGGCTGAAAAGAAAACGGCGGCAAAAAAAGAGCAAGCCGAAAAAATGTTGAAAATAACCCTTGTCAAAAGCACAATCGGACGTTTGGAAAAGCAAAAGCGCACGGTTGAAGCGTTGGGTTTGAAAAAGATTGGTTCCTCTGTGGTCAAGCGTGACAACGCCGCTATGCGCGGAATGGTATTTGTCGTCAAGCACTTGGTCGAAGTGGAAGAAATCGGAGCTTAAAGGAAAGGAGAAACCGACTTATGGAAATGCAGGATTTATCTCCCGCCGTCGGCGCGAGAACCTCTAAAAAGAGATTGGGCAGAGGAATCGGTTCCGGTCTCGGAAAAACGAGCGGTAAGGGTCATAAGGGTCAATGGGCAAGAAGCGGCGGCGGTGTGCGCCCCGGTTTCGAAGGCGGTCAGATGCCGCTTGCGCGCAGACTCCCGAAAGTTGGCTTCGATAACCGCTGGAAAAAAGTATACAGCGTCGTAAACCTCGGCGATTTGGAGCGTTTCGAGGACGGCGCGGTCATAACGGCGGAGTCGTTGAAGGAAGCGGGCGTCATATCCAAAATCGAGCCTTACGGACTCAAAGTTTTGGGTGGCGGCGAGTTGACTAAAAAAGTCGTGGTCAAAGCCGCGAAATTCTCGAAAGCCGCAGCCGAAAAGCTGGAAAAGGTCGGCGGCAAAGCCGAGGTGTTATAATGTTTCGAACACTCGTCAACGCGTTTAAGAATAAAGATATCAGAAAGAAAATCTTTATTACGATAGGGCTTCTGCTCATATACAGACTCGGTTGTTGGTTGCCGATACCCGGCATAACCACCGAGTGGTATACTTCGGGAGGCGGGGACACTTTTCTCGACCTTCTTTCGGCAATCACGGGCGGCGCGTTGTCCAACGGCGCATTCCTTGCCATCGGTATATCCCCGTATATCAACTCGTCGATTATCGTTCAGCTTTTGTCGATAGCCATTCCCAAGCTCGAAGAATGGAGCAAACAGGGCGATGAGGGCAGAAAGAAGCTTGCGGTAGTTACGAGAGTGCTTACGCTCATACTTGCGGTGGCGCAGTCCGTCGGTATCGTGGTCAGTATGTCGTCCAACGGCATAGCCACCACAATCTACGGCGTGAATATGCCGCTTTGGTTGGCGTCGACGTTCGTTGCGATAATCCTGATTGCGGGTTCTATGTTCACTATGTGGTTGGGCGAAAGAATCACGGATTACGGTATCGGCAACGGTATTTCGCTCTTAATCTTCGTCGGTATTCTTTCTTCCGCGGGTCTTGCGATAATAGAGATATTCAGACGTATATTCGCGTTTGATGCGGAGAGTCAAGTCGCGGTTTGGGAACTTATCGGATTTATAGTGATGGTCGTCGCTGTATTCGCGTTTATCGTGTTCGTGGACGGCGCGGAACGACGTATTCCGATTCAGTACGCAAAGCAGATTAAAGGCAGAAAGCAATACGGCGGACAGAGCACGAACATTCCCATTAAGATAAATGCGGCTGGCGTGTTGCCCATAATATTCGCTACCGCGATAATCACGTTCCCGCAGTTGATATGCTCGATATTCGCACCCAACAGTGCATTCTACGGTTGGTGGATGAATTGGTTGGGCAGCGGCACGCCGATATATTTCGTGCTTACGGGACTTTTGATATTGTTCTTCTCGTATTTCTATGCGCAGATACAGTTCAATCCCGAAGACGTGGCAAGAAACATACAGCAATACGGCGGTTTCATTCCGGGTATCAGACCCGGACGTCCGACCAGCGAATATCTTTCCCGCATAAGCAAAAGACTGACGCTGTTCGGCGCAATCTTCCTCGCTTTCATTGCGATAGTGCCGTCGATTATATTTGCGATTGTATTGCCCACCGCAACGCTGGTAAACGCATTCTCGGCAACGGGACTTCTGATAGTCGTTTCCGTGGCATTGGAGTTTGACAAGCAGTTGGAGAGTCAGTTGATGATGAAGCAATACAAAGGCTTCTTGAAGTAACATATATCACGTAAGGCAGTGTCAAGCTTGCGTTTCGGCTCGGTTACGTACGTTGAGTACGCGCCCGTCGCCGAATCCGCGCTTTCCTTGCCTTACGCGCATCTGTTACTTCAAATACAACAGTATTGAAGAACAAACGCATTGATTTGAGAAAGGAGATTAAAGTCAATGAAGCTTGTATTACTCGGAGCACCCGGGGCGGGCAAAGGGACGCAGGCAGTCAGAATAGCCGCGCACTTGAATATACCGCACATATCTACGGGCGACATATTCCGTAAGAATTTAAAGGAAGCCACTCCTGTCGGACTTAAAGCCAAGGCTTACATCGACAAGGGACAGCTTGTTCCGGACGAAGTGACTTGCGAAATCGTCGAGTTGCGAATCAAAGAGGACGACTGCAAAAACGGTTTTCTCTTGGACGGATTCCCGCGCAATATAGCGCAGGCGGAAGCGCTCGACAAAATGACGAAAATCGACAAGGTCATAAACCTGGACGTTGATTTGAAAGCTCTTGCCGACAGACTGACGGGACGCAGAGTTTGCGAAAAGTGCGGAGAGAGTTATCACGTAAGCACGAAAAAAGACGAGACTTGCGACAAATGCGGCGGAAAGCTCTATCAGAGAGCCGACGACACACTGGAAACGGTCAATTCACGGCTTACGGTCTATGAGCAGTCCACCGCTCCTTTGATAGCTTACTACAAGGATAAGGGCGTACTTGTGAACGTGGACGGAATGCAGTCGATAGAAGCCGTGTTCGAATCTGTCAAGAAGGTGCTGTAATGATAGCCGTCAAGACGGAAGAAGAACAGGAAAAAATGCGGGCGGCAGGCAAGATTGTCGGCGAAACGCTTCGCGAAATAGAAAAGTTTATAAAGCCCGGCATATCGACAATGGAGCTGAATTCGATTATCGAAAGCTGCATAAGAGACCGCGGGGCGATACCTTCTTTCAAAAACTATCACGGCTTTCCCGCCGCAGCCTGTATCTCGATAGACGAGGTGGTGGTGCACGGGATACCGTCGTTGAGAGTGCTTAAAGAGGGCGAAATAGTAAGCGTCGACGTCGGAGCGTTGATAGACGGTTTTCACGGAGACGCGGCTCGGACTTTTCCCGTCGGAAAAGTAAGCGAGCAAAAACTCAAACTCATCGAAGTCACCAGAGAATGTTTTTTCAAGGGTATCGAAAGAGTTAAGGAGGGCGCGAGACTCGGAGACGTGTCGAGCGCGATACAAAAGCACGCCGAAAGTCACGGTTACGGAGTGGTGCGGGAAATGGTCGGTCACGGCATAGGCAGAAAACTGCACGAGCCGCCCGACGTGCCGAACTACGGAGTCGAGGGCAGCGGGCCCGTTTTGAAGGCGGGCAACTGTCTTGCGATAGAGCCGATGATAAATATGGGTACGCCGCGAGTGAGTATCGACCCGAACGACGGGTGGACTTGCAGAACGCGAGACTTAATGCCGAGCGCGCATTACGAAAACACGGTTATCGTGGGCGCGGACGGCGCGGAAATACTGACGCTGTGACAGAGGTGAACCGAATGGACGATTTGACGTTTAAAACGGCGGTAAGCCTCAAAGGTCACGATACGAAACGCAGGTATGTCATAGTTTCGACGGTAAACGAAGACTTCGTGCTTGCGGCAGACGGTAAGTATAGGAAGCTGGATAACCCGAAGCTGAAACGGTTGAAGCACTTGCGAATAGACGGCGACAGCGGTCTGAACGAAAAGAGCATAACCGACGAAAAGCTCAAAGAGTGTTTGAAAAAATCCAATTTGTGAGGAGTGCTTAATGTCGAAGGAAGACAATATCGAGGTAGAAGGCGTAGTCGTCGAGTGCCTCCGAAACGCAATGTTCAAAGTCAGACTGTCGAACGGTCACGTCGTGCTGTGCACGATTTCCGGCAAGATTAGAATGCACTATATAAAAATTTTGGTAGGCGATACCGTGAAGCTCGAAATGTCGCCGTACGACTTAACCAAAGGTCGGATAACTTATCGTCACAAGAACTGACGAGAGGTGAGAGCAGAGAAATCAAGAGTGGGCAAAACCGCCCAAAGGAGAAAAACAATGAAAGTACGTACGTCCGTAAAACCTATGTGCGACAAATGCAAGGTCATCAAAAGACACGGCAAGATTATGGTCATATGCTCGAAATATGCCAATCACAAGCAACGTCAAGGCTGATTTAAAGAGTTTATAAGCGGCGCGCATTTACGGCGTGAACGCAGTATTTTGGGTTGCGTACAAATTCTGCGAAGAAGTCGGTTTTGTAAAACGCTCGCATTTAAACCTTTGAAGCATACTGCATTGACAAAAGAAGCCGTCGGCTTTTGCGTTGGATTGCAAGCATAGAAGACATCGTTCTTGTTTCGGAGTCAGCATTCCATAGCTTCGAACATCAAGGGCGTTTATATATAGGCAATACATTATAAAAATAATTATTAGGAGAAATTCAAAGTGGCAAGAATAGCTGGTATTGATTTGCCGAGAGAAAAACGCGTGGAGATAGGTCTTACTTATATCTACGGTATCGGCAGACCTATGGCAAATACGATTTTGAAAGCTACCGGTATCGACCCTGATATTCGGGTCAAAGATTTGACCGAGCAGCAGGTGAACGACCTTCGTGTTTATGTTGAAAAGAACGTGCGCGTCGAGGGTGATTTGCACCGCGAGGTCGCGCTTAACATCAAGCGTCTTATGGAAATAGGTTGCTATCGCGGCGTGCGTCACCGCAAGGGACTGCCCGTTCGCGGACAGAGCACGAAGCAGAACGCCCGCACGAGAAAAGGTCCGAAGCGTACCGTCGGTCGCGCGAAGAAGAAGTAAGGAGAGTGAACGGTAATGGCAGTTAAAAAAACAGCTACGAAAAAGAAGATAACCAAGAACATAGACAAGGGTCAGGTTCATATACAGGCGTCCTTCAATAACACCCTCATTACGATAACCGACGAACAGGGCAATGCGATTTGCGCTTGCTCGGCAGGTGCGTTGGGCTTCCGCGGCAGCAGAAAGAGCACGCCGTTCGCTGCGCAGCAGGCTTGCGAAAAAGCGGCGGCGATTGCGAAAGACCACGGCGTCAGAAGCGTTGCGGTGTTCGTCAAGGGTCCCGGCAGCGGACGCGAGTCGGCGATAAGAGCGTTGGACGTAGTGGGACTGACGGTGACGTCGATAACCGACGTATCCCCGATACCGCATAACGGTTGCCGTCCGCCCAAGCGTAGAAGAGTATAAGGAGAGTTTTGAAAAATGGCAAAATATACTTGTGCGGATTGCAGACAGTGCAGACGCGAGGGACAGAAACTGTTTTTGAAAGGCGACAGATGCACGTCTAAAAAGTGCGCGATGGACAGACGCCCCGTACCTCCCGGACCTCACGGTTTGGGCAGAAAAAAGGCGAGCGAGTACAGCATACAGCTTCGCGAGAAGCAGAAAGTGCGCAGAGCATACGGAATACTCGAAAAGCAGTTCCGCGCTTACTACGAGGAAGCGGAACGTCAAAAGGGCGTCACGGGCGAGAATATGCTCGCTCTGCTCGAAAAGCGTCTTGACAACGTGGTATACCGTATGGGAATCGGCTCTTCGCGTGCTCAATCGCGTCAGATAGTCAACCACGGACACATCACCGTAAACGGCAAGACCGTGGATATCCCCAGCTATCAGGTAAAGCTCGGCGACGAAATAGCCGTCAAGGAGAACAAGACGGACAACGCTTTGTTCAAGGAACTTCGCGGCGCAAAGGTGGTTATGCCCAAATGGGTGGAATTCGATACCGAAACCTTTAAAGGCAAAATTATCGATAACCCGAAGCGCGAAGACATCGACCTCAATATAAACGAGCAGCTTATCATAGAGCTGTACTCGAAGTAATACTTTCGGATAACGTAAAGCAAAACTTTCGGTTAGCGGCAAAAAGGTAAGCAGACCTAATTTAAGGAGATATCAAATTGAATATGATGGAAATCGAAAAGCCCAGAATCACCCTCGAAGAGAGCGCGGATTTGCGTCAGGGCAAGTTCGTTGTGGAGCCTTTGGAAAGGGGATACGGCATAACGTTAGGCAATGCATTGCGGAGAGTACTTATGTCTGCGCTTCCGGGTGCGGCAGTCGTCGGTATCCGCATTGACGGCGTAAGCCACGAGTTCAGCACCGTAAAGGGCGTCAAAGAGGACGTTGCGGACATAATTCTGAACTTGAAAGGCTTGAACCTCAAAGCGAATTACACCGATAAGACGTTGAAAAAAACGCTTCGTATCGAGCGCAGCACGCCCGGCGTGGTTACGGCTCACGATATCGAAATCGACCCCGAAATCGAAATCTTGAATCCCGACCTTTACATCTGTACGATGGACGAGGGCGCGAAATTGAGCGTCGAACTCACCGTCGGTCTCGGCAGGGGCTATGTGGTTGCGGAAAATCTCAAAGATTCGACCAAGCCGATAGGCTATATCCCCATCGACGCAATCTTCACTCCGGTAAAGAGCGCGAGCTATTCGGTGGAGAGCACCCGCGTCGGACAGAGTATCGATTACGACAAACTCACTTTGGACGTAAAAACGGACGGAAGTCTCACGGCGAAGGATGTTTTGAGTCTTGCGGCAAAAGCAATCGAAGACCATATTCGTCTGTTTGTAAATCTTTCCGATGTTATTTCGGGTATGGATATACTCGTTTCGCGCGAAGAGGACAAACAGCAGAAGGTTCTGGAAATGAACATCGAGGATATGGACTTGTCCGTTCGTTCCTACAACTGTCTCAAACGCGCGGGAATACACACCGTCGAAGATTTGACGAAGCGCAGCGAGGACGATATGTTGAAAGTCAGAAACCTCGGCAGAAAATCGCTGGACGAGGTCATCGGAAAGCTTCACAGCTATGGACTCGACCTCAAAAGTAATGAAGAATAAGGAGAAAGACAATGGCAGCTATACAGAGAAAACTCGGTAAGCCCACCGACCAGAGAATGGCGCTTATTCGTCAGCAAGCTTCCGACTTGCTGTGGAAAGGCAGAATAGAAACGACCTACGCCCGCGCAAAAGAAGTGCAGAAGTATGCGGAGAAGATTATAACGATAGCGATAAACGATTATCTCGACACCGTCAAGAAGGTGGAGACTCGTATAAACAAAAAGGGCCAGGAAATCAAAGTCGAAGTCGTAAACGACGGCAAAGACAAGCTTGCCGCCCGCCGCAGAATTATGGCTCTCACATACGATATTCCCGAAATAAAGAAAGAGGGCGAAACGGACGAAGCGTTCTACGCCCGCACGAAGAATATCAAACATCCGCTTGTGGAAAAAATCTTCAACGAGCTTGCGCCGAAATACGACCAGCGCGCAAAAGACGTCAACCGCAAGGGCGGATATACCCGCGTTTTGAAAACGGGATTCCGCAGAGGCGACAGCGCTGAAACAGCCATAATAGAATTGGTGTAAGGTAAAATCAAATTACAATGAAGCAAAGAGCAACATAAAAGTTGCTCTTTTTTTATTATATTGTTTAAAAACAATTGACGGGGGGGGATAAGTGGTATAATGTCCATATCAAAAAACAGGGAGCGTGTATAATGAAAAAGAAATTGAAAATTATGGCGATTCTGACGATGACCGTTTGCATATGCTTAACGCTTTTTGCGTGCGCAAGTTCTGCGGTCGGAAAATACGAATGCGAAGTATCCGTTATGGGGTCTGCCATTACGATGACGTTGGAATTGAAAGAAGGCGGGGAATATGCTATGTCTGCGAGTACGGGCGGCATATCGAGTGATTCGGAGAGCGGTACATATAAGATTGAAGGAGACAAAATTATTATGACCGACAGTGATGGAGAAAGCGTAGAAGGAACGATATCCAACAAAGAAATAGTTATAAGCCAAGACGGAGTTACAATGACTTTCAAAAAGAAATAGGCGGTTTTCAAAGTATTGAGCAAATAAACAAAGACGGCATACCAAGCGGTATTGCCGTCTTTTAAAGTTATAGTGTCAAGAGTTTCGGGAAAAATTTTGTTGGGAAAATTTATAAAAAATCGCTTGACAAAATCAAGCGTGTATGTTAAAATATAACGTGCGTGTTATACGCTTTCAACGCGCACCTTGCTCTTTATGAAATGCTTACGATATTAGTATATACCGCAATTTCAAAAAAAGCAACGGTTTTGAGTAAAAATCTTTAAAAAATATTTTCGCGATTAAAGGAGAAAGTAATGGCGGCAAGAACCATCAGAAAGGTAAAGTACGGAAAGACCGAACGTCGCTCGTTCGCGCAGGTGAGCGAAGTCATCGAAATGCCGTACCTTATCGAAGTGCAGAAGTCTTCTTATGCAGATTTCTTAAAGCACGGCATTGCGGAGGTGTTCGAGGACTTCTCCCCGATAACGGACTTTTCGGGTAAAATCGAACTGTACTTTTTGGAACATACGCTCGAAAACAATCCGAAGTACACCGAAAAAGAGTGCAAGGACAGAGACGCGACTTATGCCGCGCCCTTGAAAGTCAAGGTTCGCCTTGTCTACAAGGAAACGGGACAAGCGATAGAACAGGAAGTGTTTATGGGCGATTTCCCGCTTATGACGCCGAACGGTTCTTTCATCATAAACGGCGCCGAACGCGTTATCGTTTCGCAGCTTGTCCGCTCTCCCGGCGTCTATTTTGATTTCGTCAAAGACGTCAAGACGGGCAAAGCGTATTACGGCGCAACCAACATTCCGTCCCGCGGCGCGTGGTTGGAATTTCAAGAGGACTCGGCAGGTACTTTGTGGGTACACGTCGACAGAACGAGAAAGGTGCCTGCGTCCGTGCTTATGCGTTCGTTGTCCGCCGTCACGCCAGGTGCGCAATTCGGCAGCGACGAGCAGATTGCCGCCATATTCCACAACGAAAAGCTTATGCTTACCACCTGCGAAAAGGATACGGCAAAGAACGAGGACGAAGGTCTTATCGAACTCAACCGCAAACTTCGTCCCGGTGAGATACCCAACCTTGACAGTATCCGCGGTTATGTGGAAAACCTGTTCTATGACAGAAGAAAATACGACTTGTCCAAAGTCGGCCGTTACAAATACAACAAAAAATTGTCGCTTTCGGCGCGTATTTCCGGTATGACGGCGGTGCAGGACGTTGTCGACGCCGACGGCGTGTTGTATGTCAAAGCAGGCAACGTTATCGACGAAAAGACGGCTGTTCGCATTCAAAATGCGGGCATCAACGAAGTCGCCGTTGCGGTCAATCCCGAGCTTTACGCCACGGAAACAGGCAGTCATACCGTCATAGGCAACCACCACGTGGATTTGAGAGATTATATCGATTGCGACCCCGAGGATTTGGGCGTAAGCGAAAAGGTATATTATTTCGCACTCAAAGAGCTGTTGGACGAGGCGGACGGCGACGGCGAAAAGCTTAAAGCTTTAATTGCAAGCAACGTCGACAAACTTGTCGTCAAACATCTTTTGGTGGACGACGTTATCGCCACAATCAACTATATTATAGGTTTGCGTTACGGCATAGGTTTCTGCGACAATATCGACCATCTCGGCAACCGCAGAGTACGCAGTGTGGGCGAGCTGTTGCAGAATCAGTTCAGAATCGGTATCGCGAGATTGGAAAGAGTAATCCGCGAGAGAATGCAGATACAATCGGATGCGGATTTGACCCCGCAGACCCTTATAAATATCCGCCCCGTGTCCAGCTCGATAAAAGAATTTTTCGGGTCTTCGCAGTTGTCGCAGTTTATGGACGAAAGCAACCCGATAGCCGAGCTGACGCACAAGAGAAAGCTTTCCGCACTCGGTCCCGGCGGTTTGAACAGAGAACGCGCCTCTTTCGAAGTCCGCGACGTTCACTATTCGCACTATTCGAGAATTTGTCCGATAGAAACGCCGGAAGGACAGAACATCGGTCTTATAAGTTCGCTGTCGGCGTATGCGAGAATAAATCGTTACGGATTTATCGAAGCGCCGTATCGCAGAGTGGACAAGGAAAATCACAAGGTCACGGATACGGTGGATTACCTGCCCGCCGACGAAGAAGACAGATATATCGTCGCGCAGGCGAATGAGCCGCTTGACGAAAACGGATGGTTTGTAAACGAACGTGTTTTGGCGCGTTATCGCGACGACATCGGCGAAAGAAACCGCGACGACATAGATTACGTGGACGTTTCGCCCAGACAGATGGTTTCCGTCGCAACGGCGCTCATACCGTTCTTGGAAAACGACGATACGAACCGTGCTCTTATGGGCTCGAATATGCAACGTCAGGCAGTCCCGCTTTTGAAACCCGAAGCGCCGATTGTTGGCACGGGCATAGAGCATAAAATAGCATACGACTCCGGCGTTATGGTAATAGCCAGAAAGGGCGGCAAGGTGGCGTATGTGGATGCCGACACCATTATGGTGGACGAAGACGACGGCGCGAGAGCGACATATACTCTCAAAAAGTTTATAGGTTCCAACCAGGGTACTTGTATCAATCAAAAGCCGATTGTCGAAAAAGGCGAAAGAGTGGAACAGGGACAGACGCTTGCCGACGGTCATTCCACGGAGAATGCGGAACTTGCTCTCGGAAGAAACATTCTCATAGGCTTTATGAGCTGGGAAGGTTATAACTACGAGGACGCAATACTGATAAGCGAAAAGATTGTCAAGGACGACGTGTTCACTTCCATACACATAGAAGAACACGAAATCGACGCCCGCGACACGAAGCTCGGCGAAGAAGAGATAACCCGCGACATCCCGAACGTCGGCGAGGACGCGCTCAAAAACCTCGACGAAGACGGTATCGTTCGTATCGGCGCGGAAGTCGGAAGCGGCGACATACTCGTCGGAAAGGTCACTCCGAAGGGAGAAACCGAGCTTACGCCGGAAGAACGTCTTTTGAGAGCGATATTCGGCGAAAAAGCAAGGGAAGTCAGAGATACGTCGTTGCGCGTGCCGCACGGCGAGGGCGGTATCGTCGTGGACGTCAAAGTGTTCACGAGAGCAAACAAAGACGAAATGAGTCCCGGCGTGAACAAGCTCGTGCGCGTTTACATCGCGCAGAAGCGTAAGATTTCCGTCGGCGACAAAATGGCGGGACGTCACGGAAACAAGGGCGTCGTCAGCCGCATACTGCCCGAAGAGGATATGCCGTTTATGGCGGACGGCACGCCGTTGCAAATCGTGCTTAACCCGCTCGGCGTTCCTTCCCGTATGAATATAGGTCAGGTTTTGGAAGTTCACTTGGGACTTGTTGCGAAAGCTCTCGGTTGGAAAGTGGCGACACCGATATTCGACGGCGCTCTGGAAAGCGACATCAGAATGTTGCTCGACGAAAACGGCTTTACGACGGACGGCAAAGTGGACGGCAAAATCCTTATGTACGACGGCAGAACGGGCGAACCGTTCGAAAACCGCGCCACGGTCGGCTATATGTATATGATAAAGCTGATTCACCTTGTCGACGACAAGATACACGCGCGCTCCACGGGTCCGTACTCGCTTGTGACGCAGCAGCCGCTCGGCGGTAAAGCGCAGTTCGGCGGACAGCGTTTCGGCGAAATGGAAGTTTGGGCATTGTACGCATACGGCGCAGCAAACGTCTTGCAGGAAATTATGACGGTCAAGTCCGACGACATAGTGGGACGCGTCAAGACCTACGAATCCATCGTCAAAGGACTGAACACTTCCGAACCCGGTGTGCCGGAGTCGTTCAAAGTGCTTATCAAGGAATTGCAGGCTCTTGCGCTCGACGTCAAAGTGCTCAACGAGGACAGAAACGAAATCTCCATCAAGGACCTTATCGAAGACGACACGTTCGGATATCCGCAAGCGGACGAACAAGAACCTCGCAAGAAGCACTTCGAAGACGGAGTTATCAACTTTGACGAAGAGCTCGACCTCGGCGACGGTGAAGATTTCGCCGAAGATGACGACACTCTCGACGACGAGGATATCGACGAGCAGTTGTTCGGCGATACGACTCTGGAATTGGAGGACCCGTTTGCCGACAGAACGATTACCGACGACGACTTGCTTGACGACGAGTTGCCGACAAAGAAGGCAAAGAAGAGCAAAAAGGAGGAGGACTGATTTATGTTCGAACTCAATAATTTCGACTGTATGCAAATAGCCATCGCCGGACCCGACAAGATAAGAGAATGGTCGCACGGCGAGGTCACCAAACCCGAAACGATAAATTACCGCACACAGAAACCCGAAAAGGAAGGTCTTTTCAGCGAGGTCATATTCGGACCGACGAAGGACTGGGAGTGCCACTGCGGAAAGTACAAGCGCATACGCTATAAAGGCGTAGTCTGCGACAAGTGCGGCGTGGAAGTCACTCGCGCAAAGGTGCGCAGAGAGCGTATGGGACACATAGAACTTGCCGCACCCGTCACGCATATCTGGTATTTCAGAGGTGTGCCGTCGCGTATAGGTTTGCTTTTGGATATGACTCCGAAAGCCCTCGAACAGGTCGTTTACTTCGTCAATTTCATAGTTCTCGACCCCGGTGATACCGACCTCGAATACAAGCAGATTTTGAACGACGCGCAACTTATGGAATACCGCGAGAAATACGGCGAAAACGCTTTCAAAGTCGGTATGGGCGCGGAAGCCGTCAAAGAATTGCTTGCGGCGGTCAATCTCGAAGAAGAGTACAAAAAGATGCGCGAAATAGTCGACAAATCGACGGGACAAAAGAAAGTCCGCGCGATTAAACGGCTGGATATTCTCGACGCATTCGTAAAGAGCGGAAACAATCCGACTTGGATGGTTATGGACGTGTTGCCTGTGCTTCCGCCGGAACTTCGTCCTATGGTTCAGTTGGACGGCGGCAGATTTGCCACCAGCGACCTGAACGACTTGTACAGACGCGTTATAAACAGAAACAATCGTTTGAAAACGCTTATCAAGCTCGGGGCGCCCGACATCATCGTCAGAAACGAGAAGCGTATGCTTCAAGAGGCGGTGGACGCGCTTATCGATAACGGCAGACGCGGCAAACCCATTTCGGGAGCAGGAAACAGGGAACTTAAATCTCTGTCCGGACTGCTTCGCGGCAAACAGGGACGATTCCGTCAGAACCTGCTCGGCAAACGCGTGGACTATTCGGGTCGAAGCGTTATCGTCGTGGGACCGGAATTGAAAATGTATCAATGCGGTCTTCCGAAGGAAATGGCTTTGGAGCTGTTCAAGCCGTTTGTTATGAAAGAGCTGGTTTCGCAGAACAAGACGCACAACATCAAGAGCGCGAAGCGAATAGTGGAACGCGCCGGCGACGACGTTTGGGGCGTTTTGGAAGGCGTTATCAAAGAGCACCCCGTGCTTTTAAACCGTGCGCCTACTTTGCACAGACTTGGCATTCAGGCTTTCGAACCCGTGCTTGTGGAAGGCAGAGCAATCAAACTGCATCCGCTTGCCTGCGGCGCGTTCAATGCCGACTTCGACGGCGACCAGATGGCTGTGCACGTTCCGCTGTCCATAGAGGCGCAGTGCGAAGCAAGATTCCTTATGCTTTCCACGAACAATATTTTGAAGCTGTCCGACGGCAGACCCGTTTGTTCGCCGACGCAGGATATGGTCATCGGCTGTTATTATCTGACTATGGATAAGCCCGGTGCGAGAGGCGAAGGCAAGATTTTCTGCGACGTCGACGAAGCGAAAATGGCTTACGCGAACAAGGAAATCGAACTTCAAAGCAAGATATGGGTCAGAATGAGCTGTGATTTCGACGGCGTGGCGAAGACAAAGAGAATCGAGACGACGGTCGGAAGAATCATATTTAACGAAGCGATTCCGCAGGATTTGGGCTTTGTCAAGCGCGAGACCGAGGACGATATGTTCAACCTCGAAATCAATTTCCGAGTTGACAAGTCCGGACTGCAAAAGATTGTCGACGCGACGTTCAAACTTAAAGGCGCGACGGAAACCGTTAAGGTGCTCGACAATGTTAAGGCGCTCGGCTTCAAGTATTCGACAATCGGAGCGATAACCACTTCGGTGTTCGATATGCACATTCCGCCCGAGAAGAAAGAGATACTTCAAAAAGCGGAAGAACGCGTCATTAAAATCGAAGATTTGTACGAGCGCGGATTTATGACGGAGGACGAGAAATACAAACTCGTTGTCGGAGAGTGGAGCAAAGCCAACGACGAAGTTACCGATGCGTTGAAAAAGACACTCGACGAGTTCAACCCCATAAATATGATGGCGATTTCCGGTGCGCGCGGAAGTATGAAACAGATAGCGCAGCTGTCGGGTATGCGCGGACTTATGACCAACCCGCAAGGCAAAACATTGGAAACGCCCGTGCGTTCTTCCTTCCGAGAGGGTCTAACCGTTTTGGAATATTTCATTTCCAGCCACGGCGGACGTAAAGGTCTTGCCGATACGGCATTGAAGACGGCGGACTCCGGATATTTGACAAGACGTCTCGTCGACGTTTCGCAGGACGTCATTGTCCGCGAGGAAGACTGTTGCGACGGCGCGACGCCGCGCGGCATATTGACGTCGGCGATAATGGAAGGCAATCAGGTTATCGAAAGTCTGGAAGACAGACTGACGGGACGCGTTGCCGCCGAACCCGTGGTTCATCCGAAAGACAAGAAGAAAGTCATTGTCGAAATGAACGAAATGATAACCGAGGACAAAGCGAAAGAAATCGCGGCGGCGGGTATAACGGCAGTCAAAATCAGAACGGTACTCACCTGCTCGTCCAAGAACGGCGTTTGTGCGAAGTGCTACGGCAAGGATATGGCAAGCAGCCGTATGGTGAGAATAGGCGAAGCGGTCGGCATTATCGCGGCACAGTCGATAGGCGAACCCGGCACGCAGCTTACGATGAGAACGTTCCATACCGGCGGTGTTGCGTCCGCAGACGATATTACCCGCGGTTTGCCCCGTGTCGAAGAACTTTTCGAGGCGAGAAAGCCGAAGGGCGTGGCGACGATTGCCGAGTACGGCGGAAAAATCCGTATCGTGGAAAAAGACGGCAAACGCGACGTGTTTATCAAAAAAGAAGACGGCAAAGAGGATTCGTATTCGATACCGTTCGGCGCGAAACTCAAACCCGAAATCAAAAACGGTGCGTTCATCGGCGCCGGCGACCCGATAACCGAAGGTCCAATAAATCCTCACGACATACTTCGCACGAAGGGAAGACGCTTTGTTCAGGAGTACATTCTCAAAGAGGTGCAGTCGGTTTACCGCAGCCAGGGCGTGCAGATAAACGACAAGCACATCGAAGTCATAGTGCGTCAGATGTTGAAGAAAGTCAAAGTCGAGGAGAGCGGCGATACCGATTTGCTTCCCGGCGAAATGGTGGATATTTCGATATTCGACGAAGCAAACCTCAAAGCTATGGAGAACTACGGCAGACCGCCTATGTCCAAGCATACGCTTCTCGGCATAACGAAAGCGGCTCTTGCGACCGACAGCTTCCTGTCGGCGGCATCCTTCCAGGAAACGGCGAGAGTGCTTACGGAAGCTGCCATTAAAAACAAGGTCGACCCGCTTGTCGGACTTAAAGAAAACGTCATCATCGGCAAGCTCATTCCGGCAGGTACGGGTATGAGAAAGTATAAGGGCGTTACTCCGTTTGAACACAATCCCGAACCGGACGTGAACGAAGTGTCCGCAGACGACAGCGAGGGCGAAGCCGTTTAACGCAAACAGAAAGAACAGACAAAAGCCGCTTTTCGAATGAGAAGCGGCTTTTTGCTTGCGTCCGATTGCGTGAAATTGTTTGAGTCGTCTTTTTAAGTTGATTTTTTCGCGTTTTATTGTTATAATTAATTAAACGAAGAAGGAGCAGACAGTGGATAAGATTTACGATGAATTACGCACGCTTTTAAAGGGCGAAAAAAAATATTTTACCGACGGGGGCGAACTTATAAAAACCGCCGTATACGCCGATGCAATGGCGGCAAATCCCGCGCTCATAAAGCTCCTTTTGAAAGGGAAAGAGAGCAGGAAACGGTTTTTTATCGATGCCGACGGAGTTTTGGTCTTTGACAAGACGGCGTTCGGATGGGTGGTAAACAACCGTAATTTTTTACCCGATTCGTATACGAGATATAAAAACAAAATAGGACTTACCTCGTCTGACGGCGATTTTTTGTCGGCTTGCAACGACGTGGCGATAGCGTTCCCCTATAAAGACTGTGTTCTGGAGTTCGACAGCACTGCGGAGAACGACAAGCGCGAGGAAATATTTTATAACGAACTTTTAAGCAGAAAAGAGATTGACAGACTATTCGAAAAAAAGGTCTTCGACTGCGCCG
This sequence comes from uncultured Christensenellaceae bacterium, assembly GCA_910588155.1. GTDB lineage: Bacteria > Bacillota > Clostridia > Christensenellales > Pumilibacteraceae > MGBC157735. The sequence continues at coordinate 194,404 of CAJUPB010000002.1, forward strand.
TGCGGCACGGTGCGAAGGGGTCTAAACCCGCAGCGAAGTTTGAAGAGGGCGACAGCATTGTAATAAAGGGTAACAATCTCATCACTATGCACTCGCTTTTGCCGCGTTTCGAAAAGTCCGTAAAATGTATGTATTGGGACATTCTGTACAACACAAACAGCGACGAGGTTCCGTACGGCGACCGATTCAAACACTCGTCTTGGCTGACTATGATGAAAAACAGATTGGATGTTGCTTGGCGTCTTTTGAAAAAAGAAGGCGTTATTTGTCTGCAATGCGACGATAACGAAATGGCGTATCTCAAAGTTTTGACGGACGAAATTTTCGGGCGCGACAATCACGTCAATACGATTTGCGTCAAAATGAGCGAGCTGAAAGGCTTTAAAATGGGTAACGTACAGAACAAGTTCCCGAAGCTCAAAGAGTATATTTTGATTTATGCGAAAGATAAGAGCTGCGTCAAAATGAAAGTCGAGACAAAACCGAAGGACAACTTGAACGATTATGCGAAGTACTACAATAAGCGAATCGTCAATATAGACGACGACTGCTCTCTTTGGAAAGTGGAAAAGGTGGGGAGAGATTTCGACAAAGTCGGACACGCCCGCGAAATGATATATCCCGTCACGCGCGATTCTAAAACAAAGGAAAAGTTGCCCGTCGGAAAGTTCTGCAAGATATCTGACGGCGACGGTAAACAGTCGGTTGTGTATTTCGACGGCAAAAAAGTCAAGACGGTTTTGTTTTTGAGCGATTACGTAGAAGAGCCCGTGGGCGATATTTGGACGGATATAAGTACGATAAATATAAACAAAGAATCGAGCGTGCAACTGAAAAACGGAAAGAAACCCGAATCTCTCGTCAAGAGAATTATCTGTGCGTTTACCGACGAGGGCGACTATGTGTTGGACGCATATTTCGGCACGGGGACGACGGGTGCGGTGGCTTTGAAGACAAACCGTCGGTTCATAGGTTTGGAACAACTCGACGACCATTACGAAAAGAGCATTGCGCGCCTTAAAGAGGTCATAGCGGGAGACAAATCCGGCATATCCGCAGAGTGCGGCTATGAGGGCGGCGGAGAGTTTATAAGCTGCGAATTGGCGAAACTCAATCAAAAATACATAGAAAAAATCGCGGCGGCAAAGTCCGACAAAGAACTGTTCGCGCTGTCAAAGGAAATACTCGAAAGCGGTTTCGTTTCAAGCAGGGTGGACCCGTCCGAAATCGACCCCGATGCCGACGATTTTCGGTCTCTCAAAAGAACGGATAAAAAGAAGCTGCTTTTCTCGCTGCTCGACAAGAATATGCTGTACGTGAATTATTGCGATTCGGACGACGAGAACTTTTCGGTGAGCGAAAATGCGAAAAAATTCACTCAAAGTCTTTACGGCGAGGAGACGGAATAGTGGCCGGTAAACTCTGCGACAAAATAGAGGCTTGGAAAGAAGTCGGAATATATTCGGACTTGCCTGCTTATATAAACGAAAATCTGAACGCAAAGTTTGAACTGCGCCCTTATCAGGATACGGCGTTCAGAAACTTCATAACGTATTTCGAGCGCGGCAAAACCCCGTTCAGAACGCTCTTTCATATGGCTACGGGAAGCGGCAAAACGCTGATTATGGCGGGACTGATTTTGTATCTGTATAAAAAGGGATACAGGAATTTTCTGTTTTTTGTCAATTTGAGCAATATAGTCGTTAAAACAAAAGATAATTTTTTGACGAAAACCTCTTCGAAGTATCTTTTCGGCGACAGTATAGTCATAGACGGAAAGCGCGTCGAAATCAAAGAAACGGACAATTTTCAAACTGCGGACGGCGATGCGATAAACATATGTTTCACCACGACGCAGCGGCTTCATTCGGATATGCGCGCAGTCAAGGAAAACGGAGTTTCGGAGTATGATTTTTCCGACGGAAAAATAGTGCTTATTTCCGACGAGGCGCACCATTTGAGCGCGGGGACAAAATCGAATACGACGGAAGAAAAAGAGAACGCTCGGCATTGGGAATCCACCGTGGAAAATATTTTCGCGGCAAATTCCGAAAATGTGCTTTTGGAGTTTACGGCTACCTGCGACTTGAACAATGCGGATATACGCGCGAAATACGAGGAAAAAATAGTGTTCGACTATCCTCTGGCAAATTTTCGAGAGGACGGATATTCAAAAGAAATCAAGACGCTTCGAAGCGACAGCGACATATTCGACCGCGCTTTGCAAGCTGTTTTATTGAGTCAGTACAGACTCAAAGTTTTCAATGACAACAGATTGAATATCAAACCCGTGGTTTTACTGAAATCGCGGCTGATAAAAGACAATATTAAAAACCGCGAGGACTTTATCGACGGTATCGTTTCGTTAAGCGGCGAAAGAATCAAAGAGATATTCGACAGAACGCAGCGTCAGATACCGATTTTGAAACAGGCGAGAGCGTATTTCGAAGCCCGAGACAAGAGTTTCGAAACGCTGGCGTGCGAAATAAGAGACGGCTTTGCCCGCGAACATTGCATTACGGCAGGCGATGACGAGGACGTGGAAAAAAATCAACGGTTTTTAAATTCTCTCGAAGATGCCGACAATCCTTACAGAGTCGTTTTTGCCGTGGACAAGCTGAACGAGGGCTGGGATGTGCTTAATCTTTTCGATATCGTGAGGCTGTACGAAACCCGTGACTCGCGCGACGGAAAGCCCGGTGCGGGGACGGTGGCGGAAGCGCAGCTTATCGGCAGAGGCGCGAGATATTGCCCGTTTGAAATCGTGGGAGCGGGATTAAAAGACAAGCGTAAATATGACGCCGACGCAAGCAACGAGTTGCGCATTTGCGAAACGCTGTACTATCATTGTCAAAACGAACCGCGTTATATAAACGAATTGCACACGGCGTTGAAAGAAATAGGATTGAGCGCAGACGATACCGTGAACTTGGAAAACAAGCTGAAAGAATCGTTTAAAACAAGCGCGACATATCTTACGGAAAATATTTATCTGAACAGGAAAGTCAAGAAAGGGGAGGAGAGCTTTTACGGACTTTTAAAGACTTTTAAAGCAAAACCTTTCGAATACGACGGAGTTGTCGGACGCGGCGGAGAAGACGTTTTATTCGACGGCGTTTCGAGCGACAAAAGCGTTGTTTCCCGCGCGTTTTCTTATACAATCAAAGACATTGTCGGTTTGAATTATTCGACGGTAAACAAGGCTATGAGGCGGTTTCCCGTTTTGGCTTTCGACGTCCTCAAAAAATGCTTTCCCCGATTGAAATCGACGAGAGAGTTTGTCGAAAGCTCGGAATATATGGGCGATTTGGTTGTTTGCATTACGTCGTCAGCCAAGCCGACGGTCAGCGTAATTTATGATGCCTGCGTCGAAACTATGAAAGAATTTTCCTGCCTGCTTTTTTCCGAAAGGGACAGATACGACGGGTCGAAGGTGTTCGAGCCGTTCAAGATTAAAGACGTCATAACCGACAAGACAATAAGTTGTACGCCGATTGCCGGCGGCAAAGGAGTATCGCAATACGATTTTTCGGTGGAAAACTCGTCGCGTATGGACTTGTCGAAGGAAGAATGGTTTGTTTTCGAGGACAACTTCGGCACTTCGGAAGAGAAGGGATTTGTCGCTTACTTCACAAAGAAGGCCGATTTGCTGAAACAAAAATACGATATCGTATATCTGATTAGAAACGAGAGGCAGTGCGTATTATATTCGTTCGACGGAGGGGAACGGTTCGAACCCGATTTCATATTGTTTCTGAAAAAGGGCGAAAAAAAGAAAATCGTGTTTATCGAGCCGAAGGGCGAACAGCTTTTGGAATGCGATAAATGGAAAGAGGATTTCTTGCTAGAATTGAAAAATCAAGCCGTTGTTTCGGACGGCGGTTGCGAAATAGAGGGTTTTCATTTTTTCAACAGAGAAAAACGAGCCGTTGAGTTCGAAAAGGATATGCAATCGCTTTTGAATTGAAACGCATAAAAAGGTGGTGAAAGAGGTGAACAAAAAACAGATAACGCAATTCGGCCGGTTCCGAAAAGACCTGTACAAAGGAGACGCTTTGTACGTCGGAACGGCGGAATTTATCTTGGAAATGCTCTTGAAAAAGACGACGGCTTTTGCCCGTTCCTGCGAAATAGAGCCTGTCGTATTCGAAAAAGAGGGGCGGCGGTCGGCGCAAGCGCTGTGGATAAAGGCAAAAGACGACGATTTTGCGCAAGTCGCATTTTTCGATTGCGAAAGAGGCGAAAAAGAAGCGGCGAATCAAATCGTGGACGACTGTGTAAGACTGACAAAGGAAAGGGGATTGCGCCGTCTAGTCATCGGGCTTAACGGGCATTTGAGTTACGGCGTCGGCTTGCTCACGCAGACGGATTTGAAAAATTCCTTCGACACGTGTTATAACAAAATGTATTATTCAGATTTCTTTCGGGATATTCCCGATAAAAAATATCTTACCGCATATCGTTGTCCGCTGTCGGAAGCCTCCGAAAGAATGGACAAGTCCGGAATTCAAACCGACGGCTACAACGTGCGCACGGCGAATTTTAAGAAGTTCGAAGCGGAATGCGAAATTATGCGCAGACTTTGCGACGAAACGATAGGGCAGACATATTTGTATTCTCCGACCCGAAAGGGACATTTTTTCGACCTTTTGAAAGATATGAAAATTATTTTGAAGGAAGAAAATCTTTTGTTTCTTATGTACGAAGGCAGAGAGGTCGGTTTTTTATTTTGGCATCCCGACTTTAACTGCACGTTAAAAGCGGGAAAAGCGATATCGGCGTTGAATCTTGCTTGCGGCGCGGTTTTCGGCAGGAAGAAAATCGATACGGTAAAGCTCAATTCGATTGGGGTTGAGGACGAGCACAGGGGCAGGGGAACTCTGGCGCTTTTGCGGGCTTTGAGAGAAAGAGCGGGCGGAAAGTATAAATTTATAGAGACCAATTTCGTATGGGACGAAAACAGACGCAGCAGGCTTTTGAATCTGCGGCTGCTTTACGGGGAATGCAGAAAATTCGAAGTGTACGAGGTGAGAATATGATAAAAGAATTCAAAGCCGACGAACTTCCCGACGAGTGGGACGATATTGTACGCGACAATATCTATCTTACGAGAAAGTTCATAGAATTTACGGAGCGCGTGGACGATTCGCAAAAAAAATACTACGGCGTATACGATGGGGACAGATTGGATACGGTGTTTGCGACGCAAAAGCGGCGCGGTTACAATCTGGGAATGTTTGCGAAATTCGATTTGAAAATAACTATGACTCTCGTATACGTACCGTTGTCGGTCACGCGGGCGGGAATAGCATACGGCAAATGTTTGGACGAAGCAATGGCTTTTGTTCGCAAGCTGCCGGGGTATAAAATATTTTTGAATCTGCCCGACATAAATCCGAAAGGGTATGCAAAAGGACTGACCTGTCCGAAATGCGAGCTTGCTTTGCGATGGAAAAATTTCGACGAATATTTGGGCGACTTGCGCAGCAATTATCGCTATCGTTTCAAAAAGGCATTGAACAGGGCAAAACCGCTTAAATTGCGGTATTTGAAAGACGGAAGCGAATTTACGAACGAAATGTACGGGCTTTACGAGCAAACGTACAACAAGTCTCGCATACGTGTGGAAAAGCTGTCCGAGGAATTTTTTCGCGGCGAGTTTTTTAAAATATTTGTGTTGGAAGACGAAAAGCCGCGCGGGTTCGTGCAACTGCTGGCAAACGGAGACGAACTTGTGTTCGAATTCGTGGGATTGGATTATTCCGTCAATCAAAAGTACGACACCTATCTTGCTATGCTGTTGGAAATAGTGCGTTACGGCATAGAAAACGGTTTTAAAACAATAGATTTCGGGCAGACCGCGGACGACGCCAAACTCAAACTCGGAAGCCGTTACGAGTTTTTATACGCTTATTTGACGCACAGAAATCCGATTGTCAATGCCGTGTGCAAGTTGCTTGCGCCGAAACTGCAATACAAACCCATAACCGAACAATTTCAGGTATTTAAGGAGCGGGAATAATGAAAGTGCTTTTGGCAAGAGTAAAACCGCACAAGCTGACGGTCAACTTGCAAAGTTTTATGGTTTGCGAACCGTTGGAGCTGGAATATTCTTATGCCGCGCTTAAATCGCACGGACACGAAGTCGAGATTTTGGACTTGATTTTGGAAAGAAAAAGTTTCGATAAGCTGCTGAAAGGCAAGAACTACGACCTTGTGTGCTTTACGGGATACCTCGTCCACGTCGGAGAAATCAAACGGCACGCGGCAATGGCAAAAAAGCTTATGCCGAATTGTAGGACGGTTGCGGCGGGCGTTCACGCGGAAGTCGTGCCGACCGATTTCGTCGACGGCAACATAGATATTATCCTTTGGGCAAACGCTTTGAATACTCTCGTGGAAATTGCGGACGGAGCAGACCCGAGGCGGCAGGACAGCGTGTACAAAAGCGGCGCTCAAAAACCGTCCGTCGTCAGGTTGGAAGACAAGATTTTTCCCGACCGCAATTGTACGAAAAAATACCGCGACAAATACAACTATATATATCACGACAGATGTGCGACGATAAAAACGTCGTTCGGGTGTCCGTATAAATGCAGTTTTTGTTTTTGTACCCGCGTATGCGACTACGCCGTACGCGAGTTGAACAGAGTTATGGACGAACTTGAAACGATTGAGGAAGAAAACGTTTTTATCGTGGACGACGACTTCACGGCGAGTTCGCAGAGAGTGCGGGAGTTTTGCAGACTTTTGGACGAGCGGAAAATCGAAAAACATTTCATCGCTTTCGCCAGAGCCGATTTTATAACGGCGCACGAAGAAGAAATAAAGCTTTTGCACGAGCACGGTTTCGATGCGCTTTTCGTGGGATTGGAGTCGTACAGAGAGGGGGAGTTGGACCGCTTCGACAAGCGCACTACCGTGGAGCAAAACAGTGCGGCGGTGCGAATTCTGGAAGGCGTCGGAATGCAATGTTACAGCGGGTTGATAGTCGGCGAGGATTGGGCAAAACGCGATTTCGACGCGCTCATAAATTATCTAAACGGCTTTATGCATCCGCTTGTAAATATTCAGCCGATTACTCCTATGCCCGGCACTCCGCTGTTTGACGAATATCGACGGGAGATTACGACGCCGCGGACGAGATATGAACTATGGGATATGGCGCACGTCGTATTCAAACCCGAGCGTATGTCGAAAAGAAAGTATTACTATCATATATTGCGAGCATATTTGAAGACCAGCGCAAATAAAACGCAACGAAAATTTATACGGGAAAGATACGGGAAAAGAGTTTACAAAAGAGTTAAGAAAGGTGCGGCGCATATATTCTTTCAATACCTGCGTCAGATGTTGTTTCCGTCGAAATGAGAAGGGGAGGTGGATTACAATGAACAAGAAAATACTTTTCATTCAGCCTACGATATATGACGACGAAGGAAAGCTTTTGAAAAAGCGCAGGCTGTTTTTTGTGGGGTTGGCGCATCCTTTGCTTGCCGCGCTTTTGCCGGAAGGGTGGAGTGCGCAGATGTGTCTGGATATGATTGAGGACATTCCGTACGACACCGACGCCGACGTTATCGGAATAGGCGGAGTGGGACACGCGGCAAAACGCGCAAAAGATATTGCGATTGAGTTTAAAAAACGCGGCAAAATCGTGTTTATGGGCGGACCTATGGTGTCGCTTGTTCCCGAAATGGCGAAGGAGTATTGCGACAGCGTTATGATAGGCGACAGCGAAGAGACGATAGGCGAACTGTGCCGCGACATAGAAAACGGCTGTTTAAAACCGTTTTATAAAAAGCCTTTGGAAAAACTCTCGTTTCCGTTGCCGAGGTATGACCTTGTGGTTAAAAAGCGAATAGGCAATTTTCTGCCTGTACAGGCGGGCAGAGGCTGTCCGAATACCTGTTCGTTCTGCACGATTTCCTGTTTGTTCAAAGGCAGATATATGCGCAGAGACATCGAAGAAGTGGTGCGCGACATAAAATATATCAAAAGCCTGGGATTTAAAGAATTTCTGCTTGTGGACGACAATATAGTCTCCGACCCCGAATATATGTTCGAGCTGTGCCGACAGATAAAACCGCTTAAAATGCGATGGATGAGTCAATGCGCGGTTCAGATTGCCGACAATCCGAAACTTTTGAAAGCCGTTGCCGAAAGCGGATGTTATGTTTTGAGTTTCGGGCTGGAAAATATAAATCCCGATGCTTTGAAAAAAGTAAATAAAGATTGGTGCGACCCTTCTGATTATCCGAGAGTGTTGAAAGCGGTGAACGATGCGGGCATAGAAGTCGCCAGCGAAATGATAGTGGGGCTGGACACCGACACGCCCGAATCGTTGGAAAAGACGGCGGAGTTTGTGGAAAAGAGCACGATAATCGCGCCGAAGTTTTATTGTCTTACGCCCATACCCGGCACGCCGCTGAACAGACAAATGAGAGAGGCGGGCAGAATCGCAAGTGACGATGTTTTGGAATACAAGCCGTCGCAATCGGTGCTGAACACTCCGAATATGACGGCGCAGCAGATTACGGAAGAATATTGGAAGCTTTACAAAAGGCTTTACAGCGTCAAAAATATATTGAAGCGGACGCTGTTCAACAAAAGGATGCTCAAACATCCGCTGCGGACGCTGTTCTTTTTCGGAATAAACCTTGTGTACCGCTCGCAGATAAAACGTAAAATCGCACCGAATATTTTTTGAATACGCATAAGCTCGATACCGCGCAATTCGCGCGGTATTTTCTTTTTGGTATAAACAGCAAGCGGATAGGGGATAATCACGGATAACGAATAAACAAGGAGTATTTTTTATGAGTTTTAATCCGCTTGACGTAAAACCCGTGAAATCGGACAAATGGTTCGAGGACTGGAAAAAGCTGTACCCCAAACAGTACAATAAAACAGAAGCAGACCCGTACACGAAAGTGCGAGTCATTCTTATGAACGGCACCGAATTCGAGCAAAACTGGTTTTATCACAATTTCGCAAGGCATTGCACGAACAACGATTTGAGAAGAGAAATCGCGCTGATTCGCAGAAGCGAGCAGCAACAGCAAAAAAAGATAAGCTGTTTGAAACCGATTGACGAAACGATTTTGGAACACACGATAGGATACGAGCAACTTGCGGTCGACTTGACGGCGCTTATGGCAAGAAGAGAGAAAGACCCGTATGTCAAAAAATCGCTCGATTTCGCGCTTTTGGAAGACTTTGACCATCTATACCGTTTCAGCGACCTTTTGGAAATGGAACAGGGTGTGCTGGGCGAGAAACTTGTCGGAGGCTACACGGAAATAATGCCGGGTCGTCCCACGATTTCCGAACACCGCTATCCCTTCGACGACGTGCGCCACGGCATCGACGCAAAAACAGCCGACCCGCTGACAAAACTGCAAACGGCAATAATAACTGCGGCGGAACAGCAGACGATGAACTATTATATGAATGTGGCGACGTTCTATGCCGGCAGCGACCTCGGAAGACGGTTGTTCCTCGAAATAGGTATGATAGAGGAACAGCACGTAACTCAATACGAATCGCTTATGGATGCGTCTGCGACTTGGTTGGAATGCGCGCTTATGCACGAGTATGCGGAGTGCTATCTGTACTATTCGCTTATGCAGGACGAAACGGACGAATATATACGCGGAATATGGGAATCGCATTTGACGCAGGAAATCTCGCATTTGCACGAGGTCGACAGACTTTTGAAAAAGTACGAGAAGAAAGATGCGCGTCAGTTGCTCAACGGCGGTGAATTCCCGGAGCTTATCGCTTTCAATAAAAACGCCGAACCGAATAAGGCATATATACGTCAGATTCTCGGCAAGACGGTAAACAATTCCGCGCTTTTGGAAGAAATCGTTCCCGTCAGAGAATTGCCCGACAATTGCGAGTTTTTCAAATATAACGAAACTGTCAATAAGTCTCCCGCATATGTCGCCAGCCATAACGTTATCGACAAGTATATTTTGGAAGCGGGCGAGGATTACCGCTTTGAAGAAGAAGCGCATCCCGTCAAAGAACTGCGCAACCGAATGGTGGATAATACGGAAGTAGGCAGACGTCCGAAAGGGGTATAACGAAACACCGATAAAAAAAGACCGCACGGATTTATCCGAGCGGTCGATTTTTTATGATACTATTTTGTTTCCTTGTTTTCCGACGGTTCGCAAGTGTCTGCGATTGCGTCTGTTTTTTCGTTTGCGGTCTCTTGCGCAACCATATCGTTTTTTTTCGGCGGAATATAGAGCAGGTCTTCTTTAAGCGTTCGGAATGTCACCAAGCGGAACATATAAGCGAAAGCTGCGCCTCCGCAGCCGAGGATTGCCGCGCAAATGTCCCATATGTTGAAACCGTAGCTTACGACTCCGTATATAAACAGAGCCATTTGAGCGGCGGCGTGGAGAAAGTGCAATGCGGAAAACAATTCCACGGAAACGAAAGTACGTTTTTCGAAACCTGTTTTCGGGCGTCTTTTTTCGTCTATCGGTTTCGTTACGTTGCAATTGCGGCTTGCTCCGTAAGAAGCGGCGACGGAAACGATAATGAGCGCGAAAATCAAAAGTACGTACAATGTTTGCAACCAGACGATATTCTTTGCGAACTTTGCCCATTCTTGCGGAATAAACAAAATCAATGCCAAAGTCAACGTGGACGAATACATAAAAATCAAGCGCAGTTTTTGCGCTTTTTTCAAAACAGCTTCGTCTTTTTGCGAAACGAATGTTCCGCGTGTTTGCTTATTCTTTTTTTTGAATGTCATCTGAAACCTCTTGCATAAAAAAGTATAACAAAAAGTCCGCATTTTGTAAAGGGAAACCGTGAAAAATTTATTTCACATAAATTTCACAAGATAATCGGCGGACATAGGTTGACAGTTTTTTCCGATAGGCATATAATTTGTTTTGTATAGCGAGAGGGAATAAAAGAGAAAATAACAGTATATAAAGGAGACCTCGACATATTATGTTTAAAGTCTACAAAAAGTATATACCGCATTTAATCGTCTGTTTTGCTTTGCTGTTTTTGGAAGCATTCGCCGACCTTGCTATGCCCGAGTATATGGCGCAGATGATGGAAAAGGTCGTGGGCGGCGCGGGCACGTTGGAAATTTTGAAAATAGGCGGCATTATGTTGGGGTATGCCGCGCTTGTAACGGGGTGTTCCGTCCTCGTCGGATACATCGCTTCCGTAGTAGGTTCCGGAACGAGCAGAAAACTGCGCGAAATGCTGTTTTCGAAAGTTTCCGATTTTTCGGCGGCGGAGTTCGATAAATTCCGGGTATCGTCGCTTATTACCCGCTCCACGAACGACGTAACGCAAGTGCAAATGTTCACTATTATGTTTGTGCGTATAGTTATGTACGCACCCATACTTGCCGTGGGCGGTATCATAAAGGCAATTGCCAACAGTACGGGAATGGACACTCTCGTATGGGTAATCGTTGCGGCTGTGGGAGCGATAATCTGTTCGCTTGCCGCGCTTATGCTCATCGTACAGCCGAAGTTTACGAGACTGCAAAAGATTGTCGACAGACTCAATTCGGTGGCGCGCGAGTCTCTCACGGGAAAAGAAGTCGTGCGTGCTTTCGGAACGCAACGTTTCGAGGAGAGCCGTTTCGACGAGGTAAATACCGACCTGAAAAAAACGCAGCTTTTCGTGAACCGCATAATGGGTCTGTTTATGCCGATAGTTACCGTGGTTATGAACGGCGTGTCGATTGCCGTGATTTGGCTGACATCTTATCAAGCGACGGATATTGCTATGGTAACGTCTATGATGGCGTTTATTCAGTATGCCGTACAGATTATAATGGCGTTTATGATGGTTACTATGGTGTTTGTGCTTATGCCGCGCGCGGTGGTGTCGGTCAAGCGCATAAACGAAGTTTTGAAATCGAAGATTTCCATTGTAGACAGAGAGGGTGCAATCAAAGCGGAGAATACGAAGGGAGAGCTTGTTTTCGAAAACGTTTCTTTCCGTTACGGCGACAGTGAAGACGCTGTGCTGAAAGATATCAGTTTCACGTCGTTGCCGGGACAGACGACTGCCATTATAGGGGCAACGGGGTCTGGCAAATCCACGCTTATAAAACTCATACCGCGATTGTACGATGTCAGCGAAGGCTGTGTGAAATTGGACGGCAGAGACGTGCGTGATTATACCGTGGACAGTCTGCGCGACAATATATCTTTTGTGCCGCAAAAAAACGTGCTGCTGAAAGGCACGATTGAAAGCAACATAAAGTATAACGACATCGACGGCAACGTCGAAGATATGAAGACGGCAGCTGAAATCGCACAGGCAACCGAATTCATAGATTCCAAGGAAAACGGATACGAAAGCGAAATCGCGCAGGGCGGCGGAAATGTTTCGGGAGGTCAGAAACAGCGATTGGCGATAGCCCGCGCTCTGTATAAAAAAGCGCCCGTTTACATTTTCGACGACAGTTTTTCGGCATTGGATTTCAAGACGGATGCGGCGTTGCGCGCCGCGCTGAAAGAAAAGCTGGCAGATAAAAATATTATAATCGTTGCGCAGAGAGTGGGGTCGATAATGAATGCCGACCAAATTCTCGTCCTCGACGAGGGCAGACTTGTCGGAAAAGGCACACATTCGGAGCTTATGAAAACTTGTTCCGTTTATAACGAGATAGCTCATTCCCAGCTGTCGAAGGAGGAACTGCAAAATGCCTAATATGCCTATGCACGGACAAAGAGCGATGCCGGGAGCAAAACCCGTTAATTTCAAGCGTACTCTCGGTCAGCTTATACGATATATGAAAGCATCCGTCGCACCGATAATTATTTCCTTTTTGCTTGCGATTGCCGCAGTCGTACTTACGATTAACATACCGAAAATCACGGGTAACGCCACGGATACGCTGCTTACGGGTGTGATTCAAAAACAGATTTACGCCGCCGTGGAGAAATCATTGGAAGACGGCGCGACTATGGAGGGAGTGGCAAACGGTATTGCGGCGCAGACGGGAAAGAACGTTCAGGACATAACTCTTGCCGATTTGATAAATGCGTTGGGGGCGGAAAACGGAGATTTTGCGGAAAACGTGCCGCAGAAATACCGCGACGCGGTGTTGAATATGAAACTGTACACGGCGCCGAGTATGGATATAGATGCGGTCATACGGTTATTGATTGCGGCTACGATTTTGATTGCCATTTCCGGAATTTTAAATTACGGACAGAGTTTCTTGCTTGCGGGCGTGGCGCAAAAAATATCGTATCGCTTGCGGCGCGACATAGATTTGAAAATAAACAAGTTGCCGTTCAAGTATTACGACAAAATCAAAAGCGGCGAAGTTTTGAGCTATCTGACCAACGACGTGGACAATATTTCGACGTCGTTGAACCAGAGCTTGGCACAGCTTGTTACGGCGGTGACGACCATCATCGGCGTACTTGTTATGATGTTTTCGATAAGCTGGATATTGACGTTGATTGCGCTTGTCATAATGCCGCTTTCTTTTCTGCTTGTTCTGACGGTCGTGAAATTGTCGCAAAAGCATTTTGTGAATCAGCAGAAAAAATTGGGTGAAGCCAATGCACACATCGAGGAAATGTACGGCGCGCATCAGGTGGTTCAGCTCTATAACGGACAGCAGGACAGCAAAGCGGGATTCGAAAAACTGAACAAAGAATTGGCGCACGCGGCAAAGCGTTCGCAGTTTCTGTCGGGACTTATGCAACCGTGTATGCAGCTCATAGGCAATCTCGGCTATGTCGTGACCTGCGTTGTCGGCGGCGTGCTTGTCGCAAACGGCGGTCTCGGCGTCGGCAATATTCAATCGTTCATACAGTATATGAGACAGTTCAATCAACCCATCGCGCAATTCGGCAATATTATGAATACGTTGCAGCTTACGGTTGCGAGTGCGGAACGCGTATTCGGATTTTTAAATGCCGAGGAAGAAAAAGACAGCGGCGAGGGAGCGCCCGAAAGCTGCCGCGGCGTCGTGGAATTCAAAAACGTCAAATTCGGTTACAGCGAAGACAAAATTATAATCAAAGACTTTTCTTCGAGAATCGAAGCGGGCAGCAAGGTGGCTATCGTCGGTCCTACCGGCGCCGGCAAAACCACTATGGTGAAACTGCTGATGCGTTTTTACGACTTAAACGGCGGAGCCATCTATCTCGACGGCAAGAACGTCGAGCAGTACAGCCGCGACGGTATGAGAAATGAATTCGGAATGGTTTTGCAAGACACTTGGCTTTACAGCGCATCGATTAGAGAAAACATACGCTACGGCAGATTGGATGCCACGGACGAGGAAGTGACAAAAGCCGCGAAGATTGCTTGTGCCGACCATTTCATACGCACCTTGGAAGGCGGTTACGACTTCGTGATAAACGAGGAGGCGGACAATATTTCGCAGGGACAGAAACAGCTTCTGACGATAGCCAGAGCCGTGCTTGCCGACCCGAAAGTGTTGATTTTGGACGAGGCGACTTCCTCGGTCGATACGCGCACGGAACTGTTAATTCAAAAGGCTATGGCGCGGCTTATGGAGGGACGCACGTCGTTTATCATAGCGCATCGCCTGTCCACGATTAAGGACGCCGACAAAATACTCGTTATGCGCGACGGCGATATCGTCGAACAGGGCAATCACGAGGAACTTATGCAAATCGACGACGGATTTTACAAAAAACTTTACAACGCGCAGTTTGCTTGATTTTCAAAAAACTTCGAGTCGGCGGTTTTGCATTCTTTAAAACGTAACGTATTTTTGAGTGAGTTGTTTCGGATTTTTTAGTTGCAAAAAAACGGCGGCGGTGTTATAATTTCGGTATGAGCATCAAGAAGAATATTTTGAAACAAGTTGCCCGCACTTGCGGAAAGCCCATCGAACAGCTTGACGCGAAAGAGCTGTACGAAGCGGTTTCGTCTGCGGTTATGCGCAAGATAAACGAAACCTATGCTGACTGCAAGCTGCGGAAAAAAGAGCGGAAGTCGGCGTATTATATGTCGGCGGAGTTCCTGATGGGGCGTGCGATTTACGCAAATCTTAAAAATCTCGGCATTGACGAAAGCGTGTTCGAGCTTTTGCAAAACTGCGGTATCGACAAAGACGTATTCGAACAGGTCGGTGACGCCGCTCTCGGAAACGGCGGCTTGGGAAGGTTGGCGGCTTGCTTTTTGGACTCGGCAGCTACCCTCGGCAAAAATCTCGACGGCTACGGCATACGCTATCGTTACGGACTTTTCAAACAGAAGTTCGAGGACGGCTTTCAGCGTGAGTATGCCGACGATTGGTTGAAATGGGGCGACCCGTGGTCGATACGCGTTCAAAGCGAAAGCGTGCGTGTGGAGTACAAAAATTTTGCCGTCAATGCCGTGCCGTACGACACGCCCGTTATAGGATTCGGCGGAGAAACGGTGAATACCCTTCGCCTGTGGCAAAGCGAGCCGATTTGCGGGTTCGACTTTCGTAAGTTCGACGAAGGGAAATATGCGTCGGCATATTCGGAAGCGGTGCGCGCGGAAAATATATGCGCGGTGCTGTATCCCAACGACAGCACGGCAAAGGGAAGAAAGCTGCGTCTTATTCAGCAATATTTCTTTACCAGCGCGTCTGTGCAGGACATAATCGCGCGGGCAAAGAGAGAAGGACGCAATTTGAAAAGGGCGGAAGAGTTTGCGGTTGTGCAGTTGAACGACACTCACCCTACGCTGGCGATTCCCGAATTCATACGCCTGCTGGAAAAAGAGGGGTTTTCTTTCGATTCGGCTTTCGAGACGGCTCAAAAGGTTTTTGCGTACACCAATCACACAGTTATGAGCGAGGCGCTCGAAAAATGGGAGACGCGAACGGTCAAGGGGCTTATTCCGCAGGTGTATGCCGTTTTGGAGAAAATAAACGAGCGTTTGAAAACGGAATTGCGCGATACGGGAGAGAGCGAAGGAAATCGTTTGATTATAAGCGACGGATATGTGCATATGGCGAACCTTGCCTGCTACGTATCCAAAGCAGTGAACGGGGTCGCGCATATACACACCGAAATCATAAAGGCGGACACTCTGAAAGAATGGTACTCGCTGTATCCCGATAAATTTTTCAACGAGACGAACGGCATTACGCAGCGCAGGTGGTTATTGCTTGCCAATCCGCGTTTGTCGCAATTCGTCACGGAACTTATAGGGGACAAATGGATAACCGATTTGAACGAGTTGGAAAAGCTGAAAAAGTTTTCCGGTCAGGAGAATGTGCTGAATAAATTTTACGGGATAAAACGAAAAAACAAGAGGGATTTGTCCGAATATATCAAGAATAGCGAAGGAATCGAAATCCCCGAAAATTTCATTTTCGACGTTCAGATAAAGCGATTGCACGAATATAAAAGACAACTTATGAATGCATTTTCCATTGTCGCGATATACAACGGCATAAAGGACGGAAGCATTCGAAATTTCCGACCCACGGCGTTTATTTTCGGCGCGAAAGCCGCACCGGCTTATACGCGTGCCAAGGGCATAATAAAATATATAAACGAGATTGCGAAAAAAATAAATTCCGACGACAGCGTAAACGATAAGTTGAGAGTGGTGTTCGTCACCGATTACAATGTATCTTATGCCGAAAAAATTGTGGCGGCGGCAGATGTCTCCGAACAGATTTCGGCGGCGGGTACGGAAGCGTCGGGTACGGGAAATATGAAACTTATGCTTAACGGCGCGGTCACGCTCGGAACATATGACGGTGCAAATATAGAAATCGCCGAAAGCGCGGGAGAAGAGAACGAATATATTTTCGGAGCGAGAGCGGAAGAGCTTTTTGCGATTCGCGGCGATTACGACCCGAAAGCGTTTTACGAGAGCGACCCGATTTTGAAAGCGGCGGTCGACACGCTTGTCGACGGCACTTTTTCCGACGGCGGAAGCGGCATTTTCAAAGAACTGTACGATTCTTTGTTGGTCGGGGCAAGCTGGCACAGAGCCGACAATTATTTTTTATTTAAAGATTTCGCGCCGTATATGCAAGCAAAACTGAAAGTCAATGCCGATTACGGAACGGTTGAGTTTATCGAAAAGTGTTTTATAAACACCGCAAGTGCGGGACGGTTTTCTTCCGACCGCACGGTTTTGGGTTATTGCCGCGATATATGGGGCATATAAAGGAGGAAAACGGTGGACAAGTGCGGAATACTGTTGCCGCTGTTTTCTTTGGCGGGCCGAGGCGGAATAGGAACTGCGGGAGACGGTGCAAAGAGATTTTTGGAATTTCTGTCGGCGGCGGGACAAGACTTTTGGCAGATTTTACCGTTGCAAACCGCGGATTACGGTGGTTCGCCTTATGCGTCGGAATCGGCGTTTGCCTGCGATATTTGCTATATCGATTTCGATTTGCTTGTGCGGGACGGCTTGTTGGACAGAGCCGATGTCGAAGCCTTTTACGCCGAATGCAAATCGGACAGAGTGGAGCGTTTTAAGGACGAAAGAACGGCGCTGTTGAAAAAGGCTTTTTGCAAGTTCGAAAAGGGAAAGGAATTTGAAAAATTTGTAGAAGAGAGAGGAAATTGGCTGCGCGATTATGCGCTGTTTGTCGCTTTGAAAGAGCTTCACGGCGGAAAATGCTGGGTGGATTTCGACGAAAAGTACCGATTGCGCGACGAAAAGGCTTTGAAGGAATTTGCCGAGAAGAATGCCGAAAAACTCGAATTTGTTTATTTCGGGCAATATCTGTTTTTCCGCCAATGGAGAGAGCTTCTCGACTATGCGCACTCGCTGAACGTGAAAATAATCGGTGACATACCGATATACGTATCCTATGACAGTGCGGACGTGTGGAGTCACGGCGAACTGTTTATGCTCGGAAAAGACAGCCGACCGACCTTGGAGGCAGGTTGTCCGCCCGACGATTTCAACGAGGACGGACAGCTTTGGGGAAATCCCGTTTACGAATGGACGGCTTTGAAAAACAGCGGATACCGTTGGTGGTCGGAGCGTTTCAAAAGGGCGGCGGAGCTTTACGACGTCATTCGCCTAGACCACTTTCGCGGCTTCGAAAGTTTTTACGCAGTGGAGGCGGGACGTGCGGACGCAAAAGAGGGCAAGTGGTTGAAGGGTTGCGGACGGGAGCTGTTCGATATTGCAAAAAAAGAATTCCCGGAATCGGAGTTTATAGCCGAGGACCTCGGTTTTGTGACGGACGGCGTGAGACGGCTTATCGAAGACACGGGGTTTAAAAATATGAAGGTTTTGCAATTCGGTCTGTGCGACGATGCGGACAGCGAGCATTTGCCGAAAAACTTCGGTTCGAATTGCGTGGCGTACACGGGGACGCACGACAACGATACGGCAAGAGGCTGGTACGAAAGCCTGTCGTTTGAAAAAAAGCGGTTGTGCCGCAAACGCCTGAAAAAGAGACCGTTTGAGAAAATATCCCGCGCTATGATACGAGTTCTGTATGCGTCGCGGGCGAAATATGTGGTGATACCCCTGTACGATTTTTTGAACGAAACAAGCGCGGCACGAATAAACACTCCGGGGCTTGTGGGCAAAGAGAATTGGTCGTATCGTTTGAAAGAGTTGCCGGGCAGAGAACTTGCCTCAAAAATTCGGATTTTAAAGGAAAAACACACGGTCAAAAATCAAAACCCGCCTTTTAAATATTGACTTTAATAACGTCAAATGCTATAATGTGATATAGAAACGATGCGAGTAAAGCAATCATAACAAAAGCTCGGGAGCCGGTTACAATGAACTCTGAAAACAAAGTTGCAAATATCGAAAAAAAGAAAGAAAAGCATACATTGACGTTTTTCAAACGGTTGCTTATAGTGGCAACTGCGGCGGTATTTTTAATATGTGCGGGGCTTTTCGTGTATATGGGTGTACATATGACGTCTCGCAGTACCGAAACCGTAAACGACATCGGCGAACTTTATATGAACAGTATGGGCGACCACGAGGCAAAGCGTTTCGAAACGGCTATCGGCATTCGCTTGGAACAGGTGTGCGGACTTGCGCGTTCCGTCTCGCCTAAAAACGAAGACGACAGTGTAAACGAGAATGCGAACGAGGCCCTTAAATTACAGGCCGACGGTCGTGATTTCGAGTATCTGGCATTTTATTACGATGACGGGGGCAAAGGCGATTTCGAAATAATCAAGTATAAAGACGAAACCGATTTAAGCAATAAAAAAATTACGGTGGACGACCCCGAACCGTTTAAGAATTCGATTTTGGGTATCGATTCAAACGGTCAAAAAATCGAAAGCGAAAACAAAATCTGTGTGGGGAAAGATTCGGACGGAAATCCGCTGATACTTATGGCGGTGGTCGGAAAAGGCGTGGTCGGTCAGCACAGCGAGGGCAGCGTGTATCCCATTGACTATGCTTTGCAAAACGGCAAAAAATGCGCGGCTCTGGTCGCGGGCGTTCCCGTTTCTTACATAGCTGATATGTTGAAACTCGACGAGAATGTGGAAGGTGCCGATGCCGACGAGAGAGCAGTCTATTCGCACATAATCAGAAATAACGGCACGTACGTCATAGAGAGCGGATTCGGCGTAGGCGGTGCCCCCGGCGAAATGGGTAACAACTATTACGACGCTTTGCGTGATTCCAGCGTGGACAAAAAAGACGGAGAAAGAATTGTCAGAGAGCTAAATGCGGCTATGATAAATGGGGAGCATTTTTCCGACATAATCAATATCGACGACAATTCCTATACCCGTATACATTGCTGTCGGCTTACATATTCGGAGTGGTATCTCGTCACCATTATGGACTCCGACAAACTCGGTGCGCTCGTACGCGATTTGAGCGGAAGTTGGAGTTGGATGGCGATAGGCGTGTCGGCATCTATAATAGTGCTGCTTGTCACGCTGTTTGCTATGTATATGCTTTACAATAACTACACGGCAAAACAGCTCAAAGAAGCGCGCTATCAGGCGGAACACGCAAATAAAGCAAAAAGCGAATTCTTGTCGAGTATGAGTCACGATATCAGAACGCCTATGAATGCTATTGTCGGTATGACTGCCATTGCCACAAGCAATATCGACGACAAAGAGCAGGTGCAGAACTGTCTCAAAAAGATTACTCTTTCCAGCAAACACCTTTTGGGACTCATAAACGACGTTTTGGATATGTCGAAAATCGAGAGCGGAAAAATGACACTGAATCTGGAACAAGTGTCGTTGCGGGAAGTTTTGGACAGCATTGCCACCATCGTGCAGCCCCAAGTCAAAACAAAGAATCAGAAGTTTGCCATAAACGTGGACAATGTGATTTCCGAAAAAGTATACTGCGACAGCGTGCGCTTGAACCAGGTGCTTTTGAATCTGTTGTCCAATGCGATAAAATTTACACCCGACAGTGGTGAAATCGCGTTGTCGTTGAGTCAAGAGGTTTCGCCGATAAGCGAGAATTTCGTTCGCATACACGTGCGCGTGAGAGATACGGGAATCGGTATGACGCCCGAATTCCAAAAGAAGATATTCGAATCGTTTGTCCGTGAAGACAATATGCGCGTACACAAAACGGAAGGTGCAGGACTCGGAATGTCGATTACGAAGTACATAGTAGACGCAATGAAGGGCACGATTGAACTTCAAAGCGAACCTGGCAAAGGCACCGAATTCCATATAACCGTCGACCTCGAAAAGGCGGAAGAAATGGAAGAGGAAATGATACTTCCCGATTGGAATATGTTGGTGGTGGACGACGACAGTCAGCTTTGCGAAACCACGACGGCGGCGCTCAAAGAAATCGGAGTGAAAGCCGAATGGACGCAAACGGGCGAGGAAGCCGTGGATATGGCGGTGGAAAGGCATAAAAAAGGTTGCGACTACAATATAGTACTTATGGATTGGAAGCTGCCCGGAATCGACGGCATAGAGACGGCGCGTAGGCTGCACGCGGCTCTCGGCGAAGATATACCAATATTATTGATTTCGGCGTATGATTGGGGTGAAATAGAAAAAGACGCGAGGGCGGCGGGAATCAGCGGATTCATAAGCAAGCCTCTGTTCAAGTCCACGCTCTACTACGGTCTCAAAAAATTTATCGACGGCGAAGAAAAAGCCGAAGATGCGGCAGTGGAGGCGATTAAGGGGGCGAATATTTTGCTCGCCGAGGACAATGACCTCAACTGGGAAATCGCGGACACATTGCTTATGGCGGACGGCTTTAAAGTGGAGCGCGCCGAAAACGGACAGATTTGCGTGGATATGTTCTCCAAATCCAAAATCGGCGAATACGACGCGATTTTGATGGATATACGTATGCCGATTATGACAGGATACGAAGCGGCGGTGGAAATCAGAAAACTTGACCGTGCCGACAATAATATCCCGATTATCGCAATGACGGCGGACGCGTTTGACGAAGACATAAAGCATTGCTTGGCTTGCGGTATGAACGCACACGTCGCGAAACCGATAGACATAGACCTTGTCAAATCGACTTTGGCAAAGTTCATTGTCAAAAAGCAAGATTAATCACGAATAAGGACTCTATATGAAGAAAACCGACAAAAAGAGAAAACAGACGATTTTAATCGTAGACGACTCTGAAATCAATCGTTCTCTGCTTGCCGATATGTTGGGCAACGAGTTCACGATTTTAGAGGCGGAAGACGGCACGCAAGCCGTGGCTACGTTGCAGCAGGAAGGCAGCGGGATAGACCTCGTGCTGCTCGATATCGTTATGCCGAAAATGGACGGCTTCGAAGTGCTTGCCGTTATGAACCGCAACAACTGGATAAAAGATATTCCCGTCATAATGATTTCTTCGGAGACTTCTCCGTCCTGTATAGAGCGCGCTTACGAACTCGGCGTCACCGATTTTATAAATCGGCCTTTTGACGTATGGATTGTACGCAGACGCGTTATGAACACGCTTATGTTGTCGAGCAAGCGGAAAAAGCTTGTGGGAATGGTTACCGACCAGATTTTCGAACGCGAAAAAATGAGTAACCTTATGATAACGATTTTGAGTCATATCGTCGAATTCCGAAACGGCGAAAGCGGTATGCACGTCTTGCACATAAGGACAATTTCCGAACTGCTTTTGAAAAGTTTGGCGTTGAAAACGGATAAATACGGTTTGACGCAAGCGGACATTTCGCTCATAAGCACGGCGTCTGCTTTGCACGACATCGGAAAAATCGGTATACCCGACCATATTCTGAACAAGCCGGGAAAATTTACGCCGGAAGAATACGAGATTATGAAGACGCACTCCGAAATAGGCGCGTCTATGTTTAACGATTTGGATTTCATAAAGGACGAGAAGTTGGTCAAATACGCCTATGAAATTTGCCGTCACCACCACGAACGCTATGACGGCAGAGGCTATCCTGACGGTCTGAAAGGTGAGGAAATACCCATTTCCGCGCAGATAGTTTCGCTTGCCGACGTGTACGACGCCCTCACGAGCACGCGCGTTTACAAGCCGCCGTTCAGTCACGATAAGGCGTTGCAGATGATTCTGAACGGCGAATGCGGATTGTTCAATCCGTTGCTTTTGGAGTGCTTGGACGACGTTAAAGACAAACTTGTCGCGGAGTTGCAGATAAGCTCGCCGGGCAGAGAAACGTTTGACGATATGCGCAGGGTCGCCGACGAAATGTTGCAAAAAGACGAACTTTCCACTTCCGCGAGAACGCTGACTCTTTTGGAAAACGAAAGAATAAAGACGAGATTCTTCGCCGAGCTTTCTCACGAAATTCAGTTCGAATACGTCAGCGAGCCGCCGATGCTTATGATATCCGATTTCGGAGAGAGAAAGCTGGGGTTGGAAGAAATAACTATGAATCCCCGAACCGACGCCAAAGTCAGAAATGTGTTCGGAGAGGATAAGCTGAAAGCGTTTGTGGAAATAGTGCAAAAGACGACGCCGGAAAATTATGCGTTCAGTATAGAAATGCCGTTGCCTCTCGGAGGAGAACAGCGTTGGACGCGGGTGTCGGGCAGAGCGTTGTTTTCGGGCGAGCCGCTTGTCAGGACGGGCGTTATAGGTAAAATCATAGATATAAACAGCGAGAAAACGGTGATAAACGAGTTGCAACACAAGGCGACTCACGACCCGTTGACGTTGCTTTACAACAATGCTACTGCACGGGAACTCATAACGCGCAGACTTATAGAGAATCCGAACCGCGAATATGTGATGCTCTATCTCGACCTCGACTACTTTAAGACGATAAACGATACATACGGGCATAATTTCGGAAACGACGTATTGCGCCATATTTCCGACAAACTACGTGCGGCATTGCGTAAGGACGACATCATAGCACGTGTGGGCGGCGACGAATTCATAGCTTTCTTCGAAAGTCACAAGTCGCAGGATGCAACTATAAAGCGTATTTTCGACAGTCTCATAGAGCCGTTCAGAAATTTGCCGTTGTCGGTAAGCATAGGCGCGGCGCAGACGACGGACGGCGTTCGCGATTACGAGTCCCTTTACAATAATGCGGACCGCGCTATGTACGAGGCGAAACGCGGCGGCAAACAGGGTATACGCCATTACGACGCTTCCGTGACGGAAGAATTCCCGACGGTGACCGTGATTGACGAGCCGAGCAAGAGCGACGAACTTTCTGTCAAACTGTCGTCCAAAAAAGATTTGACGGCACTATTGAAAGAGGCGCGCAAAGTTCACGACAGCTTGCGCATACTCGACGCAACGACAATGACGAAGTACGTCGCGGACATAAACGGAGAATTCGACAAAAAGGCCGGCGAAGAAGAGTATTGCGGCGCCGGCAGAAACAGCGTTGCGGAACGCGCGCTAATGACGAAAAGCCGCGCTTGCGATTTGGCTTTCAGAGGCGGAGAGTTATATCAATCGACGGCGCTGTATGTCGAATGCGCCGGCAAGCCGTATGTATTGGAAGTGGTCGAACCTTTGAATACCCAAACGCTTTCGGCAATCTGCGGCACCTCCGAAATAATCGCTATGATAGACAGACTCGGAGGAAAGCGTTATGTCGACGTTGCCACAAATGCTTATAATAACAATTTCTACGAAGAGCAGTTGAAAGATTTGACCGATTTTTACAGCGTTGCCGCAGTCAAAACCGACGCTGCGGACGGCGATTCGGAAAAGAGCGCAAGCAAAGTCGCGGAAACAATATATTCCTGCGTGAGAGGCGTGGATGCGCTTATACGGAAAAACGGCTCCGAATTTCTGCTTATTATGAAAAACGTCGGGGAAGAGCGTTTCGAAGAGGCTTTGAACAGGACGACGGAAACTTTGGAAAAAGAAGGCTTTAAGGTTAAAATCGGCAGTTGCCGCGCTTTGGGTAAATTGGAAACCATTGTGGAGAAAGCCGAGAAAAATGCGAACAAAAAGGTAAAAAAATAAGGAGAAAAAGTTATGACGTTACGCGAGTTTTATGACAAAATCGGAGTAGACCCCACGAACGTATTACAACGTTTCGGAGGAAGCGAAGCTATGCTCGGCAAGTTTGTAAAGAAGTTTCTTGCCGACGGTACTTTTGTACAACTGACTGAAGCGGTGGCGAAAAGCGATTGGGAAGGAACGTTCCGCGCCGCGCATACTCTCAAAGGATTGAGCGGCAATTTCGATTTCTTGAAAATACACGAGCTGTCTTCGAAGATTGTCGAGCGATACCGTGCGGGCGACTTCGATGCGATAGCTCCTCTTTTCGACGAACTCAAAGTGCGATATGAGGAAACCGTTAATTATTTGACGGAGTTTTGCGGGCAAAATTAAACGAAACGTAAAAAGCGGTCTTGTATATGCAAGACCGCTTTTTTTATGAATTATAACTTAACCGAATATGTCCAACGAACCGCAATTGCTTTTGAAAAGGTTGTTTTTTGCAGAACCCAAATATCTTTCGCCGTATAAACCGAACAGATTTGCCGTCAGATTTCTGTGAGGCAATCTGCCGACTATTTTGCCGTTTTCCACGAGGAAGCAGAGTTGGCAGGGCATACCCACAGTGCCGTCGGGAGAGACGTCGCCGCCCGAAGTTATGGCAACGTATATAAAGCTGTCGGCAATATCCGTCACCTTATCCGCCGTATCTCCGATATGCAAACCTTCCAATCCGTAGGTTGGCACGGAGTCGAAAGAGTCGCTGGACGCACTTGCGGAAAGAGGAAGATTGAACATACCCGCGCTGCGTTTATTGGAAAGCAGTCCGCGGAGTATGCCTCCGTCCACGAGTTTGAAGCCGTTGTCGGGAGTGCCTTCCGCATCGAAGAAGGGAACATTGATATCTTTGTTGGCAAGCTTTCTGTCTACGGAAAGAGTAAACCTGTCGGAAAAAAGCTTTTGTCCTATTTTTCCCGCAAATTTGCCCGCGCCGTTGCAGTACACTTCGGGAATAAGGTCGCTTATGACTCTTGCAAAGACCATTCCGCTGTCTATGGCAATTGGCAACTTCTTTTCGGGTTCGGCAACTTCGTTCAGGAATGCGTCCGCAAGCATTTTGCAGTCGGATACGATTGTATCTTCGTTGTAATTGTAACCCCTGTGCTGATAATAGAAGTCGTGTATGTTGGCGGATTTCTTGTCTTTGAACACTAGCGTAACTTCGAGATTGTTGCCTGCATATTTCAAATGAGACCCTTTCGAGTTGGTATACTCTTTTTCGACGTATTCGAGCTCGATTTTATTCGACGCCGTAAAGCGGGGCGCGGCTTGTTCTATGCGTGAAAGAAGAGAGGAAGAGGCTTTGACTATATCTTCCGCAGGGATGATTTTTTTAATGTTGTCGACTTGTTTTTTGTCCGAGGAAAGAGAACAGGGATAGGGGACGCCGCGACTCAATGCCGCTTCCGCTTTCTTGTAAAGCTCGCTGTCGTCGGCTTTGCCTATTTGCCCCGCAACGCCTATATGCTGCCCGTCATAGGCTCTGACCGTCGTGAAAGTGGTTACGACCTTGCGCAGAGAATCGGGCTTGCCCGCGCTTATATTGACGCCGTAGCCTTCTCTTTTGGTTACTATTTTTTCGGTTTCCATTTTTGCCTTCTCCTTATTGAACGTTCATTTCGCTCACACTTATATATGCGCCGCCGAGACTGACTTTAAGAGGGTATTGTTCCATTTTGCCGCAATTTCCGCCGATGATTTGCATATCTTCGGCTTTCGAAACGCCGTCTATTTTTCCCAATGTTTCGAACACGTCGCCGCTGATGACCGCTATCTTGACGGGACAGGTTATTTTGCCGTTTTCTATGCGGTATGCGATATTGGGCGCGATTGTGAATCGGGACAGTCCCGAACCGTGTTTGCAGGTCTTGATGAAATATCCGTACCGTATTTGCTTGACGAGGTCTTTGAACGAATTATCGCCCTTGCCCTCTATAAGTGTTGTCGTCATTCGCACAATCGGTTCGAAATCGCAATTGATTGCTCTGGCATTTCCCGTGAGTTCTTCTCCGATATCGGCAGCAGTCTTTGCGCTGTGCAGTCTGCCTGTGAGAATGCCGTCTTTTATCAGATAGGTCTTTTTGGTTTTTGTTCCTTCGTCGTCGTAGGGGACATATCCCGCACCTGCTATATCTCCGGTGTCGTATATGGAGAGAACATCCGTTGCGACTTTCTTGCCCAGCGCCCACTCTTTTTTCATAGTTTCGTCGCCGAGCATAAAGTCGGCTTCTGATTTATGCCCGAAAGATTCGTGCGCGAATACGCCTGCCACGGGAGGGGCAAGCACGACGGGATAATTGCCCGGTTCCACCGAACGTGCCGTTAAAAGGAATTTATCGGACTCGTACATAAAGTCGGTAAGTTCGGCTTTCGTGATTTTGAGGTCGTTGAAGCAATCGGCGGATTTAATGATATGGTTGTCGAATGTTTCTTTGCCGAATGCCAAGGAAACTTGTATGATTGCCGTAACGTATTGAATATCGTAAGTAATGTCCGCACCCAGAGAAGAGCAAAATTCGTAAACGCTGCGGCGGTCTCCGTAGACCGCAGACGCCACTTTCAGATATTCGTCGTCCTCTACAAACTTTTTGCGTTTTTCTATGAAGTCCCGCTTCTTTTCCAGCGGAATGTCTGCCACGCTGTTATTTTCGTATTTCAAAAGTTTATCGCGATTTACCTCGAATTTTTTTACGACGGGGTCGTTCAAAATATCGGGATTCGGCGTTGCGCATTCGTAAAGCGTATCCAATTCCGCTTGAACGTTTTCTGGATTGTCGGTGGAGCAATAATACCACATTTTGCCGTCGTAGACTCTTATGAATGCTTTGTCTATGACGGTATCTTTACACTCCGTCAAGTCGTTGCCGACATACTGAACGTTGGACGCAAACCGAATTTCGCGGCGCACGTCGGCATAAAAACCGTCTTTGAATTTCATTTTCGAAATCCTCCTTTAATTGTGTTTATTATATAACCGCAAAAAAAATATGTCAAGTTGCTGGCAGTTAAAGCGGTGTCGAAATATCGGACGAATTGTCCGCGAATAAAAATTTCTCGGTTTTTATAAACGGACGGCAAATCGCTTGCATTTTTTTCGCATTGAATATATAATAATTAAAGTATGGGCAATTAACTCAGCGGGAGAGTGCTTCCTTCACATGGAAGAAGTCAGGGGTTCGAATCCCTTATTGCCCACCAGATGAGACGTATACGCACACTTTATCTTGGTGTGCGTATTTGTTTTATCTTCTTCTATCACCTAAAACGAACTCCTTGATTTATGGAATCGGTTTTAGGTTTTTCTTTTTATATCTTATCATTTCGACCGTAGCGAGCGGAGAAAGTTTTATTCGCATTTTATCTACTCTAACGTACTTCTTATCTATCCGGATTTCTCGGCTTGTAATGACATAAGGGCATAGTGGCGCTTGCGCGTGCGCCCCAATTTTGTTGCTGCCCTTGCTTTTTAGCGGTTGCTTTCGGTTTTCTCTTTTCGGTTGTGTCGGTTTGCGGCGGGTGCTTGACGGTGAGCGTCAGCGAGCCGCTTGTTATATCAAGCACCCGCCATAGTGCCATTTTAGTTTTTGACAAGAAAATGCTTGCTTTTATTCGCGTTTTAGAATATAATATATGCAAAACTTTCGAGGTGTAAATATGTTAAGTTTTATATCGGCAAAAGAAGCAGCGGAAAAATGGAATATATCGCAAAGGCGTGTTTCGGTTTTATGTAGCGAGCATAGAATTGACGGTGCAATGATGGTCGGTAATATGTGGATCATTCCAAGCACCGCCGAAAAGCCTATTGATAAACGTACTGTGCGCTATGAGAAAGAACACGCCATATCATTAAAGCCGTTTGTAAAATGGGTAGGCGGTAAAAGTCAACTAATAAACGAACTTGAAAAGATGTTGCCGATTGACGGCGAAAAAGCATTGACAAAATATTGCGAGCCGATGGTCGGCGGCGGCGCATTGTTTTTCAATATTCTTTCAAAATACGATTTTGAGCAAATATATATAGGCGATATAAATGCCGAACTTATAAATGCATATCAAGTTATCAAAAGCAATGTTGATAGTTTAATAGAAAAATTGCAAGAAATGCAACTGCTGTTTTGCCCTATGGATGAAAACGGTAGGAAATTTTACTATTATTCTATACGCGAAAAATTCAATGATACGCAATTATGCGTAAATACGACAATAGAAAAAGCGGCATATTTTATCTTTTTGAATAAAACTTGCTTTAACGGTCTTTATCGCGTAAACCGCAAAGGACAATTTAACGTGCCTATGGGTGCATATAAAAACCCTATGATATGCGACGAAGAAAATTTGCGCAATATCAATAAAGTTTTGCAAAATGTGACGATTGTTTGCGGCGATTATTCACTTTCAAGACAGTTTATAGATAAATACACTTTTGTTTATTTTGATCCACCGTATCGTCCTCTTTCGGAGACATCGGCATTTACGTCGTATAATTCCGATACATTTGACGATAACGAGCAAATACGACTTGCGAAATTCATAGATGAAATAAATACAAGCGGCGCGAAAATAGTTTTAAGTAATTCCGATCCGCAAAACATCAATCTCGACGATACATTTTTCGACGAACTCTATAAAACATATCAAATTAAGCGTGTATCGGCAACGCGTATGATTAACAGTAAAGCCGATAGTCGCGGAAAAATAAACGAATTGCTTATATGCAATTAAGGAAAGAATATGGCAATCATTGAATTAACTAACGAAGAAACCAACAAATACATAGATGAGCTTTATGCTTGTTTTCCAACCGGACGGGAGTTTGAACTGTTTTTGAATTCTTTTTTGACTACTCTCGGCTTTGAAGAAGTGGTTACTACTCAATATGTTGGCGATAAAGGCATAGATTTAACTTGCATAAAACGCGGATTTGACAACAATGGTATTGATACAATAAATTATTATGTGCAAGCAAAAAGATATGCACGATCAAATAAAATACAAGCCAAAGAAATACGCGACTTAAAAGGCACAACAAAACGAGATAGAAACGGCAATATTCTAAATAGCAATTATGTTAATGTTTTTATAACCACATCGACATTCACGGAAAAAGCGTTAGAAGAAGCAAACGACAATCCAAATATGCCTGTTATTACTATTGACGGAAAACAACTTTTGCAATACTGTATAGAGCATAAAGTTGGATTTAATTTCAAGCCTGTTTTCTCGCCAAAAGATATTGTAATGCTTACGCAAAACAATCAAGTAGTTGGTACAATAACAGAACGACAAACTGACTATCTTGTAGAAAGAGAAATTACTAAAAACGATATTCGTGCTAAAATATTAGTGCTTCCCCGAATTATAAAGGAACAATTAACAGAAGTCAAAGAACTGTATTCGGTGGTATTTAACGGGAAAGAGAGTCAATTAAAAATGGATAAATCGGGACGTTATTTCGGCGGCGTAACAGAATTATATAAAACTTTCGGACTGCTGACTAATGAAGGTATATTTGTTAGCAAAACAGCAAAATGGAAAATAGTCAATAACAAAATTATAGTAGATTTGTGTGAGGAAACCTGTGATGAAAAGAATCTTTAACGAATGGCTTAAAACATTCAAGTCGAGCATTTGCGATTACGGTTATTATGTCGATTTTGAAAAAGTTTACGGCAATATCGAAAACATAAAAGTCGAATTGAATATACTTAACTCGCTGATAGGATCGAAAAATATAGAGTGCGATTTTGACAAGCTTATCAACGATTATCCGCAAGTATTGAAATGTATTCCCATTTTACTTGCCGTTCGGGGTCGTGAAATTTATGCTATCGACGGAGACGGCGAATATCTTTTTAACTTTAATAAACCTAACTACACTACGAAAGAATACATAATATTTATGCAAAAGACGGGTTTGTTTGATTTAATTGCAAATCACGTTATCAATAACCTTGTTGATTATGTTACGGGTGTAGAAGTAGGTTTAGACAGCAACGGGCGCAAAAATCGCGGCGGTCATTTAATGGAAAATCTTGTGGAAGATTATCTTATAAAAGCGGGGCTTGTCAAAGGCGACACATATTTTAAGGAAATGAAACTGTCCGCAATCGAAAGAAAATGGAATATTGATTTGTCGGGCATTTCCAATCAAGGAAAAGCCGAAAAACGTTTTGATTTTGTTGTTAAAAAAGGTAAAACTATTTACGGCATTGAAACGAATTTTTATACAAGTGGCGGCTCAAAATTGAATGAAACAGCACGCAGTTATAAGACAATTGCGTTAGAAGCAAAACAAATCGACGGTTTTGCTTTTGTATGGTTTACCGACGGCTACGACGGATGGAAATCGGCGCGTCACAATTTGGAAGAAACCTTTGACGTTTTAGATAATATGTATTGTATCGCCGATTTGGAAAACGGCATAATCGAAAGGTTGTTTGATTGAGATGCCGAAACAAATTCCATTACAACCCGAGAATTTTGAACTTGAAACAAACACGGTTTGGGCGTTCCCCGATCGCGGCAAATGGGCAACACACGACGCAAAATATCGCGGTAATTGGTCGCCGTATATTCCGCGTAATATAATACTGCGTTATTCCAAAGAGGGCGATACTGTTTTAGATCAGTTTGTCGGCGGCGGCACAACGGCGGTCGAAGCGAAACTGACACACCGTAGTTTTATCGGTGTAGATATAAACACGTCGGCTATTGATATCACAAAGACAAAGTGCGATTTTGATTTTGAAACACAAGCCACAACTACGCTAATAAACGGCGACGCGCGAAAATTGGATTTGCTCGATAATTCGATTGACTTAATATGCACGCACCCACCGTATGCCGATATAATTCATTACAGTGAAAATATTGACGGCGATTTATCGCGTTTATCTATGAAAGACTTTTTGTTTGAGATAGGCAAAGTCGCCGATGAGTGTTATCGTGTTTTGAAAAAAGACAAATTTTGCGCTATCCTTATGGGCGATACTCGACATAAGGGTATGGTGCAACCGCTTGCTTTTGAAACTATGCGTATATTTGAATTGGCAGGTTTTAAGGCAAAAGAAATTATTATCAAAGAACAGCACAACTGCAAAGCAACAGGTTATTGGAAAACAAACAGCATAAAGTTTAATTTTCTTTTACTTGCTCACGAATACTTATTTGTTTTCAAAAAATAGAATTTTTTAGGAGTTGTAAATGACAAAAACAGAAATCATATTAACGGTCATAGGAATAGTTAATGCTTTAATTGCCGCCTTATTATCGGTATTGATTACACACTGTTTACAAATTAAAGCAAAGAAACGAGAAGATAAGATGCGTATACTTCTTGATCTAATGGTAAGTAGAATTTATGGCTGGACGGCACAATCGGTACACTCTATGAATATTATTGATATTGTGTTTGCGGATAGTGTAAATGTAAAAAATGCTTGGCATAGATTTTTCGACTTATGCAAAGTAAAAGACCCGAGCGAACAACAACTGAAAGATATGGAAATTGCTCGGTATAAATTGATCGAAGAAATTGCTAATAATTTAGGATACAAAGATAAATTAACTTGGGATGAAATACAGTCTTGTTATATGCCGCAAGGAATGGTAGACAACCTAAAAAATCAGCAAAATTTTCAAAATATGCAGTTGCAAATATGTAAAATGATGACTATGCAAGCGCAAAATAGAAGCAACAATGAAAATAACGAAGAATAATATTCGTTTTAGGTTACTATCGCTCCACCAAATAATGACTGATAAGAACCGCTATCTTATCGGTCATTTTTTGTTATTTGAAAGAAGGTCTCGGAGTGTCTTACGGTTTGCTGGATTAAAAATTTTGTTTTTGCTATAATAATTGTACGATAAACAGTAATTTAGCGGAGAATTATAATTAAGGAAATAACCATGAAAAAAACAATCGAAACATCAAGATTAGTTTTACGCCGTTTCAATTTAGATGACGCTGCCGATTTGTATGAATATTTGGCTGAACCTACAATAAATTGTTTTCAGGATATGAAAATTCATAGTATGCAAGAAGCAGAAAATGTCATTAGAGAACGTATTGACAATGTGAAGTCGGAAATTTATCTTGCCATTTGCCTAAAAGATACGGGAAAAGCAATAGGTGAAATTTTTGCTTGTACCGACGAGCGCGAAAAAGATACTATCAGCCCTTGTTGGATGCTCAATGCTAAATTTCAAAAGCAAGGTTACGCTTATGAAGCGGTTGCGGCTTTTTTTGATTTTCTATTTAATGAAAATTCGGTTCGCAGAATATATATTTATACGGAAGATTACAATACACCTTGTCAAAAACTGTGCGAAAAACTCGGTATGCGACGAGAAGGTCTTTTTATGGAATTTGTTTCATTCGTTAATAATTCAGACGGAACGCCGAAATATGAAAACACTTATCAATATGCAATATTGAAAAAAGAGTGGCTAAAAAATCGCACCTGATAGGTTTACAAGGCTCGGTTCTGTGGCGTAAATTCGTCTTTCGATAATACTTCTTCCACAGTATTAAATAATCCAAATTTCAATTTAGCGCCGTACGGCTGATAAGACTAACTATCTTGTCAGTCATTTTCTTTGTACAGAGCGACTACTTTTTTTGCGGTTCGGGAGTCCCGTGGTTCTACCTTTCAATCGGTTCTTTCGGCACGCATTCTCACACATCAATCCAAACCTAAAACGAACTCCT
Organism: uncultured Christensenellaceae bacterium; assembly: GCA_910588155.1. Taxonomy (GTDB): domain Bacteria; phylum Bacillota; class Clostridia; order Christensenellales; family Pumilibacteraceae; genus MGBC157735. The sequence continues at coordinate 227,504 of CAJUPB010000002.1, forward strand.
TTTGCGAGAATAGTTTATGGTTTTTTTATTTGCCGTTTTAGTTTAGTATAGTGCCTCTTTTCTCATAAGTATGCTCAAATGCCTTTGTATTCAAATGATTTACATTTGAAAATAGACCCCTGTCTTTCGACGGTTTAAATATCTTCCGATAAAGCTGCTTGGCATATGGCGCAGTAACGGGGATGTTCGGGATTTATTTTCACCTTAACTTCCGCTCCCGTGCAAAGGCGTTTTGCGAGTTTGTTTGACGCGCGCAAAAAAGCTTCCGATTTCGCACCGTCCGTTTCCACGACATAGACTTTTACAAAAAAGTTTTTTCTGCCGAAAAACAATATGGGGAATTGACCGCGGACGCTTGTTATTTTTCCGATACGTTCCTCGGCATTTTTGCTTTTAAGCACTTTTCGGCTGTGCCTTGTCTGAAACCGTATAGACATTTCGATTGCCGTTACAATCAAAACAAACAGCGCGGCAGCCGCCGCTGCTCCGAGCTGCCAAATGCCGCGAGACAGCCAAAAAACTATGCCGATAAAAATAAATATCAATAAAGCCGCGAGAAAGGAGAAGAGCAAGCCTGTCTTTATGCTTGTCAAAACAGTCGTTTTGCCTTCTTCCGCCTCCCAATCCGCGCGTCCGTCCAAATGCGCTATCCACGGTACGATGCACGCCACAACGAACACGGAGCAAATGACGATACACAATCCGATTGCAAATTGTTGCCAATTTTCGGTATCTCCGCTCACGCCGGAGTACGCAAGAAAGCCGCCCCCTCCGATACCGCCTATAAATACGGCTGCGGCAATAAGCTTCAAAATCATTCCGGAAGATTTTTCTTTCATAGGCACAATTATAACATAATGTCGGGGAAAAGGCAAGAAAAATCTTCGCATTATTGCTTGACATCGCGGGGGGGGGGATGTGTTATACTCTTTACAAGGAACAAAAATATAAAAACAAACTATAAAGGAGGACTAATGAATAAGAATATCGAAAAGTTCCTTGCAGAACAGGGTTTGACTGTGACGGGCGACAAAGCTTACGGTTTTTTGCGCGGATATGAAACTAATGTTATAGTCAATAACCGAGATACTTCTTCTCCCTTTCGTATGCATATTTCCTTTTATGCGACGGACGAACAGAAGAATAGGATGGGCAGTGAATTTAATGCTTCGAAGATAGGTTTCTTGCGTTTCCAATTTACGCCGTACGGCGTGTTTATCGGACTCAACGGTTGGACGCTTAATTCGTTGATTAAAAAGTTGCCTGAATATTTGGACCTGTTTTTCAAGACTATTGAGGCAAACGGCGGTTTGAATAAAAACTATTGTCCCGTATGCGCAACGCAAATCGGCGGCGAATTCCCTGCCGAAGAACAGCCTTCGAGCGAGCAGACTCTTGTTTCCGAGGGGGCGGAAGAGGTCAAGCCCGCGCCTGCGGGAAAACCCGAAACGCGACGTTGCGACGTCGACGGTTATATGATAACGATGGACGTCGGCTGCGTGGACAAAATCAACGCCATAATAACGGCGGACAACAAGGCTTTCGAAGAAGCTCCGAATAACTATGTAAAAGGTTTTATCGGCGCGGCTTTGGGCGGTCTTGTGGGCGGCATATTGACGGCGATATTGTATTTTATCGGTTTCGTGTCGGCAATATCGGCGGTTGTTGCGGTGCTTTTGGGAGCGTTCCTATATCAGAAGCTGGGCGGCAAGCCTAACAAGATGATGATTGTAATAGTTTCCGTTACGTCGCTTGTGTTTATGTTATTGTCGGTTGTGGTCGTATATCTGATTGCGACGGGCATAGCGATAAACAGCGAGGGCTTGGAAATGGGCGTATTCGAAGCATTCGGATTGCTTATGAGCGAGTCTGCGGAATTCTCGAGAATGTTCTGGCTCGACTTCGGTTTGGTGTTCCTGTTCTCGGCAATCGGTATCGGCATAGAGATATTCACTCTGTCAAGACAGATTCAGAGAAAAAAGAATATCAGATAGTAACAAAGAAAAAAGGCGGCGGCGAAAAAGCGCACTTCCATAGGGAAATGAAAAAACAAATATTTTATTGATACGCTTTCAGATTATGAAAAAACACTCGAATTTTATTCGAGTGTTTTTAGATAATGAAATTTTTAAGACTTGTTCAGTTTTTATATATTATAAGTGTGCAATCTTTTTCAAAACTAAAATTCGCCCATTTTCTTCCTATTTGTCGCACAAAATAGTATTCATCGTTCGGAAATATCTGTTTTGTCATAAATCGTAACAGGTTTAGCGCATCGGCAGATTCGTTCAACACGATTTCACGCGTACTCCATCCGTCTGTTACAGGTGAATATATTTCGTGAATCATATCATAAAACAACTCTTTTCCGTTGATTGGTATTTTTCTTATTAAGTCCGCCTTTCTGCCGCAATCAAGCATACTTTTTAACAGGTCATACTGTTTACCGTCAAGCGTTATTTCATATGTTTCCATTTTACGCTCCTTATTTGACCAATTTATTTAACAAAGAAACCAACTTTTTATAAGTAATATTATATTCTTCCAATACGCCGGCTTTCAAATCTTCGTACAAAGCCGCGCCATCTTCATCTGTTTGTTTATCCAAATCCGCCTTAGATTTAATGCCGTGACTTTGTAAAATATCTATTACGGCTTGTTTCAGCGGTACGGACTTGCCGAGAACTTTTTTGTATAATTCGGGATAAGCGGAAATCGCATCTTTGTTTCCTTTGTTCTTATATTCGCTTAAAATATTGAGAATCATTCGCAAATTTTCGCGGTTCGCATTTTCTGCAAAGTTCAAAAGCTGCGATAGTTTTGTATCTTGCTGAATATTCAAAAACCAAATGTTTGTTAATATACTTTCGATAGTCCAATAATCGGTTTCGGTAAAAAGTTCGTTTAATAAAAACAAAAAACCCTTTTCGTCAAAATTATTATTTAATATTTTAGCATATATAAACCGTGCGGCTCTACGCAATTCACGTTCCCCGTCGCTTTCGCCGCGGTGCTCGTCGATAATCTGTTCCAATACAGGCAATAATGCAGTATCGCTTAATTTTTCCGCTTCACGCCTTGCTTTCCAAGATTCCATCTCCCGACTAACCTTGATTTCGGGTTCAAACGGAGTGTTCATTCTTTCAATCAAATTTTCCAACTGCGTTTTATTCATAATTTTTCCGCTGTTCAATTTGCATATAAATCGGCTGTCCGTTTTCCATAAAACATTTAAATCGGAAATCTCTTACCTCAAATTCCACTATGCCTTCATCTTCTTTAAGTACAGCTCTGTAGCCGGTATCATCATTATTATTTTTAGTGTATTGCACAAACTTCGAAAAAGGAAAGCGGAAAACAAAAAAATTTGATAAAAACTGCCTTAAATCAAGCCTGTAAATACCGTTTGCTTTATCAATCCAACCCGTGTCGACAAGACCGAGTTCTTCTTTTTTGTTTTCTATTTCTTCAACCGACCTGCAATTTTCGCCGTTTATAATAATTTCGTCCGCCCAAACTTTACAGTATTTTGTTACAGTTCTTCGCTCTAATTCTTCCAGCAGTTTCTCCAACCTGCCTTCTCCCTTTATATACCGCTTTACCCCGTCTTTATAATTTCTATAACCGTTCGGGATATTATAAATCCATTCTTTGGGGTGGTCGGGGCATCTAAATTGTAAACATAAACGCGTTATGTCAATTTGCGGATATTTTTTCGGGACAGCAAACTCGTCCCAGTCAAGACCTCTGTCTGCAAAAAAACATTCGATATTATAAACCGGTTTTTTACAAACAGGGCAAATACCGTATTCTTGCGGCAGTCTTGCCGTAATTTGGTAGATATCGAAATATTCGGTTTTGTCGTACTTGTCGGTTTTTTTGTTGTAATATGAAATTTCGCTTTCGCCTTTTATATTGTAGACGTATTCGCCGACACCCAAAAATTCGCAGAAGCTTTCAAGCGTTACTTCTTCGGGTACGGGCTTCGGTGGATTTTGTTTTTCCTTAAACGCTTTTATATATCTGGGCGGGAAACGGTAATTTTCCAAGCCCGCAATTTTTGCGGCTTCTTCCAAATACCATGCCCAAAAGCGCATTTCGCGTATAACGTATTTTCCGTTGTCGCCGTCGGTATAAGCGTTGCTCCATGCAACACACGCTTCCTTTGCAGCATCCCTTTCGTATGCGTCTATATCTTCATCAGTCAAGTCGCTGTCCCACGGCTCCAAATATGACTCGTCCTCCAAAGCTACGACCATTGCATCCCAAGCGGCGACAGCGGCCGAGGCGGATTCCCCGTATTCATCGACGGCGTTCATGAAATCGTCGATAGTAGATTGTTTCCGTTCTACCTGCAATTCTTTAATCGTTATTTTACCGTCTAAGTAAGCAAGGCTCTTTTTAATTAAATTTTGCGGACTTTTGTCATCGGGGTCGACAGAACACCACATAGGCATTACTTTTTTTGCGCAGGCAAGCGCAAGATATGCGCGCTTTTTTAGCGGTTCCGTCAGCGACCGCGGCTTTAACGAGTCGCGGTCGCGCGGTTCGATTTCGCCCATAGTCTGCCAAATTTTTCGCCGTGCGGTCAGACTGAGTTTTCCGCTTTCCGCAATTTCTTTTTCAGCTTGTCTGAATACTTCGATACAACCCATAATATTATTTCTCGAATTTTTTCTTACTGCATATAGCGATATTATTTCAACACGGTCAATCTTCCATATCGGAAAACGGAATTTTTCCGTGAAGCTCAACGGCGCGCCGACCTGTCGGCGTTCCGTCGTCATTGATTTCCATAAGGCGCATCTTTTTTATTTTTGAACAATCTATCTCGTCAAACACGTCTGCGCATTCTGCGGACTCCTGGTCGCCGAGTTGGTACAAAATGCACTCGACGGCTTCTTGCACTCTTTCAAACGCAAACTTTTCTATGCTTTCTATCGAAGCGCCTTCTTTTATCAAAGCGGATACTTCGGGAAATCTTTCGTCAAGCTCGCCCTGCTCTTGATATTTTTTTATCATATCAGCAAAGCCGCCCCTATGAAATTCAAGGTGGTCGCTAATCGGCTTCAAAAAGCGGAAAGAGGGAAGAACGGCAAAATATTCGTTTTCCTGTTTCAATTCCCACTTCGCCCATTCTTTTTGCAGACCGAATTTTTCCATTACGTTCAACTTTTCTTCATAAGTCATTTCTTTATCTTTCATATCAATCTCCAGATATTTCTTATATATAATCTCATTATATCACTTTTGATGCTGTTTTGCAAATCTCCGTTACATTCGGCTTAATTCCGCGCAATACCATAGTTACCGATACGGTCGTATCCCATTGCTTTTCGTTGTTGTCATATTGATTGATGCGAGTATCGTACTTATTATTTACAATGCGTTTCATTTCGGCAATTTCTTTGCTTGAAAAGTGTTCGGGCATAGAATACTCAACCGATTCTATCGATTCGATAGCCGCATACCTGTCGGCGTTGATTATTGCACGGGCAAATTCGGGCGCAGTATCGGGATTATCAGGCGTTAAATTTGCTATGATATATCCCGTTTTAACGCTCTTAAATCCGTACCGTTCCATAACGGCAGGCAATTTCGCCTCGTTCAGATAATATTTGCCTATGCCGTATTTTTCAACGGCGTTATCGAATTGTTCCGCTTTTTGCCAAAACTCTTTTTCGTAACCGCTTTGCGCGTAGCAATCGGGCGCAACCGTTATGCCTTTACGCGAAGAAAGCACCAGGCAAACGCCGTTCGGTTTCAATACGCGCAGTTGCTCTTTGTAAAATACGGAATGTTCTATATGCTCGCAAACGGTGTTTGAAATCACAACGTCAAAGCTCTCATTTGCAAACGGTAATGCGGCAATATCGGCTTCGATAAAAGTTGCGCCTTTTTCGTGTTCTTTTGCAAAGCGTATAAATTCGCCGTCGCGGTCAATAGCAATTATTTCCGCGTTTGGATACCAACGTGCGAGCGAGCCTGCAAGCGCACCCGAACCGCAACCTATTTCAAGAATTTTCAGTTGCTTTGTTTCGTCTAAACCGAATAACTCTTTGTACTCGCTTGCGAATTTATCATCAAACCGCAACTTGCGACTGTAATACAAAGTCTTTTCGCCTTGTATATATTTTGACCATATCGTATTCATAGTACTGTACCGCACGCAATATCCTTCACTTTTTTGTTCATTGCTTCCAAACTATGTCCCCCAAATGGCTGCCGAGCGCATCAATATGCTTTTCGTCGGATGCTCCGACTTTAATATCCGAATAGAAGCCGTTGCTTCTAATCCAAGCAATAAGCGTATCCGAATACATTACCGCAATTCCGTACACATTGAATTCCGACAGAAGTTTATATGTATCATTGCAAAAATTCTCTAATTCCTTTTTGATATTAAGTGTTGTTACGAATTTGCCTTTGCATCTCCCTTTCTTAAATACGGGTTTATTTTCAAGAGCAATAGTAATCAAGCTGCCGACACAAAATTGATAGCAACAAAAATCACTTTCACCTATATACCATTCTCGCTTGAAATATTGTGCAAGCTGTCCGCTTTCTATATCGTAACCCGCAATAGGTAACTTCTTTTTTTTGAAAAAAACAATTTTACCCTGCTCAACATAAATTTCGTCAAGCGGCAGAAAATGTTCTTCACTCGAAAAATATTCGTTTTTATTATAAATGGAAGAATAAATCAACTTCAACTCTTTGGGGAAAGAAACTCCTAACCTATTTTCAACGGCAGAGAAGTCCATCTCAAAATCATTGTTAAGATTCATAAACGAGCGCATTTTATCAAGCATTATCCGTAAGTCCGCATACTCTGCATCGAGCATACGATGATTATCTATAAATGTAACAGCCCGCTCGCCTTCCCGTATAGGGTGGTCGGTCATAATACTATTCGGTTCGATTATTGAAACGCTTGTCCAACCCGAAACCTGCGATTCATCATAACACCCGTAATATATTTTGTTTTCATAAAAATAAAATCCTTCGGTTGTTGTTTTGATTTTAGTCATAACCTTATTATATCTCCTTCGGCATAGCTCTACCATATAAACCACGTATTCCTAATATAAATTACTGTTTATCGTGCAGTCATCATATCACAAAATATGAAAAAATGCAACTGATTGAATTTTGTGGGATATATAAAACATATCTATATCTCACTTGGCTACAAGCAGTCTTGTTCGTCCACGAAATATAAATATCAAAAAAGCGTTGCTTTACGCCACGCCTTAATCTCTACAACCTGCGGCTTACCGAATATTCTCTATGGGAATTGCGGTAAGCCCCGCTTTTTTTGTTTATTATTGACAAGAGCAAAGCAGTCGCTTTTTACGGCGGCTGTTTTAAATTATTTTCGGATTTCGATTTTGCCGATTTTATTGGCGTTCAACTCTTTGTTCCAGATATTGCCGTTGACAAACCTCAATGCGTAAAGATAGCGTCCGTCGATTTCTTCTCCGTAGAGTCGCAGATATACGTCGTACTTGCCGTTTTTTAAATCGAGAGAAACCGAGCGGTTTATGCTGTCGCCACCGGAGAAACCGTCGACGGTTTCCGTATATTTGATTTCTCCGTTTTCGTCCGTAAAAATCAATTGCGCCGATTTTTGTTTGTTGAGATTTCCGAATCCCACATTTTTCAAGGTGAGTTTGACGTTCAGTTTGTCGAACTTATCCGAATACTCGAAGGTCGAATCGGTCAGTACGTATCTGTATCCCATTCGATTGCGTATATAAGTAAAAGCCGTTTGTCCGTAATACAATTCGTCGTCGCCGCAATTGGCGGAATAGAAAGTGTTTTTCCATTTGTCGATAACTTGACTGTGCCATTCGATATTCAAATAGTTCAAGTGTATCTTTTTCATTTCGGGCAGGCAAACGTCGATGTCGTGAAGCTTGCTGTCGGGCACGACCGCTTCGCCGCCGAAGGGCAGGTGATTGGTCTGTTTGCTTAAAAATTCGATTTCTTTTTCGCGGTCGGTGTAAGTTCCGAGGTCGCTGGAAGAGCCGAGATAGCCGTCGTTGAAAATCCCCAAACGATAGGCTTTGTTGTCGGCGTCGATTGTATAATTCCCGATGTCGTTTACGGTAATCCCCAAGTAATCGTATATCATTTTCGGTGTTCTGACAAAAACGGGAAGATTGCAATTCGACAAAAAAGTTTCGATTATCGGAGTGATGTGCTCGGGAGTGGCTATTTTGCTGGTGTGCATTTCGCCCCACGGTCCGATTAAACCCGTTTCCACTGCCGTCACGGTGTTTGGGTATTTATTTAGCGTCGGGCAAAACTGTTTTATATGATTGTTTATGACGCTCGGGCTCGGCTCCGAATCGGCATTGCCGTTGTAGCCGCTGTCGTATGCAAACCTTACGATTGCATTTTTATTGTTCTGTTTCAATATAGACAAAAGTCCGTCTATGCCTTCAATTGCGGCGGCGGACAACGACTTGTCCGAAACTCCGTTGACAACTTCGGAAAATGCGCTTATGTCGATACGCAAGTGATATAAAGATGCGGAATCGTTTATGACGGCTTTATTGTAGTTTACGCCGTTTTCTCCGACCCATACATATATCGGTCGATAGAAGCCCTGGTCGGGGTTGTCGACGGCGTCAATGCTCTCCGTGTAATCGAGGTATTGTTTCAATGTATGCAAACGTTCCGAGTCCGCAGGCGGCGGATTTTCGGGAATCGGCGGTTTTTTGCATTTAGACAGACAGATGGAAATTATTGCGACGGCAATCACGACGGCAAGCGTGAATGCGGCAATCAGTATTTTTTTATTTTTCATAGCCATTTTTATCTGCGAATTTTTGGAGCGGAAGACGGGACTCGAACCCGCAACGTCCAGCTTGGGAAGCTGACGCTCTACCATTGAGCCACTTCCGCAGAAACCAACTAATTATACAACGCTTTCGGCGTCATTGTCAAGAATAAGAACGCAGAAACGGTAAAAACGAAAATAGGTTCAAAGTCGTTGAAATGCGAATGAAAATATGTTATAATACTCGGGTACAGACAAAGCGGGTGAGACATATGGAAAAAACAAAAATAAAGGTTTTCGGAATCGGAAGCGGCGGTTGCAGAATTGTTGACATATTGATAGTTGAAGAGGCGGTCGATGCCGAATTTTTCACGGTCGACACAGAGATGTCGCCCCATTCTCTTTGTAAGAATCATATTTGCGTATATGATGAAAGCCTCGCAAAAGACGGAGTCGAGATGAACGAACTGTACGGAAGCACGGCGACGGAGCATTGTTCGGACAAACTTATCGAGGCAATTTCGGATACCGATTTACTGTTTATAGCGGCGGGAATAGGGGATTCGGCAGAGTACGGTATGGCTGCCGCGCTTTCGAAAATAGCCCGACAGTCGGGAATTCCGACCGTGGCCGTTATTGCGACTCCGTTTAATTTCGAGGGAGAAGAGCGTATAAAGGAGTCGCGCCTGTGGATAGATAAGATTAAAGAAAACTCCGACGGTATAGTTCTAATCTCTTCGGAAAAGATATTGTCCGACACGGAAAAAGATAAGACTTATGCGCGTGCAATGAAGAAAAGCGATATGACTTTGGCGGAGTGTATCAATGATATGTCGTCTTATATCACTGTTCCCAAAACCATAAATTACGAACTTTTCGATTTGATGCAACTTTTAAGCGCCAAGGGGCAAATATATTATGGGAAAGGCGAGGGCAAAGGCAAAGAGAAAATCTTTTATGCCTTGCAAAGAGCGCTCGACAATCGTATACAAGACGTTTCTCCGAACGGAGCCAAAAATATTGTGCTGTCGGTCGAAGGCGGATGTAATTTGGGAATCCACGATTGCGAGCAGGTAATACAATCCGTAAGAGATATATTTGGTGCGCACGCAAATATAGTGTTCGGCGCGAACATCGATATGAGTTTGAGCGATACCGTAAGAGTGACGGTATTTGCGTCGGATATGAATACGGGCGGGGAAGATTAGAGTCAAAACGCTTGACAATAAAGGAAACGATAGGATATAATGGATAGGCTGGCGTTGAGGAGAGATGGCCGAGTGGTTTAAGGCACCGGTCTTGAAAACCGGCGTTTCGAAAGGAACCGGGGGTTCGAATCCCTCTCTCTCCGCCAAAAATTAAGAAAGCACTGAAACGTCAAACCGTGGAGTGATACCCAAGTGGCTCAAGGGGCCTCCCTGCTAAGGAGGTAGTACGGGTTTATCTGTAGCGAGGGTTCAAATCCCTCTCACTCCGCCATAAGCAATAGAGTTTGAACACCGTCAAAAGTGTTCAAACTCTGACTTTAATACCCACTAATCAAAACCCAAATCGAACATATCGGTTCGGATTTTTCTTATGTCCTTTTCGGCAGGTTATGATAACAATAGAAATAGTAGACTACATAAGATGCGAAACGGATATAAACACAAGGCAGTTTTGATTGTTGTGTCGTTTCGTGTCGGGTGCTTGACGGCGAGCGCAAGTGAACCTCTTATTTTATCAAGCACCCACCACAGTGCCATTTATTTGATTTATGTTGTACAATGTGATAAACTATTAGTAGCTGAAATAATGTAATGAAATAAATTTCAAAACCTATTACTTAACGTAATTACATAAGGTATAATATATTTATGGAAAATAACAAGATAGAATATAAGGCGACTCGCAAGCTACTAATGACGATATTGTTTTTCAGCGTTGGTATAACGTGGCTTTTTCTCATCGGTATGATTTTACTGTCAATGCCTTCATACGAAGATATAATTATAGTGGTCATTGCTCTTATTGTAGTGTCGATACTTATCGTAGGAATTGCGCTTGTCGTTGGCTATATCAATGTGAAAATTTATGTGTTCACAAAAAATCGTATAGAAATTTTTTGCCGAAAGAAGAAAATTAGTTGTTATGAAAGAAACGATATAAAAGAGCTTCGTTACGTTAGGGTTTCGCCTAAGTATTTTGCCAGCGCATTTAACTTCAACACTAGAAAAGGTGCGAGCTGGTGCTTGTACGTGTTTACAAAAGACGGGCAAAAGAAAACTCTGTTTTGGTTTAATTCCAGCATTGTGGAGAAACTCCAAACCGAACTTTATGGTAAACTCGTCACGATTTATTAATCTTTACTGTGGCAGTCCTCTCATATAAAATTCGTTTTACGTTCTGCTCACTCCGCCAAAAGCAATCGCGTTCTAACGCCGATAAAATGCAGTACATTTTCATAAACGGACTTGTGGGCTTTATCGCCGAATGGCAACCCAAGCCGCTAACTTATGAAAACAACTACAATGTTCGGGAAAACGGAAAGTTTGTCAGAGCGCAGTAAAAGAAAAGAGCAACGGAAAAAACCGTTGCTTTTTTCTTTTACTGGTATGCGATAAAGCTCTCGACACCGTTCACGAAAATGTATTCGTATTTCGTGGTGTTTAAGCTTTGACGACATTGGTGGGGCTATATATAAAACAAATACGCACGCTGAAAAGTGTGCGTATACGTCTCGTGTGGTGGAAGTGGGGGGAATCGAACCCCCTTCCGAAACGGGTTTGCGAACAAACTTCTACACGCTTATCGGATTGCTTGATATTTGCATTGCCTCGGCGCAATGCCGCAAGGCACGAGGCGCGCAAAGAACGGATTAAATCTCGAAGTCGGAGCCGTTCGCTCTTTCCTCGGTTGCCGACTATAATGACACCGCTTGCTCTGTCCGTCGGTCGGCAGAGGGCGGCGACAGCTTATTAGTTAAGCTGCGAACGCAAGCGCGGGAGCGCTTGCCGTTTTTTCTGTTTTAGCGTTTATTTTTTTTCGCGTTGTCAAGGCAGCCGACCCTGCCGCGTGCTATTCGAACGATTCCCGTCCCGTCGAAACCTGTACACCCCCAAGTTTTAAGTCTGTATATTATACTATGCTTGCGGCGAATTTGTCAACAGCTTTTTTTGAAAATATCTTTATGCGCCGAAAGTATTGACCGAACTTTGTTTTGTTTGCTATAATATTACGTCGAAAAAATTCGGAGTATGCGGTCAGAGAGTGGAATGCCCGAAGAGACCGATGTAATTTTTAAAGCCGACTTTTCCGATGGACGAGTCGGCTTTTTTATTACGGTCGGCTTTTGCTTTTTTCGCTGTGTCCATAAATCATATACTAATGGCAATACACTTGAACGGCTCAATGAGTTTAAAATTAGTATACTAACGGCAGGTGATTTATGGACGTCTTATCGGGTTTTAAGGACACTTTCGGAGAATTACTGAAAGAAAGCTACAAGAGCATAAAACAAATAAGTGTCGAGCTTGACACATCGCCGTATGTAGTGTTAAAATGGAAACATCGTCTTACCGACGTAAAACTTAAAAGCCTGATAAAAATAGCAGATTACTTCGAATGTTCCGTTGAATTTCTTTGCGGCAAAACAAAAAATCATATCGAGTTCACGCCGAAGGTCTGTCCGCCGTTTTCCGAAAGAATAATCAGTGTTTTGAAAGAGAACAAGTGTTCCACTTACAGGCTTTTCAAAGACACCTCTATAAAGCCGGCACAATATCATTATTGGAGAAAGGGAACGGAGCCGCTGTTGTCCAGTCTGGAAACGGTGGCGGAATACTTGGGTATAACGTTGGATTATCTGATAGGAAGAGACCCCGAAACAACATAGGGAAAGTGAAATCGATTTGACAAAAGAAACTTTTAATGATTGCTTGCTGAAAATTCGGACAGGCGATAAACACGCAACGGAAGCAATTTACAACGAATACTACGAGAAATTCAAGTTTACGGCAATGTTTATTTTACATAGCGAGAGTTTATCGGAAGATGCGGCTTCGTTTGCGCTGTGCAAAATATTTGAAAACGCAGTAAGCAATAAAATTCTGTCGGTCGAATACCCGAGTTCGTATATGTACAAAACAATCAGGAATACTGCTTTCGATATCTTGAAAGCCGAAAGGAAATTTGTTTCGTTGGATGATGTCAAAGAACCGTTTGTCAGCATCGAAAACAAAATCTTAAACAGAGTGTCTGTCCGCGACGCTATCGCCAAACTTCCGCCTACCGATTTCAGGATAGTCGAAATGTTTTATTTGTACAGGTTCAAAATCAAAGATATAGTGAAAGAATTGGAACTGCCGGAAGGTACTGTAAAATGGCGTTTGAAACAATGCCGCAAAAAATTAAGAAAATATTTGAAAGAAAAATAAAAAAGTCCCAACCTTTTGACGAGATAAATCGTCTAATAAGTAAGAAAAACTTATAGGAGGACTTTTATGAAGAAAATACTGTGTTTTGCTTTGTGCCTTGTCGGCGCGCTTTACGTATCGAGCGGCTTTGCGTTGACGGCACAGGCAGGGGAAGACCGCTATGCTCTCGACTTTGTTCAGGGCGGCAGTCTGTTGGAGGTGAAAGAACGAACGGTTTATTACGCCGACCGCGTAATGAACAAATATGAAAATCCGTACGAAGCGCCGACATTTAGTTCAACGAAAGAAAACGGTTGTGCCGTGGATACAGGCGGAAACGCTCTGATTTATTACGACATCAAGTTCGATGATTTGATACCGGATTACAGTCACCAATATATTTGGGGTGGTTTTACATACGGGACTCAAAACGAAGGTATGAACAAAATGTTTTCCGCATTATACGACCTTATGGGAACGGATTCGCGCGGCACTTCCGTTCAAGGTTTTAAAGACGGTTTAACAAAGTATACGTCCTCAAAGGGGCATACAATGAATATAACTTCGGCGACGGGGACATATAACAATATAAACATCGACTTTTTAAAAACTCAACTCGAACAGGAAAAGATGGCAGCCATATTTCTCGACGGCTTCTCCATAACTCCATTCAGCGGAATACAGAAAAAAGACGGATACGATATTTTAACACATTATGTTTACGACGGTCTGCACGTTATGCTTGTATACGGATATAGGGAACTGTCATATTATGATTCGTCGCAAAACCTTATAAAAAAAGATACGTACCTGTATGCGTCCACGGGTTATGTCGGTGCAACGTTGGGTTGGGTCAATATAGATAATTTTTGCACAGTAGACGATATTTACATATTAGAGGTTATTTGATTTTAAATGGGTAGAAACAGTGAGATAAAGAAAGCCATAAAACAAGAGTTCAAACCGTCGAAACCTTTCGAGGAATTTTGTCGGGAGCATAATATTGTTTTCGAAGAAGAGAAACCTCGGCACGAAGAAAAACCGCGACGCAAAGCATTCTCTTTTGATTGGATAAAGGCAATTTCGGCTTTCGCGGTGTGTTTTATTGCGGTTGTGGTTATGTTTGTTCCTTTTAATAGTGACATAAATATACCGCCTATAAAATATTACGGAGATAATGATGTAACTGTTATAGATATGACAGCCGAATTAGATGCGACACTAGATAAGCTGATTGCAGATTTTGGTTTACCTTTAAATCTTGAAAGTATAGGACAGTGTAAACGAATATCGCAAGTACAAGCAAAAGATGATAATAATTTTGTTTTAGGCTATTCTCTGGAAGATATATTATATGGTTTTGATATTGACAATAAAAACAATGTTGTTAATAACGATAAAATAATTTTCAGGGTCAATATGATTATTCGTTGTTATGAAGGTTATTTGTTTACCGAAAACAGCTTTTTTGAAGAGTTAAAGTTCGATTATAATGAATTATATCAATATGATATTGACATTAAAGAGGATTTTCGTATAGCTTATATTAAACACGAAGAAAATAATCTTGAATATTTTATCACATTGAGGGAGTATGCCAATATAACCGAGATAAATAAAACCAATGTGGAGTTATTTTTAGACCATTTAATATAGTTACTTTTCGGCAGCTCTTTATCCTCACGAAAGTTAAGGAGAAAGATTTTGAATATATTCAGACAGAAATACCGTATCGTAAAAGAAGAACTGAAAATTTTCGGAAGAATATACAAGGGCGTTCTTCCGACAGTTCGCAGTTGCGGTGATTTTTGGGTAAAGGTGCGAGACGACGCGGTAAACAATACTTGGAATTACGCATTCGCAACTTATCTCGGATATTATTGTGTCGACGAAGAAATGGAATTTATAGACGCTGTTTTCTTTCAAGGTCAAAGCATTGTT
The DNA here is from genome assembly GCA_910588155.1 of uncultured Christensenellaceae bacterium. Classification (GTDB taxonomy): domain Bacteria; phylum Bacillota; class Clostridia; order Christensenellales; family Pumilibacteraceae; genus MGBC157735. Next base: position 242,627 of record CAJUPB010000002.1, read on the forward strand.
GCGGTAAGTTCGCGTTTTCATTTGAGCGAACGACTGAGCTATTTTTGGTGCGATACGATTTTGAAAGATTTAATAGCGTTAGCTGTCGATTGCGGACTAATATCGTTTGAAACCGATACGGCGGGAAAAGAAGTTGCAAGCGCTGTCGATTTTGAAATAGACGAAAATCTGTGGACACAAATCGAATCGTTGGTGTCGAAGTCAAGCAAGCGCGTTCAGAAGAATTTACGGCACGAAGTGGAAGCGATGGCGATTGCAACTCTGACCGAAACGAAATGGCGTGATTTACCCGAAAAATACGGACCGTGGAAAACCGCGTACAATAAATATAATCTTTGGGTCAAATCGGGTTTATGGAAACGCATCGAAACATTATTGAACTGCGAGAAACAGAGGGAATAGGACTGCGGTAAATTTTTACTGTCATCGTTTCGGTATTTGCTTAAAATCGGGACAAACTGTTGCGTGTTGTCCCTATTGTCAAGTGTATAATGTAGAAAAATGTCGAAAAACGTTGAAAGGAGAAAAAAGCTATGTCCGAAAAAGATAAAAAGCCGTCGGTCGGGAAAACCGAAACGGCAAACTTCAAAAACAAGAAAGCCGCACCGAGAAAAAGCGAGGACGAAGAAATCGGTATTCGCATTTTCGTTCCGCCGAACAGAACCGTATATACCGTTGGCGAAAGATTTGTCAAAAACGGTATGAGAGTGGAACTTGTGTACAAATCCGGCAAGCGCAAAGAGATAGTCGATTTTGTTTACAGCCCCAAAGGCGCGTTGAATTTGGAAAACACGCATATAGAAGTTTCTTGCTGCGGTTTTACGGTCAAGCAGGAAATTTTTGTGGACGAGTATCGCGGATTTTACGACGATATGTACGATTTTTCGGAAGACCCCGACGAGGAATGTGTCGACGACATATATTTCGGCGACCCGAATAAAGTGTTCGGAATATATGTATGCAATCCGCCCGACAAGAAAACATATTTCGAGGGTGAGTGTTTCGACCCGACGGGTCTGCAAGTGATGACCTATATGCACCGCGGAATGCCCGGCGATATTGTCGACGATTTCGAATTTTCCCCGAAAGAACCGCTTACCGCGGAAGTTCGGGAAATCGAAATACGCTACGGCGAATTCACCGATTGTGTCGTCATAACCGTAATCCCCCGTGACTGCGGCGATTAGTTTGACTTTACATAGACGGTAACGGTTCTCGGGCGTTGTTATTTTATGCAGAGTATTTCGTTTGCGTCGACGTCCAAAACCGCGCATATATTGGCAAAAGTATCCAGAGCGGGCATTGCGCGTCCCGACAGATATTGCGACAAAGTCGGCGGCTTGATATTAAGCCGCCGACTTAAATCCGCTTTCGTGATTCCGCAAGTCTGTATTGCCTCAATCATTTTCGTTCGTATTTGTTCCAATGTAATCATAAAGAAACCTCGTCGAAAAGTTTCTTTTATTATAGTAGGTAATGCCTAATAAATGTTTGACAATTAGGTAATGCCTAATATATAATATAAATACGGAATTTGAGGGTAGGGGGTTATTTTTCCGACAAGTCTGCTATTATCATTCTGATATGTGCGGCTTGCCTGTCGCTCAATCCGTCCAAACTGACGGTGTTTTCCGACGTCAAATCAAGCAAACAGTCTGTGGTGACATTGAAGTACTTGGCTATTTTTACGAGCATTTCTATGGACGGTTGAACGTTATCGTTTTCCCAATTCGACACGCATTGTTTGCTTACGCCGAGCTTGCGCGCCAATTCGACCTGACTTAAATTATGAGAGGTTCTTAAAACTCTGATATTTTCGTTTAACATATAATTCAAATCCCGAGCAATTATTACTATACTATTATATTAAAATGCTTGACAATCTTAAAATACTATTGTATCTTGATATTGGACTGCGGTGTAAAAATATTTGACAATGCGGTTATATTTGGCAGAGGGGTGACTCAATAATGGACTCGAAAGACGTTTGCCGTGAGATTGCCGATGCAGTGAACAAGTATTCCGACGTGAGTTTCGATTGCGAAGACTGCGGCGTATGCGTGCGTTGCGTTACGGACATAGACGACGTCTTTTTTCTTTCGTTGATTTATGATTTTTGCCAAAGCGGAGACTTTGTCAGCGTCTTTTTCGAATTCGACACGAAAGATTCGAAAGACGTTTCAAAGCTGAAACTTTTGTCGCAAGAATACAATGACATTGCGCTGTATTCCGAATTTGAAAATGCCGTGCCCTGCGAGATATACGGCGGCGGTTGGTTGAAATCCGAACCCGATGTTAAAAAAACGACAGTGCTTTTGCTGGACGAACTCATCGGCGACGGCTTGGCGGCAGGGATAATACGCAAGATGGTCGAAGCGACAAAGCTCGGCAAAACAGCGTAATAGAAAAGTTCTTGAAAGAAGCGTTTAAACGCTTCTTTATTTTTTTACCGAATACGACTTTTTTCGTCCGATGCAAGCATATAATTTATGGTAAAATAGTACAACCCCCTGTATAGTATTGCGGCGGGGCGGAGGTGATTATGATTTCGAGCAATCTTTCGGGCAGAGAACTCAATGCTTGGAGCGGCGTATCTTTCGACTGTTCTTGCGGAAAGCGGCACGAGCTGAACACGGCGTTTTATATCGGAGAGGGCGCGGAGAACGACATCGTTTCCGCAGTCTCGGCGCTTGCGCCGTCCTGTTGCGGCGTAATGCTGCTGCGAGGCGAGGGATATGACGTATCCGATTTAAGCCGAACTTTGCGCCGCGGAGGATATAAGGTTTACGAGCGCGAAATTGCCGACGACGCCGACTTCGTCGTTTTGGAGGACTTGAATCGCGCAGACGACATAAGAGCGGTTATAGGCGTGGGAGGCGGATACATTGCCGACTGCGCGAAATACGTCGCCGCCTATGCGCGGATAAATTGCGGCATTGTCGTCAGGGTGCATTCTTCGCCGTCTTTTCTGGTGCCGTCCTCGGCTCTCGCCGAACGCGGAATGCCGCGGCTTTATAAAACGGTCACCCCGAAAGTTTTGGTGTGCGACCCGAGTAAACTGCCCGACGACTGCGAGTGCAATGCCGCCGCATTCGGAGCGATTGTGTCGCGTTTGGTCGCGCTTTACGATTGGAAGTTTGCTTCTCTCGTTCGCGCCGAACCTATTTGCAAAGAAATCTACGATGCCGCTCTCGGCGAGATAGACGGCGTTTTGAACCGATTGAGAGTTTGTTCGCGCCGCGACGTCTGTGTTCGCCGCATACTTTTGGAGAGCGGTTTGCGTCTTTCCGCGCTTGCCGCAATGAGCGGGTCGTCGCGCCTTTACAGCGGCGGGGACACGGCTTGCGCGCTGGCGCTGAATGCGTTGCGCAGGCACGAAAAGAACGAGTTGCGATTGCAGGGCGAAAACGAATTTTTATTCTCGTTGATATTGTCGAAGATATACCCCGAACTGTTTTCGGCAAGAAAAGAGGGAGCGTTTTTTCCGCCGCCCGACAACAATCTGCGCTTGGAGAAAATGAAGGAATATTTCGGCGCGGAGGAATCCGTCGTTGCGCCGACGCTGTCGCCGTATATCGACGATGATGCGTTTAAACTGTACGATTACAGGATAGGCGAGTACGAGGACGAGCTGAAAGCCGAACTTGCGGTATTGAATACGCGGCTTAACGGCGCATACAAGATTTTCCGCAGGCTTTACAGCGACGACGGGTATTTTCTGAAAAGCTATCTCGATGTGTCGGAAGCCAAACTTTGCGTTGCGCTTGCGCCCGAAATGCGCAGTAAGTACACGGCGTTGACCCATATGAAAAATATGGGCTTGACCGACGGATATCTCATATAGATTCCGATTTTTAATCTGTTTTTAATGTTTGTATAATAAACCTTTTAAGTGTCCGCTGTAAAATGAGCGTGTAGAGTAAAAAATGCTCTGCGCGCTCATATTTCGTATACGTCGCCGAAACTGTTTCGTATACGAAGCTCCGCCGAATATTTCTCGCGACAGCAGCTCTTCAAAGCGTCGGAAATTCGACGGGCAAGATTGTAAACAAGACCCAGTCTCACGCAGGACAGCGCTTTCGCCGATTTGGCGCATACTGTTGCGGTGACGGATATGTCGCCGACTTCGGGCAAGTTCTTGCCCATAGCTTCGCCGGCTTTGAGACCGCCCGCAAATACGCGGATACTGCCTATGTCGGACGGTGCGCCCACCGCGCTGTCCACCGCCACAATCTGGCGGTCGGGGTGGTTGAGCCGTATCTGACGTTCGACCGAAACGAGATTCAGTGCGGTGACGGGTTGCGAAAGGTCGCCGTAGACGGGTGCGGAAGTCTGCAAAAGCTGTCCGATAATCGGACCGAGACTGTCGCCCGTGACACGGTCGGAACCTATGCAGAGAAATACGGGCGGCGTGAAAAGCAGACGGGAAAGTTCGTCTTTGACGCGTTCGGCGGCGTTATAATCATCGATAAAAACTTTTAACATCGGTTGAGATTATGGACTTGCGTCAATAATAGTATACATCGATTTCCAAGGAGGATTTCCAAAATGTCAATTGCGGATATCGTAATCATAGCAATAGTGGCGTTATTCGCGCTGATAGGGTTGGCGAAAGGGTTTTTCAAAACGCTCATTTCGTTTTTCGGGTGGTTCATTTCCATACTGATTGCCGCCCTCACCGCGCGCGTGGTCGCGGAGGCGCTGCTCGATATAACTGCCGTCGGCAACTTTGTCGCAGGCGGAGGCGAAGGCTTCTCGCTGTTTAAGCTCTTCAAAGGCATTCTTCCGCCGGCATTGAGCGAATTGCCCGCGACGGCGACTGCGGACGAAATAACCGCCGCTCTCGGCACGGGCGTGGTGGGTTCGATTTTGAAGCCGTTTATAGGACTTCTGACAAGCACCACGAATGCGGCAAACTCCGTCAGCGACGGCATAGCGCTTTCGCTTGCGGGCGGCGTGTTCGAAATTGTCGTCGGTATCGGTATGTTTATCGTATGCCGCATACTGATGACTCTGTTCACGATGTTTGCCAAATCTTTGATAAATCCCGACAAGAAAAAAGGTTTCTTGGGACGTATCGGCGGTTTTGTTTTCGGTGCGGTTCGCGGCGCGTTGTACTGTGCGATACTCTTGGTGGTCATAGGCTTCTTGACGCCGTTCCAATTTATGCAGCCAGTGACATCGGAGATAGACAAGGGCGTGATTGCAAAACCGATTGCGCAGCAAGTTTACACGCTGTCGGGAAGAATAACCTCGCATCAGAATTACTACGACAAATTGCTTGAAATATACAGACGCACGACGCACGAGACCACGGAAGACGAAGTCGCAGTCAGCGGTTTCTTCGACGAAGCTCTCGTCGACAACGGCGGTATTTACGAAAAGCAGCTTTTCGGCGACAGCGACAGATACGACGTCATAATAAACGGTCTGAAAGGCAAGTTCGAAGCTGCGTCGAACGACATAAAGGGAGGCAAACTTGCGGATAAAGCCGATAAGATTGCCGAACTCGCGCAAGCCGTTAGGGCGGCGGGTGAAGAGACGCCGAGCGGTGCGATTTATGCGGCATTCGAAAAATTTACCGGCGACCTCGACCGTTATCATAAAGCGGAAGAAGCGGCGGATAAGAACGCTATTGAAAACGAGTTGGACGCGCAGTTGGAAACCATACAGCGTTTGCTTAACGACGAAACTCCTTTCAAAGAATTGTTCGGAGAAATCAGGTTTACGGAGGAGTCACAGCCCGAACCCGACCCTGTACCTACGCCCGAGCCGACTCCTACGCCGGAGCCCGAATCGGAAGAGGCATAATCCTTTCGATGTAGAACTTCGTGCGCATAATGCGAAGGGCGCAACTTCGCGGCAGTGTCAATCGTCGCGGCATAAAATAGGATAATTTTATAACAAAACAAAGTTCGGACGGCAGCGTCCGAACTTTTGTCCGTTTTTTCTCTTTATTCGGTCAATTTTTCCCGTATTACTACATAAGAATATATGTATAATGCGACATATATGAGTTTTGCGAGGAGAAATTCTATGAAGTTCGTAAAAAAACTGTTCGTACTTACGGGACACGGAGGAAAGGGCGCGGCGACCGTGGAGAGCAACGCTTTCGGAACTTTCGCACAGGTCGGGGTCGGCTTGCCGCCCTGCCGCGGCAAAAGATATTTCGTGTTCGTTTCCGATAAGACGAAAGTCTTTCCTATGAACGGCGGCGACAGATTCGACTTGGGCGACGTTTCCGTATCTCCCGCGCATCTCGCGGTGGTCGCGGTTGCGGGCAAAGATTTCGAAGTCGAGCTGTACGGCACGGACTGCGACAAGAAAATGTGGCAGAGCAATCTGCTCGATATGGCGAGAGGAAAGATAAATGATTTCGAAAAGGCGACGAACTTGGAAGAATATGCGACGGAAGGCGCGCGCGAAAGACAGAAGGAAAAGACGTTGAGCCTTTTTCCGACCGTCGGCGGCTATGACGACGGCGCGATTGCAAAAGTCAACTACTATTCCAACATATATTCCTCGCGCGAAAAAACGCCGTCCGAAGTGGCTTTCGAGCGTTCCCGTCTCGAAGAACTCGGCGACAATCTTTTGAAAGCCCGTTTCGACGTTCAATCGACGCAACCCGTCGAGGTGACGGAAAAGTCGGAAGAAATCATTGCCGAACGACTCGCCGAGAACCGTGCCGATAACAAGACCGCGGAAACCGCGGCGGAAGAAAATAAGAGCGAAGACGAAGCCGCCGCCGCAGTTGCGGTTGACGGTTTGCCTCGATATGCGCGGTTTTTGTATTCTTACCGCGACGAGCTTTTGAAGCGCGGCGCAGAAAGAGCGGAAGCGAAAGAAGAAAAACAGCATACGGCAAAGATACTTTCGGAAAAGAGAGAGGACGTTTTTTTGACGGCTCCCAAAACGGACATATTGAAAAGCGAGACGATGTTAAAGGAAACGGCTCCCAAAAAGCTGAATTTTTACGAGCGTATGAAGAGCAAAATAGACAGACTTTTCGAAGAGGGAACGAGAGAACCCGTATTGGAAAAACTTCTGCCGTCTTCCCGCTTCGTCAAAATCGCAGTCGAAGATTCCGACAAATACTATTGCGTGGGACTTGTCGGCAGTCCCGATTATATATGTTACGCCGTGCCCGCGGTGTACACTCCGCAGCCGCCCGAGGAATTGGACGGATATTGTCAGTGGCTGCCTACCGACGAAAACAGACCCGAGGGCGACGGTTTTTGGGTCATTTACCAAGACGCAGTCAGCGGCGACAGCGTCTCGATGTAAAAAGATACAAATCGCTTTCGCAAGCGTATTGAAAGAAAATTCCCTACGACCCGTTGTCTTGATTTGCAAAACAGCGGGTTTTTGTTTTGCACGGCTACTTGAAACTGTCGCGTATAAATAATGGCTTTGCCTGCTTATATCGCTTGATTTATTTAATCGGAATTGATATAATTGTACGTGATGAAAATTCTTTGATAAAGGACGAGCGATGAATTCTTTTCAGATAAACGATAATTGGCGCGTTGTGGGCGGAATGGAAGAAGACGAAGTCGTAAGAATCGACTTTCCTTGCGACGCTCTCATATTTCGCAATAAAGATTTTTCGAGAGCGGACGGAAACCGAAACGGATTTTACCGAAGCGAAAATCTTTGCGTGCAAAAACGAGTCGAATTTCCCAAAGCCGAAAAACTGTTTTTGGAGTTGGAAGGCGCGAGGGAAAAAGTCGACGTATACGTGGGTGCCGATTGTATTGCCACTGTTACCGATTCCTCGAAGTATCTTGCGGACGTCACGGAATATGCGGGAAGCACTCACAACGTAACACTGTCCTTTTCTTCGTCGGAAAACGCTTCGAAGTATACGGGACTCGGTCTTTCGGGCGGTATAAAATTCGTTTCCGCAGGCGATTGCCTGTATGTCGCTCCCGACGGCGTCTGCGTTTCGACGGTAAGCAATGATTTGAAAGCCGAGCTTTTATGCCGTATAGACGTCGTCAACGACGGGGATGCGGCAAGGTCGGTAACCGCCCTCGTGCAGGCGTTTAACGCGCGCGGGCGCAGAATAACGAAAAAAGCGAGAAAACTGCGCATACAGGCTCGCACGGCAAAGAGTTTTTATGTGCCTGTGCGGCTTACTAGAAGATACGATTGGTCTTTTGCCGACCCGTATCTTTATTCCCTGTCGGTTACGTTGGACGACGAAGGCGAAACCGTGGACACAGCAACCGTCGGGTTCGGTATACGCCGTATGGAATTGGAAAAGGGGAGCTTGCTGTGCGACGGGAGAAAAACACGCATAAGAGGCGTCGTTGCAAAGCACGACAATTTTGCCGTGGGAGCGGCGGCGTTTGATACTGCCGAAGCAAAAAAAGCGGCGTTGCTGAAAGAATGCGGTTTCAATGCCGTGCGCTATGTCGGAGTTCCCGCGGAAGCGGCTTTGACCGCTTTGGACAGAGCCGGACTTATGTGCGTGGTGGACCTTTTCGACACGCTGTCGCAGCCGAAATCGATAGGCGACGGGCACGAATATTTCAAAAACAATTATGAGCGCGTCGTAGAGAGCAGCGTCAAAACTTTGCGCAAGCATCCTTGCGTCATAGCTTACGGTATTGCCGATTGTCCTAGCGAGAGTTACGGAAGAGGAGAAGGCGCGACTTACGGAAAGGAAATAGTCGAGCTGATAAAGAAGTACGACGACACGCGTTTCACGATTGCGTCCGCGGCGGAACTTGTACCGTCTGCGGAAGAAATGATTAAATTGGGCGTGCGCCCCGACAAAGTGCGGTCTGCCGAACATTCCGACACGATGCTGTCGCTTTCCCGCGAGAAGAATGCTTTCCGCGATTTGACCGCAGATTGGTTCGCGCTTGCCGACGTTGCCGGATATGCGAATCTTCATCAGCGTTATCAGAGCGATATGCTGGCGGCGCCGAAGAACATAATAGGCACGGCAAGCCGAGCCGACAAAGTGTTCGAGATTATAGACGAAACCGATTCGAACGGTGTTCTCGGCGATTTTGTGTGCGCGCTCGACGGTTTGGGCGGCGCAGACAAGGGCGACGGATTTGCGGGAAATCGCTGTACCGTCGACGGCGACATAGACATTACGGGAAAAACAAAGCCGAGAAGCATTTATCGCAAAATATGTATGGGTGCGAGAAATAAGTCCGTGATAGTCGTTTCCGACCCCGAATGCGAGGACGACGAAACCGAATCGAAAGACGGCTGGAATTTGCCTCGGTTTTTGGGTAAGCCAGTAACCGTCAAGGTGTTCACAGGCGGCGATGTCGTGGCGTTGTATTTGGACGGCAAGCTTGTCGGAAGAAAGCTTGCGGGCAGAATAAACAAGTATATCGCGACCTTCAAAGTCAATTATTATCCCGGGAAATTGGAGGCGGTATCTTTCCGCAAAGGCGTGGAATGCAGCCGTTGTTCTTTGGAAACGGCGTCTTCGCCGAAGGCTTTGAAGCTTGTGTGCGACGATAAGAAAGTCGTGCTTTCGCAGGGAAATATGGCATTTGTGGAAATACTCGTAACAGATAAAGAGGGACGGGCAGCCACCAGAGCGCAACGCGAAGTGGAAGTGACGGTCGGAGGCGACGGCGAATTGTACGCGCTTACGAACGCCGACCCCGAGCTTTCTCTCCCTGCGTCGGTCAAGACGATTTCTGTGTACGAGGGCAGAGCGCTTGCCGTCGTTCGCGGAACGGGCGAGGGAAAAATGACGGTCAAGGTGACGGGAGACGGGTTGCTTTCCAATAAGATAACGATAAAAGTAAAACCGTAAATGTATGCCACGGTTTGACAGGGGACATAATTTTCAAAGAAGCAGTCAAATAATTGACAGCGGCGGACATTTTAATATATAATTGAATTTACAGTTGAATTCTCGGAGAATCGAACAATGAAGAAAAATAAATTATTGATAACTCTGCTTGCGCTTGCGCTGTCGGCTACGGTCGTACTTGCGGGGTGCGGCGGCGAATCATACAGCTCGATACACGTTGTCGGAGAGCAAGATACGAGCTATACCGTTAAGTCGCAGGGCGGCAATGCCGTTCAGTACGGCAACTATATCTATTTCATAAACGGTACGGCGGGTTATACCGACGACGAGGGCGACGCCAACGTTTGGGACAAGGTCGTTAAGGGCGCGCTTTACCGTGCGGAACTTAAAGGCAGCAAAAACGGCAAAGATTTCGTAATCGACACGGATAAAGCCATATCTCCCGTGACCAACGAATATTTGGAATTCGTTTCCACGCAGGGCGTAGACTACGACGAAAACTCCATCGACGTAGTTACCGTGCAGAAAATCGCGCCGAAGGTTATCGGTACGAGCGGTTATTCGTCGGGCGGAATATTCATTTACGACAATTACGTTTATTATGCTACGCCGAACAACAGAAAGAACAAAGCCGGCGACGTTCAGTATAAAAAGACCGACTTCTTCCGCACGTCTTTGGACGGAAAGACCACGCAGAGGGTGTTTACGACGGAAGCCGATTCCGCAGACAGCCCCTATGCTTTCTATAAGCAGGACGGCAAAGTTTATCTTGTGGTTTTGGACGGCACGACTTTGAAAAGCGTGGTGATGAACGATAAAAAAGTCGAGGATACACGCGCCATTGCCGAAAACGTAACGGGTGCATATTTGCCCGTGAAAAGCGAGTACGACAGCGAGGATAAGTCCGTTTCGGCGGAAGATTACGTGTATTTCTCGCGCGAAGTCGATTCCGACGATATTCAGCGTTCCGGTACTGTTTTGGAGCTTATGCGTCCGAGCGGCGAGGAGAGAACGATATGGCTGTCCGACGGTCAGACCGCTTCCATAGAAGCGGTACGCGACGACACGGTTTTCTATCGTCAGGTCAGAAACACGAATACCGTTATCGCATATTCCAATCTTTACGATGTGTTTATGGGAATAGAGGGCGGTGCATACAAGAACTATGAAAACAACGTGCCCGACGCGCAGAAGAGAACGCAGGTGGACGGCGTGGCTATGCGCGTCGGAGATATCTCCAAATATACGTATACGTATGCATTCCGTCCCGCCGCGAAAAAAGACCCGAACTCGAACGTAACGTACGTTTTGGCGTCTACGGGTACGAATATGACGCTTTTCGAGGGCAACCGCGAAACGACGGTCAACGCAGATTCCGTGACCATATCGGCGGTACACAGAAGCAACGGCAAGATTTACGCATATTTTAACAATTCGGACAACTATGCGGCAAGAGTCAATGTTTTCGAAGAGAATGCGGAAGTGGAAGTCGTAAGCGACAGAGATATTATTTCGGGCGGCTTGCCCGTCGACGTGTGCGCGGGCTATGTTGTATACTTCGGCAAAATAGACGATTACGCCAGCGGATATGCGGTGTTCAATAAATTGCCCGGCGAGGGAGTGGAAGGTTCGAAAGCGGTATTCGTCGGAGAAAGAAACGAGGACGACGTCAAACCCGAGGACGAAGACGAAGAAGAGTAACAATTAAAAACGAGCGCGTTTGCTTTGAGGCGGACGCGTTTTTCGTATGTGTCGAATACGGACGCGAATCGTCAAGTAAATCGAATTTTTGAAATATTTTCAAACAATCACAAGACTGACGAAAGATGAGCTCTCGCATAATATACGGGCGTGAAAAGGGCGTTTCAAACGCTTGACTTTTGACGGCGAAGGTGATAAAATTATAAAGCATTTTCGCCTTTACGGGTTTTTCGTTATGCCGATATGAGGGTAAAGCCCCACTTTCACTCTCGGCGATGACCCAAAAGCGGAAATATGCTTCGGTGTGCGGCGTGAAACGTGCGGCGGAGCGCAAGTCAATCAAAATAATTTTCGGAGGAAATCCATTCAATGAATACGTATATGGCAAACGCCCAAAACGTTCAGCGCAAATGGTATATCGTCGACGCTACGGACATTCCTTTGGGACGTCTCGCAAGTCAGGTTGCCGCCGTGCTTCGCGGCAAGAATAAGCCGACGTTTACCCCGCACGTCGATACGGGCGACTACGTAATCGTAGTAAATACCGATAAAGTCGCGCTTACGGGCAAAAAGCTGGAACAGAAGATGAAAAGACATCACACGCTTTATATGGGCGGTATGAAGGAAGTTCAGTACAAGACTTTTATGGCTACGAAGAGCGACAGAGCAGTTTACGACGCAGTCAAAGGTATGCTTCCCAAAAACAGCCTCGGCAGAAAAATGCTGAAAAAACTGCGTGTGTACAAGGACGCCAATCACGAACACGAGGCTCAAAAACCCGAAAAGCTTGCAATTGTGTACAAGCGCGCGGACGAAAAAGCCAATAAGAGCGAAGAGAGGTAAGTTGAATTATGGCAACGAAATCGGCATCTAAAAAGAAATTGCAGTTCTGGGGAACGGGCAGACGCAAAAAGGCAATTGCCCGCGTCAGACTTCTTTCCGGAAGCGGCAACATAGTTATCAATAAGCGCGGTATCGACGACTACTTCGGACTCGATACATTGAAGTACATCGTTCGTCAGGCTACCGAGGAGGTAAACGCTACGGACAAGTTCGATATTTTCGTAAACGTCAAGGGCGGCGGCTTTACGGGACAGGCGGGCGCAATACGCCACGGCATAGCCCGTGCGCTTTGCGAAGCCGACCCCAACTATCGCGGCGCACTCAAAAAAGCGGGTTTCTTGACGAGAGACCCGAGAATGAAAGAGAGAAAGAAGTACGGCTTGAAAAAAGCTCGTCGTGCTCCGCAGTTCTCGAAGAGATAATTCTATTTATACCCCGAAACAAAACCGTCGAAGAGAAATCGACGGTTTTTTTATATGCGGAAA
>CAJUPB010000003.1:0-106982 GCA_910588155.1 uncultured Christensenellaceae bacterium
AAATTTTCCCATTCACTACCTGAAAAAAACCACACCCCCGTAACCCCAATGGATCACGCCATTCCAAGATTGCCCATTGCCCATCCTCAAAAATATTTTCCACAATACAAACCATTTTTGCAGTTGCAAACTCATTTGCAAACATTTCTCTAATAGCCACAACTCCTACAACAGGTTCATTTGCAACTTGATGGTTTGTTGCATTATTATCATACAGACTAATAATCATGTCCACATCACCGACATTAAAAGCGTCTACCCATTTATTTACTACTTCTTTCGGACTTGGCATATATTGTTATCCTCCTTTTTGATTAGAAATGCCATTGGTTTTCATCTTGCTATTAACTATCACTGCTGACTTTGCAAATTTAATTTATACTGCCTAACGATTTCACTTGCTGCGAAACCAGAGTTTTGAATTTACTAACTGTTTTCAATTTCGTTTCCTATAAAGTAATTTGCTATTTCAAAAGCCTTTATTCGTCTTTTCGCCAAAGTGATTTGTGACTTATATCTCTCTGAATTTTCTTTTGCTTCAAAGGTTATTATTGTTTCCCGTAATTTATGCAATGTTGAATCAATTTGCCTTTTTGCTTCCATTAAATCTTCCTTAGTATATTCCATTATTACCCTCCATAACTTCTGATTGTTGTCGTCTTGACTGCTATTTGTCTTTTCTTTCCCAAATGGTATAGGCTTTTATTAATGAACGCTTGCATTGCGAAAAACATTACATTATCTTTTGAAACATATGGCGAACCTTATCTAAACGGCTGTTCGGGCGGCGTGGCTGAAATACAGGCTCGCCAGAAGTTTCCTGATACCCTTTTAATTCTGTAATACAAACACTTCTTCCATTTGTATAAAAATTCAAATCATTCCTATATTCGTCAATACAACGGGCAGGGATTTCCCCCTTAAAAATAACTTCATCTTTTTCAAGTCTGGTTGATTCAATTATTGCGCAATACTTTGGTGCGTCATTATAAGCCCGTGAAAGATATTCCTGCGGTGCAAAAAGGGTAAAGGAAAGGTATGGTTCCAACAGTTGTGTCCCTGCTTTTTTCAATGCCTGCTCCAACACGACAGGCGCAAGAAAACGAAAATCAGCGGGGGTGCTGACCGGGCTGTAATAAACTCCATAATCAAAACAAATTTGGCAGTCTGTCACTCCCCAGCCATATAAGCCCTGCTCCATTCCATAACGCACACCCTCCATGACGGCATTTTGAAAACTTTGGTTTAAATAGCCGAGAGATACCTCGCTTTTATATTGTGTTCCGCTTCCAACAGGAAGCGGTGTTACAGTCAAACCAATAGATGCCCAAAACGGATTCGGCGGCACTTCAATATGAATCGTGCAGCTCGCTTTTTTTTGCGGTCTTTCCAGATAAATAACCGAAGGCTCTTTCATAGCCACGCCCACATGATATTTTTCTTCTAATAGCGAACAAATAACTTCTAACTGTACTTTTCCCAAAAAAGATAACATAATCTCATGTGTAACAGTATCAATGTCAAAATGCAAAAGAGGGTCTGTATCAGCAATCTCTGCGAGGGCATTTAACAGGGCTTCCCTTTGCTCCGGCTTTTGCGGCTCTACCGTTGTCCGAAGTAATGGCATGGGATTATCAATCCGTGTTTTGTGAGGCAGGAGTTTTTCATTTCCCAGAATGTCGTTCAGTTTCAAAGTATCATCAGCTAAAATAACAATTTCTCCCGGACAGGCATGGTCAACCGGGACGATTTCACCATTTGACGGAATACACATTTCCGTAATCTTTATTTTTTTCTTTTTTGACAGCAGCAGGGTATCCCGTAAATGGAGCGTCCCATGATACAGGCGTAAATAAGAAAGCCGTTTTTTCCGCTCTGTATACTCAACCTTAAAAACATATCCACATAATTCAGACTGAATATCGTCTGTTTCTGTAATGAAAGTTTCTGTAATCGCTTCAATCAGTTTTTCTGTTCCTAAATTGTCTTTTGCACTCCCATGATAAACAGGAAACAAAGAGCAGCATCTGGTTCTTTTGCACTTTTCATATTGTAATTCCTGTATATCCAAAGAATCCTCTGCAACATATCGTTCTAATAGTTCATCGCTTCCGGAAATAATCATATCCCATTTGTCCAAATCAGAAATATCGGTCATAGTTATCTTTGGCGACAGGGAAACCTCCTGCATGACAATCATATCACTGGTAAGTTTATCTTTAATGCTTTGGTAAACACGCCGCAGGTCGATCCCATTTTGGTCTATCTTATTTATAAAGATAATTGTCGGAATGTCCATTTTCTGAAGCGCATGGAATAATATACGGGTTTGTGCCTGTACGCCGTCTTTTGCCGAAATGACTAAAACAGCTCCGTCAAGGACAGATAAAGAGCGGTATGCTTCGGTTAAAAAATCCATATGACCGGGAGTGTCCACGATATTGATTTTATAACCATTCCAGCAAAAAGAAGTAACCGCTGTCTGAATGGTAATTCCCCGTTGCCGTTCCAAAATCATAGTGTCTGTTCTTGTAGTTCCTTTATCCACGTTTCCTTGTTCCGCAATCGCTCCACTGGTGTATAGCAGGCTTTCAGTCAATGTTGTTTTTCCTGCGTCTACATGGGCAAGAATTCCAATATTGATTATTTTCATGTGATTGTCCTCCCTTTACAGCCCAAAAAGGGCATAAAAATCCCCAGCAGTAAAATACTTTTACCACTGGGGATTATAATTTGCGGACATACACATATACAGCATACACCTGTTTGTGATTGCTGTTTTTTGGATATGTCAAAATTGATAAGGCAAAAGTATTCTTAAATTGGGTACAAAAACTAAGCCCCCCACGAAAGGGACTATCATAATTCTTTGTTCCCACTATTTGATTATAGTTTTATTTAAGAATACCTTGCCGCATATTTTTTACTCCTTTTCGGGAATGAAACTATTATATCATATCAACCTTAAAAAAGCAAGTACTTAAAATAAATTTTTCCTTCTCTTATATATAACAATCGTACCGACTTTTTGGCATTCAGAATAGATAAACAGTTGAATAAATCAGAATAAGCTAAATTACTGTTTGTCGATCTATTTGAGCTAAAACATTATACCACAAATTGAGCTTGCTCTCAATCTATTTATAAATAAAAATTACAAAATAGACCGACCACGGTGTTGTTTTCGTAGATTGATTTGCTAAATATCTAAATGCTATGTTTCCGCAAACCATTGTTATTCGTAGTCTTTTGCCGAGCATAAAAATATAAAATGTCTTAATTCTTGCATTTATAAAAAATAAGCACCTACCATCCGTTATGGATTGTAAGTGCTTATTTTTTTTTGGTTATCGCCCCTATTTTGCCCCAAAAAGTCATTATTTTGGCTGTTTTCGTTTAAGACAAATTAGAGTTTCGATATGGTGGAGATAAGGGGATTCGAACCCCTGGCCTATACGATGCGAACGTATCGCGCTACCATCTGCGCTATATCCCCTGACAAAGCCGACGCAAAACGCGTCGAGCCTTTTTATTATATAAACAATCGGAGAAAATTGCAAGCGAATTATCGTGCATTTTTCACTTTTATTTATCGTTATATAAAGACTGCCGAGAGTTTGCTTTCGACAGTCTTTTATCTTATTGAAAATATTTTTCGAAAACTCCGTTTATTTACTTGCTTTCAGCTTTTTATTTATCACCCGTTTAATATCGTATCGAATACCGCTATTTTCTTTCTCGGGCGATTGCCGCAGACAAAGCCATTACGAGCACGGGCACGAGAACCGCTTGCAGCGACAAACCGATTAAACCCGTTTGAACCTGCGTCCAAGCCATATACACGGACAACGGCGACACGCTTTGAAATATTGCCGCCGAAGCGAGAAAGACACAACGTCCGAGGACTGCCGCAGTCCACACCGCGGGAAAAGCCATCCAAGCACGCTCTGCTATCTTCTCGGAAAACATTCCCGAAACCGAGGCAAAAACCGCAAGCTCGACAATCATATACGGCAATCTCGCGGCAGCGGGCATAGGATTTCCGAAAGCAAGCGTTATCAGAAAGCTCGCAATCGGCGAAAGAATTCCGACGCCGAGTCCCCATTTCCAACCGAGCAGACAGCCTCCGAGCAAAATCGGCAAATACATCGGCAGCCACTGCGCTCCGCCGTTTGCTCCGAGAGTCATATGTACGATTTGCGGCAAAATGACCGCAAGCGCGACAACGGCGACAGACACCGCCGTCTTGACTGTTATTTTAACTTTTAAATCGACTTTCTTTCTGTCGAGTACCGCGTCTATCATAATTCTTTTCGCTCCTTTATTTGAGTCTTTCCGTAAAATCTTTCATCATTTCGGATATCTTTATCTGCTGCGGGCAAACTTTCTCGCAGCTTCGGCACCCTACGCACGCGCTCGGTTTCTTATCTTCCGACAACGTTCCGACCACCATAGGCGCAATGAAGCCGCCGCCCGTAAAACGGTGTTCGTTGTAGAGTCCTATAAGCTCCGGAATGGCAAGTCCTTTCGGGCAATGGCTCGTGCAATATCTGCACGCCGTACACGGCAGCGAGGACTTTTTCACCATCGCGTCCGCGATTTTCAGAATCGCATCGTTCTCCGACGGCGACAAAGGTTTATCGTTTTCGAATGTTTTGATATTGTCTGCCACCTGCGCCATATCCGACATTCCCGACAATATCATTTTTACTTGCGGCAGACCCTGCAAAAACCTGAACGCCCACGCGGGAATGCTTTCATCGGGGCGCAGACGCTTTAAAGTTTTTTCGTCTTCGTCGGACAATTTCGCCAATTTTCCTCCGCGCAAAGGTTCCATTATCCAAACAGGAATATTGCGTTCGGCAAGCAATTCGTATTTTTCTTTGCCGTTTTGGAACGTCCAATCGAGATAGTTGATTTGAAGCTGTCCGAACTCCATATAGTCTCCGTACATTTCCAAAAAGCGATTTATCACTCCGATGTCGCCGTGTGCCGAAAAGCCGAGATGTTTGATTTTCCCGTCGGCTTTCAGTTTTTTCAAACTCTCCAACGTGCCGTATTTTTCGTCCAGATATGCGTCGATATTCATCTCGCACACATTGTGGACGAGGTAGAAATCGAAATATTCCACTTGACATTTTTGCAACTGTTTTTCGAATATTTCTTCCGTCTTGCCCATATTGGACAAGTCGTATCCCGGAAACTTGCTGGCGAGATAAAAGCTGTTTCTGTCGTAGCGCGAAAGCAATTTACCCATAACCGTTTCCGATTTTCCGTCGTGATAGCCCCAAGCCGTATCGTAATAGTTCACGCCGCTTTTCATTGCATAATCAATCATTTCCGCCGCCGCCCGTTCGTCCACGTCGCCGAACACGCCGTTTTTTGTCGGCAGCCGCATACACCCGAAACCCAAGGCGGAAAGTTTCAAATCCCGAAATTGTCTGTAAATCATTGATATCCTCCTTTAAACTTGTTAATTATATCATATACGCGACTATATATCAAATGCTTATATTTTATGGTTTGCCATAACAATCGCGCATAGTGTCATTTTGTTCCGAGCTTTTTAATAATCTCGCATTTTACGTCCTCGGTTATGCCCCGCTCCTGTTCTGTCAGCACGAGCTTTTCTGCGGGGAATCTCGCATCCGAGAAGTCCTCGTCGTCCACTGCGACAAAAATGTCTATCTCGGAATGTGTTTCCGCAAAAGTCATAATTTCGTCCGACCTGCGTTTTAACAGAGGAGTCACGCCTATGAAATCTTTGCTGGTTATGCCGAAAGGCTTAAATTGCGCAAGCATATTTTGCACGTCGTTTTGATAAAGCCGCCAAGAACTCGACAGCACCAATTTGCACCCCGTTGCGTCCAAAATCTGTTTCAGCCGCAAACAGCAGCCGTCGTCGAAAATATCGTCGGCTGCGTCTTCGCCCCAATTCACGACGTCTTTTTCGTGCAGACACACCACACCGTCTATATCCAAAAATAAAATTTTCATTTCCGCTCCCTTCGAACGCTCATTGCATTTCGACTGATTGTCCGACGCTCAAATCAAGTCTTTTCCTATTTGAGATTCGTCCACGTTCGGGTTTACGTATCTGTCTTTCTTCCGTCTTTTACGATAGACTATCGCTTTCTGCGGACAGCGATGATAGCACCCCAAACAGGCGACGCAGGCATCGAGAAAAGATATTCCGTTTTCGTTCGCAACAATATTTTTCGAGGGACAGACAAGAGCGCACTTGCCGCATCGAACGCAGTCTTTCGTGACAGAAAACTCTCCGCCTATCAAATGCCAATTCGATTTGTTTTTCAAAAACTTTTCTTCCCTTGTTTTTCTCCGTGCGGGAACTGCGTAATCTCCCCTTTCTATGGCGTCCGAAATTTCGTTTATGCTGCCGTCCGCCTTTTTCAGCACGCTTTTAAGGTAGAATTTCGGCACGGTGAAGGTGAGCGTGAAATTCTCCGGCATTTGCATTTTATAAACGCTTTTGATATTAAGACCGAGTCTTAATGCATAGTCATACATCAATCGGTCCGCCCCGCACGCCATACCTCCGTAGTTTTGAATGACGGTAAGCTCGACATTCTTGTCCAGCCGAGGCAATAAATCGAATACGTGTGCCGGCATTCCGTAAGAATATATCGGCGTCACCAAAAACAGTTTTTCGAATTCCTTTCCGTCGCCCTCGTATGTCGGGATATAGCGTATGACTCCTCCGATTCTTTCGCGCAGTTTTTGCGAGATATACAGACTGTTTCCCGTCGAACTGAAATACAATATACCGTTCATTGATTCTCCCTGAATTCTTATGTTCTTTTAATTATAGCATAAAACCGGATTTTTTTCAACCGTCTGTATAGAATATTGTATTTAATATTTATAAATGACAGCGAAGTATCCGCCGAACGCAAGTTGCGTTTCGACAAAAGATATGACGGAAAACTTTTTTCAATGCATAAAAAACGGTTGCATTATTACATTCGAACGGATATAATAATGTGGTGATTTTGTCACGGACGAATCAAGCGATTCGCCAATATATCAGATTCGGAGGTATTATGAAATCATTGACAAAACATATCGGCAGAACAATCGTGACTTTTGCGGCAATATTGTCGCTCGTCTTCGGCATCGGCGCAGGCATAAACCTGAACGACGCGTATGCGGCTTCGGGCGAAGACTATACCTACAAACATTTTTACAGCAGATTGTCTCCCGACACCAGAGCGGAAAAATTTTATGCCGCTTACGAAAAGCTGGCGGAAAGCGGCGAATTTAAAAAGGGCGCAATCGAATACGACGTATTGTCGAACGGTTTTACCGACGCCGCCGACGTATCCGCATACATAAACGGAACCGACAACAAGATAATCAAAGCGTTCGGCGCGGGACGCGATGCGTTTATTATGGACCATCCCGACCTGTTTTACGTCGATTTGTTCGGCACGTCGCTCAGTATGGGAATGCAAAAGAACAACTGTGCCGCATATCTCGATTCGAGCCGCGTGCTTACTCTTTACAGCGGAAGCATAAACACCGAAAAAGCGGTGAATGCCGCCATAGCAAAATACGAAGCCAAGCTCGACGAAATCGTTGCCGCCGCGAAAGCCGCGGGAACGCAACCCAAAGAACAGATTGAGTTTGTGAACAAATATATCTGCGACAACACCGTATACAGTTTCGGTACGGAAATCAAAGACGGCAGAAACGTAGACACTCCCGCAGCGGCATACATAAGCACCGCTTACGGTTCGCTTGTAAACGGTCAAGCAATCTGCGGCGGTTATGCAAAAGGTTTCAAAGCCGTTATGGACAGACTCGGAATCCCCTGCGTCTGCGTTCAGGGCTACTCCAAACGCAACGGGAATATGGAACCGCATATGTGGAACTACGTCGAACTCGACGGTATGTGGTATGCCGTGGACGTTACTTTCAACGACACGGGTTCCAATCTTCAAAAAGTACTGCTGGTCGGCGGCGAAGCTTTGAAAGACACCCACATCGAAGACAACGTTATTTCCTCGTCGGGTTACGAACTTCGTTATCCCGCCGTCAAACCTTATGACTACGGCGATGACGTCGACGACAACGGTATGACGATTGTCGGAGAATACAAGGAGTCTTCCGACAATACCGGTAAAACATTGGAACTGTTCGTTTCTTTCGACGATAAAAACGCAAAGGCGCTGAAAGAGGAAGGGAAAATCTTCATCTTCCGTTCCGGCGATTTCAATTCCGAAACAAACTCCGTGAAGTGGACTGCTTGGTTCGACGCCAAGGAATTCGGAGAAGTTTACGTTCCTCTTTTCCTCGAAAAAGAAAACGGCGAACAATGCGTTCTTCACGCGGGCATCGAATATATTCAATTCGCTTTGACGAGCAAAACGCC
The DNA here is from genome assembly GCA_910588155.1 of uncultured Christensenellaceae bacterium. Taxonomy (GTDB): domain Bacteria; phylum Bacillota; class Clostridia; order Christensenellales; family Pumilibacteraceae; genus MGBC157735. The sequence continues at coordinate 8,393 of CAJUPB010000003.1, forward strand.
CGACGAAAACTTCCAAGCGTTCTACCCCACGGATAAACCCGACATATACGGCGACTTGTCCGGCAAACCGCACTACTACGGCTATAAAGAAGAAACTTGCACCGAAGACGGATTCTTTATCGGAGAACCCAGCGTGCCTTATCACAACAACGCATTCGGTTCGTATCTCCCCGCTCCCGGCGCATCGTCAGTGTCTCCCCACAACGGCGGAAGTTTGCCCGTAGACGATACTTACGACGTTCGCATCGTGTACAACACCGAACTCGAACTTGCCGACAACGGCAAGCCTGCGGGAATGGATTTCACGACGTCGCGCGGCAACGACACCGTCAAACAAAATGCCGTCTTGACTGATTTCAATTGGGACGGAGAAAAGACAATCACATTCAAATTCACTCCCAGCAAGATGTTCATTCACAATAATGCGTCGTACTATTTCGTACCCACTAATCTCGTGGGCGTCAAAAGCAAAAAAGCTCCCGACTTTGTATACTACTCGTTCAAACGCAAAAGCGTCGTATGCAGCAAAATTTTCAACGACGGCAGATTGTATATGAACGTGTTCGGCGACCCGAGAATGCTCGACAGCTCCGATTTGTCGGTTACCGACTTCAAAGACGAAAACGGCAACTATTATGCCGCCAGCCAGCGCAGTCAACTGATGCTTGTCGCAAGCAAACCGACCAAAGCCACACAGCAGGAAATGGACGAGGCGCTGAAAAATAACGTACCTATCAAGGACGGAGAAATAATAACGTCCGCCAGCTACGAAATCAATCTTCAAATCTGCGGCGTCGTTCAGAAAGTCCCGAATGGCAGTTATATGCAGGTGGCGTTCGGCTTCCCCGAGGGCTATGACGCAAACGATGCAGGCACTACGTTTAAGATTTACCACTACACCCACGACGACAAAGGAAACATCACCGGCGTGGAAGAAATTCCCGCAATCATCACGGAATACGGCTTGATTGCCAAAGTCAAGAGTTTCAGCCCGTTCACGGTGGTACAGGTCAAAAACACAAGTGCGGCTGTCGGCGAAAGCAAGAGCAAAAATATCTATGCTTACGTGAACGGCATCGGCGGTACGGTAACGTCGAACGGCACAAGCGGAATCGCGCAAGTCGGCGACTCGATAACATACGAAATCAAAGCCGATAAGGGATACTCCGTCGGAACCGTTCGTCTGAACGGCAAAACCGTGGACGCAAGCCGTTATTCAAAAGGCACTTTGGTACTTACTTCCGACGAAATCGAATCGAGTAATATGCTCGAAGTAAGTTTCATAACGACCCAATCCCTCAAAAGCTATGCCGCAAAAGGTATCTCCCTCGTGATTGACGGAACTTCCGTGGTTATGCCCAAAACCACAAACGTCGTCGGCATAGTTCTGGGTTGCATTTTCGCAGTCGTAGCTCTTGCCGCAGGCGGATTCACTTTATGGTGGTTCGTGTTCAGAAAGCGCCCCATAGCAAAAGCCGCGGCAACGGGAAGCGCAACGGTCGCAAGACCCTCTGCGAAAGCGTCCCCTACTTCGACAAGAATACAAAACACTGCGTCGAAACCGTCCGTATCCGCCAAGCCGACGGCAAGACCTGCACAGACGGCAAGACCGACGACAACAGCGACCACGAGACCCTCGGCAACGTCTTCGACCGCAAGACCGAGCGGCACGAGACCTTCCCAAACGGCGAAACCGACTTCGACGTCCGCAGCAAGACCCTCGGCGTCCCGAACGGTTTCCCAGACAAGACCTTCGTCCGCAAAAACCGCTGCGACGACAAGACCTTCCGTCAAGCCGAGCGACAAAAATAAAAAATAAGTAAAAAAACAAAACGCGCCTGTTTCGCAATGCCGAATCGGGCGTGTTTTTTAATGCGAGGATTATTTAAGTCCGTAATGAAACAATCGATTACGAAAGTTTCTCCGCAAGCTCCGCGAATTTTTTTTCGGACAGTATTTCATTCGTGACATATTCACCGTTATAAAAAACAGCATAGTCAGTCCACGCCATAGGCGCGTTTTGCGCTTCTTTCTTGTCTCTCAAAAGCACGCTTTCGAATTCCACGCCCTTTTCCTTTGCCGACCTCTCTATTATCGGGACATACTTTGCCGTGAACGGACAACCGTGAGTATAGTACACGACAAAGCCGCGCTTATCCGTCTTCGGCTGCTTGGCGACGCTCTTAAACTTCGGTATCGGCGCATTTTCGTCAAAAGGCAGATAATAAAGCACGAAAAACGGTTCGGCGGTATCCGCCGTCTTAAAACCTTTATACGCAAGATATTTAGGGTCTGACAAAAAGGACATTTTCTTTGGCGAAGATATGACGGTAATGCCGTGTTTGCCCTGCGCCTTTGCGTCGGCGGTACAAGCCGACAACAAATCATTCGAATAGCCGTGTCCCTTAAACGAACCCGACACCCAAAAACAGTTTATGTGCATATAGCCGTCCGCCTCTATGGGATACCACGCATTTTCGGCAGGTATATATTCGATAAAGCATTTTCCGCGTTCGACGGATTTCAAAAAAACCAACCCGTCTTTAAATCTTTCGGAAAGCCACGATTTTTTGCTTGCCACCTGTATGTCTCTATTGTTCGAAATGGCGCAACAGATATGTTCCCCGTCCAGATTTTCGTTTGTAACCCTTACGTATTCCATTTGTTTTTCACTCCGATTTATTGCAACTTGATTACGATATAAGCTTATTGCTTCAAGACCAATACAGACGACTTCCGTCAAAACATACTCTCCGCAAAAAGTAATGATTACAGAACGCCGCGATAGAAATAATGGATTCTGTATTTTTCGTTTAACGCGCGCGGCACGCAGTTTGCGGTTTCAAAACGCACTTCTTTTTCCGAATAATCGTATTCGGTATAAATCACTTGCAGTCCTTTTTCGTCAATCCAAACTTCCTTTTCGACACCGTGAGAATTAAACCACGTCACTATGCAATAATGCCACCAGGCGTTTGTTTTATCGACGTCGAACGGCATAAGAACGCGCACATCGTCGTAGTAGTAAAAAAGATAATATCCTTTGAGACCGTAATTGTAATTTTCGACTTTAATCAACTTTCCGTCTTTATAGAAAAGTTTATAATAGCTCTTTGCCGTCTTTCTGATGCTCTTTCTTTCAGTGATGTTGTGCTCTTGTTTCATAAGTGTTTCTCTTAATCCGCAACATAACAACGACCAATAATATTTCGTATTCCCCGTCATATAGCGAATCTCGCACTCGCTTTCGTCCACGTCAAACCACTTGCTCGATTTTGCATATTCGTATGCTTTACCGTTCAAATCGATTGCTTTATTTACCACATATTCGGTATCCGCGACATAATCCGTATCCATAATATTAAGTATAACACATTCGTAAACATAAGTCTATCGATTTAAACGCCTTGACGGTTGCTCTTGACCGTATCGAAGAATGTGTTTTTACTGCCGATATATGTCTGTATGTCGTTATACGTTACTTCACTTTTTACAGTATCGAAAAGTGCTTTAAGATTGTTAAATATCGCATTTACGGATGCGATGTTGTTATTCGGAAGTGACGTTGTCGCTATGTACGAATTTTTCTCTTTAACGTCTGCGGGGAATGTGTCAATGTATTCCGTTTGAACAAACAGCATAGTCACAGAGGTTTTGACGCTCGTATATTCTGTTTTGCCGTTATTTGTTTGAGCAACGATATACCGCACGTCTTTCATTTCTATGTCAAATCGACGAGAAGCCATAGCCAAGCCGATACCACCGACGTTTTTGGGTTCAAAAGTTGCCGATTGTCCATTTACGAAAATACTGTCTGCATTAGTGCCGTTCGAATCATCTTTTACGCGCACGCTTGTAAATCCCGAAATATCGTTTAAATTAAACCACGTAGTGTCGTAATCGCATATTTTGATTGTTTCCAACACTCTGCCGCCTATAAATTCGCCGGTTACCGACGAGTAAACCTCCTCGTATCCGTCTATTTTAAGGTCGTCGGTCTCGCGCTTGTCTGACATAATGCAGGTCGTTTGGGCGTTGCTTGATATTACTCCGGAAGTTTTTAAGTTCTTGTTTTCGTTACCGGTAAATTCGCGTAAATACCCCGTTACGGTATTGCCGTTGCGCACAAACTCTATTTGCTTTATATTGCCCACATCTGCGACGGTCGTTCTCACGGCTAATTTCAAACTTGTTTCGTTTGCGGTATACTTGATTGCAAAATTGTTTGTAAGCTGAATTCTGCCGATTCTTTCTTTGGTCTGTGAAGAATAATGCAATTCTACGTTGAGCGCGGAATTGCCGACAAGCATCGTGCTGTTGTCGCCGTCAAGCACAATCTTAATTTTAAATCCGCCCGCTCCGCCAACGAATTCGGCGTAATTATCCGGATTGTTGTTAATGAATGTCTGGTAGACGTCGGCAATCATACCGCCTATGTTAAATACCGTATCCGCGGCGTTTAATACCTGCGTTGTGTCCGCAAGCCCTTCATACAAAACGTAAAATTGCTTGCCTATGTGCTTTTTGGAAATAAGCGAGACCGGAACATCGGCCGCAAAACCGTCAAGTCCACCGACCGGTTGCGTCGCGTGCGCCATCTTTTCGGGCAAGAAAGCCGACGGCAGGAAACTCCACGGCTCGGGTTTGTCAAGCAGGGCATTGACTATGGACAGTGCAATTTCCATTTTTCCGATAATCGTCAGCTTTGCGGATAGCACTTTTGTAACATAATTGGGATTTGTAAGCGTCGCAGTCACCGTATATTCGCCGATGTCGATTTTGCCGTTTCCCGTATAAGTAATTTCCGTGTTTTGCGGAAGAGTGCCGTTTATGAAAAGAGATTGCGCTTCGCCGGAGTAAACAACGCTCTTATCTGTCAGCGTGATACCCGTGAACTCTGCTCTATTGACAGTGAGTTTTGCGGATAGCACTTTTGTAACATAATTGGGATTTGTAAGCGTCGCAGTCACCGTATATTCGCCGACGTCGGTTTTGCCGTTTCCCGTATAAGTAATTTCCGTGTTTTGCGGAAGAGTGCCGGAAACTTCAAGTGAATGCGATTGCCCGTCGTAAGTGAATTCCGCGTCGTTTAAAGTCGCCCCGTCAAATGTAAGACTGCCCGTCGGCGGCTCGGCAGAGTGTCCGTCGCCGCAAGCACAAACGAGTAAGGAACACGCTGCAAGCAATATTGTCAATAAAATCATTGCTAAACCTTTCTTCATATAACTCTCCTTAAAGAAAAAATGCGTCAGCCGAAGCCAACGCACGAAAAACGCAAACTCCGACTGTCGCCAAACAATTATTACGCAGGTATGGATTTCGTCCCAATATTCACGTAAAAGGAATTTGCATTTTTACCAAATTCAAAACGTAAATAAAGAACGAAATGTCTATTAAAATAAAAATACCCATACTCCTAATTAGGGTGTAATAATTGTTTGGCTCAATCAGTATAGCATATTTGAAAATGAAAATCAATCTTTTATAATAGTTTTTTTTACTTGACAATTGACGGGGCTTTATAAACAGCAAAGCATAACCCATAAAAAGCCGATAACGGCAATTCTACGGCTTATGGCGGCACTATGCGGAACAAAAAACGCAAAGAAAAAAACCTAAAACCGATTCCCACAAAAGGAGTTCGTTTTAGGTTTTGATTTGGTGGAGCTAACGAGATTCGAACTCGTGACCTTTTGAATGCCATTCAAACGCGCTACCAACTGCGCCATAACCCCATAAAATAACGTAATCCGTTTTACTTTCGGATTACGTTTTAAAGTGGTGCGCCGTGAGGAGCTCGAATCCCCAACCTTTGGTTCCGTAGACCAACGCTCTATCCAATTGAGCTAACAGCGCATATAAATTTATCGCATCCGACGACGCTTGATTATTATATATCAAAGTCGCCGCAAAAGTCAATCGTTTTACGGGCGTTTCGCAATTTTCCGAGCAATAAAAATAGCGCCGTCCTTTTTTCAAAGACGGCGCATATTACGTTTTATCACACCTTTGTATTCGTATTTCTCAATATGACGTCGTGATAGCCGCCTTCGACGATACTCGTCGCGGAAACAAGCGTTATCTTTGCGTCCTTCTGCAATTGCGCAATCGAAGTCACGCCGCAGTTGCACATCGTCGATTTGACTTTATACAAACTTTTTTCGACGTTGTCGCGCAAGCTGCCTGCATACACGACATAAGAGTCGACGCCCTCCTCGAACGAAAGTTTGCTCTTGCCGCCGAGGTCGTAGCGCTGCCAATTGCGGGCGCGATTGCTGCCCTCGCCCCAATATTCTTTTACGTACGTGCCGTTGACGTTGAGTTTGTTTGTCGGGCTTTCGTCGAATCTTGCGAAGTATCTGCCGAGCATTATGAAGTCCGCGCCCATTGCGAGAGCCAGCGTCATATGATAGTCGTGCACGATGCCGCCGTCCGAACAAATAGGAACGTATATTCCCGTCTTTTTATAGTACTCGTCGCGAGCCGCCGCCACTTCTATGACTGCCGTCGCCTGTCCTCTGCCGATACCTTTTTGCTCTCTCGTTATACAGATAGAACCGCCGCCGATGCCCACTTTGACGAAATCCGCGCCCGCCTCGGCAAGGAACATAAAGCCGTCCCTGTCCACGACGTTGCCTGCGCCGACCTTGACTTTGTCGCCGTATTTCGCGCGAATGAAGTCCAACGTCTTCTTCTGCCAACAGGTATAGCCCTCGGACGAATCTATGCACAGCACGTCCGCGCCCGCTTCCACGAGAGCGGGAACTCGCTTTTCGTAGTCCAAAGTATTTATGCCTGCGCCGACCATAAATCTCTTATGCTCGTCCAACAGTTCCTGCGGGTTTTCCTTATGGTTGTCGTAGTCCTTTCTGAACACGAGATATACGAGATTGCCCTTTTCGTCCACAAGCGGCAGCGAGTTGAGTTTATGCTCCCATATAATATCGTTTGCCTCTTTCAGCGACGTATTTGCGGGAGCGGTCACGAGCTTTTTAAACGGCGTCATAAATTCCTTTATCTTGGTTTCGGGCGCCATACGGCTGACGCGGTAATCCCTGCCCGTAACTATACCGAGCAACTTGCCGCTGCCCGTGCCGTCGTCGGTGACGGCTATCGTCGAATGACCGTTTTTCTGTTTCAGCGCGACGCAGTCGGCGAGAGTGTTTTCGGGGGTCAGATTGCTGTCGGAAACGACGAAACCCGCTTTATAGCTTTTGACTTTGGCAACCATCTCGGCTTCCGACTCTATCGTCTGCGAACCGTATATGAACGACATACCTCCCTCTCTTGCCAGCGCGAGTGCAAGCGTGTCGTTGGACACCGACTGCATTATCGCGGAAACAAGCGGAATATTCAGGCTGATTGCCGGTTGCTCTCCCTTTTTGAATTTGACGAGCGGCGTCTTTAACGATACGTTTGCGGGAACGCATTCGGGCGAAGTGTAGCCCGGAACAAGCAGATATTCGCTGAACGTATGCGACGGCTCTTTATAATAGTGCGCCATTTGAAACTGTCCTCCGTGTAATCCTGTATATTATCTGATAGTATATCATATCCGAAAAAAACTTGCAATCGTTTAAACAAAGGTTTTGAAATTAGTGCGCAGCAAAGACGGCAAACGCCCGTCGGATTTCTCCGTCGGGCGTCTTGTTTGCCTTTATTCTCCCTCTATGTTCGGGCTCTTTTTATTCTTCCGCTTCCTCTTTTACGGTTTGCGCGGGCGCCGATTTCAAGGCTTTCAGCAAGCCCAAAGTTATAAATACCGCCCACACGGCACAGCCCGCAAGCACAAGCACTTCCACCGATATTGCAACCGGTATCCACCACGCGAATACCGCCGGCGCAATACGCACGCTTAAATCTATCGCGTACTTTTGGCTTGTTTCTCCCGTATCTCCGAATATTGCGTCAAGCTGCGTGCGGTCGTAAGTGGACGCATAGTTATAGGTGTCGACACCCGTCCACAAAACGTTCTTCGCCGCGCGCTGTGCCGCCGCTATCATCGTCGGGTCTTTGTCGTCTATGTCGTCGAACATCGTGACAGAATTGTTAAGCCAGATGTCCTGTCCCGAACGAAGTCCCTGCGTGTGGCTGAACTTACCCAAGCCGTAAGCCGACGCAAGCGAGCATATATCGGTAAGCAACGTGCCTTTGAATCCCCATTCGTCGCGGAGTATCTGCGTGCAAGTCGCGTAATTTGCGCCCGACCAGACGGGTCCCACATTATTGAACGAGGTCATTATTGCGTTGCCTCCGCCCTTTTTGACGGCTATTTCGAAAGCTCTCATCGGGTTCTCGCGCAGCGACTGCTCGGTAAGCCAAGTATCGACATCGGTCGGATTTGCGCCGTATTCGCAGACGACGAAGTGTTTCATATAGCAGTACAGATTGTTCATCTTCGCGCCGTGTACCACGTTTGCCGCAAGATAGCCCGTAAGCACTGCGTCTTCGCTGTAATATTCGAAGTTGCGATTCGTGTAAGCCGTGCGATGAAGGTTCATACCGGGAGCGTACCAACCGCTTACTTTGCTGTTGGCAGCCTCCATACCCATAAACAAGCCAATCTCCAAAAGCAGGTTTTTGTTCCACGAGCAACCGAGCAGAGATTCGCTGGGCCACACCGTCCAAAGCTCCTCTATCTTCTCCGCCGCCGCGGAACCGCCTTCCCACGCGCCTTTGAGCGCGGTAAGGTTGAAGCCCGCGGGTCCGTCGTAATCGACGTTTTTCAACTTTCCTACCGACTCCGCTTCGTAGGTCTGGAAGCCCGCGAAATGGAACAGGTTTTTAAGCTCGGAAACAGTCATTTGTTTGACTATCTCTTCCCACTTTGCTCCGTCGAAATCTGCGGCAAGTTCTTTGATAAGCTCTTTGTTATATTCGAGTTTGACGCTTGTGTCCTTACCTTTGAGCTGGTCGGCAGTAGCTTTTCCGCCGCCTTCCACGGTGACTATTCTGTGGTCGGTAGCGGTACTGCCCGTCGTAGGCATCGTTTCGGTTTCATAAGTCGGGTTCAAGTACACGCGCGCGGCTTTCATCTTTTCGTGGTTTCTGTCGGGGCCTTCGGTGCGAGCCGTGCAGGTATCCGCAAAATTCTTAAAGGAATCGGCTCTGCTCAAATAGCTGCCCTTGGTAAGACCGACGTTCGTGCCGTCCACAGACACGCCGGCATACGCCTCGTCGCCCGTAAGGCGGGTGTCGATTTCTCCGCCGCCGACGGGGTCTTTGTCGTACACGAGAGTGCTGTCTGCCTTATAAGTAAACGTAGCGTTGTTTCCGCTTGCCATTACGTCGTCGGCAACGGTGTGAGCGTCGGTGCGAAGCGTAAGCTCGTAGTCGCCTTCGTCAAGCTCCCAAGAGGTCTTGCCGTTTCCGTTGAGGTCCCAGCAGTCGAAAGACGCAAGTTCGAAAGCAGATACTTTCAAGGTCACTTCCGCGGTGCCTTTCGGCTCTATCAACGGCGTCTTTTCGAACGCCACGAGGTTGACCGCCGACTTTTCTATTCCGCCCGAAGTATACGGGGGATTGGCGTAAAGCTCGACGACGTCTTTGCCGGCTTTGCTTCCCGTGTTTTTAACTTCCACGGTTATGCTTATCTCGGTATTGAGCGCGAGTTTGGAATTTCTCGCGGGAGAAACGCTCTTTACTTTCCACTCGAAATCGGTGTAATCGAGACCGTAACCGAACGGATATTGAACCACTGCGTCATAACCTTTGCCGAACTTATTGCCTGCTTTCGAGAAATAACCTTCCGCGTCCGCCGTTTCATACCATTTGTAGCCGTAGTAGATATTTTCGGCTTCCACCATATTCTGGGTCTGCACATTGCTGTTTACGTTTACATTGCGGTTGTTGACCCAAGTGGGGTCGTATTTATGATTGGTTGCCGCAAACACGTACGTATCGGAAGTTCTGCCGGACGGGTTTATTTCGCCTTTTAAAATCTTTCCGATTGCGTGCGCGCCCGACTGACCCGTAAAGCCCGCATAAAGACAGGCGTCTATACCGTATTCCGGCATTTCGACAAAGTCGAGATTCATTGCATTTGCTGCGTTTACAATCACTATTATCTTGGCAAAGGTTGCGTCGGTTTTCAAATACTTCAAGAGCGCTTCTTCCTGGTCGGTAAGTTCGAGATAAGTCTTGCTGTTATCTCTGTTGCCCTCGCTTTGTTTCAAAGGTATTTCGGGAATGGTTTCGCCTGCGTTTCTGCCCAACACGACTATCGCCGTATCCGAGAACTGTGTCGCATTCGAGGACGTCACAACCTGTTTAACGTTTAAAGTATCCGGTTCGGCGAGATTGTAATTGCCGTCTTTCAGCACTTCTTTCAGCCCCGCATAATAATTTTCGAGAGCTTCGTTCACCTCGAAACCCGCGTCTTTCAGCGAGCGCATAAGCGTGTGCTTATCCTCGGGTTTTATCACACCCGTACCGCTGCCGATACCCGTAACTTTCCAGTTTTGGTCGGCTGACGCCGCACCGAACACGTTGATTTTGGCGCCGTTTTCCAGCGGTAATGCGTCGTTTTCGTTGCGAAGAAGCACCATACTGTCTTCGCCGGCAGCCTTGGCAAGGTCGTCGCCGAGCTTGGAACTGTATTCGCCCTCGCCCGTCGGGACGTCGATTCCGGAGCCGCAGAGAAACGCCGTTATATTGCGGTTATACCGACGGGCAAACACCGTACCCGTGATACATATCGCGATAATAACGGCTATAACGGCGTACAGCACGGAACTTACCACTATTTTCTTTTTTTTGGTATCCATTTTTATCTCCTTGATTTTCACTGTTCGGTTTTAAGAAAGCGCCCGCGCTTGATGCGGGCGCTCTCCCATTACTTCCGAAATATTACCGATTGCGCTTATGCCTTGGGCTGACGCAAATCGATAAGTTCTTGGTCGTTGTTTGCGCCGAAGCTTCCGACATATTTTCTCATCAATTTGTTGCGCAGCGGAAGAGTATCAGTTGCGGCGCTTGCGTCGAAAGTTCCGTTCTGCACAACGAGAATCAGATTGATTTCGTTTCCTGCATAGAAGCACGCATATCTGTCTCTCGTGTCGCAGAACACTTGATAGCAGTAATCGCCGCTGCTCACGCAGGTGCCCTCTTCGTCTTTAAGAACGTCGTTTGCCGGATGTATGTTGGCGTAATTACTGCCGTAAGTAAACCCGGAGAAATAGAACGCGCCGACATATCTGTTTGTTTGAGGCGTTTGTCCCTTCGGGTCGTCGGGAGTGGTTACTTCCATCCAAACATAGTAGCAATTTTCAAACTCGCCGCTCGGTATTTTTTCGACGGATACTTCGCGCTTATTGATTTCGGCTCCCCAATCTCCGCCTTTGCCCGACGTTTGCAGAAGCGGCGGTTGTGTATAACCGAGTCCGCCGTTCGACACGGGAGACGTCCAAGGGTCGTTCTTTTCGCCGACGCCGTTTTCGTTAATGTTGCCGTCGCCGTTGTTTTGCCAGGTGCAGCAACCTGTTTTTACCCGGGTAAGACCGAGAACGTTTTTGACTACGTCTTCCGAATAACCAACGCTCTTGGCGTCTACTATCAAGCCCATATAGACTTTTTCATTTTCCACTTTCAGTTTTGCCGACTTAATCTCGGGAGCAAACGCGCTCTCGCTGTAAAGACTGACTTTCTGCTCGTCGCCGTCGAAAGACACGGAATCGATGTAGATATCTTTCTTTGTGCCGGTGGGTACAACCGATTTGATTATTATGGAATTGGCGTCTTTCTGCACGGTAATGGGCACGGTTATGTTCTGCCAATAATACTTGGTTCTAACTGTTTTGCCCGTGAAAGTGCCTTTGTAATTCCCTATCGTGCCGGGTTCGCCGGAACCGACGGGAACATACGATTTTTTCTGCGAGAAATCCACCGAAGGAATATCCACCGAATCGGCAGCGGAGACTCTCGTGCCGTTTACCGTGATTTCGAGAACTTCGCCGAGCTTGCTTGCGGGAGACACGGAACTGTTATCGGGGTCGAACACGCTCATTCTCAACGTGAGATTTACGGCGCCCGCTTTATCCGCCGCAAGAGCATACATAACCGATGCGCCGGCGGTTCTTTCAAATTCCAAGATGTTCGTGTGAGCGACATAGGAGCTGTGGTTTCCGCCGCCGGTAGCGCAGAAATCCATATAATCATATTCGGTATCGTCGGGGTCGAAGATGTAGTTGCGTACATCGACTCTGGATTCGCTTATGGTATAGTCCTTGTTGTCGTCGCCTTTCTTTTGACTGCCTATATCTATACCGCGAACCGACGGCGTTCCCTCGCCGTTTACGCAGTAGGCATTATTCAAATCGGCTTCGACGGCTATTTGGTTGGGCGCGTCGCCGACTTTGACGCCGGAAGCGATTATAAGTCCGCTTTCCGCCTCGATGAATGCGCCGCATTTAACTATCATATCGTAATAGAAAGTGAATCCGCCGTAGTTCATTTCGAAGTGAGAATCGCTTGCCACCAATCTTCCCGTATTGTAAGTTACGTCATCGGGATTGACCGCGACAACCTCTTCCTTGGTTCCGTCTTGGCGAACAGCCTGTATGGTCATACCCTCGGGGTCGAACGTCTCACCCGTTATGTATTCTTTTTTATCCGGTTCGGTGAGAATCTTGACATCGGCGATTTCGTTGGTGACGCTGATTTTTACCGAAGCCGTGAAAGACTCTTCGCCGCTGTTATAAGCGACGGTTACGTTTTTGTCGGTGATTTTGAGTTTTCCGTTCGGCGAATACGTGTAATCCGCCGCAGCGAGAACTTCCTTGGTTTCGTCGCTCAACAGTTTGGACACGACCATACCGGCAGGGTCGAACTCTTCGCCTACAATATACTTTGTTTTGGTAGGCGCGGTCGAAACCTCGATTCCCGTTACGGTGGGCGCGGTTTCACCGCAAGCGGCAAACGACGACATTACGCCGAGGGCAAGTACCGCCACCGCAATATAAGATATAATCTTTCTCATTTTCATATTTAAGTTACTCCTTCAAATTTATCGAAAACTTTTTTGCATAATGTGCTTTAAAGACGCACCTGTCTGATACCGATTGTCAAAACATTTTTTTCAATCGAAAAAAATATCACCTCCCTTCAAAAAAGACAATAGAAATACTATCCGACTGCACGGACTTTTCCGTGCTTTCGAACCTTACTCTCAAAAAAAAGGACGCAAAAACTATGTCGGTATTTCAGCTTACCGACTCCTGCCATCCAAAATTATTTGCTTTTCCTCCTATGACGGACTCCGTCCATTCCCTTCTCGACTTCTCTACTTTGCCCGCTGCCCTCTTTCACAGACCTTTGTGGTTTTCGTCTCATTTACCCTCTTTCTCTTTTAAGGCTGCTTTTCGACTCTCTTTCACAAATGTTTGTCGACCTAAATTCGGCGATTTTACTCCTCGCCTATTAAGTTTCGCTTACATTATACAATGTATCCCCCCCCGTCAAGTGTTTGACCTCGGTTTCCGAAACTTTTTTTCTATCCCCCTTTTCTTTCTCTTCCCCGTTCTTTTTCGCTTTTTGAAATTTTATGTCCTTTCACTCTTTATGCTTTTTTCCGCATATAAAAAAACCGTCGATTTCTCTTCGACGGTTTTGTTTCGGGGTATTATAAGTGATTTGTCAAGCGACGCAATACTTTTCGGGAACCAGCGCGGGCTGTGCCGACATAAGCGCACGGGAGGTATCCGCAGGCGCATTCACCTCTTCGGCAAAGACGAGGCTTTGCAACCTTATGCCGTTGAAATTCGCGGCTTCGGGATAGTACGTATAGCTTGCATTGGAAATCTCGATGTTCTTCAATCCGCTCTTCGGCGCATTTCTGACGTTCAGTTGCACGAACTGATTGTCCTCAGTCGTTTCGACCAACACCGAGAAACGATAGGTCTTGCCGACGGTAAGCGTGACGTCTTCGTCGGCTACGGAGAGCATATTGCCTCCCGTAGTGCTTGCCAGGAAGTAGCCCAATTTCAACACCACGGTTTCGGGGTTATTTGCCGCCGACGTAACTTTGAAGTCGAAGGTCAAGACCCAAGTGCCGACGAAAGCCGTGCCGTCGTCCTTTTTGGGAAGCGTACGAACAAATCCGCTGCGAGTGCTGGAAGTGTGCGCGCCTGCGGCAATCAAGAGTTTTCCGTCCTCGATTTTCGCAGTGACGCCCGTGCTTCCCGAACCCGAGCCCTGACACGACCACGTGCCGGGGTTTGCCACAAGTTCTGGCGTTATCGTGCTGCCCTGCGTTCCGAATGCGTTGTCGCCGCAGGGAGCAATGACGCTCGTTTCGCGTTTTGCGCCGCAACCGTCGTTCGAACATACGTCTCCCACGAAGTTATGCTCCGGCGTATTCTTGTCGTACAGCTCGGCTATTTGTTCTTCCGTCAATTCGGTTGCGCCGTCGTTTGCCGTGAAATATTTGTTGCAATCGCCGCAGAAGCTGTGCGCGGTTTTTACGCCCCACTTATAGCAGGTTGCCGCAACGATTTCGTAGCGAGCCATTGTGTGCCCCTTCTTTTCAATCATATAGCTTTCGGTTATATCGACTGCGCCGTCCGCGTCCTCGAAATATTTCCCGCAGGTCGGGCAATGATAGTATGCAAGGTTGCCGTCCTCCGTACAGGTTGCGTCTTTTGCCGCCACCTGCGACGACATAGAGTGTCCGAGTTTGGAAAGGAACACGTCGGAAATCTCCTTCGTACACTCCGCATCGGAAAAGTACTTTCCGCACTCGGGGTCGCTGCAACGATAGTAAGCGACGTTTCCGTTTTCCGTGCAAGTCGCGTCTTTTGCCGCCACCTGTGCGCCCGGCGTATGCTTATGCGACAGCATCGGCACAATCACGAAGCCGCAAACGGTGCAGGTCTGCGGAGTGGTCTGCGTCGCAGGCGCTCCCGGGATATGCGCGCTCTCGTCCACGTCTTTGTCGCAAACTTCGCAATGTCTCCAATGCTTGTCGACGTTCGACTTCCAATCGCCGATATGCGCAACCAATTCTTTGAGAGGCACTCCGTCTATTTCCGTCTTGTTTTCGTCGAAATATTTCTCGCAGGAAGAGCATTGATAGTATGCGTCGTGTCCCTGCTTCTCGCAAGTAGACTCGACCGCCGCCTGCAAATCGCCGTAATTATGGTCGGTCATAGCAATCGTCGTGTCGTCAGCGGTTACTTCTGTTCCGCCGATTTCTCTTCTGCCGCACTGCGGACACCAATCGTGAGCCACGACGCCCTCCGAACGACAGGTCGCGCCGACGGCGGTTACCGAATATTTCCAATCGTGGGTACAGGTTTCTTTTTCCGAGGGAGCTTCGTCCGCCGCGCCGAATTTACACAGCACGCTTCCGAGTCTGCCCGTCTTTCCTTCAAGCTCCGCCACGTGCAGGTTGGAAATCGTCGCCGTCTGCGACTTACCGCCGAATACCGTGAAGATTTGTATGAGCTGTTCGGCTTCCGTCAATTCCGCTTCGTAAGCAAAGCGGTACTTTTTGCCGACTTCCAACTTGCGGTTGGGATTGTTCTCCTCCGCGGCGTTGGTGCCGAGCAATTTCGCCTGCTGAACTCCGCTGTAAACCGTCGCCGTTCTGTCCACGACTTTGACGCCTACTCTCTGTACTTCCGCATCCGTGGCGACAACAAAATCGAATGTTACGAGCAGTCTACCTATATAAGCCTCGCTTCCCTCGCCGTATGCGAAACGCGTGAAGCAGGACAGTGCGCCGTTGGTCCTTTTGAGAATGTATTCCTTACCGTCCTTGTTTTCCGCCGTTATGCCCGTGTTTACCTGCGTGCTTATAGACTTGCGGTTTGCAAAGTTACCGTTTATGTAGGTTTCTTTGTTGGTCGAGGAATACGAGATTCCAAGGGGATTCGTCACAAACGGAATATAGTTCGTGGCGTCGATTATGCGGTATTCGCCGTCGAAAAGCAGTTTATATGCGTCGCACTCCGAACATTCGAGTTTGCCTGCGGCGAAAGTGTGGCTGCCCTTTGCGGGAATAATCAAACTTTCCTTTTGCACTTCCTTGTCGCCCGAAAACAGCTTGTGGCAGTCCTCGCACTCCTTGTGCGCGGACATACCTTCTTCCACGCACTTGGCGGGAACAGCGGCGACGTCGGTCAATGCTGCGTGATTGTTTTCCGCAACGGGAATTGTTATATCCTCGTCGGAAACTTCGTGTCCGTCGACAAGCTTTTTGCGACAGTAAAGGCACTCTTGATATGCAACGTTGCCTTCGGATATGCAAGTAGCTTCTTGCGCTTCGAAATCAAACAGTCTGTGCTCGTGGCTGCGCGTTTCCTTGTCTCCGCACGCCGCGAGCGCAAGCACGGACATACACACCGCACAAGCGACCGTTATTATCCATAAAATTTTCTTTCTCATTTCATCCTCCTGATTTACGCATTGTCCGCGCCGTCGGTCTTTTTGCCTTTAAGCAGCTCACAGACAAAACCGATGCTCCAAACGGCGGCAAAGCCGACCGCGCTCCAAATTAACAGCGTGAGCAGCACTCTCGTTATGACAGGCACTGCCGTTTCCCACGCAGGAGTTATGACCTTTATTTCGGTATCGCCCGTGAAGCCGTTCATCGTATTGCTGTTGACGACGGTGTACAATATTTTCTTCGACGCGTCTCTCATCGCCCAAGCGAAAGCTCCGTGACCCTCGGAATAGCTGTCGAAGTACAGGCTGTTGCCGTCCTTGTCGGTCGGGTTCTTGGACGACGCCGGCTGTCCGTCGGGCAAGTCGTTGCCGTTCAAGACGCCCTGCTGCGGGCTGCAATAGAGTCTGCCGGAATTATAGTCGGAAACGACATAGCCCCTCATTCCGTATTCCGCACGCAGCACGGTGTTGCAGAAGCCCTGCGCTCCCGTCCACTTCGCGCCCATACGGTTCATACCCGTCATAACGCCGAGCACGCTTTTCGGCGTGAACTTCGTGTCAATGGCGACGGCGACTTCTATCGCTCTGCCGTATATTTCTCTGATGGACTGTTCGTTCGCCCACACGTTTATACCCGCGCGGTGCGTCTCCTGGTCGTTCAAAATCGCGTGTTTCATCAATACGAACATTCCGAGTTTGTGCGAGCCGACAGCCTCGTAACCTGCCGCCACGCCCGTCAAAAAGCCGTCTTCGGAATAATACTCGAACGCACGTCCGCAGTATGCACCGCGGTGAATATTGACGCCGAGACCGTATATGCCGTTATATCCCGCCCAGATTCCTTCCTCGCCTGCCTGCTCGCCGAGACGCTCTATGAACTCGATGTTATACGATGCGGCGACTATGCCGTTGCAAACGAACGTCGCGGGTTTCCGGCTCTTGTTTTCGGGGTCGCGCGTTTCGGAGAATCCGCGGAAGCCGCTCTGGCTGGGAAGTCCGCTGTCCGTGCGGCACTGAACGGGAGCAAGTCCGCCGTTCTGCTGCGAGGAGCTGGGAGCGTTTATGGACTCGACGCCGTTTGTAAAGCGCAGACCTTCCTGCAAGAGGTAGCAGGTTTCGTCCCAAGTCATACGGTTCAAAAGAGTATCCCAAAGCGGGTCGTTGTAATCCTTGCCGCGAAGATAAATCAGCTTAATTTCGTCGAACAGTTCTTCGCCCTCGTAGAAACCGATTTCGCCGTACGTCGGGTACGGAATGTTGTCTTTCTCCACGGGCGCACACTTCTGGGCTTCGACAAGCGCGGCAGTCGCGGTGAGGTTTATCCTCTTGCCGTAAGTGCCCTGCCAATCGTTTCTGCTCATATAAATCTGCTTCGTTTCGTTTTCCGAGAAATAGCCGGCTTTTTTGAAGTCTACGTCCTCGAACTGGTTGGTAATTTTATCTACGCCGTAATTGGCTTTTTGACCTTCGTATTTGGCTTTGCCTTCCGCCTCGAAAGCGGCGTTTTCGCTCTTGATGAATTCGTTGTTCGAATACGTCTTGTTGTCGTAAGCGATGTGCTTGCCCCAAACCAAATCCTTATTGCCGTTGTCTCTGCCCGCGTGTTTTACTATTTTTGCGGTATCCACGGTCACGCCGTTTGCGGACTTATACTGCAAAATATTGTTGACCGCGTCGTGGGAGTCCTTGCCGACGGTAAGCAAATATTTGTCCTTCGTGTCGTCCGAGCCTATGACGTACGTCTTTTCCACGTCGGCGTCGTAAGCCGCGAAATACTTCTCTTCGACCTCAATCGTCGCGGTTACGGTTTCGTTTCCCTTGACCTCGACTTTGGTGAAGCCGACAAGTTCCGCTGCCGCTTTTTCCACGCCGTTTTCGATATCTTTCGCGGTGTACGGCTTTTGCAAATACACCTGAACGACTTCCTGTCCGTCGATTGCCGTATTGTTTTTGACGTCGACGGTCACGGTGTAGGTCTTGTTTGCTTTATTCTCTTCGACTTTCATATTCGAATACGCAAAGTTCGTATAGGACAGTCCGTAGCCGAACGGGAAAGTTACGACCTTGTTATAGTCGAACGCGCCGACGTTCTTCCGACCCGTGACATAGTCTTCGTATCTCGTTTCGGTATATTTGTAACCGTTGTAAATGCCTTCCTGATATACCTCGTAATACTTGTCGTCGTATTCGCCGTTCAGCGTCGTCTGATAGCCTTTGAGTATGCCGGAGTTTGCGTATTCAATCGCGCCGTAGTTGTAATATACGGGGTTGTATTTGCTGTGCGCCCAGAACGTATCCGCCGTTCTGCCGCTGGGATTCACGTCGCCGACAAGCAATCTTCCCACGGAATTAGCGCCGTAGGTGCCTATCGCGCCAATCCACATACAACCGTCGATTCCGTATGCCGAGTCGTCCACGAAATCGCACATAAGCGGACTTGCGCTGTTTATCAGCACGATTATTTTGTCAATCGTTCCCGCTTCTTTCAGCGCTTTCATTCCTTCCAGCACGGATTTTTCGTTTTGCGTGAGAGCCAACGAATCGCCCGCACTGCGGCTTGCGTCGTTATTGTGCTCGCGGTTTATGATTACGCGCGTCGAATCGTCGTCCATCGTGGTGTCCATATACAGGTCGATTGCCTCGCCCGAATTTCTCGCAAACACCGCTATGCCCGCTTTTGCCTTGTTCGTCTTTGACGCCGGCAGAGTCGCCCAATTCGCGTCGTTGACCGTGAACTGCGACTGCTGCGTGCCGCCGCCCGTGAACGTGCCGCCTCTCGCACCCACCGTCATAAAGTCGGTTTGAGGCTTGCTCTTATACCAATTGTTGAGTTCGGTGTTCACCGACAGACCTGCCGCGGTCAAGCCCTGTTCCAGAGTTACCAAATCCGTTTTGGCGTCGCCGACGCCCGAGCCCTGTCCCGTTATGACGGTATAATACGATGCGAAACCGTACAGATTGACGGCGTCGCCTTTGGCAAGAGGAAGCGCGGAATTGTCGTTTTTAAGCAAAACCGTTCCCTCTTCCATCGTCTCTTCTATGATTTCTTTCGTAGCCGCTTTGACCTGCGCCATATCCTCGAACTTCGTTTCATAGTACATTCCGCCTTCGCCGCCTTCGCCGCGAATAGACGTTTCCAAGCCGAGGAAGCTGTTTATCGCGCCTTTGTTTGCAAGCATTATGGGACCCGCCACCGCCGACAGGCAGTACAAGACCAACGTGCAATGCAACAGAATGGTAAACGCCAATTTTATTTTTTTCAATTTCATTATGCTTTAACTTCCTCCTGTTCGATGTGGGGGTTTTCCGTCACTGCTTCTTTTTTGTTCTGCGGCAGATACACCGCTACCGACGATATGACAAACGACAGTATGAACGACAGCAAACAGAACCATTCCGCGACGGGCAATCTGAATATTTTGCCTATCGAGAAGCCGTCGAAGAACAGCGTGGAAAACACGTCGACTATTCCGTCCGCGCCCGCAAAAAAGATTAGTGCCAAAAAGTCGCAAATCATAAGCGCAATCGGCGCAAGCGAGGACGTCTTTCTAAACAGCGAGAGCGCCGCAAAAAGCACCACGCCCAAGACCGAGCTTACTATCACTCCGGCGCTGAAAAGCTCGCCGGAAACAAAAGGGTACGCAAACGTCTGCGCAAGCGTCAGAGCGCAAGCAGCAAGAGCGACGAAACAGCCGTAGCTTTTGCTTATCACGCACTGTTTAATCTCTCCGCCGACGAACCCTAAAAAATTCTTGAATTTTTCCGCCATACATTTTTCTCCTTATAATCTATGCCGCCACGCCGATTACCGCCGCGTCGCAGGTGAACAGCAACGCGTCGAGATTGACGGGGTTCTGCGTGCCTACGTTCGGACCGCTTTCGAACGTTACGGTATTTACGCCCTTTTTGAATTTCAGCGTTACCGTCTGCAAATCCTCCGGCGTAAAGTATTGACCGCTCTCGCTTGCAGTCGTTTTCAACGACGCTATTTCGGTGTTCGTAACCCCGTTGACCTTGACTTTGAAATATTCGCCGAAAGTTTTTCCGTCGGGACGGCGGCAATATTTGATTACCAATTTTACTTCCGTTTCCTCCGTGCAAACGACGTCGAAACTCACTCTTATATTTCGCGTGCCGAGATTTCTCAAACAAGCCCCGCCGCTGCAATCGGCGCCCTGCGCCGTACCCGAAGCCGAGTTGAACGGTTTATCCGCTTCCGGCTGCGTGTGTTTATCCTCTTCTTCCACGAGTTTTCCCTCGTTGTAGAGCTTTGCGGTCTCCGCTTCCAGCAAAAGCTCCTTTGTCAGCTCCACACCGTCCATCGATACGACGTTGACGGCAATGTCCGTTTTGAGATTCGGATAGTACTTGCTGACCACCGATACCGTTTTCACGTCCGCCGTCAAAACGATATCTTCCGCATTATCGAAAATTTCGCCGTCGCCGATTCGGAAACCGTATTCCGACGCGGGCAGGCTGTCTACCTTGACTATATCTTCGATAAGCGGGTCTTTCGCGATAAGTCTGACTTTCGACTTTTCCTTGTCGAACGAGAACTTATCCCCCGAAATGTAGTCTGTCGTATAGCTCGATTGTTCGAGCTGCAACAGTCCCTTTACCTCGTTGCTTTCTACTTTCACGCCGAATTCGCCTCCCACGAAAACAGCGAGAAGTATGCTTCCGACAAACAACAGCGCCAAAAACGCGGAAGCAACCGCAACGACAAGTTTTTTGTTTTCGACCAAAAAACTTTTTACCTTCTCGATGCCACTCATTTCTACCTCCTGATTTTCCTTTTCCGAATTTTGCCGGCGAGATTTGGCATTATTCGTCAATAAAATTGCAAGTATATAATATCATCCCCCCCCGACTTGTCAATTGCAATTTTATTTCAATTCATTGCGTTTTTTGCATTTTACCGAATTATCGTATTTATGTCGCATATTAAAATTGCCCGACTTCACGTCGGGCAATTATTTGTTTTATTTTTTTGTTTTTTCAAGCCGTGCCTTCTGCCGTGCGTCTTTTCCTTTTCTTCCGCGCACGGTTATAGCCGTTTCTGACGGGGCGTAGCGCCAACTTGTAAAGTTCGGTAAACAGCACTACGGACAGCGCCGCGGCGGCGACTTTGAGCCACTCGAAGAAAGTCAGCGGCACGGTGTTGAAAACAGCTCCGCCGAACTGTGTAATGACCACTTGAAGCGCAAAAGTAACCGCCATAACAATCAGCATAATTTTGTTTCGTGCGATGGTCGGGAAAACGCTTTTGAGTCCCGGTTGACGCGCGTTGAACGAGTTGAAAATCTGAAACAGCACGAACAGCGTGAACAGCGCGGTCTTTTCTTTGCCTGCGCCGCCCGAGATGCCGAGGAAGTTGAACGTTGTCTGCAACAGCATTACCGCCGCCATATACACGCCGCTCAAAACAATTCTCACAAGCATTTTCTTTGTCACAATCGGCGCGTCTCTTCCGACCGGCTGTCTGGACATCAAATCGGCGGATATTTTTTCCAATCCCAACGTCAGAGCGGGAGGACCGTCCATTATCAGATTTATCCACAGCAATTCCAGAGAATTAAACGGCGCTTCGAAGCCGAACAGCGTGGACAGCACGACGGTGAGTACGGCAGCGAGGTTGACCGTGAGCTGAAACATTATGAAGCGCTGAAAATTCTCGTATATTCCGCGCCCCCATCTGACGGCGTTTATAATCGTGGCAAACGAATCGTCGAGAACGATTATGTCGCTCGCCTCTTTGGACACCTGCGTACCCGTTATGCCCATTGCGATGCCGACGTCCGCGCTTTTAATCGCGGGGGCATCGTTTATGCCGTCGCCGGTGACCGCGACGACCTTGCCCGCCGTTTTGAGCGCGGCGACTATCCGCAACTTGGTCTGCGGCGTACTTCTTGCAACGACTTTTACGGAATCTACGCAATTCAAAAGTTCTTCGTCGCTCATCTCGTCGATTTGAGAGCCTAAAAAGGGCGGCGCGTCTGAAATATCCAATTCGCGCGCTATCGCCGCCGCGGTCAGCGGATTGTCGCCCGTCAGCATTTTGACGTCTATGCCCGCTCGCTTCGCCTCTTTGACCGCGGCATAAACCTCCCGCCGCACGGGGTCGGCAATGACGGCGAAACCGTCGAGGGACAGTCCCCTTTCGTTCTTATCCCGATTCAAGTCCGACGTCTTTCCGTGCGCAAACGCAAGCACGCGTTTTGCGTCGCGCTGATAGCTCTCTATCATTTTGAGATATTTTTCGCGTTTTACGCCGTTTATACCGCACAGCTCGAACACGGTTTCGGGTGCGCCTTTCATATACGCCACGTATCCGCCGCCCTCACTGACGACGGTTGTCATTCGTTTAAGCTCGGAAGAGAACGGGTGACAGATTGCGATTTTTGCGTTTTTGCGCGCCGAAGCGTAACCGTCTTTCATCTCTCTGTCATAGCGAACAAGCAGAGCGCACTCCGTGGGATTTCCGAGATATGCGAAAGGAGTCGTCGCATAATCGACGTCTGCCGTGGAGTTCACTGCGCAATTTTTCAAGAATGCGGCTTTATCTCCCACGACGAGCATATCCGTTACGCTCATCTTGTTTTCCGTCAGAGTGCCCGTCTTGTCCGAGCATATAACGGAAACCGCGCCCACCGTTTCGCACGCTCCCATTCTCTTGACGAGGGCATTGTTCTTTGCCATTTTTATGACGTTCAGCGCCAGCGACACCGCGACGACGGTGGGCAGACCCTCGGGGACGGACGCCACAATGAGCACTATGCTTGTGATGAATATGTCGGAAACGCCGGCAAAAGAAAGCTGACCGCCGACGGCGAGTTTGACGAACTGCGCAACGAATACCGCGAAAGCCACCACCGCGCCGAGGACGGTTATTATCTTGCCGAGCTTGGACAGTTTTCTCTGCAACGGCGTCTGCGGCGTTTCGGATACTATGGACTGCGCTACCTTGCCTATCTCGCTGTCGTCGCCGACTTCCGCGACGACGGCTTTGCCGCCGCCCGCCGTTATGAAACAGCCGCCGTACACCATATTTTTTCGTTCGGCAAGCGGAGTCAGTGCAGGAAGAGTTTTTTCGCTTTTGACGACGGGATTGCTTTCGCCCGTCAGCGGCGATTCGTCCACCGTCAGTCCGTCGCAGGATATCAAACGCATATCCGCCGCAGCCTTGTCCCCCGCCGCGAGCATAACTATATCTCCGCGCACAAGTTTTTCGGACGCGAGCAGCATAACTTTTCCGCCGCGCACAATCTTCACTTTGACGGCTTTGGCTTCCTTTTTGAGTGCTTCGAACGCCTTGGAACTTTTGCCTTCCATAACCAGCGATATGGTTACGGACACGACTATCGCGGCGAGAATGCCCGCGACTTCGACAAAATCGAAAGCGCCGCCGCGAACCGCGGCAAACACGTTTACCGCGACGGTTATGACCAGCGCCGCGAACAGAATCAACATCATAGGTTCGGTCAGTTCTTCGACCATACGCAAAAAAATCGGCTTGCGCTTTTTTTCCGATATGACGTTGACGCCGCTTTCCGCGGCTTTTTTTGCTCCGCTTTCCGACAGCCCCGCATTTTCGTCGCTGCCCAGCTTTTGCAAGGCGTCGGACACGGACAGGCTGTGCCAGGATACGGACGGTTTTACGGTGGTTTTAAAGTTATTTTTCATTGCAAAAACCCTCTCTACAAAATATATTTGCAGAGAGGGAAGTTTAAAACCTTTCGGCGTTTTTCGACATTTTTCTACTCGACGGTTATAATCAAGTCAAACTCCTCGTACGCTTTGACTTTCAACGCCGTCAATCCTCCGAGCACGGCGCGCTTCATACTTTCGTAGCAATCGACGCTGACCGAAATCGTTCCCGCTTCGTTGTCGAACGAAAGACCGTCGGCTATGCGTTTCAAAAGTTCCACCCATTCTTTGGAGTTATTCAGGTCTTCTCCGCCCACGCCTTCGCCGCCGTCCGCGGTCACGCCTATGTTCTGCGCGGGTATGTTCGCCGTGCCGCGCCTGACGGTATATTTGCCCGCGCAATCGACCGTGAGATGTTCTTCGCCGACGAATACGAACTCTTCGGGAACTTCGACGACGCTTACGCCGACAGAGCCGAATGTGCTTTTTGTGCCGACTCTGCGGGAATAGTTCTTGATTTCCGTCTTGATTCCGTTCAGGCTTGCCGTAAACACGGGCGCGTCCTTTGCCTCCGTCGTTTCCTCAAACGAAGCTGCCGTCAACGCAAACGAGGCGTCCGCACGTATTTCCGTTATCGTTTCCGCCCTCGTAAACTCGGTCGGAGCGTCCGACGCCACGAAGTCGGCGACGGTGCCGCCCGTATACGGATAATTCCGCAATCTGTCGCGCAGAGTCTGTTCTTTCCATACGGTAACCATATCTTCCGCACTGCCGAGTCCGAAAATTCCGCTTAACGTCAAATCTTTGCAGTTCTGTTTGAGTTCCTCGAAACTCGGCAATTTATAACTGTCGTCAAGCAGCGACCTTATCAAACCGTATATGCCGGCAAACGCTTCTTCGCTCATCGGTTTGCCTGCTTTCAACAGCTCTTCGAACGTCGAATCGCCGTAAAACACAAACAGTGTTTCGAATTCCTCTTGCGTCAGCTCGCTGCCGACGAGATAATTCCAAGCCTTTGTCACACCGACGACAGCCTTTTCGTCGATGTTCTCTTTCGCTATCGCAAGAAGTACGTTCAGCTTTTCCGCTTTGTCTTTTTTGATTTTCAATACGTATTCGCTGCCGCTTATCTCTACTCTATTTTCGACGTCTATTCCGAGGTACGGCAATAGCAGTTCCAAAATCGCTTCGAGATTGCGCTGTTTAATCGTCTTGAACTCGAAAAAGGCGTCGGACTCCGTAGCGTACCACTCCGCCTTGTCGGACGGCACCGCCTGCAACCTCCTTCGATAAATCAATCCGTCGGCGTAGACCGTTTCGTCGAATTCCGTCACCGACCGATAACCGACCTTTGCGTCGTAAACGAATTTGGATTTTTCGCTGTCGTCGTCGACAAAAGAAACGATGTCCGCCGTGAAATTCGGCGCGTTTCGATTGTACACTTTTGCCAGAAACTCCGTCAAGTCGACCTCTCTCAACTGCTGCGTCGGAGGGTCGGGCTTCGGCGTAGGCTTCGGATTCGGCACGGTTGTTTCTCCGGACGGGGGATTGCACGCGAATAACATCGACGCACACAACAGCGCGGCGACGACAGAAAGCAGTATTTTGAATATTCCGAGT
Source organism: uncultured Christensenellaceae bacterium (assembly GCA_910588155.1). Taxonomy (GTDB): domain Bacteria; phylum Bacillota; class Clostridia; order Christensenellales; family Pumilibacteraceae; genus MGBC157735. Next base: position 34,043 of record CAJUPB010000003.1, read on the forward strand.
CTTGATTTCATTTTGGTAATTATAACACCGTTTTTCGTCACAGGTCAAGTATTTGAAGGAAAAGCATTCTTTAATTGTCTTAAAACGGAATAAGAGTTCATCGGATAAGGGAATACTATCCGAAAAAGGAGGCCATCGAAATGGACGACAAAAAGAACATCAAAAACGAAAACGAGGAAACTTTGGAAGAAATCGTAAGACACGAATGCGGCTGCCGCGGCTGCAAGTGCGGAAAGGACGGTTGCGAATTTGCGGCAGACTTTTTCGACGCAAACGGCAATCCGACGCTTGCGTTCGGAACGGACGCCGACCTCTTGAACAAGCAGGGTCTGGAAGCCGCGCTGGATTACGACGACTATGCCGACAGAGTCGGAATCACGGAAAACGGCAAAAGCATTTATCACGACACCGCCGAATACCGTATGATTGACCCGAGCGGCGACAGCGTCGACTCCTCGAAATCTTAATATCAAAGCCGCGGAATAATCCGCGGCTTTTTCGTTACTGTTTTTTTACGCGCTTTTTGGGAAACGGCGTGACCGATTCCAAAATGCGGACCGCCTCGCGGGCGAGGTCTTCGTTTTCTATGTCGAGAACATAGTGTTCTTTGGCGCCCGAATAAGGAACGCCGCGCTCCGACTGCGACATTATTTCCGAAAGTTGCGGCAGCATTTTGACGTATACCGTATTGTCGCAAACGAGCAGTATCGGTTTGTCGTTTACGTACACCATATATTCGCCGAACATTTTTTTATGGCGAACACTGCCGACGTCCGCAATGCGCTCGCAGACGAACTCGATAAAATCCAAAGCGGTAGCCATATCTTTTCTCCTATTTCTTCAAAAGCTCGGATATGATTCCGTTTTCTTTCATTTTCGTAAGTTTGACCGCAGTTGTTTGAGAAGTTGTTTTTGCTCCGCGTCGATTCGAAAGCTGTCCATACATTTCGACAGAGCTTTTCTTGTCGTGAAATCGCCGTACAGACCCGACTTCAACGCCGCATACGTCTTGTCGAAAAACTTTACCGCCGCCACGGACAGTCCCCAAGCCACTGCCATATCCGTATAATATCTCCCCTCTTCGACTTGTGCGTACAGCCGCAAGACCTCGTCGATATGTTCCGAATCTATGTAATAATCCAGCAAAGCAACCGCGCCGAAACGCGCATAAAACTCGCGCTTGTCGAAGAGAAAAGGTTTTAATTTTTGCAGACAGTTTTCCTTGTCCTTTTTAAACGCCGTCATAGACGAAAGCGGCACATCGATTGCCGCCCAATTGTCCACGAAGGACAAAAACGTATCGATGCGGGAAAACAGTTCGTTTGCGGTCTTGAATTTTCCCAGCGTTATGCCGTGAATCAACACCTCTTCGTAAAAGGCGGGCGACTGTTCCAAATAGTCCTCGCCCGCCGATTTTGCAAGTTTTCTGACCGTGGGAGTTCTGACCCCGAGCACGGGATATGCCGTGGGTATTATCTTGGAGTTGAAGTTTTTGAAGTCTTCTTCCGCCTCCGTTTCGAGCCGCGCTCTTATCTCCCGAAAATCATATGTTTGCGTCATCGATTATCCTCGTTTGATTATGCTATATACGCCACGCCGAACGCGCCGAATCCGAGATGAATGGAAAGTACGGGACCGACGTTTCTCAAATGCACTCTGGTTTCCTTATGCTCGGCTTTCAAAAGCTGCATAAGCGGAGTCACGTCCACGTCCTCGCCCGAACGCATAACGAATATGCGGCGCGCATTACCGGGCACGGCTTCGGCAAGCGCCTTGCACCTTGCCGCCGTTCCGCGCACGTTGGTTATGAATCTTATGCCGCCGCCGAGGCTGAACACGGGGCGCGTATTCAATGTGGTGTTCGGTTTCTGCGAGGAAGTCAATCGACCCCCGCGAATGAGGTTCTCTATTCCGTCCACGGTGAAAACCGTGCCCGTCTTTGTGCGGAGTATTTCGAGATTTTTTGCGATTGCGTCCAAAGACAGACCGCCGACGACCATATTGACCGCCTCGTCCACCAACAAGTGCAAGCCGCCGTTTGTGGTCAAAGAGTCCACGACGCGAATATTGCCGCCGACCTGTTTTGCCGCCGAGCAAGCCGATGCGTAAGTCCCCGACAGTCCTCCCGACAAAAGTATGCAAAGCACGTCGCAACCCTTTTTGACGAGAGCGGAGAAAGTGTCGACGAACATAGCGAGCGGCGGTTGGCTGGTCTTTGCTCTGCCGCACTCGACGATTGCCGTAAAGTCGCCGTTTTCGCCTCTGTTCTTTTCTTCGTAAATCTTGCCGTCGCAGATATAGCTTAAAGGCACCGCCATAACGCCAATCTTATTCAATTCGGCACTCGAATAACCTGCGCTGCTATCCGTCACTATCGCTATCATATCAGTCTCCTTGTTCTCAATCTCTCCGTCACTTTATATTTCTGAATCTTTCGTATCTCTGTTTTGTCAGCGTATCGGCATCGAGCTTTTCCTTTTCCTCGAAAAACGCCGCAATGTCGGTTTTGAGTTTTTCGAAGAACTCGTCGCCGAAGTTTTCTTCCGCTATAACTCTGTCCACCGCGCCCAACTCTTTGAGGTTGTCGGCGGTAAGTTTCAAATGCTGCGCCGCTTCTTTCGCCTTGTCCTTGTTTTTCCAAAGTATGGACGCGCAAGCTTCCGGAGATATGACGGAATACGTCGCCGTTTCCGTTATCCAAACTTCGTCCGCAACGGCGATACCGAGTGCGCCGCCGCTTCCTCCCTCGCCAATAACGACGGACAGCACGGGCGTTTTCAAACCCATCATATCGCGTATGGACACGGCAATGGCTTCCGCCTGTCCGCGCTCCTCGGCGTCTATACCGGGATATGCGCCGGGGGTGTCCACGAAACAAAGTACGGGGCGGCGGAACTTTTCCGCCTGTTTCATAAGGCGCAAAGCCTTTCTGTAACCCTCGGGACGGGGCTGCCCGAAATTTCGCAAAACCTTTTCGTTTGTGGTCTCGCCCTTTTCTATGCCTATGACGGTGACGGGTTTACCGTTTATTTCGGCTATTCCGCCGACTATCGACTTGTCGTCGCCGAACTTTCGGTCGCCGTGCAGTTCGAAGAAATTTTCCGTCGCCTTTTCTATATATTTGAGTGCGGTGGGACGTCCCTTTTCCCGACTCTTCATAACGATTTCATAAGCAGTCATTTCACTCATTTTTCCGTCTCCTCAACTGTGCTTTCCGACGTTTTCTCCGCATCGGACTCTCTTTCGACGCCGTGTTTTTTCAATATATCGACGAGCGTGTCTTTGAGTTTGCGCCTGTCCACAATCGCGTCCAGGAATCCCTTTTGCAACAAAAATTCCGCTCTCTGAAAACCTGCGGGCAGTTTTTGTCTTATCGTCTGTTCTATTACGCGCGGTCCCGCAAATCCTATGAGCGCGTCGGGTTCGGCAAGAATGATATCCGCTTCGAAAGCAAATGACGCGGACACTCCGCCCGTCGTGGGGTCGGTCAGCACCGAAACGTACAGCAGACCTTTGTCGCCGTGTTTCAAAACCGCACCCGAAGTCTTTGCCATTTGCATAAGCGAAACGATGCCTTCCTGCATACGCGCTCCGCCCGAAAGCGCAAAACCTATCACGGGCAAGCCTTTTTCGGCGGCATATTCGAAAGTCAAAGTTATCCTCTCGCCTGCCGCGCCGCCCATACTTCCCATCATAAACTTTGCGTCCATAGCAAAAGCCGCGACTTTGAAGCCGCCTATTTTCATTTCGCCGCACACCACGGCTTCGCTTTCGCCGCTGGACTCTTTCGCCTTTTCCAACTTCCCGTCGTACTCGGGAAAATCGAGACGGTTATTCCCCACGACATCGGAAAACAGTTCGGTGAACTCGCCCCCGTCGGCAATATATTTCAATCTCTCTCTTGCGCCCATTTTGAAGTGATGACCGCACTTGAAACAAACCTTGCCGTTTGCCGAAAGGTCGTCGCTCAAAATCAGCGTTTTGCATTTATCGCACTTAATCGCAGCTTTTTCGGGAACGAAGGCGCTGTTTCCGTCCTCCTGTCCCTCCAACGCGATGTTGGGCTTGCGAAAGAAAAATTTTCTTAAATCGAATCCCATTCTTTTCTCCTTTTACCCGCCGCCTTATTGCGGTCGGGCGACAATAATCAGCCGCCGAGCGGCATTTTCTTTTCTCCGCTTTTGACTTTTTCGATTTCCGCTTCCAAAGTATCGGTATAATATTTGCCCGTAACGAATTTTTCGTCGGTTATTATCGCCTCGGCAAGTTCGGCATTCGTATTCACGCCGTCTATTACGAGTTCGCAGAGCGCCGCCTGCATTTTGCGTATCGCTTCGTTTCTGTCGCGCGCGCAGACAACGAGTTTTCCTATCATCGAATCGTAAAACGGCGGTATCGTGTAATCCTGATATATGGCGGTGTCGAAACGCACCCACGGTCCGCCCGGAATGTGCAAGAGCGTAATCTTGCCGCAAGACGGGCGGAAGTTGTTTTTATAGTCCTCGGAATTTATGCGGCACTCAATCGCGCAGCCGTGAAGGCGCACGTCCGACTGTTTGTATATGAGTTTCATTCCCGCCGCTATTCTTATCTGCCATTTTACGATATCGATATTGGACACGTATTCGGTTACGGAGTGTTCCACTTGCAGACGAGTGTTCATCTCCATAAAATAGAAATTGTTGTCCCTGTCCAAAAGGTATTCTATCGTTCCCGCATTCGTGTATCCGACGGTTTTGACTGCCTTGACCGTGACATCGCGCATTCTCTTGCGCACATTTTCCGGCATAACCGTGCAAGGGCTTTCCTCTATGAGCTTTTGATTTTTGCGCTGCATAGAGCAGTCTCTTTCGCCCAACGTTATTATATTGCCCTGTTCGTCGGCAAGCACCTGCATTTCCACGTGTTTGACGTTCGTCAAAAACTTCTCCATATACAGCGCGCCGTTTCCGAACGAGCTTTTGGCTTCCGCCTGTGCCGTCTTTATCGCGCCGTCCAGGGCGTCCGCGCTTTCGACTATTCTTATTCCCTTTCCGCCGCCGCCGCTTGCCGCTTTGACAATGACGGGATAGCCTATTTTGTCCGCCGCCGCTTTCGCCTGTTCCACGCTTTCGATGCTGTCTATGCCGGGGACAATGGGAACGCCCGCCGCCCGCATAGTCTTGCGGGCTTCGTCTTTATTTCCCATTTTCTCTATTATGCGCCAATCGGGACCTATGAATTTGAGGTTGCATTCCTCGCAGAGTTTGGCAAACTTCGGATTTTCCGAAAGCATACCGTATCCGGGGTGAACCGCCTGACAGCCGCTGCCTACGGCGACGTCTATGAGCGCGGTCATATTCAAATAGCTGTCTTTCAGCATAGCCGGTCCTATGCAATAACTCTCGTCGGCGAGGTTCACGTGCAATGCGTCCCTGTCCGCTTCCGAATATACAGCCACAGTGGAGATACCCATTTCCTTGCAGGCGCGTATTATCCGAACGGCTATTTCGCCGCGGTTGGCAATCAATATCTTCGTAAACATTTCAATCTCCTTATTTTCAGAAGATTCTGAAAAGCACCTGCCCGAATTCTACGAGCGTACCGTTATCGACGCACACTTCGACAACTTCGCCGTCGCGCTCCGCAACGACCTCGTTCATAAGTTTCATCGCCTCGATTAAACACAGCGTATCGCCTTTCTTGACCTTGTCCCCTTTGGAAACGAACGCGGGACTGTCGGGGTCGGGCGCGGCATAGAATATGCCCACCATAGGCGATTTCACTTCGCCCACGAGGTTGTAGTCCAGCACTCCCTCGCCGGAATTTTGAACGGGCGCATCCTCTTTTGCCGCAGGCGCGTTTTCCGCGTGTGCGCTTATGACGGGAACGGCGAGGGCGGTTTCCGGCAAAGCCGTTCCGCCCTTTTCCATTTTCACGGAAAAGGTCTTGACTCCGTCGCTCTCGCTGATTTCCAACTTGCCCGCCTGGCTGTGCTCGAAAATAGACATTATACTTTTTAACTGTTTCAAATCCATAATAATATGATAATCTCCTTATTCGTGAAGAATAACCGCCGTTTGAAAAAGCAACGGCATCGTAAGCAAAGATTTCTCCGCTTTCCCTCACCCTGTCCGCTTCGTTCGAAATATGAAGCCGCCTTTCTCGCCGCAATGCGTTCGTTCCGTACTTGCTTTATGCGGTTTGAAGTACTGTTTGAAACAACGTTCGCCGACAGGTTATGTTCTTGTTTATTCGCTTGATTGATTGTCCGTCGTTTCAAGCAACCACCGCAAAACTCGTGCGGTTTTTCTATGCGAGAATACTCAAACGCACGCGACCGAAGAAAACATCAAACGCCGCAATGCGAAGTTCAGAGCCGTTTGAAAGCGAGACAACCGTTATGTCCGCCAAAGCCCAGCGACGTGGAAAGCGCATAAGTCTTTTGCGCCTTTACCGCTTTGTTCGGGGTTATGTCGAGGTCGCACTCGTCGTCCTTTACTTTATAATTGATGGTGGGAGGAACCACTCCGTCCACAAGCGTCATAACGGAAGCCAGCGCTTCAACTGCGCCTGCCGCGCCGAGCATATGTCCCGTCATAGACTTTGTGGAGCTGACTTTCAGTTTATACGCATTTTCGCCGAATACCTTTTTAAGCGCAGCCGTTTCTGTCTTGTCGTTGAGCGCCGTACCCGTACCGTGAGCATTCACGTATACTTCGCCCGCATTCTCGATTCCCGCCTCTTTGACGGCGATTTCTATGGCTTTTGCGCTTGCCTTGGCTTCTGGATTGGGCGCGGTCATATGATATGCGTCGTTCGTATTTCCGTAGCCGACAACTTCCGCATATATCTTCGCGCCGCGTTTTATCGCGTGGTCATACTCTTCCAAAACAAGCACCGCGCTGCCCTCGCCCATCACGAAGCCGCCGCGCTCTTTGTCGAAAGGAAGCGACGCTCTGTTTTTATCCTCGGACGACGACAGAGCCATACACGCGATGAAACCGCCGACGGCAAGTTCGTTGACCGCCGCCTCGCTGCCGCCCGCAATAATCGCGTCGGCATAGCCGTGCTTTATCGCTCTGTACGCTTCGCCTATTGCGTTTGTACTCGTGGCGCACGCCGTAACGACGGGAAGGCTGGGACCCTCCGCGTGATGACGCATTGCCACGGTTCCCGCCGCCATATTGACTATCATCATCGGGACGAAGAACGGCGAAATCTTTTTCACGCCCTCGTTTAAAAGTTTGCCGTGTTCGCACATCAGCGTGCTTATGCCGCCGATACCGCTGCCCATATATACGCCGAAACGGTCCGGCTCGATTTTGCCCTCTATGCCGCTGTCGCGCACGGCTTCATCCGCCGCAACGACGGCGTACTGCGTGAACAAGTCCATTTTCCGCGCCTGCGGCTTATTGAATCCGAAGTTCAGCGGGTCGAACCCCTTGACTTCGGCTGCAAGCGTAGCCTTATAGTCGGTGAGGTCGAACCTCGTTATTCTGTCGATTCCGTTTACGCCGTCTTTCATCGCCTGCCAGGTCGCCGGCGCGGAAAGACCTATCGGAGTAACGGCTCCGAGTCCTGTTACAACTACTCTGTTCATAAAAGTCGTCTCCAAAAAATTCTTAAAGGGCGGTAAAGCAATGCCGCCCCGTTTTTGTCAAATATAAAGTCCGCCGTCCACTTTGATGACTTCGCCAGTGATGTACGCGGCGGAGTCCGAAAGCAAAAATGCCGCGAGGTCGGCCACCTCCCGCGCGTCGCCCATTCTTTTGAGCGGTACGGACTGCAAAATCGCGTCCTTCTGCGCGTCGGTAAGTTTCGCCGTCATATCGGTGCCGATAAAGCCGGGAGCTATCGCATTGCAGGTTATGCCGCGCGGCGCAAGTTCTTTTGCCGCCGACTTCGTGATTCCCACGACTCCCGCTTTGGACGCCGAATAGTTTATCTGCCCCGCATTGCCGCTTAATCCGACGACGGACGACATATTGACTATCCGTCCCTTTCTCGCACGCAGCATAATCGGCGAAACGTGTTTAATCATATTGAACGTTCCCTTCAAGTTCACGTTCAGCACCTTATCGTAATCCTGTTCCGTCATACGAAGCAACAGCGTGTCGGCAGTCACTCCCGCATTGTTCACAAGCCCGTCTATGCTCGGGAAATCTTTGGTTATTTCTCCGACAACGGTTTTGCACGCTTCGAAATCGGAAACGTCGAGTTTATGGCAAACGGCTTTGACTCCGAACTTTTCCGCTTCCTTCACGGTTTCCGCCGCGGCGGCGTCGTTGCCCGCGTAGACCACGGCGACGTTTCCGCCCTGCTCGGCTATTTTCAGACAAATCGCCCGACCTATACCGCGGCTGCCGCCCGTTACGATTATATTCTTATCTTTCAGCATACCCACTTCTCCGTTTAAGCGTTTTTCGCAACTAGTCCCGCAAGCACGTTGCCCGGTCCGACTTCCGTAAATTCGCAAATACCGTCGGCTTTCATATTTTTCAACGTCTCGACGAAACGCACGGGCGAACTCGCCTGTCTCGCCAGCGTATCCTTTCTCTCGGCTTCGTCCTTGCCGTACGGCAAAGCCGTGAGATTCGCGTATACGGGAATTTTCGGTTCGGCAAAAATCACGCCTTTCAAAAGCTCGGCAAGACCTTTCGTCGCTGGGAGCATATACGGGCAATGGAACGCGCCCGAAACTTTCAGCGGCAAAGCTCTGCCGCCCTTTTCTTTTACCGCGGCACAGAGCGAGTCGACGCCTGCGTTCGACGCCGCCACAACCGTCTGCAACGGAGCGTTGTAATTGACTGCCCAGCAGTCCGCCTGCGCCGCCGCGATTTCCTCCACGGTTTTCGCGTCCAAGCCTATGACGGCAATCATTTTACCGCCGCACTTCACGCTTGCCTCGTCCATCAACGACGCTCTCAAACCGATTATGTCCAGACCGTCCGACAGCGACAGCGCGCCCGCATACACCAATGCGGGAATTTCGCCGACGGAAAAACCGCACACCGCTTGCGGCGCACCGTTTTCCTCTTCCGCTTTATAAGCATAAGCGAGGTCGGCGACAAACATTGCGGGCTGGGTATTGACAGTACGGTTCAGCAGTTCCTGTTCGCCCTCCAACATAAGCCGAATCAGCCCGGGAAACTTTTTGTCGGCGGCTTCGAAAAGCGTTTTTACCTTTTTCAAATTCGCCGTTTCTTTTGCCATTCCGACCTTTTGCGCGCCTTGACCCGCAAAAAGAAACGCCTTTTTCACAAAGGGTTACCTCCGATTTACTTTTTGAGTTCTTCGATTTTCTCCACAAGCTCGCCGATTGTGTTGACGACGACTTCGGTTCCGATTTCGATTCCGAAAGCCGATTCCACTTGCATAACGAGTTCCACTTTGTCGAGGGAGTCGAAACCCAAATCTTCAAACGTGGTTTCCTTCGTCAAAGCAACTTCCTCGCCCTTATAGTCGTTGACTATTTTCTGCAATTCGTTCATAATTTCCATTTTTCCTTTCTCCTTTTATATATGATTTTAATTTTTATCGTTTAAAAAACTCACGCCTGCCATTCCACTATGCACGCGCCGCTGGTCATTCCCGCGCCGAAAGCCACAAGCAACAGCTTGTCTCCGCGCTTGAACGTATTCTTTTTGGCATATTCGTCGAGCAGCACGGATATGGACGTGGCGGACATATTGCCGCAAGTCTGTATATTCGTCAGCACTCTCTCGGGTTTCAATCCCAATCTTTTTGCCGCGCCGTCGATTATTCTCATATTCGCCTGATGCGGAAGGAAGTAATCTATATCCGCCGTCGTCAGTCCCGCTCTTTCCAAAACGGCGTCCACTTCCGCCATCATAGCGGAAACCGCAAACTTGTACACTTCCTGTCCCTGCATATGAAGCACGGGTTTCGCCTCTTGCGTCGTATTGTAAATCGAAGTTCCGCAGAAACTGTCGCCGTATATCATAGTCGTGGAAGGCGCACAGGAAATATGTATGCCTTTGAGTCCGTCGCCCTTTTGAAGCACGACCGCTCCCGCGCCGTCGCCGAACAGAACGCAACTCGCCCTGTCCTCCCAATCGACAAGTTTCGACATCTGCTCCACGGTTACGACGAGAATGTTTTCGTACTTACCGCTCCTTATGTAACCGTCGGCAATATCGAACGCGTATATCATTCCGCTGCACGCGGCGTTTACGTCGTAAGCCGGCGCGCGGATTCCGAGTTCTTCCGAAACTTTGCAGGCGGTGGCGGGCGTAAACGTATCGCCGCGCATAGTCGCACAAATAACGCAGTCTATATCCTCGGCTTTCAGTCCGCTGTCCGAAAGCGCGGACTTTGCCGCCTCGACGGCAAGATATCCCGCCGTCTCGTAAGTGGAAATATGGCGGGAACGAATTCCCGTCCGAGTGCTTATCCACTCGTCGGACGTATCCATTATTTTAGCCAAATCGTCGTTTGTGACGACCTTTTCGGCGAGCCTGCTGCCCGTGCCAGAAATTCTAAAAGACATAAGCTTCAAATCTCCTTATCTACGATTATAAGATACTTTTACCGCCTTGTCAATCATAAAAAGCATTTTTATCCGCGACTTTTGCTTTTTTCCGCATTTTTACACGGTTTTTACGTGTTTTTACATAAAAAATCGTCGTTTGCCGCATTCTGTCTGCCTGCCCTCTTAATTCCCATAATTTTACAAAGACACGGTTTGCGCGACAAAATGCCGATTTTTTACGAGCGGGGAGCGCCTTTTTTTCGTTGACAAAACCGCGGGTTTAAACTATAATAACAAGTGTCGGCTTTTTGCGATTTTTGCGAATAAAAAAGCCACCTTTTTATTACTTTCGGGAGATTACAACAGGATGAACGAGAACGAAACCGAAGAGCAGCGACTCGAAGAGAATTTATGCTCGGAAACCGTCGACCCGTCCGACGTCGCCGCGGAAATCAACACTACGTCGCCTGCGGAAACGGTGGCGGACGGAGCGGTTCAAGCCGTTACCGCAGCCGCCGCACCTGCCAAAAAGAAACCTAAATTAAGGCAATATTCTTTTATGGGTCTGGCGATTTTGCTGTCCGGAGTGCTGCGCGCAATCAGCGTGCACTGTTTCATCATTCCGAACAATTTCGCCCCCGGCGGCGTTACGGGTATTGCGACGATGCTGCAAAAGGCGACGGGCTGGAACTCCGGTATCTTTATGTTTGCGATAAACCTGCCCCTGCTTGTCGGCGCGTTCTTTCTCATAAACAAGAGATTTGCCATCACGACGTTTATCGGAATACTTTTACAAAGCGGATTTCTGATGCTGTTGGAATACTGGAAAATGCCGCAATATGCGGACAGCGCCATACTCGCGGCGATAGCCGGCGGCGTCGTCGGCGGTGCAGGTATCGGGCTGATGCTTAAAATCGGAGGCAGCAGCGGCGGCACGGACGTCATTGCAACATTTATTTACAAACATTTCAGTTTCACCAACGTCAGCTGGTTCATATTTATTCTCGATTCCGTCGTCGTATTCGTTTCCTTCTTCGTTTACAACAATGCGCTTACGCCGGTTCTGCTCGCACTTGTGGAAATGTTCTGCTCCGCAAAAGCCAACGAAACGATACTTTACGGTTTCAAAACCGCGCTCAAATTCGAAATCATCACTTCTTCTCCGGAAGAGCTTTCCAAAGAGCTTATGCAGAAACTGCACCGCGGCGTTACGGCAATCAAAGCCAAAGGTATGTATACGGGTTCGGACAAAACTATGCTCGTTTGCATAGTCCGCCGCCGCCAGGTTTCGGCGTTTCAAAAGATACTTGCCAAATATCCCGACACGTTCGGATATATCTCGACTACAAACGAAGTTATGGGGCGCGGCTTCATATCGGATATAACTTCCTGATACATAAAATACCGCCGAAAAAGGCGGATAATCTATAAAAATGTGGATAACTTTGTGGATAAGTATACCCTATTGTGGATAAATCGTCGGATTTATCCACGTTTAACGCTTGATTAAACGATAAATTTGCCGTATAATAAAAATGTTTTCCGACAGTCTATTGTCATCTCACGGGCAAAAGCACGCGGCAAACAAAGTACTCACCGCTTCAAGGGAGAACAAATCTTTAATTTGATAGCCGCAGGTTGCGCGGCGCTTCGAAGCGTATGCGCATCAAACGGGGAATCCGAGTGAAATTCCGGAGCTGTACCGCAACGGTAAGCCTTTTTTTGAGGACAAGTCCGAATGCCGGGCCTGCGAGATTAAAGTCGTTCGGTTCGAGTTAAGCCGAACGAAGTTTTTCGGGCGCTCTCTTGCTATTGACTCGTCCGAAATTTTTAAATTAAAGGAAGAGAAAAAATGAAAAAGAAAAAATTTGCAAGGCTTTTCTGCCTTGTCGCCGCACTTGCGGCAATGCTTTGCGCGCTGTGTTCGCAGGCCTGCGACTGCGGCGGAAAAACAATTCCGACGACCGCCGTCGAACTGAAAGAGTCGTTGAAAGAGTATGTCGGCTCAAAGAGTTTCGCCGACACTTTGCTTTCCGTCAATTCGGCACAGGACAGACTGCCGCTGTTATACTTGAAATATGCAAGCGGCAAAATCTATTCCGAAGAAAGTGCGAAGCAGTTTGAAAAATATCTTTCGTTTATAGATGAGCTTAAAACCGACGGCGAAATCGACGACGCAAAATTCGAAAACTCCGCGGCGCAAAAGCAAGGCTGGTATTGTATAACCGACTATCTTTACGCATATTCGCTCGTCTACAACCAATATGCGAAGTACCTTGCCGACGAAAATATTTCTCAAAACAAGTATGCGGCAAACACGCCCGCAATAGAAAGGTACATAAAAAAAATCGACGCTGCACTGCAACGCGGAGAACAGATTGGGTATGTGGCTTGGGGTTATACCGCAACGGACATTCTTCCCCTGACCGCCGCCAATCTCGGAATTAAAAACGCCGTGCCGTACTGTGACGGCGTTATGCTTTCGCACTACGAAAAGAACGCGCAGGGCAGTTTCGAAAAAGAAGGCGGCACTCCGAACTGGGTCGGTTTCACGGGCAGACCGCTGGCGGGCTCGCTTTACCGCAACAACGAAAAGTACGACGTGACATACGAAAAAACTATGCAGGGTTATTTCCCTTTCACGGACGGTTACGACCAGCCGCTTGACGAGATGATAAATCTCGACAGGCTGTGCAATTATTACAATCACACGATTGCCACCGGCGAGAGCGTCGCGCCGCAATACGCGCTTATGACGGCAATGATGCACGGCATCGATATGGAAAACTACAAAAAGACAAAAAGTCTTGCGGAGTTCGGCGAAACGGGCGAAGAAGTTTTCAACGTCATTTCTATGTGGCGCAGCACTTTGAAAAAAGACGGCGACAAATTCGTCATCGACAATCTTGCCGATATGGCAGTCGCAATCGCATATATCGCGCAATGCTACGGGGTGGACGCCCCCACTCCGCTCGGAGAATACTCGCCCTCGCTTGCGGTGATTGAGTTATGAAATATATCCGCACGTTCCGCAAAATCTCCGTCATCCTGCTTGCCTCAATGACGATAACGTTTATTGCCGGTTGCAACTGCGAAATATGGTTCGGCGACGACACGAGCGACAGCCCCATATATCACGGCACGACTTTTACGATGCAATTGCGTATGCCGTCGGAAGAGAGTGTGCGCGAAGAAAACGACAAGTTCTCTCACTCCGAACTCGACGGCGACCTTATTTGCGAATGGGAAATTCCCGCCTACGGAAACACGGTTTACGAGTCCGTAAAAAAATATTTCGAGGACAGAGCGGACTCCGTGCGTTTCCGCGCCGACCAACACACGTTCTATATGTTCAGCAAGTGCGTTTTGGAAAACGGCGACGAATACGACCTCGAAACCGCATACGTTGCGGCGGACGGAGTATATTCCAAATGCGCGAACCGCCAGAGCGTGCTCGGAGCAGACGGAATAGCGGGGACGGACGACGATTTGAAAGTTCTCGTCATTGTCTACAAAGGTTGGCTTTATTAGCTTTACAAAAACGTTTTTTTCTGTTATTATATCAAAGAGGTGGTTTTATGAACAATTTGAGTTTGACAAAAGCCGAAAGGTTGGCTAAAACCAAAGGCATAAAAGGCTGGGCGGCTATGCTCTGTCTGGTGGCTTTGATGTGCGTCGACCAATTCGTGCTTCAAATACCGTTTTTCAATTTGGTATTCCCCATTCTGATAATCTGCGCGGCGTCTATGTCGCTTGCGAAAAACCTCGTGCTTGTCGCGCTGTATTCCCTGATTTTCGAATTGAGTTGTCTGGCTTGGAATCCCGCGGATATTTTCAGAGCGCAATGGTGGCTCTTGGAAGTTTTCGTCGGATATCTTATGCCGCTTGTCGCATACAAGGCAATCAACCGCAAACACAAGAATACGAGCATATTCGCGTATGCGGGTATGGCGGCGCTCGGTCAGTTCGCCTATTATTGGGTGTCCGTGGCGGCGACGGTATTGCTTTTCGGGATGAACCCTACGGCATACGCTTTAAGCGATTTGCCGTATCAGCTTATAGGCTGCGTCGCAACATTTGCGTGTACGCTGCCCATAGCCGCGATATACAAGTTTATGACGGGAGAAATGCGGTTCAAGAAAAAGTCCGCCTTGCAAGCTTAAAGATAAAATCAACAATAGAAAGGACTTCGGCTTATCCGAAGTCCTTTCTGTTTGCAAAAAAGTGGGTATTGACAGTTTAAGGATTTGACCGCTATGCCCCACTGATTTTTTCTCTCTCAAATCCTTGCTATTTCCGCAAGCCATTCCATATCGGAACAAATCGGAACGGGCTTCGGAAATTTGAAGCGCAACTTGACAGCAGTTTTCAAAGTCCGGCAAGCGGCATAGCAAACACGGCAAGGCTTATAAACCGGAAGTTCGACGACCTGTCTCACGAATTCGCGAGAACTTCAAGAGGGATAATCCGCGGCATAGGTTTCACCGCAGAGAGCATTGCCGCTTTGAGCGAGAGCCGGCTCGACGCCGTGTCGGAAGTCGGCAGAGGTTTCGAGCAAATCGCTTCTCAATCGACGTTGCAAACCGCGCTGCTCGAAAAGGCGAACAATTCCAGCAGAGAGCTTATTGATATAGCCAAAAAAATGCAAAACAATTGAACAACTTTGACAAAGCAAAAGGACTTCATTTTCGAAGTCCTTTTGCTTCTACCAATCCTGTTTTTTCAACGACGGGCTTTTGACGTCGTCGTGAAATTCGAAATACTTGCGTTTGAAAGCCTCGACGTCGGTTTCGTACAGCGACGCTATTTCTTCCAGCTCGTCGGGCGAAAAGTCCGACATACTGATTTCTCCGTCGCAGCTTTCGAAAATTCGCATAAAATCTCTTTCCGTCATTTCTCCCCTCTCCCCGCTTTCAGGCGACGCTCGACTTCGCTTTTACCGACGTCGAACAACATTGCTATACGGCGGATACTGACGCCGCGGCCGTGCAAAAAAGTCACGAGAGCGGTTTCGTCGTCTTCGTCGAGATTTTCCAAATCTTCCTGCGACAGACCTTTCAGTCTTTCCCTCAAAAGTTCTTTTATCTGTTCGTCGGTAAGTTTTTTGGCTTCGCTTGCGAAACGGCACTCTTGCGACATAAGCGTTTTAAAAACGTGCGGCGAATCCTCGCAAAGCATCATAACTGTTCCGCCGCGCGCGCTCTCCGAGCCTTTTGCGTAAAAGTTGTAACTTGAAAACTCGTATTGCAGGCCGTCCTTTTCCCTGTTTTCCAACGGCGCGCGGTGAACATAGCGTACCGCGTCCAAAACCGATTCTTCGCTTTCCAGAGGTCTGGATTTGAATCTGTCGTAAAACAGTTTGCCGCTTCGGGCATATTTGATATTGTATCCAACCGTATACTTCGGCAGAACTTTTCGCATAAGTTCGGAAATGCCGAAAAGACCTTCTTTGACGACAAGATAAATCTTTTCGGGAAACAGCGAATACGCCAAAATTTCGGCGAAATCGTCTTCCGCCTCTTTTTTCAAAAGTTCGAGAAATTTGCGATAATCGTCGTTTTCGATGAAAATCAACTTATTGTCCGAAACGACCTCTATGTAATACATTCCCGATTCGGCACGCTGTCTTGCTTTTCTCGCCAATCCAAAAACGCTCCTTGCAAAATTATTTCGTTCCGAACAGGCGGTCGCCCGCATCGCCGAGTCCCGGCAAAATATAGCCGTTCTCGTTCAGGCACTCGTCGAGCGTGGACAGGTAAATATTTACGTCGGGATGCGCTTTTGCCACCCTTTTCACGCCCTCCGGCGCACCTATTATATTCATAAGTTTAATCGATTTGCAACCGCGCTTTTTCAGCAGATTTATCGCGTCGCACGCGCTTCCGCCCGTCGCCAGCATAGGGTCGAGAAGTATCGTCTGCATATTCTCTATGCCCTCGGGAAGTTTGCAATAGTACTCTTTCGGTTCCAGCGTTTCTTCGTCTCGATACATTCCTATATGCCCGACTTTCGCGGTCGGGAACAGTGCGTGCACGCCGCTGACCATTCCGAGTCCCGCGCGAAGTATGGGCACTATTGCCACGCTGCCCTCGACGACCATTTGCTGTTCGCAATCGGCAAGCGGCGTCGAAACCGTCACGGTTTTAGTCGGCACTTCCTTAAAGCTCTCGAAAGTTATCAGTGTGGTTATTTCCTCCACCAATTCGCGGAACTGTTTCATTCCCGTATTCTTGTCGCGCAAAATGGCTATCTTATGTCTGATTAACGGGTGGTCGAGCACCGTAACATTTTTATAATCTTTCACCGTCTATTCCTCCTTGTTTTCGTCGACCGCCGCCGCGACTTCGTCCAAAGCGTCGGTCTCTTCCGTATTTTCCGTCTGTTCCGTTTTTGCGTCGGGTTCTTTCGCCTCGCTTTCGACCGCCGCCGCTTTTTTCTTATTGCCGATATTCACGAGCACGTTTACCAATATACCGAGAATCAGCGCGCAGGCAACCGACGTTATGCTTATCTGTCCGAACGAAACCACCATTCCGCCCACGCCCGCAATCAAAATGACGGACACGACGAACAGATTTTTATTGTCGTTCAAATCGACGTTCTGTATCATTTTCAGACCCGACACCGCAATGAAGCCGTACAGTGCGACGCATACGCCACCCATAACGCACTTCGGTATAGTGGCAAGGAAAGTTATGACGGGCGCGATAAACGACGCCGCTATCGCCATAAGCGCGGTTATGAATATCGTTATGACCGAAGCATTGCCGGAAATCGCCACGCAGCCGACGGACTCGCCGTAGGTCGTATTCGGGCAACCGCCGAAGACCGCTCCCGCAATCGAGCCGACGCCGTCGCCGAGCAGCGTTCTCGACAGACCGGGGTCTTTCAATAAATCGGATTCTATGATTGACGATATGTTCTTATGGTCGGCAAGATGTTCGGCGAACACCACGAACGCGACGGGGACATAGCCCACCGCTATCGCGCCTATGTAAGAGCCTATGCTGCCGCTCTGCGGCGGAGTGAACCCGCCCTTGAACACCTCCAAGAACGCGAACGACGGGTACCACTGCATTTTCGAAAACAGCGAGAAATCGATTATCATCAACGCCTCGACTTTCGCCGCGTGTCCTATCCCCGTCAATATTGCGGCGAGCGCATAACCCGATACGATACCTATCACGAACGGTATCATTTTCAGCAGTTTTTTGCCGTATACCGAACACACGATTGTTACGCCGAGAGTGACGAGTCCGCACAAAAGAGCGAGATAGGGCGAGCAGAGCATTTTTGCCGTTTCCTGCTGAATCGGCAATCCGTCCTTTATTATCCATTCCAATACGGGCACTGTCGCGCTGCCTTTCATCAAGTCGCCTATTGCGTTGCCCGCAAGCGAAAGTCCTATTATGGCGACGGTAGGACCGATGACGACCGCGGGCATAACTTTGTCTATCCATTTGACTCCCGCGAATTTGACTATGATTGCCAAAAGCACGTAAACGGCGCCCGCAAACGCTGCGCCTATCAACAGTCCGAGATAGCCGAGCGACATCGACACGCCGCCCGCAAACGCCGCGCTCATAGGTCCCAAGAACGCGAACGAGCTTCCGAGAAAGACCGGACTTTTAAAGCGCGTGAACAGTTGGTACACAATCGTGCCTACGCCCGCTCCGAACAGAGCCGCCGATATGGACATATTGTTTCCGACAATAATCGGAACGGCAATCGTCGCGGCAAGTATCGCCAAAAGCTGCTGCAATGAAAACAGCAGCAGCTTTCCCGCAGTGGGTCTGTCTTTGACCCCGTAAATCATTTTCATCGGTTGTTCTCCTTATCTTTTCAATCGGGACGGGGTTGTCCTAACCTCTCGCCCCCGATTTTTTATTATAAACCGATTCGGAGAAAATGTCAACCTTTAAGGCAGTCAAATCACCGTTATTTCGACAATATGCGCGGTTCGGCTTTTTCACAGCGCGCGCCGCGCCGAGATGAAATACGACCAGCGTTTTGCGGAGATTTCCTCTATGACGGCATAGTCTGATGCGGTATGCAGAATATGATTGTCGCCGAGATAGAGAGCCACGTGACCTATGCGGTCCACGCCGACATTGTTTTTGCGGCTTTCGTTGGTGAAGAACATAAGGTCGCCGCGTTTCAAGTTGCTTTTGGACACGGCTTTGCCCTGCACGCTCTGCGAGCGGCTGGTCGTGTCGAGATTGACGTTCGCGCCCTTTTTGAATATGTACTGCATAAGCGACGAACAGTCGAACTCGTTTATCGTGAACGCATTGTTCTTGACGCCGTTGCCGTAGTGATATCTCTGTGCGCCGTAGACGTACGGCGTACCCAGAAGTTTCTTGCCCTCCGAAATAACCTTTTCCACGGTGTCGTCCGCTTTATCGAAGGAATACTGCGTCACGTAAGCCGAAGATATGTAGCCGTAGCCGTTTTTGTACAGCACCCGGTACCAGCCGCCGTCCTCCTCCGTGTAAGCCAGCATATCGCCGCTGTTTATGTTTCCCACAATCTTATAGGAAGTGCTTTTGCCCGCTCGCACGTTTAGTCCGTCCGTCTTGCTCATAAGCAGCGTATCCCTTTTCTGCGGCACGGGCACAGCCGGCGTTATTGCGGTGGGAGGCGTGGTTACGTTTGTTCCGCCGTTTTGCGAAGGCGGTTGAGTTATATCGGTCGGCGGAACGATTTCGTCGCTCGGCGGCGAAACAGGTTCGTTCCAATCGGAAGACGCATTGCCGTCCGACGGCGAAGACCCCGATGGGAACGCGGACACCGTAAAGCAGAGCGCGACTATAACAACGCAAAGCGCGATGATGCCCGTCACTGCCGACAAGTCAAACACTTTCTTTCGTACACTTTTCATTTTTATACTCCTCTCGTGTAAGAATTTTTTACGCCCTGATTTTAACAGACGAAAGGAGCGCTTGTCAAATTTTGAATGAGAACAGAATTTTCCAATTGCCCTTTTTAAGCAAGTTTTTTTCGGCTTTTTCGAATTTTATACGCCTAACCGCGCTTTACTTGACTTAAACTGCGCCTTATGTTAGAATTTTTACGAATGAAAAAATCTTTGGCAAGAAGGTGAAAATATATGAACAAAGAGTTGAAAAACTTTCTGCAATACGGTTATACCCCCTTCGCGGTATGCGATATCGGCGAGAAATTTCTTTCGGCGCACGGATTCGAAAAGGTGTCGGCATACGCTTTGCCCGAACTGAAAAAGGGCGGCAAATATTTTTTGTCCGACGGAGGAACGCTTGTCGCATTTGCCGTAAACAAACCCGACGGGTTTACGATTGCGGCGGCGCACACGGATTCGCCCACGCTTAAAATCAAAGGTGGAAAAACTCTGGGAACAAGTCCCGCGCGTTTGAACTGCGAAGTATACGGCGGCGCAATCGACTATACGTTTTTCGACAGACCGCTGAAAATCTGCGGCAGACTCTATTTCGACGAAGGCGGCAAAATAACGGCTCGGGACGTTGTTTCGCCGTATTTTGTGACAGTGCCGTCGCTCGCGATACATCTGCAACGCGACGTGAACGGCTCGTTTGCGCCGTCCGTGCAAAACGACCTTTCGCCGATATTGGGAGAAACCTCGTCATATCTTACCTCTCTCGGCGGCGACAAGGCAATCGATTTCGACCTGTACGCCTGTCCCGCTTCCGAGCCTTACGAGAGCGGCGAAAACGGCGAGTATGTCTGTTCGCCGCGCATAGACAATCTCACGAGCGTATATTCCTCGCTTGTCGCGTTGACTCGGGCAAAGCCCGCGGGCATAAGCGTTGCGGTTTGCTTCAATTCCGAGGAAGTGGGAAGCCGCACACGTACGGCGGCGGCTTCTGCCTTTTTCCCGAGACTTTTGGAAAAAATATTCCGTGCCGCGAACGGAAAAGACTATGACGCCTGTCTGAACAATTCGTTTATGTTTTCGGCGGACAACGCGCACGCCGCGCACCCCGCCCATCCGGAAAAGAGCGACCCGATAAATCAGGTGAAGCTCGGCGGCGGTATCGTAATCAAGCGACATACCAACTATGCGACCGACGCGCTTACCGCAGCCGTCGCAAAAAAAATCTTTGCCGCAGCCGACGTTCCCGTTCAGGAATTCTATTCCCATTCCGACCAGCCCTGCGGAAGCACAATCGGACTGATAAGCGCGGCAAATACACTGATACGCACCTGCGACATCGGTATCGGACAGCTTGCTATGCATTCCGCTTCGGAAACCTGCCGTGCCGACGACATAGACGCAATGACGAAAGGACTGACGGCGGCTTTGCAAACGGCGATACGTTTCGAAGGCGGCGGCGCGGAAATAAAATAAGCGCGTCGCAAAACGCGCTCGAAAAGTAAACGGCGTGCATTGCCGATTTGCGGCAATCGTCAAAACAATCGAAAGCATTGCGCGGCGCACGAAAAATCCGACGACCGTTAAATTACTTGAAAAAAGGCACAACCCGCCGTACTTCTCACCGAAAGTATGGCGGGCTGTTTGCTCTTTACCGCAATTCCTTTGCAATCGTTTTACGTCAAAGCATCGGCACGAATATCGACCGCACCGCCGCCGCTATCGTTTGCACGATTCCGAGAGAGGGGGTCTTTTGCACTGCGTTCGAAACGCTTTGAAAAAACAAATCGAATATCGAAGAACACATTCTCATAGACATCAAGCCGAACATTACCACTATGGAAATAACGACAATAATCGCCAATTTGCCTCCGCCTGCCACTTTCCGAATTTCCTTTTTTACATCGGGATATTCTTCGAAAAGGTCATTCGACTTTTTTTCGCTGCTTTCCTCGCTTATGGGATTTTCCTCTTTCTCGAACACGTGGTCGTCGTTGCATTTGCCGCCGTCGTCGTCTCGGACATATCTCTTATGCCCCGTATCCTCTCCGAACACGTGGTCGTCCCGACAAGCGCCGCTCTCCGTCCGAACGGGCGGCACATAAGTTTTCTTTTCGGAAACGGGAGTATCTTTTACAACCGTCGGTTCTGCTTTTTTCTCGGCTACGGGCTGCGCCGTCTCCGTCGCAACATAACGAACGGCTTCGTCAATCTGCGCAAGACGGTACCTCTTGCATTTTTTCAGCGCGTAAGGAAGTCTTGACGGGGAAAAACTGATTTCGGAACAGTCCACGATTATAACCTCTCCGTCATCCTTTCTTTTCCACCTTATTTCGTCCAAAAAGAACTTCCACTTTTCCTCCGCGTCCTTGCCGTTGAGTTCGTCCGCATCCGCCGCCACAAGCACGAGAAAATCCGCGGCAAGCAGTGCGTCGTTTCCTTCTCCGGTCAAAACCTCGACGCCGCCCTCTTTGAACGAATTTTCCACGGCGGTTTTTTCGCTCTCGCCGCAACTCAATATCAAAGCTTTCCGACTCATAGTATCCTCTCCTATTTGATAACCTTTTCCACTTTAATCGGGATAACCTCTTCCACCGTTTCGGCCTCTGCCGCGGTTTTTTGACCGTATGCGGCCGACTGTTCGGTTTTCGCCGTCTTTTTCGTTTCTTTCGTATCTTTCTGCATATCGGCTTTGGGTTCCGCAAAACCCGCTTTTGTGACATTATCGGGAAGCGGCGGCGCTTTTCTTCCGACCAGCTTATCTTTTACCCTGAACGTCCAGCGCCTGAACTCTTCCAGCTTTTCGTCGGAGATTCCGTAGAAATCCGTGCGCAATATCAATCCGCGATATTCAATCGAAACCGTAACGGCTCGGCGGCTCTTGCGCACGAAGTACGTTACGAGATAGCACGCCGCAAGAGCGATTATTCCCGCGCCTACGCCGAGGCAGACGGGGAGAATCAATTTTATAATAGCTTTGGTCTCGTCTCCGACATAGCCGACCACGCCGAAAACTATTCCCGCTATCGCCGCTATCGCAAGCAGAAAAATGCCGAGTCCGAATCTGCCGCGCGGTTTCTCGTATGCGTATGTCACCGCGCTGACATTTGCGGCGTCGATTACGGATGACGTCATATTTTCGCCTTTTCCGTTTTTTCTTGCGGAAATGCCGACCGTGGAAAAATATATTCTTCTGTCTGTGAGTTCCAGCGATTTCGCGGCTTTTTTTGCGCCGGGAGCGTATTCGCCGCCCAACCTTGCCACGAATTTTTCGCCGTCGTCTATGTAAACGCTCATCTTATGCCTCCCGTCTCTTTCGAGTCCTCATCTTTTATTTTATCACCTTTTGCGGCAAAAGTCAATAATTCGTATTTACGTCGCGTCCGATTTTCCGTTCTTTCTGCGCTCTTTGAAAAAATCCCGAATCGGTTTGAGGCATTCCTCTTCCAGAACGCCTCCCGCAATCTCCGCTCTGTGATTGAATCTTTCGTCGTTCAACAGATTGCAAATGCTTCCGCCGCAACCGAAACGCTTGTCGTAAGCACCGAAAACAACGCGCTTTATTCTGGAATACACAATTGCGCCGCTGCACATAACGCACGGTTCCAGAGTCACGTACAGTTCGCAGTCGGCGAGATTCCAGCGTCCCAGCCGTTTGCAGGCGTTTCTGATTGCCACTATCTCCGCGTGCGCCGTGGCGTCCGGCGTGAATACGCGCATATTCCGTCCGCGCGCCACGACCGCGCCGTCTTTGACCACGACCGCGCCGACGGGAACTTCCCCGCTCTTTTCCGCCTCGAAAGCCTCTTCAAGCGCCATTCTCATAAATTCTTCGTCGTTCACGTCCGTCTCCTTTTCTTCTGCCTTTTAAATATATTTTTCCAATTTCGACACGAGTTTTTCGTTCAGCGCTATGTCCTCGGCGATATCCTCCGCCCGCAGCGGATGTCTGCCCTCTCCCAGTTCTATCGTAAATGCGGGTATGCCGAGTTTCTGAACGCACCAATCTTTATAGCCGCCCGCGCTGGCGCAATCGCCGTCTATTCGCTTATATTTATATTTCAGCGTCTTTTCGACATATGCGGCTATCTCGAAATCCCGCTCGTAGTTCCTTGTCTGAAAGAAATACCAATACAATTCTCTGCCGGCGGTGTGATAGCTCAACATGAGCCGTGCGCCGCATTGTTCCGTAAACCTTGCGATTACCGCGCTTTCCTCTTCGGAAAACGGCTTTTTGCCCACGTAATTCTCGCTTCCCGCGACAAACGTATTGCATTTACCCGTACCCCAATTGGCATCGAAATTCACGTTCGGGTCGACGCCCGCGGCATTGGCTTTCCAAAGCTGTTTCCGCCTGTCCCCCGTCGCCAAACCCTCTTTGACTATTTCCGCTCCGTCGGGGTTTACGAGCGGTATGAAATACTGCCTGCATTTCGGCTCGTGTTCCAGCGCGTATTCCAACTGTTTTTTCACGACGAGCGCGGACACGCATTCCCTTGCGTGCATACCCGCCGTGGATATTATCGCCTTATCTCCGCTTCCGACGCCGAAGCAGATGATGTCCCGTCCCTGTCCGCTCTTGCCTATGCTCACAACTTCCGCGCCGCGTCTGCCGTATTCTTCCGCATCCGCCGACAGTTCTTCGTAAAAATACATAACGACTTCTCCCTGCTTTTCTTCGTCCTTATGTATATGCCGCAACTTGCGCGATTTTGCCAAAAGCATCGACCGCATTTTCGACCTTTATATTCTGCGAGCCGACGAACCGACGGCGCAAAAACGAGAGTCTCGAAGCGCACTTTCCGCCGAAAAATCATTTTTCAATCACTCAAACGGCGACACTGTTTGACCGCGGACGGAAAGTTATTTGTGGTATGGCAAGTTGGCGTTTATCGTGAAAGCCCTGTATATCTGTTCGGTCAAGAGCAAGCGGAACAGCATATGCGGAAAAGTGGCTTTTCCGAAGGACACGACTTTGTCCGCGGAACGTTTGACTTCGTCCGTCACTCCCCTGCTGCCGCCTATTATGAAATTAACCCTGTCTTTGCTTACGAGCGCCTCGCCCAATATTACGGCAAGTCTCTCGCTGCTCACGATTTCGCCGCTTCTATCGGTCAGAATATTATAGCCGCCCGCAGTTTCTTTCAGAAGCGATTTGCTTTCTTCCGACGTATCTTCGCGCTTGCTTTCCTCGCATTCCCTGACGGAAAATTCGCAAAAGCGCGAAAGTCTCTTTTCGTATTCCCTTATGCCGTCGCGAATGAAACTCTCCTTGACTTTTCCGACGGCGACGACGGTTACTTTTTTCAAAACAGCCCCCACACGTAAGTCGCAACGGTGGAAAGCGCGGTCACGGCAAGCGCGCCGAACATAAAAGCGTTGTCGCGCACGGTCGGTTTATACAGCGCGTCGGGAACGTAGCTTTTGCCGTAAATCTGTTTCTGCATACCGATTTGTTCCACGAATTTCTTGTTTTCCTCGCCCATCATAACGACGCGTTTGTTTGTCTGGTCGAAAGCGGCGTCGAGAATGACCTCTTTTTGCTTGGCGAGTTTTTCCCTCGTCTTCATATACATCATAAGCGTGACGAGTCCTATGCCTATGAACACGACGAGCACGAACACGCCCAAGACCGCCGTCGGATTGTTTGTCAAACCGCTGTTTATGGCATCGAACCAACCGCCGAAGAACGGCCACTTATATGCGTCCGCATAGCCCAAAAATACGTTTAAGCCGTTGTTCACAAAATGAATTACCACGGCGGGGAAAATCGAATCGAGTTTTATCGTCAGAAACGCCATAAGCGTGCCGAAGCAAGCCGTGTAGAAAACCTGCGTGACGTTTTGGTGGAAGAGTCCGAATATCACGCCCATTATCATAAGCACAGCGACGTATCCGAAAGAGCCGCGCATAACGGAAAGAGTTCCGCCGCGAATCAAGAATTCCTCGCAGATTGCCGGCAAAACGGCGGTCAAAACCATCTCCGCCAAAAAAATCCACGGGTTGAACACCGAAGGATATACAGTCGCCGACGACGAATGAGTATAGCCCGTCGCAATCAAAATCGTCTGCCAAATCGTGGATATGCCGATTGTAACGATATACGCGCACACGCCGACGAGCGCGGCGATTACGATATAATGCCACTTTATTTTTTTGACCGACGAAAACTCGGCAATCTCCCCGACGTTCTTTTTCAAAACGAATTTATAGACCAAAAACGGCATCAGCAGAAACAGCAGAATCTGCACTATCGTCGTGAAAATCGCGTCTATCGCAAGGTCGGGCATATCCGGCAGAATGCCGACGAACATTCTCGCGCACAGCGTCAATATCGCAACGGCAAACAGAACAACGGCCACCGTACGGTATTCGAGCTGCGCCTTTTCCAAATCTTTATCGAGATATTTAATCAATGCCGTATCCTCCGTGTCAAATCAAGCCTTCCAACCAACCGTTGCCCGTCGCTATGCAGACCAAGAACGTTGCCGCCCACATAAACGCCGTCGCGCCGATAGCGATTCCGTAAAGTGCCGCGCCGTTTCCGTTTCTCTTTTTCAATAAACTTTCGGACTGCACTTCGACGGCTTCCTCGCTCTGCTGTTTCATAATCGGCGGACGGGCGGTGAACGTCCTTGCCGCCTTTTCGATTTTGCAACGCGCGAGCAGTTTGCCGAGGAAATAAATTCCGACGACCGCCGCCGCCAAAAGCACCACGGCGAGCAGAGCAAACAGCCACGGTACGCCAATCAGCCAATTTACGATAAATTCGAATCCGCTACCGAACGGCTCTATAATCTCC
The DNA here is from genome assembly GCA_910588155.1 of uncultured Christensenellaceae bacterium. Lineage (GTDB taxonomy): Bacteria > Bacillota > Clostridia > Christensenellales > Pumilibacteraceae > MGBC157735. Next base: position 60,188 of record CAJUPB010000003.1, read on the forward strand.
ATAAGGCATGCAATCAGATTGCTTGTTCCGTGCGCTATGATTGCCGGTATAAGCGAGCCGCTTTGCAACGTCAGATATGCGCACGTACAACCGAGCAGAAACTGGTATACCGTTTGTTCCGGGTTCATATGCATAAGCGAAAACGCAAGACCCGACAGAACAATGGCGACGGGCGCTTTGAATTTTTCTTTGAGTCCCGACAGCAGCGCGCCGCGGAAAACTATTTCCTCGCCTATCGGCGCGGCAAACACCGTCACTATCACGCCGATTATTTTTCCCGCAACGGTTTCAAACTCTATGCCGCCGGCGCTTTGATAGTTCATAGCGTCCAACAAAAGAGCAAACGAAATATGCGCCAGGTAGAACAAAAACAGACCGCCTATTGCACAGATTATCGGCAAAACATAGCCGAGCGGTTTTAACGGTTTCGGCGTCAAATCGAAGCGGGTCTTTTTACTGCGGCAATACAAAAACGCCGTAAGGAAAAAAATTACCTGTATCGGAAACGCCACCAGCGTGGACAGCCAATCGACCGAGGAGAGCAATTCCGTAGCCTTGAACGCCTCGAACACGAAAGCTATTACCACCTGATACGCGATTGCCGCCAGCACCGCCAAAAGATATATCGTGACACCGTCCCTGTAAGTAAATTTATTTTTCTCCACCTTTCGATTATCTCCTCGTTTAGGTTATTTCAAACAGGCTGCTCATTTTATCCGCCCGAGCCACTTCCACGCCGACGTCCTCGTAGCCGGCTTCGTAAAGCGCGCCGAGCGTCGTATCGAGAGCAAGTTCGGGATAGTTGTTTTCCTGCGACAGATGCGCGAGTATGAACTGTTTTACTCCCGCCGCCGCCAGCTTCACGCAGGCTTCGGCGCAAGCTCCGTTGGACAGATGTCCGCTGTCGGAAAGTATGCGGCTTTTCAGCCAGGGCGAATAATTCTTGTTCACACGCAGCATATCCACGTCGTGGTTGCTCTCTATCAGCACGAGATTGCAGGTTTTGAGACGGGAAAGCACCGAACCGCCGAGATGCCCCACATCGGTGACGACGCCTATCTGTTTGCCCTTGTGAGAGAACACGTAGCCGACGCAGGGGACGTCGTGTCCCACTTTAAACGGAGTTACTATGACATCACCGACGGTGAAATCGCCTTCGGAAAACTCTATGACGTTTTTGGGGTCGTATTCGCCTTTTTTCAAAAGAGTTTCCGCAGTCTTGTAGTGACAGTACACGACGGCTTTATTGCGACGGGCAAACTGCGGCGCATTGGATATGTGGTCGGAGTGTCCGTGCGTTATCAAAAGAGCCAGCTCTTTGCCTCTGCCCAAGAGCGTCAGGCATCTTTCCACGCGCGTAACGGGCGCGCCCTCGTCCACTATTATCGTCGTGGAGTCGGTGGATATATATATGCAATTGCCCGTGCTGCCGCTCGCGATGCTGCAAATCCTGAAACTCATAAATTTATTATACTAAATGTTTGAAAAATTGGCAAGCGAATAAAACTTCAAATACCGTCGTGCCGTTGCTTTTTCGGCAAACTTGTGTTATACTCTTTTCGTACTATAATATCGAAAGAGGTGCAATATGCGCGTTTTGAATACCGAAAAAATAATCGACCCTCTGGCGCAAGCCGTCGAACAGGCTTTGTGCAACGTCGAACCCGCAGTCTTGCGCAAGCTGGAAGACGCGGCGAAAACCGAAAGCGGAAAGGAAGCGAAGTGGGCAATCGATAAGCTGATTGAAAACGGCGAAACCGCGGCAAAGACGCATTCGTTCGCCTGCCAGGACACGGGGCTTGCCGTGGTATTTGCCGAGGTCGGGCAAAGCCTCAAACTCGAAGGTATGCTGCTTTGCGATGCGATAAACGAGGGCATACGGCGGGGATACAAAACGGCGCGAAAGTCCGTAGCCTGTCCGCTTTCGAGAGTCAACACGAAAGACAACACCCCGGCAGTCATACATACGGAAATCGCAGACGGCGACAAACTCACGCTGTACTACCTCGCAAAGGGCGCGGGCAGCGAGAATATGTCCCGGATTTATATGCTGACTCCGTCGAAGGGACGGGACGGCATTATTGCCGCCGCGACGGACGCGGTGAAGAGCGCGGGAGCCAACCCCTGTCCGCCCGTTATCCTCGGCATAGGCATCGGCGGCACTATGGAAAAAGCCGCGCTGCTGTCAAAAAAAGCGTTGCTGCGCGAATGCGGAAAGCCGAGCAACGACACAGAAGTCGCGGCACTCGAAAGCGATATTCTTGCCGCCGTCAATGCGCTTAAAATAGGCGCGCAGGGCTTCGGCGGCGACGTGACCGCACTTTCGGTTTCTGCGGAAATTTTCCCCACTCACATAGGTATGCTGCCCGTGGCGGTAAACATACAGTGCCACAGCTCGCGACACGCACATCTCGTATTCGAAGGAGAAGAAAAATGAAAAGATTCGATTTGCCTCTGACAGACGACGACATACGCTCGCTTAAAGCCGGCGACGTCATAGAGCTGAACGGTTTTGTTTACACGGCGCGCGACGCGGCGCACAAGCGGATATGCGAGGCTTTGAAGTCGGGCGAAAAGCCGCCTATCGAGCTGAACGGCGCGGTCATTTATTACTGCGGTCCCACACCAGCCCGCGACGGAGAAATCATAGGAAGCTGCGGTCCGACGACAAGCGCGAGAATGGACGATTATGCTCCCACGCTAATCGAGCGGGGCGCAAAGGTTATGATTGGCAAGGGAAAGAGAAGCGACGCCGTGACGGACGCCGTCAAGCGCAATTGCGGTTTGTATCTCGCCGCAATCGGAGGCGCGGGCGCACTGCTCAAAAGTTACGTCAAGCGGTGCGAGCTTGTCGCCTACCCCGACCTCGGTTGCGAATCGATTTACCGCCTGCAAATAGAGAATATGCAGTTAATCGTCGCCACGGACTGTCGCGGCAACAGTATATTGAAATGAAAAGTTTTATACAAAAAAACGGTTGCGCCATTCAAGCGCAGCCGTTTTGTTCTACTGTATCGATTTAATTTTACGGAGCGGTGATTCCGTATATTCTCACGACGTTATTTGCGTAACGGGGCATTATGCACAACCTCTGACCGTAAGAACCCGCCGATGTGAATTGCAGGTTTACCACTCCGTCCGCCACCGTCGCCAACTTGCCTTTGCCCGTTGCCGTCAAATCGATTTTGACGCCGTTTACTTCGAGCCCGAAGCGCAAATTGTTTCCGTCCGCGCGGTTGACGTTTATCTTGATTTTGAATTTGGTCTTGCCGTCGAACGTCAACGCCTGCGGTATGGTTCCCTGTGCGACAACTTCCGTACTTTCCGAGTTATACCACGCATTCTTTACCGAAATCTTATCTTTCTCTATCGTTAGATACACTCCGGAACACGACGCCTGACTGTACGATGAAGGCGTGCCTGCCGTGGCGAAAAGCAGCATTTCGAAAGTATGACGTGCGGACATTTCCAATTCCCAAGCATAATCTTTACCGTATATATCCAATCCTTCGTATTTGCTTGCCATTTCACCGAGGTGAATATTTCCGCCCGTTCCCTTGGGGACATAGAAGAAATCGAATCTTGCCGCGTCCGTGAACTTCATAGCGCCGTTTATCTTTTCGGGCTTCGCGCCTGCGTCGCCCTTTGTGAACGTCGTCCAATTGGCGGCAGTGAATATGTCTTTGCCGTTTATCTTCTTTTCGGGAAGCACGGGAGCGTCGGGGTCGACAGTCTCCTCGCCCTCGGGTTCGAGTTCGACGTCGGGAACTTCGGGTTCCGTCACTTCAACGCCGTCGGGAACTTTGTATGTTCCGTCGTCGGAGAACGAGAACGTCTGCCCGTAAAGTTCAAACGAATAGGTCTTGACGCCGCCGTTTTCGGTCACGGTGTATCCGCTGTCCGGCGAAAGAATCGGCAATTTGAACGGGCTGTTTGCGCCGTGCTTGTCACACTTGAAAACCAAGTCACCCGCTTTCTGCGCCGTAGGCAAATCGGCAACGGTTATTTTCGTGTCGGTATCTTCCCAATAATGCTCCGTGTAATCGGTTATCGCAGCCGAAGTCTTTAAATTGACATAGTCGAGATTGCAGACGCCCGCAAGGACGTTGAACACTATGAGGTTGTCGCCTTCTTTCAACGATACGGGGATTTCCACCTTTTGAATGCAAGTGTAATTGTTTCCGCCTCTTATCTGGTCTTTATTGCCTGCCGGCACCACGACATCGTCGGTCACCTGTCTGTCGTTTACCACAATGTCGAACATCGCCGACAGATTGCGTTCCACCCAAGTACTCGTGTAAGCGGAGGCTACGGCAACTTCCATTTTTACCTTTACCGCCTTATCCGACTTAAATTGGAAAATGTACTTATTGCTCGTACTCGTTATATTTCTTATCATAATATTGCCACCGAACGACAAATCGAAGAAATGCGATTTTGCGATACACTTTCCGCCCAGAGAAGTCGTGCCGTTCGTGCTTGTGCCTATGAAGTCTGCGGCTTCCGCTTCGAAGAAGTGGTCGGACAGCGTGCCCGTATCTTCGGGAGTGTTGTCTACATATTCTTCGTCGTTTTTGCCGTCCTCGAACTCGCTTGTGGGCAACTTGGGTTTATCGGGATTGACGGGATTCGGGTTCACCTTATTCGGTCCGCAACCGATACAGAAAAACATCAGAAGCGTCAGCAAACCGCAAATCGTTGCCGTCAATAATTTCTTTAAGGCTTTCAATCTTTTCATACTTTCCTCCTTATCAAGAATTGCCGTTGCTTTCGTCGGTCGGCGAAACGCTTGCCGTTGCTTCCGCAAACTTGCGTTTGAACACTATCGACAGCGTCAGCATCGCGCCCGCCGCCACGGTCAAGAACGTGAATACGCCTATGAACGCATACAGCGTAGCCTGCCACCAAGGTGTGACGTTTATGACAATCGAGTTGCGCGATATGCCGTTGAACGTGTGCGTACGCGCCACATTGTAGATTATGATTTTTGCGGACTCTCTCAATTTCCAAGCAAAGTCGGGGTCGTTGTCCCAACCTTTAAAGTAGGTTTCGGGTTTACCGTTGCCGTCGAAAGAGTTGGTTCCCGCAAATATCGCATCGGGTTTCGACATACAGTCGGACTCTATCCAGTCGGTTATGTTGATTCCGTCCCAGCCCCATTCTTTTCTCAAAATATCGGTCTGCAACTCTTTGCTCATACCGTTCCAGGTGGTGCCCACTCTCGTAAACGAGTTCATCGTCGCGCTGGCTTTTCCGTCCGTAAAAATAATCTCGAACGCGCGAAGATAGATTTCGCGGGACGCCTGCTCGTTGCTCCAAATTCCGCAATGATGACGATAGGTTTCCATATCGTTGAACGCAAAGTGCTTCACGTACGCAAGACAACCTTTATTCTCTATGCCCTTACACTGCGCCGCGCCTATGATTCCCGAAAGCACGGCGTCTTCGGAATAGTACTCCCAATTTCTCCCTCCGAAAGGCGAGCGGTGAATATTTCCGCCCGGTCCGTATATTCCGTTGTATCCGAGATACAGCATATCCTCGCTCATATGCTGTCCCACTTGTTCCACGATTTCCACATTGAACGTCGACGCAAGCACGGGCGCGTTCGGATATGCCACATAGTTCCAATCCTTAACATCCTGATTGGGAATCTGCCAATTGGATTCCGCACGTTTGGTTATTCCGACGGGTCCGTTTTCCTGACGGCTGAACGGCAAAGCTATGCTCGGCGCACCGACAAGCTGGTGATAGGCATTGGCGCAGATGTTCGCCTGCTCGTACCAAGTCATCTGGTCCAGAAGCTGATTCCATTTGGCTTCCCACTCTTCCGACCAATCTTCATCGTATTCGTTCAACGGTGCGTCTATGAAATCGAATACGACCAAATCGCCTTTGTCGACGTCGGGTTTGCCGTCCTTGGAACCGCTGGCAAATTTGCCGTAAGTCGGCATAGGATTATCCGCAGTCGCATCTTTCGGAGACACAAACGTTATCGCCAAGTCGGCGGACATTTTGTCGGTTATCGCAAGCTGCGCGGGCGTCGGATAAGTCGTATCCCAGTCCTTTCTCGAAAGATAGGTCACGTTGTTGTCGCCCCTGCCCTCGTATTTGTTTATATCTCCGCAGTCGAGTCTGTTATAGACCTTTTCCCCCGTCTGCGAGGAAACGGCATACGTCGTCGAATCGCGCTCTATCGGGAACTTCTTGACAAAGCCGGCTCCGAGCGAAACTTTTCTCGCGTCTCCGACCATTACTTTTTGTGCGGGGGGGGGATTGCCCGTGCGCGCCGCAATTACGTTGTTTGCCGCAATATGCGAGTCTGTCGCCGCCGTCAAATAGTAATCGCCGGCTTCTACGACATATCTGCCTTTCGTTCCGTCGCCGTTGTCGAAAGTAGCGTCGTATGTCTTGAAGTATTCCGCGGGCACGGTTATTTTGACCGTTTCGCGTCCGTTGGGTTGAAGTTTGGAAGTCTTGCCGAAACCTACAAGTTCCACCGCCGATACCTCGATATTATTCTGTTTGTCGTGTTCGGTATAAGGCTTGGAAAGGTATACCTGAATGACTTCCTTTGCCGCAACGGAACCGACGTTCTTGACGTCCACGCTCACGGTATATTGTTTCTTTTCGCCGTCGTATTCGGCATTGAAACTGCTGTATTCGAAGTCGGTATAGCTGCCGCCGTATCCGAACGGGAAAGCCACTTCGTCGTCGTAATTCCACGCGCCCTCGGAGTGTTTCGCGCCCTTTGCCGACAGCGCTTTCGTACCCGCGGGGTCCATTATGCCGTCGGTGTATCTGGTTTCGTAATACTTATATCCGACATATATTCCCTCGCTGTACACCATATAGTGGCTGTACCAATTTCCCTTGTCGCAATTCGCATAAGTAAACAGGTCGTCGTTTTCCGTCGATGGTTGGGAAAACAAATCGTATGCAAGCGTATCGGAAAGTCTGCCCGAAGGGCTTTCGTTTCCGACCAGCAATTCGGCAAGAGCGTTGACGCCCGCCGTTCCGCCCTGACCGACCCAAAGTGCGGCATCTATATTTTCCGCATACGGTTCGAAGTCCTGCATTTGAACCACATTGCCCGTGTTAAACACCACGACGGCGCGTTTGAACGTACCGTTTTTGCGATATTCGCAGACGTTGGAAAGCATATCCTTCTCTTCCTGCGTGAGAGAAAGGTATCCTCCCGCATCGGTCGCCACTTCCTGACTGAAATGCAAATCGCCGTTTTCGCCGCCCGTACGCGATATTATTATCAGCGCAGCGTCCCCGTAACTTGCAAAAGAACTTGTCACTCCCGCCTTTGTATATTCCGCCCAAGGCACTTCGTGGACATACCATTTTTTCGTGGTTGCGCCCCAGCCCGTATCGCGCGTATATTTGGAACCTGCGCCGATTTCGTAAAACCGCCACAAATCGGTGTTCACCGCATAATATCTTTCAAGCGCGGTTTTGAGCGTGGTTTTTGCGTTCTTGCCGTTTTGCGTGACCGTGTCTATATGTCCCGAGCCCGTGCCCGATTCTATGAAATCGACGGACGAATGGCTGAAACAGGAAAGCGCGCTGTCTTTTGCAATCGGAAGCGCTTTTTGTCCGCCGCTTATTTCCTTGTTCCAAAGCAGCACCGCGCCTTCTGCCGCCGCCTTGCGAGTCATAATCTTATCTTCCACGAACAGACCTTTTCCATTGGGGTCCGCCCAATCGGACTCGAACCTCATCGATTCCGTGGTTCCGACGGTCTTCGTCGTCTGCGTTCCGAAAATCATATTGATTGCCGCCGAACCGTAAGTTACGGCTATGTGCGTACCGACGATAAACACAACCATAAGCACAGCAAAGACAGACGCCAGAATCGTCCACAGTTTGAAATTGAAAAGTTTTTTCAGTTTCATATCTCTGCCCCCTTTTTCGATTTGCGATACCTCATAAATACCTCCTCATATAAACATTTTTCAGCTTTCTCGGCTGCGAAAACATTATAACTCGGTATAATTCGGTTGTCAATACCACTTTTCCAAATGAACGTCGAACCGACGTAATTGACACTTTTTTTCGAGTTTTGCAGAAAAATATTACGACGTCGGTTGTTCGGCTGCCGGCTTTCTTTCCGACAGAGGAAACACGAAGTCCAAACTGAAAATTCCGTCCTGCGTTGATATACTCATATATCCGTTATATTTTTTTGCTATGTAATCCATACTCTTGACCCCGAAGCCGTGGTAATCTTTGCTTTTGGACGTAACGGGCAAATCGCCCTCGAAAGCTATTTCTCCGTCGTAAAAATTTTCTATATGAATGGACAGAACGTCATTTTCCGCGCGCACGTTGAGAGAAATGCAACGTCTGTCCGAGTCTTCTATTCTGCTGACGTTTTCGAACGCATTGGAAAGCGCGTTGCCGAAAAGAGAATAGATGTCCATATCGTCCATAAACGACAAATCTTCCCCTCTCGCCACGCAAGTGAATGTTATTCTGTTCTGCTCGCAAAGCAAACTTTTTTCCGTCAGAATGACGTCTAAAATGTCGTTGCCCGTCTTTGCCACGGAATCATAGAACATTACGGCGTCCTCTATCTTTTTGATGTAAGACTCGGAAGCGTTTTCCCGCAGCGCCTGTATCTGATGTTTTAAATCGTGGCATTTGACGTTGATTAAGTCTATGTTTTCTTTGGTCAGCCTGTACTGTTCTTTCTCTCTTCGCATAAGTTCTTTCATAACCTGGACTTCGTTTTTTGCCTTGTCCTTATCGGTTATGTCGAACAGAAACACGAGTATGAACGCGCAGTTCAAAATCGCCGCCGCCGACTCGGCAATCAGCGTCAAGACGTCGCGCTGCGAATTGTCTTTCGTGAACCTCGATATGAAAATACACACGAAAATGACAATCAAAAAGAGAAACACTTTTCCGCGCAAATCCTTGATTTCGTCAGGTGCACTGCGCTTTTTGATAAACAGAAAGTAGACTGCGGAATAGATTGCCGCACAGCACGCAATGTCCAGCAAAAACGAAAAATACACATATTTCGAAAAGAACTCTCCGACGGGAGGAATAACGCCTATGAGAGAGGACACGTTCCACGCTATATGCTGCATAGCATAGCCGCCCGCGCAATAAAACAGAACCGTCCAGACCGAACCTTTATAGCTGTATTTGAATGCGGCGACGGTCATTGCGAACACCACGACATAATACACGAATTTAAACACGGAATCTTGGAAATCGTCCACGCCGTTATACATAAACTCGCGCCCCGTCAAAATACCGTATATACCCCATATCCAAAGCGCGGTCACCACGCAGACGAGCGACGAGCCGACAAAGCGTACCCAAAAGAAGTCCCTGCGCTGCAAGAACACGGAAAAAATGAACTCTGCCGCAAGAAGTTCCAAAACCATAAGTCCGAATGCGCACAGAGACTGTATCATACGCTTCCCCCGACATATTTTGCGAACTCCGTCATAAACGACTGTTTGCGTGAACGGCTGATGTGAAGCTGCGTTCCCTCGACTTCCACAAATTCGCCTTTCGTCACTCCCGCATATTTCAGATTTACCAAATAACCGGAATTACACCGAACAAAATAATACGGCGCAAGTTTTTTCTCCCATTCGCCCATAGTGCTGCCCGTTATGCGGATTTCCTTGCCGCCCGTCAAATGAAACATCAGGCTGTGATTGCAAGATTCCACATACGTTATGTCGAAAATTTTGACCTTACGGCTTTCGAAACGCGTCGCAAGCGTTACGAAAGCGTCGTTGGACTTGTGCGCTACTTTTTTGAGGATTCGGCGGAACTTCATAAAAAAGTTGCCGTAGCTCAACGGTTTGAGTATGAAGTCGTATGCCTGCACTTCATAGCTTTCCACGGCATACTGCGCCATATTGGTTACGAAAACGATAAGCACTTCTTCGTTCTTTTTTCGTATTTCGCGCGCGGCTTCCATTCCGCTCATACCGCCCATCTGTATATCAAGGAATATGACTTCGTACGATTCGAACTCTCTGATAAAAGTTTCGGCATCGGAAAAAACCGAGACATCGAACTCTTCCGACGGCACGTTTTCCCGCTTGAACCGCTCTATCATCGATTTCAATTCCGCGGCGGCGGCAGGCTCATCTTCCACAATTGCCATTCTGTAAAGCAAAATTTCCTCCCTGTTTCCGAACTTTTTACTTCGGAATCATAAAGATTCTTTCAGCCGTTTTTCGCACTCTTCGAGCCGTCTTGCGCATTCGTCTTTGCCCAAAAGCAGCGCCATTTCCGTCGCGCCGCCCGGCGTGACCGCCGCGCCCGTTATGCCTATGCGGAATATCCAAAGCACCTGCCCTTTTTTATATCCGCCGTCCTCCGCGATTTTTTCCAACGCCGCAGACAAATCGGCGGCTTTGACCGCCTCTTTCAGCGATGGTATCATTTTCAGCGCAAGCGCCTTGTCCGTCTTCCACTTTTTATTTACGAACTGTTCCAAATCGAATCCGTCGAACTTGTTTAAAAACTCCGTCAGTCTGCCGACGTCGGTCAGCACCTCGCAGCGCGAATGCAAGAGCGACGACAAAAATCTCAAATCGTAGCCTTTCAGATATTCGACTCTCTCATAGAACGGCAGCGCCATTTCGTGGAACTTGTCCTCGTCCAGCTCTCTTATATACAAAGAATTCAGCCATTTCATTTTGTTCTCGTCGAACACCGACGGCGATTTGGAAAGTCCGTCCAAATCGAAAGCCGCTTCCAACTCTTTAAGCGTGAACTTTTCCGTGTCGTCCTTGCTGCTCCAACCGAGCAGTGCTATATAATTGACTATCGCCTCTTTGAGATAGCCTTTCTTTATAAAGTCTTCGTAGCTTGCGTCGCCGTCGCGCTTTGACAGCTTGTGACGCTCGTCGCGCATAATCGGCTGCAAATGAATGTAATTCGGCAGTCTCCAACCGAGAGCGCGATACAGCAGGTTGTATTTGGGCGTGGACGAAAGATATTCCACTCCGCGAATGACGTAGTCGATACCCATTAGATAATCGTCCACGACGTTTGCGAAATTATACGTCGGCATACCGTCCGACTTGATTAACACGTTGTCTTCCAGCTCTTTGTAGTCCACGGAAATTTCGCCGAACACGAGGTCGGTGTATGTGTCTTTCCCGCTTTCGGGAATATTTTGACGAATGACGTATTTTTCGCCCGCGGCAATACGCCTTTTTGCTTCCTCTTTCGGAATATGCAGGCAATGTTTGTCGTATTTGACCGCACCGTCCTTATGAATCTGCTCCAACCTTTCTTTCGTGCAAAAACAATAGTATGCGTCCCCGCTGTCAATCAGCTGTTCGGCATACTTCATATAGATATCCTTTCTCTGCGACTGCATATACGGTCCGTAATCGCCGCCGACGTCCGGACCTTCGTCGTAATTCAGACCCGCATCTTTCAGCGTGCGATAGATGATATCCACCGCGCCGTCCACATATCGGCCTTGGTCGGTATCCTCTATTCTCAAAATGAACTTTCCGCCGCGCTTTTTGGCGAAAAGATAGGCGTAAAGCGCGGTACGAAGTCCGCCTATATGCAAATAGCCCGTGGGGCTGGGCGCAAATCTCGTTCTGACCATAACTCTCCTTTACCGCAGCGATTGACAAAATCTCGGCGATATGGTAATATATTCACGTCGGAGAAACACAGCTTCCGACGCGAATATATTATACACCAAAGCGTTGTTTAACGCAAGTAAAGGAAAGGTATAAAATGCTTGACGACCTCAAAGAAATAATAGCAATCGACAGTGTATATTCCACTCCCGAAAAAAACGCGCCGTTCGGAAAGAAAGCGCGGCAGGCTCTCGATTGGTTTTTGAACAAGTCGAAGTCTTACGGCTTTGAAACGGGCGAGCTTGACGGCTATTGCGGTTGGGCGGAAATCGGAAGCGGAGAGCGGCTCATCGGAGTGCTCTGCCATCTCGACGTCGTGCCTGCCGGCGACGGCTGGACTTATCCGCCGTATTCTATGACCGTGGACGGAGGAAGAATATACGGCAGAGGAGTCGCCGACGACAAGGGCGCGCTTGTCGCGTGTATGCACGCTATGAAAAGCATTGCCGACAGCGGCGAAAAGCTGAACGGCAGGTTGCGCATTATAGTCGGCTGTAACGAAGAAAACGGTTCGGCTTGTATGAAGCATTATGCAAAGTACGGCGAAATCCCTGCGGCTTCCATTGTCCCCGACGCGGACTTTCCCATCATAAACAGCGAAAAAGGCATAATTTCCTATCTCGTCAAAATACCGCTCGACGGCTTTTTCAAAGAGAACATATCCGCATTTTCGGGCGGAATCAAAAGCAACGTCGTCGCCGACCGTGCGAGTATGACAATCAAAAAAGGTTCTCCCTTATGCGCATATCTGAAAAAGCTTTCTCCGACGGACGAAAGACTGTTCAAGGTTTCGCCAATCGCGGAAGCTCTCATAACGGACGGTCACGACTTCAAAGATTTTTCCATTTGCGACGAGAACGGCAATATCGTAATCGAAGCCGCGGGAATTGCGGGGCACGCTATGGACCCCGAAAAAGGCGACAACGCGATTTGGAAACTGTTTTGCATTCTGAATGCCGTCGGCAAAGCCTTCCCGTCGCAAGTTGCGGAATCGGTGTTCGAAAACGTATGTTCGCCTATGTGCTGCGAAAAAATCGGGTTCGGGTGCTGTGACGAGCAGTCCGGCGACACGACCTGCAATCTCGGTTTGGCGTACATCGATAACGAATGTCTGACGCTCGACTTGAATATACGTATACCTATAAGCTGCGACAAAAATTCCATAGAAAAGCTTTTGGCGAAAAAGCTGCCCGAAGGTACGAAAATCGAGGAATATATGTACTCGCCCAATCTTTTCATAGACAAAAACGCGCCGCTTGTCAAGACGCTTTTGAAAGTATATGCCGACTGCACGGGCAACGACACGTACTGCCTGCACACGGGCGGCGGAACTTATGCGAAAGAACTTCCCGGAGCGGTGGCGTTCGGCCCCACTTTCCCCGACACGGTCACGAATCTGCACAATACAGACGAAAGTCTGCCCGTCGCGGAATTCGAAAAACTGTTCGATATCTACCGCGCGGCAATGCTGGCGCTGGACAAAGCCGCGCTGTGATTAAAACGCCGCTTTAAACGCATATTAAAAATATAATCGGTAAAGGAGATATAACAATGACAGAACTCAACGAAAAAAGTTTTTCCGAAGAAGTGGAAAACAGCCCCGTCCCCGTACTCGTGGATTTTTGGGCGCCCTGGTGCGGACCCTGCCGTGCGCAAACGCCGATACTCGAAACGCTGGCAAACGAGGTCGGAAGCGCGGTTAAAATCGCAAAAGTCAACGTCGACGAGGAAGAGAATCTCGCGCGGCGTTTCGGTGTTATGAGCATTCCCACTCTTATAGTATTCAAGAACGGAAACCCTGCGGCAAAAGCCGTCGGTCTCCATTCGCTGAACGACTTGAAGCGTTTAATCGAAGCTTGACCGCAATAAAAAAGAGCGTCTGAATGAAATGCACCTCCAAAAGTTTTGTGTGACTTTTGGGGTGCATTTCAGAAAAGATGCCCTTTTTTTATTCTTTGTCGGTTTGCCGCACGCCCTCTATGTGAATACAGCGTATCTTGTCGTACGAATATGTGGAAAGAGGTCTGTCCAGAGCGTCGTATGTATGCGCGCATACGAGGATATGCCCGCGGCGAAAGCCAGTGACTATCGGCGTGTGATAAAAGTCGCCCGTTGCCCGACCGAGCTGAACAAAGTCGCCGATTTTGACTTCGTCCAAATCAATTTCTCTGCCGAAAGGTCCGTTGCCCTTTACGTTGCCGACAAGAAAGTTGTAAAAGTATTCCACTCCCGTCCAAGACGCCGTGCGCTCCTCGGCATTTATATAATACCAACCGAACGTCGGCGTGAAGTTCATAACTCCGCTGCCGGCATAGAGACACTGCGACGCGTAATTCGTGCAATCGCCGCCCAAGTCGTTGAAATCGAAATACATCGGATTCCTTTTCAGCGCCCATTTTTTGGCATACTCGACGGCTTTGAGTCTGTCGTATTCTTTGATAACCATAATACAATGTATGCTACAATTTATCATTCGGTAACATTAAAGAAATTCCGTGTGCAATATTGCGCACGGAATTTCCGTTTAAGGTCAATATTCGATTATGGCTTTAAGCATTGCTCTTCTTTTTCTTCGAGTGACGAAAATCTGTGATTGCAGTCTTAAAACAAAAACAGAGCGCACGAAGTTCGTGCGCTCTGTTTCGCAGTTTATTATTTTGTTTACGCAGAGACCGTTCTCAAACAGATACTTCTCAAATTTCCCGTAACATAAGAGTTGTAACCGTTTTTGATTAACGTCTTGAATCCGATTGTGAGAGTGTGCTCTCCCGCAGAAACATTCATTGCCCCTATCAGCCTTTCTTCGAACGCCTCCCAATTTCCCGTGTCGTTCGGGGACAATTTCACGCCGTCGTCTATTTCGACTTCGCGTCCGTCTATTTTTACGATTATGACTTGATTGAGCTGTTCTTCCAGCATCTTGCCGCCTTTATAATACCCGTTTGCGATATCCAGCACAATGGATACCTTTTGAGCCGCCGCCGAATCGAACTTTACCTCGAACACCGTTTTTTCATTGAGATTGCCCCAATATCCGCCTGCATTGAGAGTTCCGTTTCCCGCCGTCTTACTTATATCGGTATGCGCAAAGTGGGATATTGTACCCCCCCCCGCACTTTGTCAAGTATTTGGCAACAAAAACTTTTTAAATAGACCGAAAAATAAGGTTATTCGACTTTAATCACTCATTAAAATACGGCGCTCGGCGCAAAATCCGTTTCTAAAAACACGGACGGTGCTTGGGAAAACTGTTTCGGCGATAGATTCGGCTGTCGTTTGCAAAAAGCGCATACGAAAAGCGGCGCGAGTAATTCGCGCCGCTTCGGCTGTTTCAAATTATAACGTTTTACATTGCGGGACCCGTTGCCGACGGGGTGTAGACTCTCGCGGCAAGCTCGGCATTAAGCGCGTACAGACCTTTTGCGTCGCCGCCGAAAAGCTGCATTTTCTTCAAGAGGTCTTCCGCATTCTTTTCCTCCTCTCCCTGTTCCTTTATGAACCAATCGAGGAATTGCATCGTCTTGAAGTCTTTCATAGCGAATGCTTCCGAATAGATATTGTTTATAAGCGACGTCACGTACTGTTCGTGTTCGTAGCCGGCATTCAGGGGGTCGACGTTCTTCTCGAATTTCTTGTCCGGCTTGGCTATCTTGTCGAAAGTCACTCTCACGCCGTTGTCGATGAGATAGCGGCGCATCATCATTGCGTGGTCGCGCTCTTCCTGCGCCTGAATCTCGTACCAATGCGCAAAGCCGTCCAGCCCCGCGTCGGCATAGTAATTCGCAAAATCGAGATACAGATATGCCGAATAGAGTTCCTTGTTTACCTGCTCGTTTACGAGCTTTGCTATTTTTTCGTTTATCATAATTTACCTCCGTAAAATTTTTTTCGATTAACCCACGCCGTGTTTTTTTGCGTTTTCTTCGGCGAGTTTCGCCATAGCTTCTATCTGCGAGCCCGACGCGGAGCGAATGGAGAACGCCACATTCGTCAAGTGGTCGGCAACTCTTTCCAGCGCGGTTATCAGCGAATAGAAGTGCGTGCTGCAATCGACGCTGCAAGTGCCGGCATTCAGTCTTGCGACGTGATTATTGCCCAGCTCGCGTTTCATAACGTCGATTTCAGCTTCCATTTGCGAAACGTCCGCAAGTTTGGAAGTGTCGCGGTTTTCGAACACGTATATCGCCGTATCAAACATTTTGCGCACTTTCTCGTACATTCGGGAAAGTTCTTCCACGGCGTCCGCCGTGAACTTAATATCGCTTTGAATCATATCCGACGCTTCTTCCGTGAAGTTTTCCGCGTGGTCGCCGATACGTTCCACGTCGCTTATGACGTGGTGCAACGAACCGACGAGTTTTTCGTCCGATTTGGAGAGCGACAACGATTGCATTTTTATGAGATACCTCGCCACGCCCTTATTGACGAAGTTGATTTTTTCTTCCTCTTTAAGCACTTTTTCCCTTTCGGAAAGGTTTCTTTCCACGACGCATTTCATTGCTCTGTCGAGGTTGTCGCGCGCCATTTCGCTCATATTCACGACTTCTTTCAAAACCTGTGCAACGGCTATCGGCGGCGTGTGCAATATGCGGTCGTCAATATAGTACATTTTCAAAATGTCGTCGTCGTTCTTCTTTTCTTTTACGAGCAGCGTCGCCAATCTCGTCAGAGGTCTTATGAACGGAACGAGCAGTGCGGTGGTCAGCACGTTGAATATGACGTGGAACAGCGCGACCTGCATCTGCGGACTGTTCGGCGCCATCAAATTGAACAGGTAAACGACGGGGTTTTTGAATATCCAAATAAACGTCGTGAACAAGACGGTGCCTATCGTATTGAACAGCAAGTGTATCATTGCCGTGCGTTTCGCATTCGTGCTTGCGCCGAAAGACGCTATTATCGCGGTGACGCAAGTGCCTATATTTGTGCCGAGGATAATAAAAAGCGCGCTCTCCATAGGAATAATCGTTCCGACCATTGTGACGACGAGAGCCGTCATAGCCGCCGACGATTGGAAGAGCGCGGTACAAATTATACCTATCAAAATAAGCAGCAACGGGAACTGAACGGGTTTGAACGCGAACAGATTTTGCAGCGCGCCCGTCAGAATTTCCGAGCCTTTGATAGACCTGCTCATAAACGACAGACCGACGAACATCAAGCCCAGACCGGTGAGCGCATAACCTATTCTCTTGACCGTATCGTTTTTCGCAAACATTGTTATGACAACGCCGACGAATACAAGCACAGCCATATACGAACCTATATCGAAACCCGAAAGCGCGATTATCACGCCCGTCAGCGTCGTGCCGATATTCGCGCCCATAATGATGGACGTCGCCTGAAACAGCGTCATAAGTCCGGCATTGACGAAACCGATGACCATAACCGTCGTTGCCGCGGACGAGTTCACGAGTATTGTTGCGACAGCGCCCACGCCTATTCCCGCAAAGCGGTTATTGCTTATTCTGCCGAACAGTTTACGCATACTGCCGCCCGCACTGCGCTCCAAGCCCTCGCTTAACATTTTCATTCCTGTCATAAGCACGCCGAGACCGGCAAGCAACATCAAAACGCTGAGAAGAATTTCGGTTGCGCCGCCTGCGGCAAGTAGCGATAACGTGAAAGTAGCTGTCATTGAAGCCTCCGTAAGTAACGACGAGCAATGGCTCATACAAGTTTATTGTAACGCATTTGCCTCCTTTTTGTCAAACACTTTGATTGCGGCAAAGATATTTAAAATTCGGCGCGTTTCGACATTTCAAAATCATACCGTCGGTCGATTGACCTTTTGCTTTGCAAAATATATAATAAACTTATGGAAAGAACAAACCCGATTTTACCGAAGCAAGCGGAAAATCATCTGAAAAAGAATCTCGGAAGCGATTTCGACGATTTTATGGAGGCATTGGGCAAATCCCCGAAACGCGCAATCAGAGTAAACACGCTGAAAGCCGACCCGCAAGAAATTGCGAAAGTTCTGTCGCTGACCGAAAAAACCGCATACTGCGACTGCGGTTACATCGCCGACTCGTTGAACGGCGACCACCCCTATCACCGCGCGGGGCTTTTCTATATGCAAGAGCCGTCGGCTATGCTTCCCGTCGAAGCGGCGCGACCGTATCTCGAAGATATTTTCGCAAAAGAGAGCTATCCGCTGGTTCTCGACCTTTGCGCCGCCCCGGGAGGAAAGACGGGGCAAATCGCCGCGATTATGAACGGGCGCGGCGCGATTATGGCCAACGAAACGGTTTTCAAACGCGCGGGCGCACTGGCGTCCAACGTCGAGCGATTGGGAGTGCGCAACGCAATTGTAACGAGCCATTCTCCCGACAAAATAAGCAAACTTTTGGGCGGAGCGTTCGACGTCGTAATCGTGGACGCACCCTGTTCGGGCGAAGGTATGCTGCGCAAAGAGAGCGGAGCGGCGGACAATATGAACGAAAAAACTATGCTCGCCTGCGCTCTGCGACAGCGCGAGATTATGAATTCCGCCGCGGAATGCGTCAAAGAAAACGGGCTTTTGATATATTCCACCTGCACTTTGAACGCAACGGAAAACGAAGAAGTCCTGCGGTCTTTTACGGAGAGCAAAGAGTTCGTTCCGCTCGAATGTCCGCATCTTGTCAAAGTGCGCAAAAGCAATATCTTCCCCGCTTACCGAGCTTTTCCGCAGGACGGCGGCGGCGAAGGACATTTCGTTTGCGTTATGCGCAAAACCGCGCCCGCACGCAAACCGCCGAAATTCGTTTGTCCGTTCGACGGCTTATACAAGAAAACAGCCGAGTTGAAAGCTCTGTTGTCGCCGCTGTCGAGAGAGCCGATTTTCGACACGGCGTACCGCTTCAAAGATTCGGTTATTTTGAGTCCGCCGCTGCCGTTCGTCAAGGGTTTGTCCGTCGTCAAAGCCGGCGTCAAGGCGGCAACGACAGCAAGCAGACTTATTCCCGACCACGCTTACATCGCCGCTCTCGCCCGAAAAGAAGCCGTTGCAGCCGCGAACGTATGTTTTGAAACGGGAAGCGAAGAGCAGCGGTCGTTCGGAAAAGCGGTCACGGAAAAGTATTTGCGCGGCGAAGAGCCGAACGTAGAAACGACGCGCGACGGATACGGGATTTTCTGCGTGGACGATTATCCGCTGGGTCTGATAAAATCAAGCCTTGCGGGGGTCAAAAATCACTATCCGAAAGGACTGCGGAAACAATAAAAAACGGCATAAGAAAGCGCGCCGCTCTTTAACGGGCGGCGCGCTTGTTTGGGTGCTGACTTATTTAAATTTTTTCTGTGCGCTTATACTTTTCCGGATTTTTCTTATCGTCCAAAAACCGAAGCACAATCCAGACCGCACCGCCGGCAATCAGTAAGCCCACCAGCACATCGGCAATGATGAGACCGATTTTCCACGGGGACATCGTATAAGTTATGATGGCTCCGGGAGCCGCGCCCTGCGTGAGATTGGAATTTGCGTAGGCAAAGCAGATATGCTTAACCGCATCGCGGAAACGGTGCAACGCCGTTGCCGAAGTCGTATCCGACGCTTTACTAGGCATAAAGTACATTCTCAAATCGGTGCCGGAACGCATTATTTTGTCGCTTACGCCTTTGAAGTTGTAAAGCGCCATATCCGTCGTTGCCACGCCCTGGAATCCCCACTCGCCGCGAAGGATTTCGGTGATGAGTCCGTAGCTTGCGCCCTGCCACTCCGTTCCGAGCAACGTCGCGCAACCCATAATGCCGCTCGACCCGCGAACCGTCTTTGTGGATACGGTGCCGTTTACGTCGGAGATATATTTCAACGTGCGTCTCGCCGTCTTTATTCCGAGCTCGAAAGCGCGCAAGTCGGTTTCTCTGTATGCCTGCTCCGTCATCCAAGCGCAAAGCTGAACAGAAGTGTCTTCGTGCGTATGAGCCCCGAAGTGTTTGGTGTAGACGACAAGTCCGTTCTGTTCCGCGCCGGAAATACAGCTTCCGCCGAGCAGTCCCGTGAGAAGCGGGTCTTCGCTGTAATACTCGAAGTTTCTGCCGCAGAAAGCCGAGCGGTGCAGGTTGAGACCCGGACCGTACCAGCCGTTGATTTTAAGCACGAGCGCTTCTTGCGCTATCGATTCGCCGTATGAGTACGCGAGGTCTTGATTCCAAGCGGAACCGACAACGGTTTCCGTCACATAAGCAAAGGATGCTATGCCGCCGTCGACTCCTGTCTTTCCGAAGCCCTGCGGTCCGTCGCTGTCCGCGGATACGGGTTTTCCGATTGAATCGAGTTTGCCCGTGCTGAACGCCGCCTTGAACAACATCGTATACAGTTCTTCGCTGTCGTAATCGATTTGGTCGAGATATAAATCCCACTGTTCGGAATAATAGTCGACTCCGCGCATATCGGCAAAAGTGAAATTGTTTTTTTGTTTGGACGCAGGCGCTTCTTCCTTATACCAAACGCTGTCTTTGCCGTTTCCCGTGCGAGGGTCGTTTTCAACGTCGTAGGCGACTATTTTTTGCAGTCTCTCTTCGGAAATGGTCTTATTTTCATCGGGAGCCGTCGGGAAAGTTCCTTTCCAATCCTTTCTCGAAAAAATCGTGGCTTCTTTATGCATATAATCGTTTAAATCGGGAAATCTGTTGGTTGCCGCGATATATTTTGCGGAAGAGTCCTGTTCCGCTTTTGCGGGGAAGTTGAGAGAATTGCCGTTTTCGTCCCACTTGCTTTGCGCAATTGTTTCGCTCTTTCTGGGCGCACTGTTGTCATACCAAATCGTGTTCCCTATCTTTACGGTTTCCGTTCCCCAAACGTCGTGACTGTTCTTACCCAGCGAAATGACATAGTCGCCGCCTTCGAGAACATAGCAGCCCTCGGTGCCGTCGCCGTTGTCTCTTGTGTAGCAATAAGAAGCCAAATCTTCCTTGGCAAAAGAGAGAGTGATTCTTTCCGTCTGTCCGGCCTTCACTTCCACTTTGCCGAATGCGACGAGTACTTTTGCGGGCTTTTCGATTTCGTAATCGATATCGAACTGCGTATAGGGTGCGGTCTGATAGAGCTGAACCACTTCTTTGCCGTCTTTCGTACCCGTATTCTTGACTTCCACGGTAACGGAGACATTGTCGTCGCCGCCCTTGACCGATACGATTTTTTGGCTGAAAGTCGTGTACGAAAGTCCGTAACCGAACGGATACAGCACCTGTCCCGCCGTTTTGATTCCTCCGTTTGCGTCGAGTTCTCCGTAAACGAAGTCTTTATCCATAACCACGGCGGTCTCATAGTAACGATAGCCGTAATAGACACCTTCTTCATATTCGTAGTAATGTATGCCTTTCATATTCGGCCACAAAACGGTATCGGAGGCATTGGCGTAAGTTCTTATGCCGTAATTCTGCATTGTGGGATTTGCGAGAATATCCGCATCCCATATATCCGCCGTTCTGCCGGAAGGATTGACTTCGCCGACCAAGACGTCCGCCAATGACTCGTAGCCCGTGGTGCCCGGTCCGCCTATCCAAACAATGGCATCGCATTCGTATTCGCCCGACATAAGCGCGCCGATTTCCATTACGTTGGAGCTGTTGATTATCGCAACGGTTTTTTTGCAATTCTGTTTTGCGAATTTGATTGTGTCCTTCTCGTAGTCCGAAAGCGCAAGATTATGCGGCGTTCCGTCGTAATACGGCGTTGCCAACAGGTTGGCGCCCTCGCCGCCTATTCTGCCGATGAAAACTATACCCACGGTATCGCGGCACGAAGTTTCCGTTCCGGCATATATTTGAGGGTCGAACTCGAATATATCGGTTTCCGCACCCGAAAACGTAGTGCCCGACCCCGTCGGTTCGGACTGCTTGCGTTCGGTTGCCGACATAGCATACGGCTTATTCGTTTCAATCTTGTTTTCCACGACGGCATTGACCTCGAAATGTTTTTCAAGACCCGATTTCGGGCTCCAAACCGCTTTGTCGGTCGTGTTTACTTTGCCCGAGCCTGTGCCGCCGTATATCGGAGCGCGATAGCGCAAGCCGAAGGGAGATACTTTCGTGTTCTTTGCCAGAGGCAAAGCGGAATTGCTGTTTTTGAGAAGTATCGTTCCCTCGTCGGAAATTGCTTTGGATACTTTTTCCGCCGCTTTAAGCGAGCCGTCTTCGCCTCCCGCCTGTTTGTACTTTTGATTGTAATGTTCCAAATCCCAATTTTCTGTGTTTTCCGGATTGTTCACAACGCGGTTTCCGCGACCGACGTATGTATCCAGAGAAGCCTCGAAAAAATTTGCCACGCAAGTTACCGTGACGGCGATTATCAGCACTATCGCCATAATCGGTACCATAATGGCAAGGAACCGCTTGTTGCTCATTTTGAGCTTGCCTTCTTTCATCTCTTCTACTCCTTATATTTCGTATCGAGAGACACGTCTCCCGACCAATCAGAGTATATCACGCCGCCTTTCGGAATTCAATAGACCTTTCCTTTCAGTCCGTTTTCCTTTCCTCTTTGGTTATTATCGGTATCAACATATCCAGGTAAAACATACCGTCGGTGTGAGACACCGCAATAAAACCGCCATACTTTTCGGCAATCATACGCATAGAGCGCATACCGTAGCCGTGACCGCCGCCCTGCTTGTCCGTTTTCGGAAGTCCGTCCTTTCCGAACTCTATTTTCTCGCAATAATTCTCGCAGTGTATTACAATCATATTGCCCTTTTTTCGCACATACATACGGATAAGGCGCTTATCTTCGTCCGCCACTGCGACAAGCGATTCCATAGCGTTGTGCAGAGCGTTGCCGAACAGAGAGTATATGTCGGAATTTTTCATAAAACCGAGTTCTTCGCCCTCCGCCATAACGGACAGTTTTATTTTGTTCTTTTCCATAAATATACTGTTTTCGGCAAACAGCAAATCCAGCGCTTCGTTGCCTGTTTTAATCGAGTTGTCGTATATCGTAACCGACTTTTCCAATTCCGAAATATATGACGGGTCCACGCTGCCGCCGCTGTATTTGAGACTGCGTATCTGGTGTTTCAAGTCGTGACACTTTATGTTTATGAGGTCGATGTTTTCGCGGCTGAATTCAAAAATCCTACGGTCCTGCTGCCACAGGCTTTCCACCGTTTTAAGCTCGTTTTCTGCAATGTTTCTTCTCAAAATCGAATACAGCACTATATATACGAAGAGCGTGGAGATAAGACGATATGAATACAATACGACTTTTCCGACAACGGCAAGAGTGTTATTCATATAATAAACGATTATCGCATTGAGAACGATGTCGACGCACAATATGCTTGCAAAAGAAAACAGCAAGAGCGGTTCTATTGCCAACTTTTCCTGTTCCCTTATTTTGTGTTCGATAAACGCCCATACAAACCAATAAATAAAGCAGTAGATGCCGAAATACGCAACAATGGCAAAGACGTTGAGTTCGCTTGCCATATTGTCTCCGTATGGATTAAACGTCGCAGACAAGACGACGTCGCAGAAAAAATTTACCGTCGAATAAGCTATGTTCTGCGTCGTGTAGGCAACTATACCGCAGAAAAACAGCGTTACGAATTTTTCGTCGTAACAGATTTTCAATGCAACGACGGTCAGCGCAAACAGCACGAGAAACATACCCGACAAAGTGACGGTGTTTACGAATTTATTCACAAAAAACACGGGGAACAGAAACGTTACCGAATAAACGGCTATGACGCACAGCACGACACGCAAAGCAAATCGGTTTCGTTTTTTCAAAGTATATGTGGCAAATCCTTCCGCCAAAAGCAGTTCCGTCATAAATATGAGTTTATACCAAAACAGCGGAGCATCGAAAACAAACATTTCTACCTCCTTGAACCGAGATAGCCCGCAAGCGCGCCGATAAAATCCTTGCGTTTGAGATGGGATATCGGCAAACGCTTCGACCCGATTATAACCTCTTCTTTTTCTATGCCGTCGACATATTTCAGATTTATCAAATAACTGTTATTGCATCTGACAAAGCTGTCCGACGGCAATTGCGCCTCGATATCCGTCAGACTTCCCCAGGCTTCCGTTTCTCCCTCCGAAGTGTAAAACGTGAGTTTGTGTCTGTACACTTCGATATAAAAAATATGCGAAATGAAAATTCGGCGTATGGCGCCGGCGGACGTGACGGAAATACTCTTTTCTTCTTGCGACGTCGCGCGGTAACGAATAACCTTGTCGAGCATTGTATTGAAATTAAATGCTCCGACGGGTTTTATTATGAAGTCGAGCGCTCCGACAGCATAGCCTTTGACGGCGTAATGCGACATACTCGTGACGAAAACTATCGGCACATAGGGGTCGGACTTGCGAATAATCCGCGCGCCGCTCATTCCGTCGATTCCCGGCATTTTTATATCCAACAATATAAGGTCGTAATCGGCGCGAAAGTTCTTTATGAAATCGTCGACGTTTCGAAACGTATTTATTCCGAAAGTACAGCCGTGCGTTTTGCCGTACGTTTCGAAATGATTTTTCATCACGTCGACGGATTCCGCTTCGTCTTCCACAATAGCAACTCTCATAGTTTTCTCTCCTCACACCGCCAAATCAAAAAGACATTTTAACTTTATAATTATAACCTTTTAGAACCAAAAAGCAAAGTATTTGCCCAAATAGATTGATTTCTTTCTCAATCGGTCGATTTCGGCTCGGAAAATCGTAAAAACAGGACTCGGCAAACTGCCGAGTCCTGTTTCTGCTCCTTTTTGAAAATTTACGTCAATCTCTCCGCATATTACGGGAAAACGTTCGTATCGCCTTTGACCGTCCAATCGTGGAACACGATGTGACCGCTGTCCCAAGAGCAGACCGAAAGATGCAAGTCTCCGTTTACGATATAGATTGCCTGAACGTTGAAATTCGCGCCGCCGAGATTTACTCCCTCTATTCCGAAGACGTTAGCCTTGCTTCCGTCCCACCTATACACTTCCACGGTCGTGGTTTTCAAATTGTTCGCCGTGAACGACAGGTAGATATATTCGCCGTCGCCGCATATCGACGAAACTTTGGCATTGCCCAGCGCCGGCGTGCGCATTTCTTTCAGCGACCCGTTTTCGTTCAGAATCAGCAGTTTGGCATCGTAAGTGAGGACGGCGTATTTTTTGTCTTGCTCGTTCCATTGCGCGGATTTGACTTCATAATTTCCGCCCATAGACAGCAATGCGGTCATCTCCTCGTCCTTCTGCAAAACACAGTTTTCGGCGAATTCGTCCAGCGCAATCGAATATACGGCTCCCGACGTCATATACAGTCTTCCGTCCTTTATGAACAGTCTGGAATTGTCGGAAGTCTCCGCCGTTCCAGAAAACGACGTTAAAGCGGATTGCGCGACGACGGAATAATCCGTTATATCCACCTTGCTGATTTTCGCGCTCGCGTTTTGATTGGCGTTGTTTGCTATATACAGGTATTGTCCGTCAAACACGCCGCCCATAGCATAACCCGACGTTTTTTCCACCGTGCCGTACTGCGGCAAACTCGGAGACGCCACGAACTTCGGCGTCACGTTTTCGGCGGCGCACTGGTTAATATATTCGTTCAGCTTCAAGTCGGGTTCGAGCTTTTCGCTTATCTCCGGCATCGTAATCTTCACGAACATACTCGCGTCGCCGTAGCCCGTCTGTCCCTGCCCGAATCTCAAAAGCGTGGCGTAGAAGTCGCCGTTTATTACGGCAAGCGCCTGAATATTCGTCTTTGCGGGGAGAATCACGCCGTTGTTTGAAAGGAAGGATTCCGTGATTGGAACTGTCACTTTTCCTATGTGCTCCCCTTCCCAATCGTAGATATGGACTATCGGGGAATACTGTCCGTCCTTCGTATAGCTGGCGTAGATATAGTCCGCACTGCCCGACACGCGGCGCGGAGAACCGCCGACCGCAGTTTCTTTATGCAAGACAAGTTCCTTTATCTTCGTCATATCCTTGTTGTACAAATAGAGTTTATCGCCGGAGTAGACCGCGAACCGCGATTTCGCGGAGTTGTAATACACATCCTTTATGACGTCCGCCGCCTGCGTGATATTTCCTTCCTCGTCCTCTGTCTGTTCTTTGAGTCCTTCGAACTTAAATCCGTCGTACTCTTTGAATTCGCAGTCGTTGACGAAGTTTTCGACGTCGACGTACATCTTTCTGCCGTCGGTGTAGTAAATGATTATCTTGTGGTCGTAGTACGTTATGCCCGCGCAATATTCCTGCACAGCCTCTTCCGTAAGTTTGGAAACAGCCACTTCCGAATTGGTTGCGGGGTCGTATTTGGCGACTCTCGCCGTTCTGTTTGCCGACGACCAGTTCGTGCCGAGCATATACAGGTAAGTGCCGTCGGAACAGATGCTGTGTCCGTACGCCATTCTTGCTACGGTGCCGAACGGTTTGATTACGGTATAGTCGTATTCCGCAGCGACGTCGCTCGTCGAATTGGCAACGAGATATGCCTCGCTGGACGCATAGAACGTTCCCGTATAACCCGTTTCCAATTCCACTCTGTCCACGACTATTTTGCCTGCGTTTTCGCCCGTGAAAAACATCTGAATCCGATTGGTTTTCTTTTGAAGTATCGGCGACGGGAACACGAAATCTTTAAACACGTATTTGTCTTCCGCACCGTATGCGCGCTCCAAAACCAGCGATTCGGGAAGCCGCACCGTTATGTCGTTGACTCGCATTATAATCACGTCCGACAGTTTTATGCTTTCCGCATTGCGAACCGCGGGCTGTTCCGTTTCCTCATTGTCGTTTTTTGCCGACGGTTTCATTGCCAAGCGCACCGAGAATTCGGGCTTTGCGACGGAATCGCAATTTATGTTAAACCGAATTTGAGTGCCGTTTACGGGCGCAACGACTTTGGTTTCTCCGACAAAGACGTATTCGCCCGCCGAAAGTTCGTATTCGTCCACATCGGCGGTAACGTTTGCCGCATACTCCGCATTTTCCGCTTCTATGCCGCTTTTGACCATCGCCGCCGTCTTACAGAAGATGGACGGGTCGTCTTTGAGGAACACGGAAAGTATACATTTTTTCGTAAACATCGCCGTTGCGGTATTGCCGCTGACAGTGTACATATTGCCGGGCAGCAGCAAGCGGTTGCCGCTTTCGTAAGTGCCTCTGACGGGAACGACTGCGTCGGACGTGTTCGAACCCGCTTCGACGTATACCCTGCCCGCAGGTTCCACGGCGGTCACGTAACCGTCGTCGTACTGCGCCGCAGACACGACGGTTATCGGACAAACGAAATCAAATCGCGTTCCTCCGCGCTCCCACGCGACGGAAACTTCTTTCGTGCCGAGCGAAAGCACGGAATCGTCGACGGTAAATTCCTTTCCGCCCACCGTTTCCGTCGAGCCGTCGTTGAACGTTACCTGCGCTTGCATACCTTCTTTATCGAACGTCATTTCGTCGCTGTACGTTATTCTGTACGGCAGCGCCGTTCTCTTTATCGACACGGGCACGACGGTTTCCAGAGAGCAATCGACCTGCGCCGTGAACTCTTTCGGTTCGACGGTCGGCTTTTCCGAAGGCGGATTGCTTTCGTCGCCCGAAGTTTCCTTGTCTTCCTCTTTCGGCTGAAAGAGATATTTTACCGTAACGCTTCCGCCGTTTTGCGAGAAATCGTTTCCGTAAGAAATCGTGAACGCGCCGGGAAGCAGTATTTCGTCGAACGAGTTGCCCTTTTCCGTGAAGTGGGCGGTGACGTTGAAATCCTCCGCCCGAGGTCTTGCCCTGCCGTTCGCGTAATACGTAACGGAATCGGAAAGCTCGGCGGACAGTCCCGTACATTCGAGAGGAAGCGTCTGCAAATACTTCTGATGCTCTCTCTCGCCGATTATCGCGTCGTAATAGTTTTTCCAAGAAAAGTACGACGGCAGCATTATACCGAGTACGGACGAAACAACGACGATTGAAGCTATGCCCACGGCAAGCCAACTGACGAATTTCTTACTTTTGAACATACTTGCGATTTTCTTTAAAAAGTTCATAGTCCTATCCTCCTCATTCGCCCTGCGCCGATTCGGTCTCGACCGTCTGTTCGGTCTTTTCGGGTTTTGCGGGCTTCATAAACACGCTTACGAGCACCAGCGCCGCCCACATAGCACAACCTACCGCCACAACCACCGTTATGCTGGTCAGCATAGGCTGCCACCAACTCCAAGAGTTTATCGACGTGGACGAAATGAACGTTTCCTCTCCGTCGGGATTGGCAAGATATTGCCGCTCGTTATAGTCCGCGCGAAGCCACATATAAAGCACCTGATGAACGGAATCTCTCATTCTGTGCTGCAAGCGCACCGACGAGTTTTCGTTGTATGAACCTATGGACAGATTGACGCCCATACCGAGATTGCCGCCGCAGCGTAAAATGGAATCGCAATAAGGATTGTATCCGATATAGTCGGTGGTTATCGCGCCTTTGAAAGCCCATTCTTTGCGAAGCACGCCCGTAAGCAGAGCCGCGGTCGTTTCCGAATGTTCCGCGCCTATTCCCTGATAGGTCGTCATCATTCCGAGCGCGCCGCCCTCCACAACAGCCATACGGAACGGTTTGAGATAGATTTCTCTCAACGCCTGTTCGGTTATCCAGATGCTGTTTCCTCCGTAACCGTAAAGCGCGAAATGCTTTAAGAAGCAGTATCTTCCGCGGGTGTTCAGTCCCTTTACGGCGTTGGTTATCATTCTGCCGGCAAGATAGGCGTCTTCCGACGGAGACTCGTGGTTTCTTCCGAAGAACGCACTGCGGTGCGAGTCAATCGCCCAACCCCATACGCCCATTACGCCGACGGCTTTCATATCGTCGCCGAAAGCCTTGCCGAACTCGTAGGCGAGATTGGGATTCCAAGTGGCGGCTATGACGACCATAGTCGGATAACCCGTGCCGCGCGGAGCATAGTTGAAGCCCTTTATCTGCGACGGCCCGTCAAGGTCTTTCAGATAGGGTTTTCCCACGGAATTGATTTCCTTCGAACCGTAATACTTATTGACGAGAGACACGAATTCGGCAGGCGTAACCTGGTCCAACACTTCTTTCCACTTCGGGTCGTCATAGTCTTGCGCAAGCTGTTTGCCGAGCTCGGTTATTATTCCGTTTTCCGCCAATTTGAGTCCGTTTTTCTGTCCCCACAGAACGGGAGAAGTGTCGACGGGGTCGCCGAACTCGTCCACGGTTGCCGCGTCCCAAGCTTTTGCCCTTGCCTCCGAATACGTTCCGTCAACCTTTGCCGACGGCGTGCAGGCGCGATTTTTGTTTACTTGCGCAAACTCTTCGGGTTTCAAAAAGCCGCTTCTCGTAAACCAAGGAATATCCGCTTTGAAGTCGCCGTCGTTTGCGTCCAGCGGCGCAGTGTCGACCGCATCGTCACCCGTGAAAAGATTGCCCACCTTTTTCTCCGTGACGGGGTCCGAATCTATCATTATCGTATTTTCGACATTGAAATCGAATTTGCCTTCCGTCGACTCTCCGCCGTATTCTACGGTTTTGACCGTGTGGCTGTCCGTCATAAGTTTGACGGTATATTTGCCCTTTTCCAAAACGTAACCCGTGAAGCCGTCCGTGCCTTCCGCCAGACCGTAACAGTCGTACGACGCGAAATCGTAGGCATCGACGGTTATTTTCAATTCTTCTTCGCCGCCCGGCTGCAAGACGTTCGTCTTGTCGAAAGCGACGAGAGATACCTCGGCTTTTTCTATGCCGTTTTCGTAATACGGAGCCGTGACGTAAATCTCGACCACGTCCCTGCCAGCATATTCTCCCGTGTTTTTCACGTTGACGGTAAACTCGATTTTGGTCTTGTCGTCTATATTGCTTTCGGGTTCTGCCGAAATATCGGTCACCGTCCAATCGAAAGTCGTATACGAAAGTCCGTGTCCGAACGGGAACTGCACCACGGCGTCGTAATCCCGTTTTTCCACCGTGACGCCGTTGTCGTCGTAGGTGCGCGTATAGTCTGCCCACACACCCTCTTTGTACGCCGTTTCGTACCACTTATAACCTATATAAACGTTTTCGACTATATCCATATAGTCGCGTCCGTAATCTGTATAAGTCTTGTTCAAAAATACGTTGCCCGGATTTGTGAACATATCGTACGGGAAAATATCCACTGTTTTGCCGGAAGGAGAGGCTTCTCCGTACAGCAGCAAAGGCAGCGCGCTTGCCGCACGCGTACCGGTGAAACCGATATACATACACGCGTCTATGCCCGTTATGGTTTCCAAAAAGCCGCACTCGAACGGATTGGCAATATTCAAAAGCACTATAACTTTTTCGAAGTTTGCTCCGCAATACGTCAAGAGCGCTTCCTCTTCCGTCGATATTTCCAGATAGTGACGGGTATTGTCGTTTGCGGAATTCGGACCCTCTTTGACCTGTTGCGTCGTGCTCGCGTTCATTCCCTCGCCCGCCATACGACCTATCATCACAATGGCGGTGTCGGAATATTCGCGGGAATAGGAAAGCAAATCGTCGGTATACCAGCTCTTGTCGCCGATATTCGGTTCTTTCAGCGGCGTCAGCGTGCTGATGTGCGTGCCCTTCAAGTCCGCACTCTGATGATTGGGTTTTCTGTATTTGTAATACATATCGTACAAACGTTTGTTGTATTGCACGCCGTATGCATTCAGCGCCTTGAAGATGTCGACGTTCTTTTCGAAATCGTCGTCTTCGGGGGCCACGCCTCCCGAAGCGTTATATCCCTCGCTGCCGTAAATCCAATCCACGCTGCGCCAGCCGAACACGTTGACTTTGCTGTCCGTCGCACGGTCGAGCGGAAGCGTGCCGTTGTTTTTGAGCAGCACCGCGCCCTCTTCCATAATACGCTTCGACATCGCCTGCCCCGTGCTTGCGGACAGCGTTATGGCATCCTCGTCCACAATGGGCGGAGTGAGCAAAGTGCTTATCTCGTTCTCATAGCGATAGGCAATGACATTGCCTACCGTCACGCCGACGACCAATATGACTATCAGCGCGAAGTTGACTATGAGTTTGACAATCTTGTTCATTATTTACCTCCTCATCCTTTTTAAGTTACCCCTATCGTAACATATTTTATATTCCGAGAGGCGATTATCCGCACAAACCCCTCTTTTTTCTGCACAACTCGATAGACGAAATCGATTTTTCACAGAAAAAAAGCGACCTTAACGCCGCTTTCGACATATACGCAGTCAATGCATAAAAACTATACTCAAATCGAACATTCCGTTTTCGGCGTTTACCGTCATTTCGCCGTTGTATTTTTTGCACACGAGTTTTATGCTCTTCATACCGTAACCGTGCAGTTCCTTGTCCGATTTAGTCGTCTTCGGCAATCCGTCGGAAAACTCTATCTGCGACGAATACCAATTGTCCGTCGATACCGTCAAAAAGCCGTTTATTTCCTTTGCAGACAAATTGATATAGCGTTTGCCCTCTTCCAAACCCTCCACCGCTTCTATTGCATTGTCCAAAAGATTGCCGAACAGCGAGTACAAATCGGCGTCCGACATAAACTCGAATTTCTCTCCGTCTACAATGCAATACAGACGTATGCCGCAGCGGTTGCAATACAGACTCTTTTCCGTGAGAATGATGTCCAACGCCTCGTTGCCCGTCCTTATGGACGCGTCGTAAATGGAAATGACCGATTCTATTTCTTTCATAGCTTCCTTATTCACCGCGGACGACTTTCCGAGCGTGTGAATCTGGTGCTTCAAATCGTGACATTTCAAATTTATCAGTTCGATATTCTGCTTGACGAGAGCGTACTGTTCTTCCGCCTGTTTCAGCAGCCTGTTCGACGCAACAAACTCCCTCTCCAATTGATTGCGGTAGATGACGGCGAACATAAGATACAGCGTGAAGAATGCACAGGCGATATTGTAAATCCCGAGCGCAACGACGTAAACCGCATCGAAATGCGGTCCGCTGTAATATGTGATTACGGAGGAAATGACGACGTTGAAAAGCACGAAACAGACGACGAACACGAGCAGCGCCGAGCTTTTCAATTCGAATTTGTCGCTGTCTTTGAGACGGGACGACGTGAAAAGATACCCCGAATAATACGTCAGGATATATATGAAAAGATAGGCGCAATAGGTGCAAAGCTGCGACAATTCGCCGAAAACCGGCGAAGTGGAAGATGAGGACGGGTTTCTTATTGCCGTCACGATTATCGGAAGAAAGTCCGACGCTCCGCCGTCGCCGTATGCGCCGCCCGACGTGCCGCCGCCGAACATCGCGTTTATGCCCAGCGTGGTCAAATCGAACACCTGATATGCGATGTGCTGAACGGTGTATGCCGCTATTCCTCTGAACATAACGGAAACCCAGCTTTCGGCATAGCAAAACTTTATGCCCAAAAGCGAAAAGCCGAACATCGCCAAAAACACCGCCGAGCAGTACAGCATATTGTACGCGACGACGGGCAGAGCAAACGCAAACCCTATACATACGACCGCGCTTGCTATATAACGCAATATGAAAAACCGACGGCGTTTCATGCCTATGCACATCAGAAACTCCGCCGCCAACAGTTCGACGGTGAACACGGCTTTATAGAGATACAGCGCGGTCAACTCGTACATCAGACGATTCCGCCCAAATATTTGGCTATCGCGGTTCGGTAATCTTTTCTTTTGGCATAAGAAACTTTCAGTTCGTCGCCGCCGACGACCGTCGTGTACGTCCCCACCGATTCGACATAGCGCGGATTGACGAGATAACAATTGTTGCACCGCACGAAATGCGCGTCTTTCAGCCGCTCTTCTACTTTATAAAGAGTGCCTGCCGCATTGACGACGCCGAACGTCGTGTGAAATATCAGACCGTGCCCGAATACCTCGACGTATTTCAACTGCGAGGCGGCGACGGACACTATTCCGTTCGGAGTCTTAACCGCCAGAGTCACGTCGGAAACGGAGCTTATCCTCGTCAGTATACGCTCCATTTTTGCGGCAAAATGAGTGTATTGCACGGGTTTCACGATAAAGTCGGCGGCATTGACCTCATAGCCGTTCACCGCAAACTGCGCAAAGTTCGTGACGAATACAAGCACCACGGACTTGTCCTTTTCCCGCAGTTTTTTCGCGGCGCTGATACCGTCCAAATCCGGCAATTGAATGTCCATAAAAACTATGTCGTAATTCGGAGACCAATTCTCCAAAAATTCCGTTGCATAACCGAAAATATGGCGGCAAAAAGTTATGCCTTTGCGCTTGCCGAATTCGTCGAGCGCATTGCAAAGAAGTTCCAGCTCGGCTTTCTCATCTTCTATGACCGCTATATTGACCGTCTTGTTTTCGTTCATACTCTGATTTTAACACAAAAACCCGACGCTGTCAATAGGTAAATTCTTTTTAAGACGGACTTTCGGCGGCGCGGCTTGTCGGAATCGTCTCTTCTGCGCCGAAAGAGTACAGCTCGTTTCCGCACTTGACGACCGCGGGCAATCCGAACGCTTCGTGCAATTTCCCGACTCTCTTTTCCCGTTCCGCATCGAAAGACCGCGTGACTGCCACGACGGCGTCGGCTTTTTCGGACAGCTTTCTCCACACCGTTTCGCTGTCTATATCGTCGTCCACGGCAATGCCTATGTTCACGCCGTTTATTCCGTACACTTTCAGTTCCGTCGAAAGCTCTTCGCCGGAAAAATGCAGCGTGCAGTCCGCCACATCCGCAAGCATACCGTCGTGAAAAGTCACGAGCGAAAATCTGTCGAGGTCGTTCAATCTGAAATGCGCCCCGTACACCGCAGTGGTATTCAGACTGTGCAAAGCCGCGTCCACGAGATAGCTCGTGCCGCCCGTCATCTCTTCTTTCAGGTCGATTTCGCCCAACACTTCGAATCCGTAGAGTCGGACGTCGGCAAGTTCTCCGCCGAGTGTCAATGTCTTTACCGCCGCATATTCCATAGTCCATACTATGAAAGCGTCTTTGCGGCTGTTACTTTCTTTTAATCATCAGGTTCGCGGTTGCGGTCAGCATACTGCCTTTCGGCACAAGCGCGGAAAAGAAATACAGTGCGCGGTATTTCACGCCGACGATGTACATCGCGCCCTTTTTCCTATCGGCGATTTTATAAATCTTTTCGGCCGCTTTCGCACAGCTCATTCTCTTTTCTTCCTTTTCGTCGATATGCCGCGCCGACCGTTCTATGCTGTCGCCGTATCGGGCGTTTGTTTCGAAATTCTTTATTCTCGCCGCCGTGAACCCCGTCTTTATTTCCCCGGGACAGACGGTCACGACGGAAATGCCGCTCTGTTTGAGTTCCATACGCAAACCGAACGACATCATATTGACCGCCGCTTTCGCCGCACAATAAAGCGAGCGGTACGGCAGAGCGAACAGTGCGCAAACCGAACTTATATTGACAATCTTTCCGCCTCTCGGGATATACTTTACCGCCGCTCGGCAGACGTTGAAAACCCCGTCCACGTCGGTTGCCATAACCTTTTTATAGTCCTCGTCCGTCGTAAGTTCCAGCGCGCCGCTTATGCCGATACCTGCGTTGTTTATCAGGATATCGATTCTGCCGAATCTTTTTCCGACGGCATCTATCGCGCGGTCAACCTCTTCTCGGTTCGTCACGTCGCACTTTATCCATTCCTTGCCGCAATCGGAGCGCGACAGCCCCACTGCCGTGTCGCCCGCTTTTTCGAACAGTTCCTTGACTGCTTTGCCTATACCTCCGGACGCGCCCGTCACGACAACGATTTTGGGGTTTTTGTTCTTCATAAAGCTCCTTTCGATATAAAGAAACCCGCCGCCGTCGCACAAAACGGACAGTGGCGGGTTATATCTTTTTGTTATTCGGTTCTCAACGCCACGACGGGGTCTTTTTTTGCCGCCATACGCGACGGAATGGAACCCGCGACGAGAGTCAGCACGACACTCACCGCAATCAGCGCGATTGCCGCAACCGGACTCAAAACCGCGAGGTTGGTCGCAACCATACCGTCGGAAAGCGCCTTGATAATCGCGGACACGGGGAAAGTCAAGATGAAAGATATGACGACTCCGAGCACGCCTGCGACAAGACCTATGAGCATTGTTTCGGCATTGAACACTCTGCTTATATCTTTCTTTCTCGCGCCTATACTGCGCAATACGCCGATTTCCTTCGTGCGCTCTATGACGGACACCCAAGTGATTATGCCTATCATTATGCTGGAAACGACAAGCGATACCGCCGCAAAAGCGACGAGAGCGTAAGAGATTATGTCAATCATCGTTCCCATTGTGTCGGACAAAAGCGACGCCGCATCCATATAGAGTATTTTATCGCTTTCGTCTTTGCCGTTGTTGAACGAGTCGAGATGTGCGTTTATCTTAACCTTTGTTTCGAAGCTCTTCGGATAGATGTATATGTTTTTCGGAATGTCGCTTGCGCCTATCTGCTGCAAGACGGCTTCTTTCAACATCGCTTCCGTGGTTTCGAGTCCCTGCGTCGCCGCCATTTTGCTTTCGAACGAGAACTCGTAACCCGTGAGGTAGTCGTGCGTCTCGCCTTTGGCGGAATTCTGTTTGACGGATATCTCGCTCGTTTTGCCGTCCTCGCGCAAGTAATCGGAAAGCGCCGGCGTGTAGACTATGCCCGTATTGTAAATCGACAGCGGAGTCCCCTGTTTGACGCGCATTATGCCGACAATTTCCAATGTCACTTCCGACTCGTTGTAGAGTCGTTCGTATTCGCTGCTGTCGGGGTCGGTGTAAAAATCGCTGCGCGGGTATCCGCCGCCCGATTCGGAATCTTTGTGAACATACCAATCGTCGTTTAGAATCACTTTGAACTGCGTGCCTTTGAGGTCGGAAAGATGCTTGCCGTCGATTGACTCTTTCGACATCTGCAAGCTATCCAAAGTACTCGTGGAAATGCGGTTGTACTTGTCGACGACGAGAGCAATCTCGTTTTTCTCCGTCGGATATTTACCGTCGATGACGTCGTATTGTTCCTGCACGAACGAACCCGGCGCAAGCTCCTGCCAAGAACCCGCCTGCGTTCCTATGAGACTGGACATCATATCTCTGCTGACCGTTTCCACAAGCCCGTAACCCGTCTGTCCATCCGTTTCCATTTTAGCAAGCACGTGCGAGGTTATACCGTAAGAATAGCTGATACCGTTCACGAGCGACGCGTCGATTTTGCTTATATGTTCGAGATAGTTTTCGTCTATTGCGTTGTAATGATACAGCATTTTCGGCGGCTCGTATGCTATGAGTTTGCCGTCGGACGGATATTCGGGCAGGTCCACTTTGCCCATACCGCCCATTTGCGTGGACAATGACGCGGCGTCGACGGTGTACTGCGACACCGTCACGGGAAAGCCCGCCAGCGTATCCGACTGCATTTGATTTATATACATCTTGAATCCGTTGCTTATCGCCAGCACAAGCGCGATACCGATTATGCCAATCGAACCGGCAAACGAAGTCAAAAAGGTTCTGCCCTTTTTGGTACGCAAATTATTGAACGACAGACTTATCGCCGTCAAAAAGCTCATCGACGTGCGTTTCAGCTGCGCCTTTTTGGCTTTGGCGATTTCTTTTTCCCGTTTCTTCGCGGCTTTTTCGTCTACGGGAAGAGGGTCGATTGCTTCGGGTTCTGCCGTCGCGGGCTCGGGCGTGAACGGGTCGGTGTCTCCGACGACTTTGCCGTCCAAAAGATTGACCGTCCTTGTGGCGTACTGTGCGGCAAGGTCGTTATTGTGCGTGACCATAATGACAAGCCGTTCTTTGGCTATCTCCTGCAAGAGGTCGGCAATCTGCACGCTGGTTTTGCTGTCCAGCGCGCCCGTCGGCTCGTCCGCGAGAATTATCTCGGGGTCGTTGACTATGGCTCTGGCTATCGCCACTCTCTGCATCTGTCCGCCCGAAAGCTGGTTCGGACGTTTGTTCATCTGTTCTTTGAGCCCCACTCTTTCCAGCGCTCTCGCCGCACGCTGTCTGCGTTCGGATTTGGAAATACCCGACAGCGTAAGCGCGAGTTCCACGTTGCCGATAACGGTCTGGTGCGGTATCAGGTTATAGTTCTGAAACACGAAACCGACGCAACTGTTTCTGTAAGCGTCCCAATCCTGCGTTTTGAAATCCTTCGTGGACTTTCCGTTTATCAGCAAATCGCCGTCGGTATATCCGTCGAGACCGCCCACTATGTTCAGCATAGTCGTCTTTCCGCAACCGCTGGGTCCGAGCACCGCGACAAATTCCGCCTTACGAAATGCAAGCGAAATGCCGTCGAGGGCACGCACCGAGGTATCGGCGGCGGTATAATCTTTTGTTATACCTTTGAGTTCAAGCATTGTTATCGCTCCTCTTTCTTGATTTTTTTGCCTTCATTTTTCCTACGCCTTTTATTATAGTTCATTTTAGGGCGGTCGGTCAAATAATTAGCATTAAAATCAGATTAAAATACTCTTATAATCAAATGTAAACTCTTGCGTTTGCCGAGACTTTTGTGATATAATATACGTTGCTGAAATTAACTACGGGAGCATAAAAAATATGGCGTTGGATTTCGACACGTTGTACAACGAAGCGTCTTCGGGCGCGTTTACCGGCGGAAAGAAAAGATACTACGACAACCGCGTTCGCAATCTGAATCTGTGCTGCGACGGAGGCAAAGCCGTCATATCGGCGATTGTCGGCGGTGCGGACACGGACCACATTACCCGAATAATATTCGACGAGCAAGGCGGTCTGTACGACTATTCCTGCGATTGCGAGTTCATATCCACGACGGACGGACCTTGCAAACACGTCGTCGCAACCGCTCTCGCATTCGAGGAAAAAAACCCTGCGGCAAGCGAAACAAAGGCGTCTTCAAAAACGAACGCCACAACGCCCGCGGCTTTGACGCTCATATCCGATTATGCGAAAAAGAAGAACCTGCGCCGACAGACCGTTTCGGAAAGTCCCGTTCGGCTGCTGCCCACCCTCTGTCTCGAAGACGGGAAGGTTTTTCTTATGCTGCAAATAGGTCGGGACAAGCTCTACCTTGTCCGCGATGTCAGCGATTTCGCGTCCTGTATGCAATCGGGGGCGTTGCGCCGTTACGGAGTGGATTTGACTCTAACGCACTGCTACGAGCGCTTCGACGAGCTGTCGGCAAAGCTGGCGCGTTTCGTAGTCGGCTGTTACAACGAAAAGAGCGCGCTCGGACTTTCCTCCCCCGCCAAAAATCTTTTGCCGCTGCCCGGCGGAGACATCGACGAATTTTTCGACCTCTACCGCGGTCAGACCGCGGCTTTCAACGACGGCAACGTGCGCGGCGGTTTGCGTCTGCTCGCGCCCGACGTGAACGCTACGGGAGCAAAGCTGATTGCCTCGCAACAGGAAGGCGGATTCGAGTTTTCCTGTTCTCCGACGGCATTCAAAACCGTGGCGGGAAAGAATTATACATATATGATTACGGACACGCGGATATTCAGGCTGGACGACGATTTCGCGGCTTTTGTGCTGCCCGCGCTGAAAATTATGAACACTCATCGCAATATGTTCGTGGCTCTGCCCGATATGCCGTTGTTCTATAACAACGTAGTCGCGCAGGTGGCACGCTTTATTTCCGTGGAAAGCGGAGGCGCGGACCTCACGGTTTACGAAGCCGCACCGCTCGTCGCAAAACTGATGCTCAATCCCGGCGAAAAAGCGGGAAGCATCTGTGCGCAGCTTGTATGCACTTACGACGACAACGAAGTGGATATTCTCGACGACAACGCGCCGTACAAAGGCGCGGTTCGGGACTTCGAAGCCGAACGCATAATCAAGAATCTGCTGCTCAAATATTTTCCGTCTTTTCCCAATCTTACTTTGGACGACGAATATTCCGTTTACGTATTTTTGGCAAACGGAGTCGGCGAGCTTGTGTCCTATCTCGACGTATATCTCGCCGACGAGCTGAAACGTATGAAAGTCAAGAAGCCGCCGAGAATCAAAGTCGGCGTGCGGCTGTCGAGCGACCTTTTGGGTCTGGACGTGGAAGCCGAAGATTTTTCCGCCGAACAGCTTATGACGGTGCTTAAAGCCTACCGCGAGAAGCGCAGCTATATCCGTCTTTCGGACGGCTCTTTCGTCGACTTGAACGACGAGTCTTTGGCGGCGTTGAGCGAGATACTCGAAGTCGCGACAATCGACGAAGGCAGAATGACCGTGCCGAAATATTATGCGCCGTTCATCAACAACGAGCTGAAAAACGGATTTTTCAATCTGGAACGCGACAGAGAATTCAAGGCGATGATTCAGGAACTTTCCGCGCCCGAAACGCTGGACATAGAAGTTCCCGAAAGCCTGCGAAGCGTGCTGCGCAACTATCAGAAAACCGGCTTCCGCTGGCTGAAAACGCTGTGCAAATACGGATTCGGCGGTATCCTTGCCGACGATATGGGTCTCGGCAAATCTTTGCAGGTCATTGCTATGCTGTTGTCGCAGGAGAGGAAAAAGCCGTCCATTATCGTATGCCCCACCACTCTTATTCTGAACTGGGTCGGAGAGCTGAATAAGTTTGCACCGCAACTCAAAGTTCTTCCCGTTATGGGAACGCTGGAAGAGCGCAAACAGCTTTTGACGGGAGCGCGGGACAGCGACGTCGTCATAACCTCGTACGAACTCATTCGCCGCGACGACGACCTTTACAAGACCATTGATTTCTTGTACGCCATCGTGGACGAAGCGCAGTTCATAAAAAACCCCGAAACGCGAAACGCGCGCGCAGTCAAAACTCTCAACTCCGATTACCGATTCGCGCTTACGGGAACGCCGATAGAAAACTCGCTTGCCGAGCTTTGGAGCATATTCGATTTCATTATGCCGCACTATCTCGGCTCTTACCCGCGATTCAAAGAGACGTACGAATCGGAGATATTGCGCGGAAACGACAGCGCATATACGAAGCTTAAAAAGCTGGTTTCGCCGTTTATACTCCGCAGACTCAAATCGACTGTTTTGAGCGAGCTGCCGCCGAAAGTGGAAAGCAACGTCGTCAGCGGACTTTTCGGAGAGCAGAAAGAGCTTTACGACGCCAATCTCGCTCTGGTGAAAAAAAGCGTCGCAGGCGACTCCGTAAACAAAGTCGTGGTGTTGAGTATGCTGACGAAGCTGCGGCAGTTGTGCTGTCACCCTTCCCTCGTCTATCCCGACTACGCCGGAAATTCGGCGAAATTGGATACCTGTCTGGAACTTTTGCAGTCTGCGACTCAAAGCGGACACAAAGTCTTGTTGTTCTCCCAATTCACGTCGATGTTGGACGTCCTGCGGCAGAAGCTGGTCGAGCTCGACCTGTCGCATTACATATTGAAAGGCGATACGCCCAAAACCGAGCGTATGCGGCTCGTCAACAGGTTCAATACGGACGATACGAAAGTATTCCTCATTTCGCTGAAAGCAGGCGGCACGGGACTGAATCTCACGGGCGCGGACGTCGTCATTCACTACGACCCTTGGTGGAACGAATCGGTTATGAATCAAGCAACGGACAGAGCTTACCGAATCGGGCAAAACCGTTCCGTGCAAGTATACAAACTGATTTTAAAGAATACGGTCGAAGAAAAGATTGTCAAACTTCAAGAGAAAAAGAGCGCGCTGTCTTCGCTTATGGTCGGCGGCGAAAACGCTTGGACTATGAAGGACATAATGGAAATACTCGGCTGATAAATAAGATTTTTTACGGAGAAACTACGAATATGCAAAACACTTCCGACATAACGGAGGCTCTCGCGCTGGGTACGCTTTTGAAAATGAGCGAAACCGCGGCGAAGTCTTTCGACCTGCCGACGCGCGTGAAGAACGGCGTTTTAAACGCCATAAACCGTTTCGGTTCGGACTTCCTTTCCGAGGAGGATTTCAAACCCAAAAGTTACGGCAGCGATACGGTCACTC
Organism: uncultured Christensenellaceae bacterium; assembly: GCA_910588155.1. Classification (GTDB taxonomy): domain Bacteria; phylum Bacillota; class Clostridia; order Christensenellales; family Pumilibacteraceae; genus MGBC157735. Next base: position 100,663 of record CAJUPB010000003.1, read on the forward strand.
CGTACGAGATGGCATACCGCATAGTGTCGCAAACCGACAATGCCGATTTAAAGGCGCTGTGGTACATCTTCTACCCCTATCTCGTCGTAGCGTCGCCGCACATCGACGAGGCGCTGTACGAAAAGACGAAAGCAATACTTTTCGACAGAGAAGTTTTGGAAACCGTGCTGTCGTCTCGCTATCGCGAGCTTGTCTACGATTGCGAAGAAGACTTGCAGGCGGCGGGTCTTGCGGGCGTTTACGTCGAATGGTACGAACCGTATGCCGAATACAGAAAAGAGACAATAAGTACGGGAGACACGCGCGAGATACAAACCTTTAAAAAACTTTTGACCGCGGGAGAATTCGACGCGGTGGAAAAGGGCACGGGACGGCTTTTGAACTACGACCCGTACAACGTGGACGTCGCGCTTCTGAACATAGCGGCGAAAGTTGCCCTGCTCCCCGGCAGCGTGGAGAAAAAAACCGCGGCTTTGAACGAAACCGTGGAATTCATAGACGAATACATCGGCGGTTGCGAAAACCCGAAGCAACTTGCATATCTTCATTATTACCGCGGACTCTGTCTTTTGGGACTTGCCGCAAGCGGCGGCGACATAGACGGCGCAAAAGCCGAGTTTCAAACCTGTCTCGACATAACTCCGAACTTCGAACGCGCCGCGCTTATGCTTAAAGCGATAGACGAAAAACTTTCGGACAACGGTTAAAACGGCACGACTTTTACCGTTTTCGGCATAAAATGATATTATGCGGAAAAAGGGAAAAGGTCGTCCGATAAAAGGATTGGCTATGTTTAAACTCATAAGATATCTTAAAGGATACCGTCCGCAGACGGTTATTGCGCCGATATTCAAATTCATAGAGGCGTTTTTCGAACTCATAATTCCGCTTATTGTCGCCGCCATAGTGGACGTCGGCATCAAAAACGGCAACACTTCGTATGTACTCAAAGCCGGCGCGGTTATGGTGGCTTTGGGCGCGGCCGGTCTTATCTTTTCTTTATTGTGTCAATATCTCGCTGCGGTTTCCAGCTCCGGCTACGGTACTAATCTGCGCGAAGCTATGTTCAAACACATAAACTCGCTGTCGTTTGCGGAACTTGACAAAATCGGGTCTTCTTCTCTGCTGACGCGCATAACCTCGGACGTGAATCAGACGCAGCAAGCGGTTGCTATGTTCATTCGTCTGATAACCAGAGTGCCGTTTATAGTAATCGGTTCGGCGGTTATGGCTTTTATGATAAATTGGCAGCTCGCGCTTATTTTCGTCGGAGGCGCAATCGTCATATCCGTGATTCTGTTTTGCATAATGCGCTTTACGATACCTTCGTACAAAAAGGTGCAATCGCGTTTGGACGATGTCGGAGAGCTTACGGAAGAAAATCTGACGGGCGCAAGAGTGGTGCGGGCGTTTTCCAAGCAGGACGAGGAGAAAGAAGATTTCGACGCCGCCACCGACAAACTCACGAAAGTATCGGAAGCCGTCGGAAAACTTTCCGCTCTTTTGAATCCGCTGACTTACGTCGTCATAAACGCCTGTATCATTGCAGTCATCGCGCTCGGCGGATATAAGGTATACGACGGCGCGTTGACGCAAGGCAATCTTATCGCGCTGGTCAACTATCTGTCTCAAATACTGCTCGCTCTCATCGTGTTTGCCAATCTCATAGTGACTTTCACGAAAGCATCGGCATCTGCGAGCAGAATAAACGAAGTGTTTGCCCTGTCTCCTTCCGTACGCGAAACCGCGGACAAAACCGTTGCGGCAGACGAAAACGCGCCCGAAGCGGAATTCGAATCCGTCTGTTTTTCTTACAATGCCGACAGGCTTTCTTTGAAAAACGTATCACTGAAAATACCGCGAGGGTCCACCCTCGGCATTATCGGCGCGACGGGCAGCGGCAAGACCACCCTCGTCAACCTCATTCCCCGCTTTTACGACGTCACAAGCGGCAACGTCAAATACCGCGGAACAAACGTAAAAGAATATCCGTTCAAGCAATTGCGCGAAGAAATCGGGATAGTGGCGCAAAAAACGGGTTTGTTTTCCGGGACGATACGCGAAAATATGCAGATGGGCGACGAAAGCATAACCGACGAAACCATTGTCGAGGCTTTGAAAACGGCACAAGCCTATGACTTTGTTTCCGCTCTCCCCGACTTTTTGAATGCGCCCGTAGCCGCGGGCGGAAAGAATTTTTCCGGCGGACAGCGGCAACGGCTCACGATTGCGCGCGCGCTTGCCAAAAAGCCGTCTCTGCTCATTTTGGACGACTCGTCGTCGGCTTTGGACACTTTGACCGACAAGCGCCTGCGCTCGGCGCTGAAACAGTCGGAAGGGCTGACGACGATTATCGTGTCGCAGCGCTGCGGCTCCATCAAAGACGCCGACAACATAATCGTGCTTGACGACGGAGAGGACGTGGGTCAGGGAACGCACTCGCAACTCTACGACGATTGCGAAGTGTACCGAGAAATCTGCCAATCGCAAGGCGTGGGAAAAGGAGGCGGAAAATGAGCGGAAAAGATAAAAAAACAATGAAGCCGCGCACGGTTTCGCGCATTTTGAAATACGTTAAGCCCTATTTGTTCTGGCTGATTCTCGCGCTTGTTTTTGCCGTGATACAGATTGCGGCGACGCTGTTTGCGCCGATAGTGATAGGCAGCGCAATCGATTATATTATCACCGAAAAACAAGTGTATTTCGACGAAGTGTTTATCAGGCTTTTACAGCTCGGAGGACTTGTCGCCGTGGCGGCGCTGTTTCAATGGTTGGTTTCGCTTTGCACGAACAAAGTTTCCTACCGCACCATACGCGACATACGCCGAGACGCTTTCGACAAGCTGAATCGCGTGCCGCTCAAAGTCATAGACGGAAGCAGCCGCGGCGACCTTATGACAAGGGTGGGCGCGGACACCGAACAAATTTCCGACGGACTGATACAAGGTTTTACGCAATTGTTTACCGGCATAGTGACGGTCGTGGGCACTCTGTGCTTTATGCTTACCGTCAACGTATTGGTCACGCTTGTTGTCGTGGTCGTGACTCCGCTTTCCATTGTCGTCGCATATTTCATAGCAAAAGGCTGTCACGACAAGTTCAAAAGTCAATCGGACAGGCGCGGCGAACTCGGCGGTCTGTGCGAGGAAATGCTTCACGACTTCAAAACGGTCAAAGCCTTTTCCTATGAGGACGCAGCGCAAAAGCGTTTCGGCGTCATAAACAAGAAACTGCAAAAAGTCGGAATAAAGGCGCAGTTTTACTCCGCAATGGTCAATCCCTGCACTCGTTTCGTCAACGGCATAGTCTACGCCGCCGTCGCGATTATGGGCGCATTCCTGTGTATAGACGGCAAACTGTCGGTCGGATTTCTTTCCACGTTTTTGACGTATGCCAATCAATACACGAAACCTTTTAACGAAATAACCGGCGTCATAACCGAGTTGCAAACGGCGACGGCAGCCGCGGCGAGAGTGTTCAGGCTGTTGGACGAAGACGAGGAAACCGACGACGAAAACGGAAAGGAGTTCACCGCAAACGGCGATATTTCCATCAAAAACGTCGACTTCTCCTACTCGGAAAAACCGTTGATTCAAAACTTCAATCTCGAAGTCAAACACGGTCAGCGCGTTGCCATCGTCGGTCCCACCGGTTGCGGCAAAACGACGCTGATAAATCTTTTGATGCGTTTTTACGACGTTAAGGGCGGAGAAATACTCGTCGACGGCGTAAACGTCAAGGATATGACAAGAAAAGGGCTGCGGCAAAACTTCGGTATGGTTTTGCAGGACAGTTGGCTGTTCCACGGCACGATACGGGAAAACATCGCATACGGCAAGGACAATGCAACGGACGAGGAGATTGTCGCCGCCGCCAAAAAGGCGCATATACACAACTTCATTATGCGACTCAAAGACGGCTACGATACCGTGATTTCCGACAAGGACGACGGCATATCGCAAGGACAGCGGCAACTATTGTGTATCGCGCGCATAATGCTTATGAACCCGCCTATGCTGATTCTCGACGAAGCGACGAGCAATATCGATACGCGCACGGAAATCAGGATACAGAAGGCTTTTGCGGAAATAATGCAAGGGCGCACGTCGTTTATCGTCGCGCACCGTCTGTCCACGATTAAGGAGGCCGACGTCATTCTCGTAATGAAAGACGGCAACGTTATCGAAAAGGGCAATCACGAATCTCTTATGGCGCTCGGCGGCTTCTACAAGACGCTGTTCGAAGCGGGTTACGGCGACGCGCAGTAGAATTATCGCCATTCGGCAAATTAACAAATACAAACAAAAAAACAACGGCTTTAAAAGCCGTTGTTTTTCTTTTATTGCTTTTAAGGATAAACCGCGAATTATCCCTTAATGCACTCCTTTCCGTCCACTATGCAAGAGTCCTTTTAAACGGAAGTCACAAACCGAAGATTGACCATACAGCCGCGATTGCACCGTATGAATGCGTCGTCGCGTATTTTCTTCTCCGCTGCCGAAAGAGAGCTGTATTCGACAAACTCGCCCTCTTTGGAATGATATACTATATAATGCCCCTGAACTTCGAGATATTTTATGAGATGAGTGCGTATGCTTACCAAGTCGCCGTTTACGGTTATTATTATCTCATCGTTTCTGCGCACCGTTATGCGTCCGAGGGCGCGCGTCATTTTCAAAGAAAAGGTATACTTATCAAAAGGCTTGACTATAAAATCCAATGCATCGACTTCATAACCTTGCACAGCCATTTGCGCCATATTCGTTACAAATATTATAATAACATTCTTATCGATTTTACGAAGCTGTCTTGCAGCGTCCATACCGCTGCTGCCGACGGAAAAATCGATATCCATAAATATTATGTCGTATCCCGATTCGTAGCCGATTAAAAATCTGTCCGCCGACGAAAACTCGCGCACTGCGAACTCCACCTTCTTCTTTTGTGCAACATATTCCAAACAGTCGGAAATGCGCTTCCTTTCGGACTCCTCGTCATCGACAATTGCCACATTCAACATCGTTTCTACCTCCGAATGTTTTCGCGAATCATTTATAATGATACCAAAAAAACGAAAGTTAAAACGACTTTCGGCGCGAAACCTACATTTTTCGGCGCGAATTGCTTTCCTTGCATTTATTTCTCGAAAGCAAACTTCAATCCGATTTTGCGGCGAATTCCGTCGAGCAATTCCATTACTTCAATTGTCGCTTGCGCAGGCACAAACGCACTCTCTTTTCTTCCCGACCTCATTTCCTCGGCAACCCTGTCGAACTGCGCGAGCATAGCGTTTTTATCCGACTTTATGTCTATTCGTTCCGACTTTGCCTTAACTTTTGCGCCGGCTCCGCTATGATAGTTCCCCGATTCGATACAGCCGTGTTCGCCGACTATTTTCAACCGCTCGCCCACTCCGCGAAGAGAGCGCACCGAAATCATAACTTTGACTTCGAACCCGTCGTATTTCATTATTATGTCGTCGCTTACGTCCACGCCGCACTTGAATTTCGCGCTACATACAATATCGTTCGGTTTTCCGAAAAGGCGGTAAGCGTAGGTTATCGGATATACGCCGAGGTCGAGCAGTGCACCGCCTGCAAGTTCGCTTTTCAGCAAGCGGCTCTTTTTCCCGAAAGCAATCGGCAAGCACAGCGTCATCAAACCGCTTTCGATTTTCCCGAGCATACCTTCCGACACTATTCTTTTCACTTCGTTTGCGGGCGAAGAAAACCACGTCCACATAGCTTCCGCAAGATACAAGCCGTTTTCTTTCGCAATATCGAACAACTCCGTTGCCTGCGCCGCATCCGTCGTGAACGGCTTTTCCGCAAGCACGGGTTTGCCGCAGGCAAGCGCTCTTTTGCAAAAGTCGAAATGCACGTTGTTTGTGACGTTTATATACACTCCGTCCACGTTTTCGTCGGCAATCGCCTCTTCCATAGTTTCGTACGCCCTGCCGCCGTACTTTTCGGCAAACCTTTCGGCTTTGACGAAAGTACGATTGTAAACAGCGGCAAGCCTGTGCCTGCCGCCGTGAAAAATACGCTTTGCCACGGAATTGGCTATGCCTCCCGCACCTATAAACGCCCATTTGAAAGGTTCCATTTCCACCTCTGAATGAATTTTTATTTAAAACGCAGGTGCAACGCAGAAATGCGAAGTTTATACACCGTCAGCCGAAAGGGTCAGAAACCAGCAGTTCAAGGCGCACGCGGCTTTTGCGAGGGAGCGTACACAGACGTACGTGACCGAAGCAAAAACGCAAGTGCAACGCAGAAATGCGAAGTTTATACACCGTCAGCCGAAAGGGTCAGAAACCA
>CAJUPB010000003.1:107082-178276 GCA_910588155.1 uncultured Christensenellaceae bacterium
GACGTACGTGACCGAAGCAAAAACGCAAGTGCAACGCAGAAATGCGAAGTTTATAACCCTTTCGGGGTTTATTCCCATTCGATGGTTGCGGGAGGCTTGCTGGTTATATCATACACTATGCGGTTGATATGCCCGACTTCGTTTACAATTCGGTTGGATACCGTTTCGAGTACGTCATAAGGAATGCGCGCCCAATCGGCAGTCATACCGTCCACGCTGGTCACGCCGCGCAATGCCAGCGTATAGAAATACGTTCTTTCGTCGCCCATAACGCCAACGCTTTTCGAACCCGTGAGAGCGGCGAAGTATTGCCATATTTCTCTGTCGAGTTTGGCTTTTGCTATTTCCTCTCTGAAAATGGCGTCCGCGTCTTTCAATATTTCGAGTTTATCCCTTGTTATCTCGCCGATTATTCTGATTGCAAGCCCGGGGCCGGGGAACGGCTGCCGCATAACAATAGATTCGGGTAAACCTATCTCAAAACCGCAGGCGCGCACTTCGTCTTTGAACAATTCGCGCAACGGCTCGACAATCTCTTCGAAGTCGATGACGTCGGGAAGCGCGCCGACGTTGTGGTGGCTCTTTATGACAGCCGACTGTCCGAGTCCGCTCTCTATGACGTCGGGATATATCGTTCCCTGCACGAGATAGTCCACCGCTCCGATTTTTTTCGCCTCGCGCTCGAACACGCGGATGAACTCTCTGCCTATTATCTTGCGCTTCTTTTCGGGGTCGGTGACGCCCTTTAATTTTTTCAAAAATATTTCCGACGCATCCACGGTTATCAGGTTCATTCCCTGTTCGTCCTTGAATACGCGCTTGACCTCTTCCGCCTCGTCTTTACGCAACAGTCCGTGGTCCACGAACACGCAGATAAGATTTTTGCAAGCCCTGTGCACGAGAGTTGCCGCAACGGCGCTGTCTACGCCGCCCGACAGCGCGCAAAGCACTTTCTTGTCGCCTATTTTTTCTTTCAATGCGGCAATGGTTTTTTCGGCAAAGTTTTTCATCGTCCAATCGCCGCTTGCTCCGCAAACTTCGAACAGGAAATTTTTAAGCACCTGCGTACCGAACTCGGTGTGCATAACTTCGGGGTGGAACTGCACCGCATAATACTTCTTCTGCGTATTCTCGTATGCCGCGGTGGGACAGGTGTCCGTGCCTGCCGTCACAACGCAATCTTCGGGGACTTTATCCACGAAATAGCTGTGACTCATCCAGCAAGTCGACTCTTTCGGGACTCCCTTAAAGAGAGCTCCGCCCTTGCCGACCACGAGTTTGCGTTTCCCGTATTCTCTCGCGCCGCCCGTAACGCTGCCGCCGTGCATATATGCGAGAAGCTGACAGCCGTAGCAGATTCCGAGAACGGGAACGCCTATTTGCAATACTTTTTCGTCCAGACGAGGCGCGCCCTGTTCGGTTACGGAATTGGGTCCGCCCGTAAGCACTATGCCGACAAGGTTTTTTTCTTTCAGCTTTTCGACGGGAGTATTGTACGGCAACAGCTCGCAATATACTCCGCATTCGCGAACTCTGCGGGCAATGAGCTGATTGTACTGTCCTCCGAAATCAAGCACGACTACGGTCTGGTTATTCATAAGTTTATCTCCTTGCAGAAAGTATGTAAAAGAATATCATAAGTATATCACATAATTATTTTATACGCAATTAAATGCACGAGGTTTTGTTTTAAGAAAAGCGTTTTACTTGACACCGACGACCCTAAAATGATACAATGGACGAAATACTTTACGGAGATATCAGAGTGAAGAATACAGAAAAATATACGACGCTGTTTCATATGCCGCCGGAAGATTGTTTCGACTGGGTCAAAAAGACGAAAATCGAGAGCGCGCCCGTTTGGTGCTCCGTCGATTTGCGCGACGGCAATCAAGCCCTCGTGAACCCGATGACAACCGACGAGAAATTGGAGTTCTTCGCCTATCTCGTCAAGCTCGGATTCAAGGAAATAGAAATCGGCTTTCCCGCCGCGAGCGATACGGAATTCGAATTCACGCGCAGGCTGATAGAAAACGGGCTAATCCCCGACGATGTGACGGTTCAGGTTTTGACGCAAAGCCGCGAACACATAATCAAAAAAACTTTCGAGGCAATCAAGGGCGTTAAAAACGCAATCGTTCATCTCTACAACTCGACGTCGGTCGCACAGCGCGAACAGGTTTTCGACAAGTCCAAGGCAGATATTTTGAAAATAGCCGTGGACGGAGCGGTTATGCTCGACAGCCTCACAAAGCAATACGGCGGCGATTACCGTTTCGAATATTCTCCCGAAAGTTTTACCGGAACGGAACCCGAATACGCACTCGACGTTTGCAACGCCGTACTCGACGTTTGGAAACCGAAAAAATCGCGCAAGGCTATTATCAATCTGCCCGTCACGGTATCGCACAGTATGCCGCACGTATACGCCTGCCAAATCGAATATATGAACAAACATATGTCTTACCGCGACGCCGTCGTGCTTTCCTCGCACCCTCACAACGACAGAGGCTGCGGAGTCGCCGATGCGGAAGCGGCACTGCTTGCCGGTGCGGACAGAATCGAGGGCACTTTGTTCGGCAACGGCGAGCGTACGGGAAACGTGGACATAGTCACGCTGGCGCTTAATATGTACAGTCAGGGCGTCGACCCGAAACTCGACTTTTCGAATATAGGCGAAACGATAGAGGTCTATGAAAAGCTCACGGCTATGAACGTGCCTCCGCGTCAGCCCTACGGCGGCAAACTTGTTTTCACCGCTTTTTCCGGTTCGCATCAGGACGCAATCGCCAAGGGATTCAAACACCGCGAAACAAACAATCCGAAATATTGGGACGTGCCTTACCTGCCCATAGACCCGAAAGACATCGGCAGAGATTACGAGGGCGACGTCATCAGAATAAATTCGCAGTCGGGAAAAGGCGGCGTCGGATATCTCTTGGAACGCAAGTACGGTTTCTGCATACCGAAAACTATGCGCGAGGACTGCGGCTATACCGTCAAAGGCGCTTCCGACAAATTAAAGCGCGAACTTCAACCGCAGGAAGTGCTGGACGTTTTCGTCAAATCTTACGTCAATATTTGTTCGCCGTTGGAAATGAAAACCTACACTTTCGACAAGCGCGACGACAAAACCGTCATAAAGCTGACGCTGTTGCACGACGGCAAAGAACTCTTTGTCACGGGCGAAGGCAACGGACAGCTCAACGCCGCGGCGAATGCGATTAAGACGCACTTCAAAACCTCGTTTACGACCGTGCTTTACACAGAGCACGCGTTGGACAGCGGTTCGGGCTCGAGAGCGGCGGCATACGTCGGCATAACCGACGGACTCGGCGGCAAAACCTTCTTTGCCTGCGGCGTGGACACAGACATTATGAAAGCGTCCATAAAAGCCTTGCTCGGCGCATACAATAAATTCGCCGCGAACTGAATACTTCGTTACATAAAAAGGAGCGTATCGAACGCTCCTTTTTTCATACCGACAACCACTTTGCACTTTCGCCGTCATACGCCTCTTTCAAAACGGCATACGCTTCTTTCGGCGACGATATATTCCGCACGGCGACGTTCATAGGACACATACCCGTACCCTTGCGGTTTATTATGTTTTCCGTGCGCCGTTCGAAAACCAACTCTATCCCCCGCTCTTCGAAAACCTTTGCCGCTCCGTCCTCCGCGACGCGGGCGTAAACAGCGCGAACCCCGATAAGACAATACAGCAGCGCCGCCGCCCTGCCCACGACGGTATCCGCGGCGCAAGCACCTTTCCAATTTTCCTTTCCGTCAAGCACCGAAAGAAGCGGCGAAATTCCGCGTCCGCGGCTGACCGCGCTTTTGCCGTGCAAAGAGAGCGCACAAGTATTTTCGGGATTTTCGTCAAGCAAACGTTTTGCGGCAGTCAAATCGTCCATTTTGTTCTCCGTCGAATTTGATAAAGTAACATATTACAACGATATATTCTATCATTTTACGGCGTATACGTCAAATAACGGTTGACATTTTTTTTATGCAAGTTTATACTTTTAATCGTATTACATTTTTTTCGGAGGTATTAACAATGAATTATCAGGCAAAACAGGACGAACTCGACGTCAAAAAGTGGTTGGAGTCCGAGCGCAAGGGCGCGGACACCTGCGGCGAATACGAGTATTGCGCTTGCTGCGACAAAAATGCGGAATATCCGTGCGCAGCGGCCGCGGAAAAGAGCGCGAAGTCCGCAACGGCAAAACCCGCAGCAAAGACTGCGACGGCAAAATCCGCCGCACCCAAAACCGCTTCTGCGAAAACCGCCGCGTCCAAGGCAAGCGCCAAGCCTGCGGCAAAGACGACTGCCGCAAAGTCCTCGAAGACGAAATCCGCAGCAAAGAAGTAATGGACAATATCAAATCTTTCGAGCTGGACCACGACAAAATCGTTCCCGGCTTCTACTGTCTGGGCGAGAAAAACAACGTGTACACCTACGATATGCGGTTTAAAAAGCCGAACGGCGGCGACTACATATCATACGCCGCTTTGCACTCCATAGAACATTTGTTCGCGGTCGTAATCCGTAACAGCGAAATCAAGGACAGCGTGGTATATTTCGGACCTATGGGCTGTCGCACGGGCTGTTATCTCCTGCTTTTCGGAATAGAGGAAAAAGAGGCGAAAAAAGCGGTCTGCGACTGTCTGAAAAAATGCCTCGAAGCTGCCGAAGTTTACGGCGCGACGAGAAAAGAGTGCGGCAACTATCTCGAACACGACCTTGACGGCGCGAAGAAAGAAATTGCGGCTTATCTCGAAATACTGGAAAAGTAACCGTTTTAAAAGAGCGCTTTTAAGGCGCTTTTTTCATTTAATAATCGTCGGAAATTCCGAGAAGATAATCGCTCGTAACGTCGAAAATACGCGCAATTTTTATGAGAGTATTAAGACTCGGCTCTCCCGTCCCGTACTCGTATCTTATATAGGACTGCTGTCTTATATTCAAGAGATTTGCTATCTCCTGCTGTGTCATAGCGTGTTCGAGACGCAGTTCTTTTAAACGCTGGGAAAATTTGCTCATATTTCTCCTCTATAATTGTTGACATTTTACAGCAGAATGTTGTAAAATAAATATATTACAGCATTTTGCTGTAATATATTTGTAAGGAGGAAACTATATGATACGGATATTTTTCAAAAATCTTTTCCGCAGCATACTGACTTCGATTATAGTCGCGATTGTGACGATTATAGTGACGATTATAATTACGGCGGCGGCGGAACTTATCGGAGAAATGATTGCGACGCTTCAAAACAGGCCGGACACTTTCGAGATAACGCCGCTTGCCAACGTTATCATAGACAGCATAGTCGCGGCAGTCGCAAGCTTTTTATGGTTCAGCATCGGTATGGTGACGGGAGAATGGTTTTTCAGCGGCGTAAACGATTGCGTCAAAAGACCGCCTCACGCATTTTTCGGCGTGCTTATGCTGCTTATAATCCCCGTACTTATAGGAGGAGCAAGCGCATATATGATGTATACGGGATACGGCAAGCTGATTTCCGCGATGGAAGCCGCGACGCAGAGAGATGAATTTTTAAACGTTTATCTTCTTCTTTTCGAACTCTTCCCTGCGGTGACCGTATCGCAGGTTATGTACTTTTTCGCAATGCTGATTCACTATAAGGGCTGTCAAATCTGTAAAAAATGCGGACGTATGTTTTGTATCAGTTACGGTTATACCGGACACAGCACATATAAAGAAACAAAATACAAAACAAAAACGTCGAAAGAAACAGTCGGCTCCATTTCTGCGGGCGGAACGAAAATTGCGGACGTGACCGCAAATGTGACGCGCGGTCATTACGAAACGACGACTACATCGACAGACCATTACAAAGGCAGATGTATCCGCTGCGGAGACGATTCTTACAGCAATTCGACAACAACGTATTCTATGAGTTAACATTATTTCTTGCAAAAAAGCGTTCGCCTTTACATTCGCGAACGCTTTTTTAATCTTCCAGCCCCAAAAGATAATCGGCGGAAACGTCGAGGTACCTGCAAATGAGAAACAGCGTATCTATGCTCGGCTCGCTTTTCCCCGCCTTATAGTCGGAGATGCACTGCTTGGAAACGCTTGCCGCTTTGGCAAGCTCCGTCTGCTTTATATCGGAAAATTTCAGACATTCTTTAAATCGTGATTGAAATTTCGTAACTTCGTTCATATATATAATTATATATGAAATGTACGCCAACGCTTGACAAGTACGCCGACAGCGTACTATAATATTGTCGGTACGTTGTCAGCGTACAAAAAAATATAAAAGGAAGGAAACAACTATGTTAAAGGCAAAGGATTTCAGAATGCAAGCCTGGAATGCCAAAACCGGAAAATGGGGTACGCTTGCACTTACCGCATTCGTAATGTCGATTATTTCCGGTTTATGCGCGGGACTCACGGCAATAGGTATCGGTGCTATCGTATCGCTTATCATTACCGGTCCCCTCACTCTCGGACTTGTGGCACAATCGGTCAAGGTCATCAAAGGCGAGGACGTTGCCGTCGGCGATTTATTCTCCGGATTCGGAAGATTCCTCGAAGCGTTTCTCGCTCATCTCCTCGTAACGATTTTCACGGCTTTGTGGTCGCTTCTGTTCGTCATTCCCGGCATCATCAAGTCTTACTCTTACAGTATGACTTTCTACGTCCTCAACGACAATCCCGGTATGGCGGCAAACGACGCACGCAAAAAATCGATGGAAATTATGCGCGGCAACAAATGGCGTCTGTTCTGTCTCGATTTCAGCTTTATCGGCTGGTATTTATTGAGTATCCTCACGTTCGGAATTCTTATGTTCTGGATAACGCCCTATCACAATGCGGCTCGCGCGGCTTTCTACAAGAGCATTACCGCAAGCGAAACTCCCGCCGAAGCTCCTTCGGAAAACGAAGTCGGCGAAGTCAGCGAATCGGCTGCCGAATAATTATTTAAATACAATAAAACAAAGTCGGGTCTTCAAAGGCTCGACTTTTTATTTTCCGTATCTTTGTATAAATTTTTTTCAAACGGCAACAATCGGTATAAAAAATTCAACGGAGATTTTTTAATGGAATACCTCGAAATAGTGCTTCGCACGCTTTTGTCCATAGCCGTCCTTTTATTGCTTGCGCGTCTCGACGGAGCCAAGCAGGTCGGTCAGCTTTCCTTTTACGATTACATCGTGGGAATTACGGCGGGTTCAATCGCCGCCACGCTCTGCATAGACAGAGACATAAACATTTGGTTCTGTCTTATCGCCATCGTTATGTTTATGTTAAGTTCTTTCCTTTTGTCAATCGTCACAAGCAAAAGTATGGTGTTGCGACGCGCGTTGACGGGGTCGCCGATATTTTTGATTGCCAAAGGCGAATTGTTATACGACGGTCTCAAAAAAGCGCACTTCGACGTCAACGACCTTTTGCGCGAACTTCGCAGTCAAGGTTATTTCGATGTCAACGAAATAAACTATGCCGTGCTCGAATCGAACGGTTCGCTTTCGGTTATGCCGAAAGCCGCACAGCGCCCCGCATCGGCACAGGAAGCGGGACTTTCTCTGCCCGAAGACGAAATTGCCGTCAACGTCATAATCGACGGCAAGATTATGAAAGGCAATCTCGAAGCGTCCGACTTCGATACCGACTGGCTTATGAACGAATTGGGCAATCAAAACATTTCTTCCGTCAAAGACGTGGCGCTTGCCACATTGGATTCCAAAGGCAGGTTAAACTGCTTTTTGAAAGAATCTTCTTCCACGAAGCACACCGTATTCGAATAATCCGAATTTCGCCGCATAAAAAAAGTCCGAGTTAGGGTGTGTTCCATAGGGAATTTAATAAAACGCAAATAAAAAGATTTAGGCATAGCGTTAAGCTGTGCCTTTTCCGTACTTTTTTCGTGAACCGACCGGGCTACTTGCAGCCTGGTGAGACATAGATATGTTTTATATTTCCCGCAAAATTCAATCGGTTGCGTTCTTCCATTTTTCGTGATATAATGATTGTATGTTAAACAGTAATTTATAGGAGTGCCTTCAAATGAAATTACTATTCAAAAACAAAGATGAAATACACCCGCAGCCGAAAGTTCCGTCGCTTTGTTACATAAAAAACGTGATAACAAATCCGAATATTATCGTCGGAGATTACACATATTACGACGACGTTTGTTCGGGCGGAGAAGATTTCGAAAAACACGTTACGCATTTTTATCCGCATTTAGGAGATAAACTCATTATCGGAAAGTTTTGCAGCATTGCAAAGGGCGTCGAATTTATTATGAACGGTGCAAATCATCCTATGAACGGTATTTCGGCGTTTCCTTTCGGAATTTTTATAGAAAACAAACCTACGATACCCAACGATATTGTGCCGCATAAAGGCGATACGGTTATAGGCAACGACGTTTGGATTGGGCAAAACGTTACAATTATGCCCGGCGTTAAGGTGGGCGACGGTTGTATCATAGGCACGAATGCCGTTGTAGCAAAAGATATTCCGCCCTATTCCATAGCGGTAGGTAATCCTGCAAGAGTGATTAAACGGCGATTTGAAGAAAACACGATTGAACGACTGCTTAAACTTAAATGGTGGGATATGCCCATTGAAACGATAGAAGAAAACTACGAACTTTTACAAGATAGAAATATAGAATTGTTTATTTCCAAATTCGAACGATAAATTTCAATTTATCGTTATTAAAATGTATAGTTAAAAGCTCTCAAACAAATTTATTTGAGAGCTTTTTATAATCGTATGTCTGTTTCCTATGGAAAGTGCGCTTTCTCGGACTTTTTTTGCTTCGTTATATATTTTATATTACTTCAAAATGACTTTTGCGCCCACGGCAACGCCCGCGAGTATGGAAAGTATTCCGCCCACAATGGCTCCCGCGCCGAGAGTGTAAAGCTCTTTGAACGCATCGACAATCGTCGAAGCCGCATCGCCCGTCAAATCTCCGACGTGCACCATCATAAACTGTTCCGCGCAGAAGAAGAATACGCCTGCAACGATGAAAGCCGCAGCGGCAACTATCGGTGCGATTTTACCGAGCTTGCCCATAATCGCAAGCAGGGCGAACACTATGCCGACCAATACCAGGATATATGTGAGTAAGTTCATAAACGAGAAATCGAGAACAGGTACTTGCTTTCCCAAAACTTCGTTGGAGTAACCGAAAGTTATCTGCAATCCGTTCAGAGGGTCTCCCTTCACAAGTCCCGTCGCACTGTTGTAATTCAACTGCGGAACAAACATCATAACGATTGCCGCTATGCCGAGCAATATCGCTATGCTTGCAACTATTGTGCCGATACCGAATTTCTTTTTTGCCATTTTCATATCTCCTTATCTTTATATTTTTTGGCTATATATAATATAGCACATATACGCGCATTTGTCAATACATATTTTCTTTTGACAGCGTAAAAATCCATATTCTCCGTTTCACAGCGCCTTCAAAACTTCTACAAGTCGGTCTTCCCGAAGTTCTTCGCCAATCAAATCGGCAATGATTTCTCCCCCTTCCAAAACCACGGCTCTGTCTGCGAGCGAGCAAGCCTCGAAAGGGCTGTGAGTGACGAAAAGCACGTCGCCGCCGCTATTGCCGTACAGTTTTTTGAAAAGCTCCATAATCCGCGATTTCAAACCTATATCCAAGCCGCGAAAAGGTTCGTCCATCAAAAGCGTGCCGCCGCCGCGCACGAAAGCGCGGGCAAGCGAGACTCTGTCCGCCATACCGCCCGACAGTTGTTTCGGATACAGTCCGCCGTCCACCCCAACTTCTTTCAGCATTTTCTCCGCCTGTGCTTTATCCGCCCCGATAAGCGTCAGATTTTCCGACACGGTCAGGTTTTTTACCAATCTCGGCTGCTGAAAAATATACGATGTTTCCCCGATGACTTCCACGCTGCCCTCATAGTCCGTAAGTTTTGCCGCTATATTCAAAAGCGTGGTTTTGCCGCAACCGCTGCGCCCCAAAACGGCGGTAATACCGTCGAAATTCGCGGAAAAGCCGTCATAAACGGTTTTGTCGCCGAAGCGTTTTACGATGTTTTTAAACTTCATCATCGCCACCTCCTTGACAAAAGCGCGACAAGACGCACTGCGGATTCGACAGCGAAACACACTGCTACGGCAATCAAAGTTATTGCAAGCAGTCGCGCCGTGTCTATATAAATATTTGCGAGATTCAATGCTCCGCCGAGACTTGCCGCCGTTTGCGCCAGCGCCTCTCCCGCTATTACGAGCTTGACTCCGAACGACAGATTGCCCGCAGCCGAATCTGCGATTTGCGGCACAATCTGCGGCAACACAAACTTTGTCAATACCTTCTTCTTCGGCACTTTATAGACCTTGCACATTTCGAAAATGCCGTCGTCGAGCGAAGCCAAAGCTGCCGCGGTCTGGGAATACGACAGCGGCATAAGCACGGTGAACGCAACTACTACGGGCGCAAAAACCGAACGAAACCACAGCGTCAGCAAAAATATCACCGCCATTGTGGGGACGGCGCGCAAAAAAGTCATAATCGGCGCGAGCGCTTTTTTCAGAGGCTTTAACCGATTTGCCGCAACGGCAAGCGCGCTTCCGACAACGAATGCCGCCGCAAACGCCGCAAGCGCGCGCAATAACGTAAACACCAACGCTTTGTAAAACTCCGCGCTTACCGCCAATTTACCAGCCTCTTTCAAAATTTCGCTTATCTTCGGCAAAACCAAACTTTCGCCCACGACAGCCGCGGCGATTGCGTAAAGAGCAATCATCGCGGCAACCGAAACGAGCGGAAAAAGCAGATTTATAAGCGCGCTTTTAACGGCTGTTTGTCCGTCTGTTCTCTTCAATTTTCTTCGTGTATCTTATCATATGCCATAGATGCGGCAGGCTCGGCAAGCAAGCCGAAATCTATTTGTCCGAGTTTCAGCGCCTGAATGATTGCGCCGCCGTCGACATAATAGCGCACTGCCACTTTGCCCTCCGCCGCGGAATCGCTGCGCACGTAAGCAATGCCCTTGCGCTTTAAAATATATCTGAAAACCAAATCGGGCACTTGCCCCTCGCCGATGACGCCGACCGTCTTTCCCGCAAAAGTTTCCGCACCCTGCATATCGCCGCCGACGATGTAGAGATTGCCGTGAGTCAAAGTTGCGACAAGTTTGTACTTACCGTTTTTATTATACAGTTTTGCCGCAAGGTTGGACGGTACGACCGCAAGGTCGGCTTCGCCCGTCGTAACCTTTTGAGCTATCAGGCTTGACGGAACCACGGTATATTTTATATCCGCGCCGCCGATTTCGGTTTTTTTCGACATCAACGGAGAAAGCACAAGCGCGGTCGCTCCGTCCGGCATAAACACCTTGACGCTTGCGGGCGAAGTTCCGCCCTCGGACAAAGCCGCGTAAAAGTCTGCGTTCGGCAATTTGCCGCCTATCAAATCTTGCGAAAGCTCGGTTTCCATATCCAAAAACAGATTGAGGTAGTTTTCCGCCGCCGTCTTCGAGTCCTGCGCCGTCACGGTTTTTATATGACAGCGCTGCACGATTTCCTTCGTAACCGAAGTCACGGTGGACGCTGTTCCCTCCTGCATATTGTCCTTTATTGCGGCAACCGCTTCCTGCGGATTGTTTTCCGCCCAACCGTCCTCCGCCTTCAACATGTCGACGAAACTCTTTACAAACCCTGCGCAAGTCTGCAAAAGTTCGCTCTTTGCGACGAGGCAAGCCTGCGGATATTCCGCCGTTCCCGTAACTTCTTTCCACAGCGTTTGCACGTCCATTCTGTCCGTCACCGCCGTAGGGCTGTAACAGTTGCACGCCGCAAACGGCAAAACCGCAATTAACGCAACGCACAATATCGCTATTCTTGTCATCGATTTATTTTTCATAATACACTCCCTTTATTCGTCTTTGCAAACAACGTCTTTGCCGATATACCCGACAGGTTTCCGAGTTTTCCCGTCAATGCGTTTATTTTGTCCGCAGGCGCATCCACCACCACGGAAATGACGTTTATCCCGCGAGCGGCGAGCGGCAATCCCATTCTGCCGACAATATATTCTCCGAATTCCGACAACATTAAGTTCAATGCATTGACCGTCGATTTGTCCTCCACTATTATGCCGATTTGAGCCAATCTTTTTTCTTCCGCCATAAATACTCCTTATAAAAGAAACCCCTTTCCGAACGGGAAAGGGGGAATAATATTAAGCCGCGTCCGACACGGAAATACAACCGCGCAAAAAGCCTTGCGGACGCAAATTGCTTTTAAATTAACCCGCCTTGACAATCAGGTCACCCTTTTCGTTCAGGACGTATAAAGTATACACCCTGCGGACGGTTTTTGTCAAGAGTTTTATACGGGTGCGAAATCGCACAGTCTGCCGCGATAAATGATTTCGCCTTTTTTGAGATTCAAAAATTCCACGGGCCGAACGACTTCGCCGAACTCGTCCTTTTCCGCAATGTCGAACTTGTCCAAAATTTCTTTGATAAACTCCGAGCAATAATAGCAGTTTGCCTTGCGGCGGTGAATACCGAGTTTTGCGAGAAAAAGCCCCAAATAATTATAACGGTATTTCTTTCTGTCGACATACATATTCTTTATGTACTCGTTTATTTCGGCGTATTTATTTTTGTCCACGGTGAGACGGATAACGACAATTTCGCTCTTTCTGAACCGTTTCATTGCACCGAACTGCACGGATTCTTTAACAAACCCGCCGATAAAGGGATTGCTTGGAAAAATTCTGCCGAAAGAATACATTTCGTTCAAGTCGTCTTGAAGGCTTATCGAGGAATGGGCATACCTGTCCCCCGTAACCTTTCTGATTATCTTCGAGACAATGGAGTCGGTTGCACTGACGACTATGTAAATATGTTTTTTCTTTTCCTGCTTATCCATTTCCTATCCTTGATGCATTTGCCGTCCGATTAAAAAAGCAAGTGAATTGAAGATGTCTTTAAACAAAGAGTTTACCAATATATTATATACTCTGAACAACATATTGTCAACAAACTTATGAGAATAACTCGCGTGTTTCGCCAAAATTCGCCGCCCGAACAGTTAGAAACGTCGTTTTAAACGTCATATTGCGCTAAAACAGCATATTATGCCGACAGCGAAAGTATGATTTCCACGTCGCCGTTTCCCAAAATATTTTTCAACTCCGACTCCGAAACGCCGACTATTTTTCCGAGTCCTGTAAAAGTGTATGTATTCGCCGCATAGTATATCGCAACGAATTGCCCCGATAAAGAATCAAGTCTCCTGCTTCGGTCGTGATACGCTCGTCGTTTCGCGAAAGACTCCGAGGCAACAGCCCCACCTTTTCGAAGTTTCCGTAATCGCTTGAATCTATTGTTATATCCCTTCTGCGAGCAATTCTTTCAACGCTCTCGCCGAAGAATTATCGACGAGCGTCGCGGTTAAAACGTGTTCGCCGACTTTTAAGTACAGCGTGTCCGTCATCTCGTCGGTTATAGAAAAATCGCCGATACCCGCCCCTCGGGCGGTTCCGCAGTATTCGTACACGCCGCCGCGCAGACAAAAAGCACAAACATAACTGCTGCGGCAAGTGCTTTGACCGACAGCAGAGGTCTTATCTTTTTCATATGACGAATCACACGCGTTTGCCAGTTTCGAACGCCTCTTGCAAAAAGTTTGTTTTCTCGATGTCGCCCTTATCCGATACTCCCGTACCGCGCAATACGTCTTTGAGTTTGACGCCGTCGAAACATTCAATCCAGCCCAGCAAGTCGGACACGCATCCGTCCATTGCCTTTTCGTTATCGTCCGCCGAGGTTGCCAGCAAATACACTTCTTTGAATTTGTTTTTGCGAACATATAGCGGATTGAGTCTGTCGAGGAAAGTTTTGAGCTGTCCCGACACGGAATAATAGTAGACGGGCGTCGCAAACGCCAGCACGTCGGCTGTTTCAAACTCCGAATACAGTGCGTTCATTCCGTCGTTCAGCACGCATTTGTCGTGCGACTGACAATACATACAACCCGTACAAAATTGCAAGCCCAGGTCGCGGACGGCAATTTGCACCACTTGATTTCCCGCAGACCTTGCGCCTTCCGCAAATTTGTTTGCAAGCATTTCCGAATTTCCGCCCTTTCTCGGCGACGAGGTTACGACGATAACTTTTTTCATTTTATTTGCTCCTTGTTTGATTTACCTTATATTATAACGGATTTGCGCAGGTATGTAAAATACTTAATTTTTATCGCTTTTCATAACAGTAAGGCATACTTTTACTCTCTCAAACCCGACGTTTCATCACGACCAGTGTCTCGACGGACGTTGTCTGCGGAAACATATCGTAAGGGCGGACGGAGACGACTTCGAAACCGCCCTTTTCGAAAATTGCGCAATCTCTCGCCAATGTGGACGGATTACAGCTGACATATATTATTTTGTTCACGTTTTTTGCCGCCGCCAAATTTTCGGCAACGTTCTTTTGACAGCCGCTTTTGGGCGGGTCGAGTATTACGCAGACGTCTTCCTTCAATTTTTCCACGGCGCTCTTCAAACAGTCTGCGCAATCTCCGCAGACGAAAGAAAGATTCCGTATTTTCGTTTCGCGTTTAAGCGTTTGCGCGCTTTCCACCGCAGCCGCAACGATTTCCACGCCCACGACGGTTTTTGCTTTTTTCGCCGCCATTGCGCTCATAATACCCGCGCCGCAATATGCGTCCACGACGTTTGCGCCGTCGTCTATCTCTTCAATCACGTCTCTGTAAAGTCGGTCGCGGATATCGTCGTTTACCTGAAAAAATGCCTGCGGATGATTCTCCACGCTCATACCGCACAGCACGGCGCGATTCGAGCCGTATACAAGTCTGGTTTCCTCGCCCAAAATCACGTTATCACGGCGCTTATTGATATTTACAAAAATACCGGCGTTTTCTCTGCCGTCCGCCTGCGCCGCCTCTTTCAGCTTCGCCTCGAATCTCTTTCTCTCGCCGTTCAACACGAATGTCAGAGATATTTGTCCGTTCAGCATTCGCACCGCAATATGCCGCAAATCTCCGCGGCCGTTCGTTTCGTCGTATGCCGTCAGCCCCTCTTTCAAAGCAAACGCCAACGCTTGCCGAGCAACCTCGAAAGTCGGCTGTTTCTGCAACAGGCAGCTTTCGGTCTCCACCACTCTGTGCGAGCGTTTCATAAACAGACCTCCCACACTGCCGCGTTTGACGTCGAAACGCACCGGCATAGAGAGCTTATTGCGATAGCCGTATCCCAGGCTCGGCACGGTATCTTCCGCCTCGACGGTTATCCCGGCATACTTTTTGAATGCATTTGTCACAATATCTCTTTTCAGTCGCAACTGTTCTTCGTAAGCCACGTGCTGCAAACTGCAACCGCCGCATTGTTTGAAATACGGGCAGGGCGGCGAAACTCTGTACGGCGACGGCGAATATATTTTTGTCAGCACGGCGTGGGCGAGGTTGGGTTTTGCCATAACGATTTTCGCCGACACTCTCTCGCCTCTTATCGCGCCGGGAATGAAAACGGTCTGTCCTCCGACGTGGGTTATTCCCTCGCCGTACACACCCATATCGTCGATTATGCACTCTATTACGTCGTCCTTTTCGGTTTCCATTGTCGCTCCTTTTTCTGCTTTACGCTTTAAATAATAGCACTATTTCAAATATAAGTCAACCTCTTTGATTTTTTGAAGACAAAACGTCTTTCATAAAACGGTTGCATAAAAATTAAAAATATGGTATAATAATCAAAATATACGTTTGTCAAACCGTATTCGATTTACCAAACAATCGAATACACGTCTAAAAAATCAAGGAGATTTTATGACCGAATTCGAACAACTGCTTCAAGACGTTATGCCGAAAATAGAAAAACTGTCGCTGCTTGCGGAAGAAAAATCCATTATCGACAGCTCGTTCTATTATCAATTCGACGTCAAGCGCGGTTTGCGCGACATAAACGGAAACGGCGTGCTGGCGGGTTTGACGGAAATAAGCGACATACAGGCATTCGAACGCGACGAAAGCGGCAAAGCCGTTTTCGACGAAGAAGGGAAACGAATACCTTGCAACGGCATTCTGCGTTATCGCGGTATCGACATAAAGGACATTGTCCGCGGCTGCGTTCAGGACAACAGATACGGATATGAAGAAGTCGCGTATTTATTGCTTTTCGGAGAATTGCCCAATCACAAGAAGCTTAAAAGTTTCAAAAATTTGTTGGGCGGATTTCGCACTTTGCCCGTATCGTTTGTCCGGGACGTGATTATGAAGGCCCCGTCAACCGATATGATGAACGGATTGGCCCGCAGCGTGCTGACTATGTACTCTTACGACGACAATCCCGACGACATATCGATTTCCAACGTACTGCGGCAATGTCTGCAACTCATAAGCCAAATGCCTCTTATGGCGGTATACACCTATCAGGTATACAAATACTATCACGAATACAACTCGCTTATCATTCACAAGCCGAGAAACGACCTTTCCACAGCGGAAGCGATGCTCGCGCTTATGCGTGACGACGAAAAATTTACTGAATTGGAAGCCCGCACGCTGGACCTGATGCTTATACTTCACGCAGAGCACGGAGGCGGAAACAACTCGACTTTCACCACTCACGTGGTTTCGTCTTCGGGCACGGATACCTATTCGGTGGTGGCAGCCTCGCTCGGCTCTCTCAAAGGTCCGCGGCACGGAGGCGCGAATATCAAAGTCGTCAAGATGTTCGACGATATGAAACAGAATCTGAAAAACCGAAGCGACGGCGCGGTGCGCGATTATCTGAAAAAACTTTTGAACAAAGAAGCTTTCGACAAGAGCGGTTTGATTTACGGTATGGGTCACGCGGTGTACTCTCTGTCCGACCCGAGAGCGGACATTATGAGAAAGTACGTCGAAAGACTCGCCGAAGAAAAGCAGCTGCACGAAGATTACGAGCTGTATGAAAAAATCGAGCGGTTGGCTCCGGAAGTCATTGGCGAAAACCGAACGGTATATAAAGGCGTCGCCGCAAACGTAGACTTTTATTCCGGTTTCGTCAACTCGATGTTGGGAATTCCGATGGAGTTGTTCACGCCGATATTTGCGGTATCGCGTATGGCAGGTTGGGCGGCGCACCGCATAGAAGAGCTTTCCAACAAGGGCAAAATCATTCGTCCGTCGTACAAAGGAATTTGTCCCGTTGGAAATTACGTGCCGCTCGGCGAAAGATAACATATCCGAACAAAAAAGCGCAAGGCTTCGTCCTCGCGCTTTTGTCTTTATTCCTCTACAAACTGTCCCTGCTTGTCGAGGTTTTCTTTGATTCTGGCAAGCAGTCTGTTCGTATACTCGGTTTTTTGTTTTCTCTTCGCTTCGTCTTTCCATTTCTTATACTGCGCCGCGACATACGACATAGACGCGCCGTCGCCCGCCGCAAGACACTGCTCACTCAATGCGATGAAATATTCCTGCTGCAATTTATCCGACATATAGACGTTTGTCGGGAACTCTCTTTTGAAGTTGTCCCAAAGTATGAAACGGTTTTCCACCGACTTTTCCAAATTCTTCGCATACTCTTCCTCGTCGCCCACCACGTCCCTGTACAAATGCGCAAGGTCGTTGTATATGTACGAACGCAAAAGATAGATAAGACAATCGTTGCTGTCCTTAAATCTGGCGTCCAGCTTGTCTATAAGTTGGATTGTCTTATTGAAATAATCGAGCGCATTGTTTTTGCAGTTCACCGTTCTGTGAGCATCGAGTCCCGTATCTTTGAGATACAAAAGATTTATTAAACCCAAAATGTCGTAACACAAAATGTCTATGATATCATCCAGCACGCTCGGCTGTTCTCCGCCGCCCTCGATAAAACTGACGGTTTCCTTTCTTCTGTTCAAAATGCGTTTAATGCTCTGTTCCGCCATAAACTCGTTTGCCGACAGGGCGCACGACATATCGCCGCTCTTCAAGAACACGTCTACGTATATCTTCGCAAACGACACGATTTCGCCCGTTCTCCCCCTGCTTGCAATCTTATCGAGACTGTCGCGAAAACGTTGATTATCGTTATAGTAATATGCGGCAAGGCAGCCGATTACTATATATTCGGTAAATTCGGTACTGTTGTAACAATCTTTGTCGCTTTCCAAATCGCGGCTTATGTACTGCCAATCGTCTATTATCTTGAAGTAGTTGACGGGCAACTCTTTGTTGAGGTTGTTTACGAAAAGATTGTAAACCTCTTCCGCCAAATCGTCGTCGCTCTTCTCTTCGTCGTCCGCACCCATCTTTTTGCGTGTCAGTTCTTCCGCCCACACGCCATCCAAATCGCTCGGCAAATCGCTTTTCGGTTTGTCTATCAAAAATGCGTGTATGCGTTTCATACGCCTGTAACCCACAAGATAACCCCACTCGTACATAAGGTTGGTGCTGAAACCGCTTCCCTTATAATTCTCCACAAGCAATATCGCCTTGTCGCACGATTTCATTTGTTCTATTATCTGGTTTCCGACAAACATCTGATTGGGTGCGCCGCCGCCCATAACGATATTATGTCCGTTGTCTTTGAATTTCTTTTCCAACTTCTGCGCCAATTTCTCGTTGCCGCCCCAGCCGATAAAAATATTCGACACTGTCTTTTCCTCCTATCTTCGTTTCCTGTCCGTCAATGTTTTTTCCTATGTTTGTCGGGGTCGTTGGGACCGCTTTCCAAAAGCTTTACGACCTCGTCCGCATCGTCGGCGGTCAGGTAGAGTTCTCCCTTATCCACCGTCACGAAATTTTCTTCGCAGGCCTTCAAAATAAACTTTTTCAAATCATCGTAATATCCGCCCGTATTGTACACCACGACGGTCTTATTGTGCCTTTCGAACATTTTCAAAGTCAACACTTCGAAAAATTCTTCCAGAGTGCCTATGCCTCCCGGGAGTATGACAAAAGCG
This sequence comes from uncultured Christensenellaceae bacterium, assembly GCA_910588155.1. Lineage (GTDB taxonomy): Bacteria > Bacillota > Clostridia > Christensenellales > Pumilibacteraceae > MGBC157735. The sequence continues at coordinate 126,008 of CAJUPB010000003.1, forward strand.
TCGGACTGCTCGACCATTTCTTTTTTTCTCTCTGCTATATCCGTCGTCAGCGTAACCTTGTCCGCCGCAAAAAACGGCGTATCGAAACCCTCTTTTTCGAAAAACTCCGGCACGATTCCGTGAACATAGCCCTTTTTCGCCTTGGCTCCGCGCGCCACCGCACCCATAAGTCCGGTCCCGCCTGCGCCGAATACGAGCGTATGCCCTTTTTCCGCCAATGCACCGCCGAGCTTTTCGGCAGCTTCGATATATTTTTTGTCGATATGTGCGCTTGCCGCGCCGAATACGCAAACCTTCATCTTATTCGTTCCTCCGAAGTTACCCGCTTATTATAGCAAACCTTGCCGCATTTGTCAACCCCGATGTTTTCGCTCCGTCGCAACGCCCACTCTGTCTCCCCATTTGGCTCTGTTTTCGGCAATTGCCGTTTCGAACATCTTTTCCATCTCGGCGACGCACGCTTCCGCTCGGAAATTTTTCGCGTATTCCGTATACCTTTCGGAATACTCCTGTTTTTCGTCGGGATGTTCTATAAAATATTCTATTTTATTTCGCAAATCTTCGGCATTGCCCTTTTTGAACAGATTTTTTTCGTCCAAAGCGAACTGCTTTGTCGCCACCATAGGGCTGTCGGAAATGACGGGCACAAGTCCGCAGGCAAACGCTTCCATACAGGAGATAGCCTCTATTTCGACATCGGATGCGTGCACGTACAGGTCGCAATAGTTTATCGTGTCCCGAAGCTGCGCCCAATCGCAAAACTTGAATACGGGCTTGTTTTTCAATCCCAAGCTTTCCGCCTTTTTTATCAGCGCGTTTTTCCAAGGACCTTTGCCGCAAAAAATCAGCCTTATGTCGTCTGCGTATTTGCTGCCCGCAACCGCCTCGATAATCAAGTCCTGTCTTTTTTCGCGCGAGAAACGTCCCGACATAAGAATGAGAAATTGCCCTTCAAACTCTTTCGGACGAACCGATTCCGTCTTTACGAAAAAATCCGAAACACCGTTGCTTATGACGTGTTTTTCTGCCTTATACCCGTAACCGTCGAGTATGTCTTTCAACATTCGGCTCGGACAGTGTATGTGCGAAAATTTATTGTAAAACTGTTCGAACAGTTTATATATGACGACGTTGACAAGTTCCACCTTATTCATTTTTATGGTGTACGTGATATTCTCGGGCTGAACGTGAAAAGCCGCCGTCGTCGCTATATGATGTTTGTCGGCAATGGCTTTTCCCGCTTTCGACAATCCGAACGGCAGAAAGAAATGCACGATGTCCGCGCCCTCAATCGCGTCCGTCAGTATTTTTTTATCGGGTTTGGCGAGTTTCATTCCCTGTGCGTGCACTATATTGTTCAATAGCGGTAAATTTCTTTCCGGCACGACATACACATTTTCTTCCTTGACGTTTTCCACGGACGTGACTATGCGGACAGTGTGAGAATGCTTGCGCATTATTTCCGCGAGGCGCATAGCCGTCGTGGTCGTGCCGTTGCTTGTATCGCCGTATTGGTCCATTACCAAAGTAATTATCATAATTTTCTCGCTCCCTATTCCGTCGGTTCAACTTTTGCGACAAGAAGTCAAACACCGACGAATGCGCTTCGGATTACGTAAAAGGCGCGGCAAACCTTGTCGCCGTGCCGCTCACTATCGATTATTGCCGATTTGTACGCAATTATACTATTTTACATTAAACGTGGTGCTCTGAACTTTATAATAGCTGCCGCACACTTCGCACTTGCCTATTGTTTCCATACCCTCGTGAACAAATCCGCAATTGCAATCGTCAACAAGCTGCATAGGCTCTCCGCAAGACGAACAGCGATTAGGCATTACATATATGTTTTCCCGTTTGCCGTCCATATAGCGCACGCGGATATAGAGTCTGTTTTCGAATTTCTCGCACTTCTTGCACCAGAATATGCCGTTGAACGCAATCGTGCCCTCTATGCCTGCGGCGATAGCCCATTTCTTTTTGCTCAAAGCTATCTTATCGGTTACGGGCGGTTGCATAAGTTTTTGATATGCGGAGTTGTTTGTCAGCTCTTCTTCCTTAAACATTCCGACGCAGCCCTCGAACAAGTCGTAATTTATATTGGTCAGATATTCGGCGTGATTGAGATAGAAATTATAGTGCGCCGCCTTCGGCTTTTTGGACTCTATCGCCACCATCAGATTCATTATCTTCTGCAAAGTTTTTTCGTCCGTCACAAGCGCCACGGCATCTTTCAGCGACTGCAACTCGCTTCCCGCTCCCACCTTAAAGCTCTTCTGATTCAAACAGTCGTGACATTTCATAGTAATAGTCTTGGACATTTCTTTTCAAAAACTCCTTTATATATGCTATTGCTTTACATTTACTATATAAGTATAGCACTCCCGCGATTTTTTGTAAACCGTTTTCGGCAGAAGTTATGCAACGAATTTTGCCGACCGACGGAAAGTGTCAGAAAACAAGCCGAAGATTACCTAAAAAATACGCACAAAACCGAGACTTGCTTTCCCGAATTGTTCGCAATAACAAAAACCTGCGGAGCGTATCCGCAGGTTTTTTAGGTTGCATTTAATATTTCGATTATCCTTCGCCTGATATGTCGATTACTCTTCGCCGCCCTCTTCGACTTCGGGTTCGGGCGCGGCAACGGCAACGCAGACCACGCTGCCCTGACCTTTGAGCTTCATAATGCGAACGCCCTGCGTGTCCCTGCTTATCTTGGAAATCTCTTTGGCTCTCATTCTGATTATGATACCGTTGTCGGCAATCAACATCAAGTCGTCGTCGGGATTTATCTGTTTGAGATTTACGAGACGACCCGTCTTCTGCGTGAATATGCCTGCCTTGATACCTTTGCCCGCACGCGACTGCAAGCGGTAGTCGTTCAAATCGGTACGTTTGCCGTAACCGTACTGCGACACGGTTATGATTTCGTGTCCGGGTTTTATGACGGTCATATCGACAACTTCTTCGTCGTCCGTAATCTTCATTGCTCTCACGCCGCGGGTATCTCTGCCCATAACGCGGACGTCGTCTTCGGCAAATCTTATGCACTTGCCGGACGAGGACGCAATCAAAATCTCGTCTCTGCCGTTTGTCTGCTGAACGCCGATAAGCTCGTCGTCTTCCGCAAGTTTGATGGCGATTTTTCCGACTTTTCGTATGGAAACAAATTCGGTCAGCGACGTCTTTTTAATCATACCGCGCTTGGTCGCCATTATGAGATTGCCGAGGTAGTTATCCTCTTCTATCCTTATGACGGCGTTGACTTTTTCTCCGTCTTCGAGATTCAAGAGATTGACTATGGCTCTGCCGCGCGCCGTCTTTTCCGCCTCGGGCACTTCGTATGCCTTTATCGCGTAAACCTTGCCGAAGTTCGTGAAGAACAGCAAGTCGTCGTGCGTGCAGGTAACGAACATCGTTTCCACGAAGTCTTCTTCTTTCGGCTTATGCGCGGTCACACCCTTGCCGCCGCGGTGCTGCGTGCGGTATTCGGCTTTCGGAAGGCGTTTGACGTAGCCGAAGTGAGTCATAGAGATGACGACGTCTTCGCGTTCGATTAAGTCGCCGATGTCTATTTCGTCGTAATCCACGCAAATTTGCGTTCTTCTCGGCACGCCGTATTTGTTTTTTATTTCTTCCAGCTCGGTTTTGACAATCTCCAACACGCGTTTCGGCGAGGCTATTATGCTCTTCAAGTCCGCAATCAGCAATTGCAACTGCGCCAAATCGTTTTTAATCGACTCGATTTCCAAGCTGGTCAATCTCTGCAAGCGCATTTCGAGTATGGCGTTCGCCTGTTTGTCGGACAGGTAGAACTCCGCCATCAACTTCTCCGCCGCTTCGAACTTGTCGCGGCTGCTCTTGATTATCTTTATGACCTTGTCGATATTCGTGAGAGCTTTTACAAGACCCTCCAAAATATGTTCGCGTTCCTGTGCCTTATCCAAATCGTACTTGGTTCTGCGCAGCACGACTTCTTTCTGATGTTCGAGATAGTGGTACAGAATTTCCTTGATATTCAATATTTTGGGCTCGCCGTTCACGAGAGCAAGGAAAGTTATACCGCCGGAAGTCTGCAAGTTGGTATGCTTATACAGCGTGTTCAGCACGACCTGTGCCTGCGCGTCCCTCTTTATCTCTATGACTATACGCAAGCCGTCTCTGTCGGATTCCTCGTTTATGGCGCTTATGCCTTCCACACGCTTATCCTTGACGAGATTCGCCATACTCTTTATGAGTTCTGCTTTATTGACTTGATACGGAAGTTCGGTCACGACTATGCGCTGGCGGGGCTGTCCGCCCTCTTTCGACGTATACTCTTCTATCTCGCACTTCGAGCGGATAACGACTCCGCCGTGCCCCGTACGATAAGCGCAACGCAAGTTGGCTCTGCCCATTATGGTGCCGCCCGTCGGATAGTCGGGACCGGGAATAAAGCCTATAATTTCGTCCACGGTTATGTCGGGATTGTCTATGAGCGCCTGCACGGCGTTTATGACTTCGACGAGGTTATGCGGCGGGATATTCGTCGCCATACCTACGGCTATACCGTCGCTGCCGTTTACAAGCAGGTTCGGGAATCTCGACGGCAAAACGGTGGGCTGCTGCAAGGTATCGTCGAAATTCGGATACCAATCGACGGTTTCCTTATCGATGTCGCGCAACATTTCCGACGCGATTTTAGCAAGGCGCGCTTCCGTGTAACGCATAGCCGCGGGAGGGTCGCCGTCCACGCTGCCGAAGTTTCCGTGACCGTCCACGAGCGGATGGTTTATGGAGAAGTCCTGCGCCAAACGAACGAGAGCGTCGTATACGGAGCTGTCGCCGTGCGGGTGATATTTACCCAAAACGTCACCGACTATACGCGCGCATTTTCTGTGCGGTTTATCGGAAAACAGGTTCAACTCTCCCATCGAATACAGTATTCTGCGGTGAACGGGTTTCAATCCGTCTCTGACGTCGGGTATGGCGCGGGAAACGTTGACCGCCATTGCGTACGCAATGAACGACGTCTTCATTTCGTCCACGACTTGGCGGCGGACAATCTTGGTTTTATCTACGTGCTTAATCTCGTCGTCCGAGAATTTTCTCTTTCTTTCTGCCATTTCACACCTCTGTTATATATCCAACTCTTTGACGAGCTTTGCGTTTTCTTCGATAAACTGTCTGCGCATTTCCGGCATTTCGCCCATAAGCACGGTGAAGATTTCGTCCGCTTCGAAAGCGTCGTCCATAGTCACCTGCACAAGCGTGCGGAACTCGGGATTCATTGTCGTGTTCCAAAGCTGTTCCGCGTTCATTTCTCCGAGACCTTTATAACGCTGTACGTCGCAGCCCTTTCTGCCGAGACTGTCCAACGTTTCGTTGAGCTCGGGGTCGGAATAGCAATACGTATCTTTTTTATTCTTTGTGACTTTGTACAACGGCGGCTGCGCGATGAACACGTGTCCCTTTTCTATGAGCGGACGCATATAGCGGAAGAAGAAAGTCAGCAAAAGAATTCTGATATGGCTGCCGTCGACGTCGGCATCGGTCATACAGATAATCTTGTCGTAACGCAGTTTGCTTTCGTCGAACTCATCTCCGACTCCGCAACCGAAGGCGGTTATCATATTTTTGATTTCCGCATTTTCCAGCACTTTGCCGAGCCTGGCTTTTTCCACGTTCAATATTTTACCGCGCAACGGCAATATTGCCTGAAACCGACGGTCTCTGCCCTGCTTTGCCGTACCGCCTGCGCTGTCTCCCTCGACGATATAAATCTCGCAGTGCGCGGCGTCTTTATCTGTACAATCCGCAAGTTTGCCGGGCAATGTGGTGCTTTCAAGCACGCCCTTTCTTCTCGTGAGTTCTCTTGCGTTTCTTGCGGCGTCGCGTGCTCTCTGCGCCGTTATGCCCTTCAAGACAAGCTCTTTGCCTTCTTTCGGGTTTTCTTCGAGATATGTTCCGAAGCCCTCCGTCAGCGCGCGTTCCACGATTCCGCGCATTTCGGAGTTGCCGAGTTTGGTCTTGGTCTGTCCCTCGAACTGCGGCTCGGTAAGTTTTACCGACACGATTGCCGTCAGACCTTCGCGCACGTCGTCGCCCGTCAGCTTCTCCTCGTCCTTTATGAGGTTGGCTTTGTGTGCGTAATCGTTTATGATTTTCGTAAGCGCATTTTTGAAACCGACAAGGTGGGTTCCGCCCTCTTCCGTGTTTATATTGTTTGCATACGAATATATAATCTCGTTATAGCTGTCGTTGTACTGCATCGCGATTTCCACGGTGCTGTCCTTATATTTTTCCTCGAAGTATATCGCATTTTCGAACATAGTTTCTTTCGAGCGATTGAGATATTCGACGAAGTCGAGAATGCCGCCCTCGTAACAGAACGTTTCCTCCTTCTCTTTGCCCCTGCGTTCGTCTTTCAAAACTATTTTTACGCCCTTGTTCAGATATGCGACCTCGCGCAGGCGGGTTCTAATCATATCGTAGGAGAACTCTATCGTTTCGAAAATTTCGTCATCGGGGAAGAACGTGACTTTCGTGCCCGTCTTATCCGTCTTGCCCACTTCGGCAAGCGCGCGCATAGGTACGCCGCGATTATATTTCTGACGATAAATCTTGCCGTTCTTGTACACCTCGACTTCCAACCACTCGGAAAGAGCGTTGACAACGGACAGACCGACGCCGTGCAAACCGCCGGACACCTTATATCCGCCTCCGCCGAATTTGCCGCCCGCGTGCAGTTTGGTCAAAACGACCTGCACCGCAGAAACTTTTTCTTTCGGGTGAATGTCGATGGGTATGCCTCTGCCGTTGTCCGTGACGGAAACGGCGCCCTCTTTGGTTATTTCCACGACAATCGTATCGCAGAAACCCGCGAGCGCTTCGTCCACGCTGTTGTCCACAATCTCGACTATGAGGTGATGCAAACCCCTCTCGTCCGTCGAGCCGATGTACATACCGGGGCGTTTTCTGACCGGTTCCAGACCTTCCAGCACCTGTATTTCGCTGGAATCGTACTTATTGTCCACCTTTTTTGCCATACTGTTTTCTCCTTGTTTTTTGACCCGCAGGCTCATAATACGATTATACCACAAACGGCAAAAAAAATAAAGCAAAACGAGGTCGGTTTTGCCTTATTTTTGTCGTTATTTTTTATATGTGTGTCGTATAACGCCGTCAAACGGGCATACAAGCCGTAAAATCTTTTTGCGCCTTCCCCACACTGTTTCGTAAAACGCGTGTTTAAACGCAATTTTTACCTTTCGTCACTCGAAAGAAATGCTTATGACCCTTTTACAGCCGCCTGCGGTTACCGCCAGCAATCTCGACTTGTCCCTGCGATATGCCGCCACCGTTTCGCCCGTATCCTCGTCGTAAACATAGCTTTTCATAAATGCGAAGCCGCCGCTTTCTTCGGGAACGAACGTAACGTCTTTGAGAATTACTCTGCCGCGATTGTTCATTACCTCAATCGAGCCGTCGACGGACTTGCCCATCGTCAAACCCTCCGTCGATTGCAACTCCGCATATATTTTTCCCAATCTCTTGCCGTAAAAGTCGGCTTGGAAATAAGTCGGAGCATAGTCGCCTCTCGTATCCTTTCCGTCCACGCTGGCAATCACAAAGCCGTCGTGAAGTTTCATCTGTCTGAACGTCGGCGACAGAGTGACTTTTCCGCCGTCTATGATTCCGTAAAGACCGCTCTGTTTGTTTCTGAAAGCAAACGTGTTTTCGCCTTTCTCGGTTATCTCCACGCCGCCTTCCATTCTGCGCTCGTCGGATATCGAACCGTCGTTCAAATCTATTATCGTAATGCCGTCCGAACGTATGGCAACGGCGTAACTGTTTAGGCGACTGAATTCCATATCGTCGAACTTTACGGGAATTTCCTTTCCTTTTGACACGATATTTATCTTGTTCTCGCCGACCACAAACAGCTGTGACTGCGAAACGCTTATGCTTTCGCCGTCTTTCAGCGAAAATTCGCCTATCTTATTTCTGTTTTTATACAGGTTATACCTGCCGTCCGACAAGGTTTCCAAAACAAAGAAATTTTTTTCGTCGGTGCAATATCTTATTTCCACAACCGAATCAAGCGCGACTTCTATCTCACCGCGAGGCAAGATTATTTTTTTCTTGCCGTCCGCAACTTCGGCGTATGCGGGCAGATAGGCGTCGATGACCTGCGGCGATTTCAAATTCGTCTTTCTGTCTTTCGAGCGGAAAAACGCATCGAATATTTCGGTTTTTTCGCTTGTCTGCGTTATTATTCGGGATTCGGACGCAAGTTCGTTATTCACGACGGCTGTCACATTTTCCAAACGCAATTCCAATTTGCCGTTTTCATACTCGTACAGTTTACCGTCTGCCACAACGCAGCGAACCTCCGACAGATAGTACGCTCTGTTCTTTTCCTTTTCCCGTTTCAAATCGTAAAATTCTAACTTTTCGGCGCGAATGATATTGCAGTCTATATCCAACAAATACCATTTTTCGGTTGACGACAGCTTGAAGTAAAAGACCGCTCCTCCGGTAATCTCCTCCGTTCCCGCGCCTACTTCCGCTTTTTCGCTTATTCCTTCGAAATAGAACGTATCGTCGTTCTCGTATTTAAATACCGCACGGTTGCCGTCCGTTGCCAGCACTTTGCCGTCCGCAAGCGTTTCGAAAGTTTTATATCCGAAATCGTTTTGCAAACTGTGAGTATAACTACGTCTTCCCTCGTTGTATCCGTGAGACACGGCGCGGTTTCCTACAACGTAGTAATAGTCGTTTGCCGAGTTGTCCGCTCCCGTCGGCAACAGCCCCGCCAAAAAGGCTATTTCCCTCAAATCAGAACCGTAAGTGCGGCAGTCCGTTCCGCGCCCGACGGTCAAAAAGCCGTCTGCGGCATAACTGTTTTGGTCGGGCGAAAACGGAAGATTGAACGTCTTGAAATCTGCGGTGTCGACTGCCGCAAACTTTCCGTCTTTGTCCGTATAGGCGACATACGAATCGCCGAATGCTTCGTAGAAATTTTCGAAATCCGAATAAAACAGCGGCTTGCCCGTAAATTTTTCGTTCTTTCCGTGGTAATTGCGAACGGTAAACTCTCCCTTCTCGGCATCCGTTTTGACGGCTACGCGACAGAATCCCGACGACGGGATTAACGGTTCGAAGTCGCCGCCGAACTCGATTTCCACCGAGCCGTCGGTGCGAACATATCCCCACCCTTTGCCGTCGGTATTTATAAAATAAAACCGACCCTCGCCGGAGTATTCGAGCTGTCCGAAAGCTCTGGAAATAGCGTCACCGCCGCGATACAGCTGCCATTTACCGCCTTTCATAGTTATATAGGCGTTGTCGTACATAGCGTCCCCGACATAGTCGAATTCCGCGCCGTAGACCTCCGTCTTTATATCGGTATCCAACAATGCCAGAGCTATTATCCAAATAATGGCGCCCATAATGAGAGCGAACGCCGCCACTCCGATAACTATTTTCAATTTTAGCGTCAGCTTTTTTTTCAAGAATTCGCTCCTTAATCTCTTCCGCACACTTCTTTGTATTATTCCCGTTTTTTGACGCTATCCTACCTATGCCGCACAATAAAATCGGGAAACGCAAAAACTTTCCGTATACATATTTTAGCACAAAGCGGATAAAATGGCAAGCATTTCTTTATATCGACTTTTTACTCGCCGTCTGCGATTTCGGAATAAAGAAAACTCCCCGAAATGTTTCGGGGAGTTGCTATATTGCATTTTCGAAAATAAAGTTGTTTGACTTACTTTATTATCTTGGAAACGACGCCGGAACCGACCGTTCTGCCGCCTTCGCGGATAGCGAAACGAAGTCCCTGCTCTGCCGCGATGGGCGCGATAAGTTTCACGGAAATCGTGATGTTGTCGCCGGGCATAACCATTTCCACTCCCTTCGGAAGTTCGATGGTGCCGGTAACGTCGGTCGTTCTGAAATAGAACTGCGGGCGATAGCCGTTGAAGAACGGGGTATGACGTCCGCCCTCTTCCTTTTTAAGGACGTAAATCTGTCCTTCGAACTCGGTGTGCGGCGTGATGCTGCCGGGTTTTGCGATAACCTGTCCGCGCTCGATTTCCTTCTTGTCTACGCCGCGAAGAAGCACGCCTGCGTTGTCGCCTGCCATTGCCGCGTCGAGAGACTTTCTGAACATCTCTATACCGGTAACGACGGAGCTTCTCGTAGCCTTGATACCTACTATTTCGACGGGGTCGCCGACCTTTATCTGTCCGCGCTCGACTCTGCCGGTTGCAACGGTGCCGCGGCCGGTAATCGTGAACACGTCTTCGACAGGCATAAGGAACGGCTTGTCGGTGTCGCGCTGCGGGTCGGGAATCCACTTGTCGACGGCGTCCATCAACTCGAATACGCACTTGCATTCCTCACCGTCTACGTTGCCGTTGGAAGCAGCTTCCAAAGCCTTGACCGCGCTGCCGCGAATAATCGGAGTGTCGTCGCCGGGGAATTCGTACTGCGTCAAAAGGTCTCTGATTTCCATTTCGACGAGGTCCAAAAGTTCGGGGTCGTCCACAAGGTCGGTCTTGTTCATAAAGACGACAATCTTGGGAACGCCGACCTGACGGGCAAGCAGTATATGCTCGCGAGTCTGGGGCATCGGACCGTCGGTTGCCGCAACAACGAGGATTGCGCCGTCCATCTGTGCCGCGCCGGTTATCATATTCTTGACGTAGTCCGCGTGACCCGGGCAGTCGACGTGAGCGTAGTGACGGTTCTGCGTGGAATACTCAACGTGAGCCGTGTTTATCGTGATACCTCTTGCTTTCTCCTCGGGAGCGGAGTCGATTTGGTCGTACCTCATTTTCTCCGAAAGACCCTTGGCAGACAGCGTCATTGTGATAGCCGCAGTAAGAGTGGTCTTACCGTGGTCGACGTGACCGATAGTACCTATGTTTACGTGCGGTTTGCTTCTGTCGAATTTAGCTTTTGCCATACTATTTTTGATTCCTCCATTAAAATCATTTTTGATATTATCGGGTTTTCAAGAGTCCCGCGCTCTTATTATAACTGATTTTTACAAATAAGACAACCGTTTTGAACGAAAATATTTTAATTTTTCGTGCGCATACTGATAACTTTTTCCGCGACGTTTCTCGGAACTTCGCTGTAATGGTCGAAAGTCATCGTATAGTTGCCTCTGCCCTGCGTGCGCGAACGCAAGTCCGTCGCATAGCCGAACATTTCCGAAAGCGGAATCTCCGCTCTGATTTCCTGCGAGCCGTTTATCATCTCCATACCCAAGAGGTTGCCGCGGCGTGCGCTTACGTTGCCCATAACGTCGCCGAGATACTCTTCCGGAAGGGAAATTTCCACGCGCATAATCGGTTCCATAAGAATGGGGTTGGCCTTTCTCATACCCTCTTTGAACGCCATAGAGCCGGCAATCTTGAATGCCATTTCGGACGAGTCGACTTCGTGGAACGAACCGTCGTAAACGGTGACTTTGAAGTCCACGCACTCATAACCCGCAAGCACGCCGCTCATCTTGGCTTCCTTTATGCCGTTGTCGATAGCAGGGATATATTCCTTGGGTATCGAACCGCCGACCGTCTTGTCTTCGAAGACGTATCCGCTGCCCGGCTCCAACGGTTCCATATAAATCTTACAGTGACCGTATTGACCTTTACCGCCGGACTGACGAACGTATTTGCCTTCGACATCGACTTTCTTCGTGATTGCTTCGCGGTATGCGACTTGCGGCTTACCGACGTTTGCTTCCACTTTGAACTCGCGCAAAAGTCTGTCCACTATGATTTCGAGGTGCAACTCGCCCATACCCGCGATTATCGTCTGACCCGTTTCCTGGTCGGTATAGGTCTTGAACGTCGGGTCTTCTTCCGCGAGTTTTATGAGAGCCATCGTCATCTTTTCCTGTCCCGCTTTCGTCTTCGGCTCTATTGCCACTCGAATAACGGGTTCGGGGAATTCCATACTCTCCAAAACAATCGGCTTGCCCGCGTCGCACAGCGTGTCGCCCGTCGTCGTATCTTTGAGTCCGACAAACGCGCAGATGTCGCCGCTGTGAACCTCGTCGATTTCCACACGGTTATTCGCGTGCATCATAAGTATACGGCCGATACGCTCTTTCTTGTTCTTCGTGGAGTTGAGTACGTACGAACCCGACGAAAGAGTACCGGAGTAGCAACGGAAGAACGCAAGCTTACCCACAAACGGGTCTGCCATAATCTTGAACGCAAGTCCCGCAAACGGAGCGCTGTCGCTGGTCTCTCTCTCTTCCACGGTTTCGCCGTCCATAAGCGTTCCTTTGACGTTGGGGATGTCGAGCGGCGACGGCATATATTCGACGATTGCGTCCAAAAGCTTCTGAACGCCTTTGTTCTTGAACGAGCTGCCGCAGGTCACGGGATTGATTTTCATTTCAATCGTGAGCTTTCTGATTGCTTTCTTTATCTCGTCTTCCGTGAAGTCTGTTCCTTCGGTTTCGAAGTATCTCGTCATCAAGTCGTCGTCGGCTTCCGCCACGACTTCCAACAGCTTCGCACGGTATTCTTCCGCTTTGCCTTTAAGCTCCGCGGGAATTTCGGTTTCGTCCATAATCGTGCCGAGGTCGTCCTTGTAAATATCGGCTTTCATCGTCACGAGGTCGATAACGCCGACGAACGTGTCCGCCGAGCCTATCGGGAGCTGTATCGCAACGGGATTGGCTTTCAGACGCGTCTTCATCATATCCATAACATTGAAGAAGTTTGCGCCCTCTCTGTCCATCTTGTTCACGTACGCTATTCTGGGAACGCCGTACTTGTCCGCCTGACGCCAGACGGTTTCGGACTGCGGCTGAACGCCGCCGCGGGCGCAGAACACCGCCACCGCGCCGTCCAGCACTTTAAGCGAACGTTCCACTTCGACGGTGAAGTCGACGTGTCCCGGCGTGTCTATTATGTTGATGCGCTTGAACGGCTCTTTGGAACTCGGGCTTCTGTCCACGCGCCACTGCGTGGTCGTGGCAGCCGAAGTTATGGTTATGCCGCGCTCCTGCTCCTGTTCCATCCAGTCCATCGTGGCAGCGCCCTCGTGGACTTCGCCGATTTTGTGCGTCTTACCCGTATAGAAAAGTATGCGCTCGGTAGTCGTGGTTTTACCCGCATCGATGTGCGCCATAATACCGATATTGCGCGTATTTTCCAATGAAAATTCTCTTGCCATAATTTTGTTTCCTCTGACTTACCAACGGTAATGAGCAAACGCTCTGTTCGCTTCCGCCATTTTGTGCATTTCTTCCTTGCGGCGTATCGCGCTTCCCGCATTATTATAGGCGTCCATAATCTCGCCTGCCATACGTTCCGCCATCGTCTTTTCGCTGCGCTTTCTCGCAAACGCCACCATCCAACGGATAGCCAACGTCTGGCGACGGTCGGGACGGATTTCGATAGGCACTTGATACGTGCTGCCGCCCACCCTGCGAGCCTTGACTTCCAACACGGGCTTTATGTTTTCCAAAGCCTGCGTGAATACGTCCATAGGTTCCAAACTCATTTTGTCTTTTACGATATCGAAAGCCCCGTACACTATTTGCTGCGCCGTGCCTTTTTTTCCGTCCAGCATTACCTGATTGACGAGCTTCGTGATAACTTTGCTGTTATACACGGGGTCGGGCAGAACGTCGCGCTTGGGGACACCGTTTCTTCTCGGCATAATAATTCTCCTTTATTGAATTTTTTCCGTAACGTAATTTACCGATTTATACGTTACTTCGCGCGTTTTGCACCGTACTTCGAGCGGGACTGCTTGCGCTTTGCGACACCTGCGGTATCCAACGCGCCGCGTATGATATGATATCTTACGCCGGGCAAATCCTTCACTCTGCCGCCACGAATAAGCACGACGCTGTGTTCCTGCAAATTGTGTCCGATTCCCGGAATGTAAACAGTGCCTTCCATCTTGTTTACAAGACGGACTCTGGCAATCTTCCGAAGCGCAGAGTTGGGCTTCTTCGGAGTGGTCGTCGTCACCGAAAGGCACACGCCGCGCTTTTGCGGGTTGCCTTCGAGAATGGGGCTCAAAGATTTGAACTCGATTTTCTCGCGGCCTTTTCTGATTAACTGGTTAATCGTAGGCATTATTACTCTACCTCCTTTTAGTAGTTTGCCCCCGCATTCATTTTCGAAGCCGCACCCGACAAGCGTTTGACGCACCCGTCGCATCGCGCCCTTTCAATAAAGCGAGTTTGGTTTTCTCGCCGATTTCGGCATAAAAAACCTACGTGTAGATTTACACGCTTTGCAATTATACTACTTTCGGCTATGCTTGTCAAGCAATTGCGGCAAATTGATTTTCAGCATTCTCGCCGCGTACGAAAAGCCCTCCCGCCGCTGTGGCAAAGGAGGACTTTCCGCAAAGATAGGAAACTAATGAGGTTGCCTATATGATACTATATAAATGTGATAAGAATATGATAAAAAGGCGAAAGATAATTGTATTTTTCGAAAGTTCGGCTGCGTGCTATTCCTTTTCTCCGCCGTCTTTTGACCGCTCTTTCGGCTTCGCCTCTTTTCTGCGCCGCTTTTTCTCCGACGGAGGCAAAGCAGACTGCGGTTCTGCGAACTTTTCCAACTCGAACCAGAACGTCGTTCCGCTCTCTCTGCCTTCCGCATTGTCCTCTGTCGCGCTGTCCACGCCGTATGCCGCGCCGTGCTTTTCCAAAATGCTCTTGACGATAGGCAAGCCCAAGCCCGTGCCGACGCTCGTGCGCTTTGTCTGATTGGCGCGATAATACCTGTCCCACACCTTTTCGATTTCTTCGGGAGCAATGCCCTTGCCCCTGTCGGAAACTTCGATGCGCACCGTACTTTCTTTCTCCGCCACCTCGACGGTCACTTTTTTTATGTCGCGGCTGTAATTCATTGCGTTGCTTATAAGATTGTAGAGCGCCTGTTCGATTCTTTTGCCGTCGCAAAGGGCATCGCAACGACAATTTATTCGGCTTTCGAACTCAAAGCCGTTTTTCTCGCCCATAGCCGCAAAACGACCGACGACGGTCTCGGCAAGCGCGGCTATGTCCGTTCTGCCGATATTGTATTCGGCGGTGCCTGCCTGCAACTTCGACAGTTCCAAAATGTCGCCTACAAGCAAGGTCAATCTGTCCGCTTCGTCCATTATTATCTGCGCGTGCTTTTCCCGCTTTTCCTTATCCTCGCCCGAAATGTCCTTAATCATTTCGGCGTAAGCCCTGACCATTGTCAGCGGAGTGCGCAAATCGTGGGATACGTTTGCGAAAAAGTCTCTGCGTACCGTTTCCGTCTTGCCAATTTCTTCCGTCGCATAATTCAGCGTTTCGGCAAGCTCGTCTATTTCCGTCCACCCGTTGCCGGTGAAACGCACCGAATAATCGCCCTTACCCAATTTTCTCGCCGCCTTGGAAAACTCCGTTATCGGTCGGCTTATCGTTCGGCTGAATGTCAAAGCCAACACCATACTCACAAAAAGACACATAACGGTGACGAGCACCAACTGATTGCGCAAAATGCCCACCGACGCATCGGCTTTGACAAAAGGCTTTATGAGGCACAGGCAGTAATCGTTCCCCCCCCCGACTCCGCTTTCGGACAAAGCTCCGTATACTATGAAATCTCCGTGCCTTTCCGTAGAAAAGGTATACACTCTCCCGACTTCGTCCACTTTCGATTTAAAGTCGTGGGAGTTCACTATCTCGTTAAACAGCGCATAGTCCATATGTTCGGGGTCTTTGGAACCGTTTGCATTTGCATAATAGAGCGGAAGTCCCGTCTTTCTGTCGAGCAACAATGCCGAAAAGCCGCCGCTTATCGCGCTTACGCGCAATTTTTCCTGAAAGCCCGGGTCGAAAACGCCCGTTTTGAGCTCGTCCCCGATTCGTTTGACCTCGCTTTTGCTCATATCGTTGAAGCCGGCGGTGTAAAAAACGACCTGCGCCACCCAGAGTACGACAAGAGTCAATGCGGTCAGCGCGACAAAGCTCAACCACATTCGAAACTGTATGCTCTTCAAGCCCAGCACGTCGCCGTCGGACTTCGACGGCTTTCCTATTACCGTCCCCGATTCTTTTTCCCGCTCTTTCTCCACCTATCGAATCAAAGCTCCAATTTATATCCCAATCCGCGCAACGTAACGATTTTGTCGCGGTATTTTCCCAACGAAGAACGTAACATTTTTATATGCGTGTCCACGGTTCTGTCGTCGCCGTAGAAGTCATATCCCCACACTTCGCTCAACAGTTTTTCCCTCGACACGGCGATACCCGCATTGTCGGACAGATAGAACAGCAATTCGTATTCTTTCGGTGTCATATCGGCTTTCGTTCCGTCCACATATACATTTCTGCCTGCCTTGTCTATGACAAGACCGTCGGACACGATTTTACCCTTATTGACTTTGCCGCGTTTCAAAATCGCACCTATTCTTGCCATAACTTCTTTCGGCGAAAAAGGTTTGGTCACATAGTCGTCCACGCCCATTTCGAAACCGAACAGTTTGTCGTATTCCTCGACACGCGCCGACAGCATAATAACGGGAGTATCCTTTTTCTTTCTGATTTCTTTGACCGCCGAAAAGCCGTCGAGTTTCGGCATCATAACATCCATTATAATGAGGTCATAATCGTTTGCCGTCGCCTTTTGCACGGCTTCCATTCCGTCCACCGCCTCGGCGCAATCGTAACCCTCGAACTTCGCATACTCGGCTATGACCGTGCGAATCATTTCTTCGTCGTCGGCAATCAGTATCTTCGTCATAAATTTTCTCCTTTGTCCGCCGCTTACTTTTCTTCCATAAGGTCCGCCACGGTGAAGCCGTCCACCACCGACGCGACGGCTTGTTCCAACTTGCGCACCGCGCCGTTGCTTTCGACTTTCGGCATTCCGTCCATAAGCCGAAGGATATCGCCGACGCGATAGTTGTCGGGCGGAAGCGTCAAACGGTAACCTCCGCGCACGCCGCGTTCGCTTGCGACGAAGCCCGCGCGTTTCAATATACTCATAATCTGTTCGGCATACTTTTCGGAAATATTCCGACGGTTTGCGATTGCGGAAACGGATACCAATCTGTCTCTGTGGCGCGCAAGGTCGGTCATAATCTCCAAAGCGTATCTGCTTTTGGAAGAAAGGGTCATCTCAACTTAACATCTCCTTATTTCCTACTTATAAGTATAGATTATACGGAAAGGTTTGTCAACGACGGCAGGCGCCCAAACGGGAAAATTCACTATACTTTCACCTTTTCGACACAAAGCCGAACGATTACTTTATAAGCGAGTTTATTCTCATAACGAACGCCGCTTCGTCGTCCACTTCTCCCAGCGAAGTCAATGCCGCCTCGTCGTACAGAATCAGCGCGACGGTTTCGTAGTCTCCGCCGTTTTCGTATTCCTTTTCCAACTTTTTGAACAGGGCGTGTTCGGGGTTGAGTTCCAAAACCCTGTCTGCTTTCACGGGCTGTCCGCTTGCCGCAAACACGCGTTCCATTTCCAACGATATTTCGCCGTCCGCCGTTATGCAAGATGCGTGCGACTTCATTCTCGACGACAGGCGCACCTTATTGACTTTGTCGTTAAGCAGTTTTTTCACGCTTTGCAAAAGTTCTTTCGACTTGTCTTTATTCTCGCCTTTTTCTTCCTTGTCGGAGTCCGACTTCAAAGCATTTACAAATTTCTTGCCGCCGTATTCGTTCAACGCCATAAGACAGAATTCGTCCACGCGCTGCGTGCAGTACAAAATCTCTCCGCCCTCTTCTTTGAGCTTTTCCAATTGCGGCAAAGCGTCTATCTTTTCCTCGCTTTCGCCGCACGCATAGTATATACACTCCGTGCCGTCCTTCATTCTTGCGACGTATTCCGAAAGCAGTGTCGGTTTTTTCTCCGTGGAAGAATACATCAAAATCAAATCTTTGAGCTCGTCCTTTCTCTCGCCGAAGTTTTCGTAGACGCCGTATTTGATGCCTTCGCCGAGTTCCTTGAAGAATTTTTCGTATCCTTCTCTGTCGTTTTTCAGCCATTTTTTAAAGTCGTCGAGTATTTTCTTTCTCACCGAATCGGCAATAAAACGCAACTGTCGGTCTTGCTGCAAAACCTCTCTGGAAAGGTTCAGCGTCAAATCGGGGGAATCCACGACACCCTTGACGAAGCCCAGCCAATCGGGCAAAAGCTCGGCGCACTTTTCTCGAATCAGCACTCCGCTCGAATAGAGCGCAAGACCCTTTTCGTAGTCTTTCGAATAATAGTTCCCGGGAAGTTTTTCCGGTATGAACAGCAATGCGGTGTAATTTACGTTTCCCTCTATGTTCACATTTATAACCCGCACGGGGGCGTGAAAATCGTGAAAGCGCGAACGGTAAAATGCGTCGTAATCTTCTTTTTTGACGCTCTTTTTCGGTTTCTTCCAAATCGGGGTCATAGTGTTCAGCGTTTCGGTTTCGGTGTATTCCGTATAGCCGTCTTTACCGTCTTCTTTTTTCGACTTCGTGACTTCCATAAGAATGGGATAGCGGATATAGTCGGAATACGTCTTGACGAGTTCGCGGAGTTTATACTCCGACAGATATTCCGAATACCGACAGTCGTCGTCGTTTTCGCGCAGCCACAAGGTCACCGTCGTACCCGCCTGCTCTCTTTCGCACGGCTTTATGTCGTAGCCCTCCGCGCCGCTGCTTGTCCAACGATATGCCGCGGTTTCTCTCACGGAGCGGGAAACGACTTCCACCTTTGCCGCCACCATAAAAGCCGAATAGAAGCCGACTCCGAATCTGCCGATTAGAGAATCGGCATTTTCCTGCGCCTCGCGGAATCTCAACGTTCCCGACGACGCAATCGTTCCGAGGCTGTTTTCCAATTCTTCTTTGTTCATTCCGACGCCGTTGTCGGTTATCTTCAACGTCCGAGACTGCTTGTCTGCCTCTATTCTTATCTCGAAGTCTGCCGAAAGTTCGGGTTCGGTCAGCGACATAAAATGCCGTTTATCCAGGGCGTCGGACGCATTGGAGATGAGTTCCCTCAAAAAGACGTCCTTATTCGTATAGATGGAATTTATCATCATATCCATCAGCTTTTTGGATTCCGCTTTAAACTGTTTCATAATATATATCCTCCGAAATGTTTTGCTTTGTTTGATTTATCCGAAAATTCTGAAAGAGTGCGGCGGCACTTCCGCCCTGCCGTTTTCGTTTCTGCCGTCGATTAAATCCACGACATTGCCCGCCGTGTCCACAGTTACGGCATTGTCTGAGATATTAACCGCAAGGACGGTTTTCTCCTCGCCGCAGGCACGGCGGATTGCGAAATATTCGTTGTTCAACGTCACTTTTTCGTAGTCGCCGATTTTCAGGCTGTCCCTCGTATTTTTCAGGCTTATAAGTTTTTTCAAGATGTCCGTAAGTTCCGTGTTCTTGTTTCTGTCCACGTCGCTCATCTTCGGACGCAAATGCACGTCGCCGTCGCCCTTGACTCCCTCCGCCGCATATTCGCTTCCGTAATAAATACACGGTATGCCCGGCATTGCGAAAAGTATGGCGTAAGCCGCCGCCGCATTGCGCTTGTCCGAAAGCACGCTGTACAGGCGGGGCACGTCGTGATTGTCGGCAAAATTCAAAAGATGTCTGCCCTTATACAGCGACCACGGAGTATTTGCGAACTGCCGAGAAAGAGAGTGTTCTATTTCGAACAGGTTTTTGCTGTTAATTGCGGAGTACAGACCTTTGTAACATTCGTAATTGGTCACGGAATCGACGCCGCAGTTCAGCAGTCGGTTGTAATCGCCGTGTATGGCTTCCGCCGCAAGAAAAAAGTCGTCCTTTTTGCTCTTGCACACGCCGCTCAAATCCCGTATGAAATCCTCCGGCAAACCGTAGCACACGTCCAATCGCAGACCGTCTATATCGAACTCGTCTATATAAAACCGCACGGCGTCGAACAGAAAGTTTCGGACTGCTTCGTTGTGAAGATTCAGTTTGACAAGTTCGTAATGCCCTTCCCAACCCTCGTAGTAAAATCCGTCGTTATACGCGCCGTTGCCGTTGAAATCTATATGAAACCAATCTTTGTACGGCGAGTCCCATTTCTTTTCCGCTACGTCCTTAAACTGCGGAAACTCTCTGCCCACGTGGTTGAACACTCCGTCGAGAACGACTTTTATTCCGCAGTCGTGACATCTTTTCACAAAACGTTTCAAATCGGCATTGTCGCCGAGACGACAGTCCGTGTTGTAAAAATCGGCGGTATCGTAACCGTGCGCGGCGGACTGAAACAGCGGGTTCAACAGCAATGCGCCGATACCCATATCCTGCAATCTCGGCAACTCGTCTTCAATGAGATTGAGTCTGTGCCTGACCGCGCCGAAATCGTTCTGTCTTTCCGCGCCGCAAAATCCGAGCGGATATATCTGATAAAATACTTTTTCCTGCCACCACAACATTGTTTCGGCTCTCCTCAATCTCTCTTTCTTCCGCGCTTTCCTCCCGCAAACAGCGGCAGGACCAGCAACAATATTCCGACGACTATTATAACCGTCACGACTATTTCCAACCAAGTCACGTTCACTGCGCCCAGCGATGCCGTTTTTTGAGTTCTGACCACATCCGCGCCGACATACAATGCGTATGCTCCGCTTTCCTTGTCGAACTTGATACTCATTGCTATATCGCCGTTGACGTCGGTTCGCAAAATGTTTTCCTGCGAAAAGCCGAGCGCCGCCAATCTGTCCAAAACCTCTTTGTGCGGATGCCCGTATTTATTGTCGAGACCGCAGCTTATGATTACGCGAACGTCCTTTCGGCTTTCTTTCGTCGTCATCGTTTTCAAATAGCTTTCGGACGACGAGGTGCGGCTGCCGTGATGTCCGAGCTTTATTGCCTGCACGGTGAATGTGTCGTCGAAAATCGCATACCGTCCCTCTTTTTGAGACGCCTTTTCCACAAAATCGGCTTCGGCTTCCTTTTCGGCATCG
This sequence comes from uncultured Christensenellaceae bacterium, assembly GCA_910588155.1. Lineage (GTDB taxonomy): Bacteria > Bacillota > Clostridia > Christensenellales > Pumilibacteraceae > MGBC157735. The sequence goes on from CAJUPB010000003.1 coordinate 146,962, forward strand.
CCCGAAAGCGCGACGCGGTTGTCCTCGTATTCGAGAATTATAATCGGCGAATAATTATTGTAATCGGAATATCTGTCTTTGACGGGCGCATAAAAGTTTATTTCGTAATAACCCTCGTCGCCGTCTTTCAAGCCGTCGGGCTTTATGACGTTTGTTTCGTCGTCCAAAGCGTTCGTGACCACGCCCTTTGCTCCCGCCGCATATCCCGCCGTTATTGCGTCGGCATAAGTCGCGGTGTCTTTTCCGTTATAGTTTCCGTACAGTTCGGACTTTCCCGGGTCGGCGATTTTCGTTGCCTCTTGATTCGGGCGGTAAAAACTGCCCGTCACGGGAAAGCGGTTCAAGACGTCTTTCATCTCGCCGCAGTGGTCGGAATCGGAATGAGTGATTACGACAATATCGAAGAAAGCAATTGTTTTGCCTTCGTCGTCTTTGACGTTTTCGTCTATGTACTTAATAAGTTTGTCTTCTCTGTCCTTTTCGCCGCTGTCGATTAGCATATTCTTTCCGTCGGGAAGTTCCACAACGCAAGCGTCGCCCTGTCCGACGTCCACGAAATGCAGATTCAAATCTCCGCCGCTGCCCGTCAGCACGGTTTCCGTGTTCATACCGTCGTATCGGTTTTCGTCCACCTTTTTCAATCCGAGAGCCGCGTTTATTTCGTTCTGCCAAAAAAGACTGATTGCCAGCGCCGCGCCGATTATCAAAAAGATTATCAGCCGAGTCGCAAACGGTATTTTCGATACGGTTTTCGCCGCCTGTTTTTCCGCTCTTTTATTGCGTCTGTTTGCCATAGCGTTTTCTCCTATACGTTTATTCTATTCGTTCCGAGTCAAAGTTGTTTTATTCTGTCGATGAATTTCAGTGCCTGTTCGTAGCCCAAATCAATCATTTCGCGCCAACCGTCTTTCGACGAAGACGAAAACTTTTTCAAATCCGGCGCAATGACGAGGTCGGAGTTTTTCAATCCCGACACCGACGAATTCGCGGTCATAATGGACAGCGTTCCTTTCAGCACGGACAGCCAGCCGAGGTCTTTCGTGCCGCCGCCCCTCGTGGGATTTACGTCGACAGTGACCACCTTTTCCGCTCCGAGCATTTTGCACACATCGGCCGGTATATTGTTCAGCAGTCCTCCGTCCACAAGATGACGGTTGCCGTATATGACGGGCTTGAACAGAAGCGGAACCGCAGACGAAGCGGACACCGCTATCGACACGTCGCCGCGGTCTATGATTATCTGTTTTGCGTCCACAAGGTCTACCGCCACGCAAGCGAATTTTCTTTGGAAATCTTCTATATTTCTTTTTCCGATTGCGTCCGTCACGATTCTGCCTATTTTGGAAGCGTCGTTCGGCGTGACGATAATGCCGTTGTGGACGGCTTTCAAGTCCAGCTTTTCGCCGCACTCTTTCATTTGGCTGCTTGTCAGTCCCGCGGCGTACATCGCGCCGACGATACTGCCCGCCGAAACTCCGACAACGGTATCGAACGATATGCCGTTTTCCTCAAACGCCTTAATCGCGCCGACGTGAGCGAAACCTCTCGCCCCTCCGCCCGACAGACAAAGTCCGACCTTGCTTTCCTTTTTCTTTTTGAATCTGTCGAAAAAGCCCACTGCTTACTCCTCTTTGTATTTCTGACTTTTGAGATACAGCCCGAAGGCAGGCGCCGTCCCTTTTACCTGCGTTCTGTCCTTTGCCGCAATCAGGTCGTCGATTTCGGTTTCCGTCAATTTTCCTCGCCCGGCGGCTTCGACCGCGGAAGTCATTATTCGCACCATATTGTAGAGAAAACCGTTTGCCGTCGTTTCGAAAACTATGAACCCGTCCTTTTCGTATACGTCCGCGCCCGACACTCTGCGTATGCTGCTCGCCGTGTCCGAACCGCCTGCCATAAACGACTTGAAGTCCTTCTCTCCGACAAATCGCTTTGCCGCGCTTTTCATTCTTCCGACATCGATATTCGGGTCCACCGCCCAAGCTCTATCAGTCAAAACCGCTCTTTCGGGCGCGCGGTACATCAGATATATATAGCTCTTTTCCACACAGTCGAATCTTGCGTGAAAATCGTTCCTCGTCTTTTGCGCATTCAACACCCTTATGTCCGACGCAAGAAAATGATTCAGTCCGCCGACAAGTCTTTTCGGCTCCCATTCTTTCGAAAGGTCGAAATGCGCGGTCTGACACAACGCGTGCACGCCGGCGTCCGTTCTGCCGCTTCCGACAACCGACGTCTTTTCTCCCGTCAGTTCAAAAACGGCTTTTTCTATTTCGCCCTGCACGGTTTTTCGATTCGGCTGCACCTGCCAACCGCCGTATGCCGTGCCGACATAATCTGCGTTTATTCTGTAACGAAACATACTCACACCAATACCGCGATAAACGTCCACCCAAACCAATTGAATTTCAAAAACAACATCGCCGTCAACAAGACCGCCATAAAAAACAGCATAAGAAAATCCGTGAATCGGAACTTCAAAACTCGCATTCTCGTGCGTCCTTTCGCTCCGCGGTAACATCTGCTGTCCATAGCGTCCGCCAAGTCGTCGGCTCTTCTGAAAGACGACACAAACAGAGGGATAAGCACGGGGAGCATTGCCTTTGCCCGTTTGAATATATTGCCGCTGTCGAAGTCTGCGCAACGTGCCTTTTGCGCGTTTATAATCTTGTCCGTCTCTTCCATCAAAGTGGGGATAAGGCGCAGAGCAATGCTCATTACAATCGCGAGCGCGTGCACGGGAACTTTTATGAGTGCAAGCGGTTTCAAAAGACTCTCCACTCCGTCCGTCAATTCCATAGGAGTCGTCGTCAGCGTCAGAAGCGCGGGACCGAGTACCAACAGCAACAGTCTTATGCACAATTTGACGGAAACAAAAAGTCTGTCCCAATATAGGTGGAATATGCCCCATTCCCAAATCAGTTTGTCTGCCTCGCCCTTAACGAACAGAAACGTGAAAAGAAAGGTAAATATCAGCAAGAACAGCACGGCTTTGACCGACTTCAACACCTTGCCGAGCGGCACTTTCGAAATCAGCACGATTATCAAAAGAAACAGCGCGGCTATGCCGAAGCCCGTAAACGTATCAATAAAAAACAGCGTAACTATATAAAAGATGACCGACAGCAGTTTGGCTCTGGGGTCGAGTCTGTGTATGGGGCTGGAAACGGGATAGTACTGTCCGAAACTTACGTCGCGCATTTATTTGCCTCCCCGCCGCCGAGTGCGCGCTCTATCGCCTTGACGAGCTCGTCGATTTTGACTATACCGCGGTCTATATCGAATCCCCTGTCGGCGAGCCGCCCCGCAATCGAAGTCACTTTCGGCACGGACAGCCCCAAACTTTTCAACAGTTCGCCCTTGCCGAAAAGCTCGTTCGGGGTGAACACGCCGTAAAGTTTGCCGTCGCTCATAACCGCAATCTTATTGCAATATTCGGCGACTTCGTCCATATTGTGGCTTATCATAACCGTGGTCGGGCAACTGCTTCTGACATTCAAAACGAGATTCATAATCTCGCGTTTTCCTTTCGGGTCGAGTCCCGCCGTGGGTTCGTCCAGCACCAAAACTTTGGGGCGCATAGCCAGCACGCCGGCAAGCGCGACGCGTCTTTTCTGCCCGCCCGAAAGTTCGAAAGGAGAACGCTCTTTTACTTCATCGTAATCGAGTCCGACCAGCTCTATCGCTTCTTTTACCCGTTCTTTGCATTCGCCGTCCGACAAACCGATATTTCGGCAGCCGAACTCAACGTCTTTTTCCACAGTATCGGCAAACAACTGATATTCGGGATATTGAAAGACCATCCCGACTTTGCTGCGCAAAGCCTTGAAGTCTATTTTCTTCGGCGTTATATCGACTCCGTCCACAACTATCCTGCCGCTCATAACCCTCGTCAAAGCGTTTAAATGCGACACGAGCGTGGACTTGCCCGAACCCGTGTGTCCTATGATGCCGAAAAAGTCTCCGTCCTCGATGGTGAACGTCACATCGTCGAGCGCCACTTTTTCGAAAGGAGTTTTGGGGCTGTAAACATATTTCAATTTTTCGATTTCAATTGACATAATGCGTCCGTAAGCTCCTCTTCGTCGGTTATCGCCGCAGGCAGGTCGAATCCGTCTTTTCTCAATTTTTCCGCTATGAAACCCGCGACGGGCAAATCGAGTCCCGCGCGTTTAATCTCGTCCGCCCTCTCGAAAATCTCCTTGCCGCCTTCCATCAAAACGCCGCCGTCCGACATCACAATCATTCTGTCGGCTTTGATTGCCTCTTCCATAAAGTGCGTTATCATAACGACGGTCATCTTTTCTTCGCGGTTCAATCTCTCTATGACCGCCATAACCTCGTCTCTTCCGACGGGGTCGAGCATTGCCGTCGATTCGTCGAGAACCAACACTTTCGGCTTTATCGCCAGCACGCCCGCAATCGCGATTCTCTGTTTTTGACCGCCGCTCAAACGAAACGGCGTGCCTTTTTTGTGTTCGCTCATACCTACTGCCCGTAATGCGAAATCTACGCGCTCTCTAATCTCTTGCGGTTTCAATCCGATGTTTTCAGGTCCGAAAGCGATGTCGTCCTCTATTATGGTGGCAACCATCTGATTGTCGGGATTCTGAAAAACCACCCCGACGGTGTTTCTTATGCCGAACACTTTTGTTCTGTCGGAAGTATCGGCTCCGTCCACCAAAACTCTGCCTTCCGTCGGCAGCAAAAGCGCATTCATCAGCTTTGCCACGGTGGACTTGCCCGAACCGTTATGCCCGACAAGCGCGACAAACTCGCCCTCCTCCACGGAGAAGGACACGTTTTTCAGCGCTCTCGTTTCCGAAGCCGAGTCCGCATTGTAGGCAAAGCCGACGTTTTGAAATTCTATTCTGCTCACTGCTTGTTTTCCTTTTAAAAAGAGACTTTTCGCCTTGACCAAGGCAAGCCTCTCGTTTCCCTCTCTGCCGTCGAAAACAAAACAGACCCTTTGTATTCGACTTTCATATTATACCACAAGTTTGCAAAGATACAAACCTTTTTACCGCGGTTTTCGGTTAATTCTGTCTAAAAAGTTGTATTTGCGAACGGCGAATTTGTCCTTTAAATGGGTTGCCAATCGCGCAAAAAAGTGCTATAATTTAGAAAACGCAGGATTAAGCGTCAAGGAGGGCTTCATATGTCGAAAATAATCGCGGTGGCAAACCAAAAAGGAGGCGTGGGAAAAACCACCACTTCCGTCAATCTCGCCGCATATCTCGCGATAATGAACAAACGCACGCTGCTTGTGGACATAGACCCGCAGGGCAATGCGTCCAGCGGCGTGGGCATTGAAAAGCGCAGTTTGAAGCACGCTGTATATTCTCTGCTGTGCGGAGACGCAAAGCCGTCCGAAGTCATACAAAAGACGGGCGTGGAAAAGCTGGACATCATTCCCTCGAACATCGACCTTGCCGGCGCGGAAGTGGAACTTGTATCGGCGCAAAACCGCGAAAAGGTTTTGAAAACGGCGCTGTCGCAACTTCGCAATCTTTACGATTTTATTTTAATCGACTGTCCCCCCAGCCTAGGACTTCTGACCGTCAACGCGCTGACCGCCGCCGACAGCATTCTCATTCCCATTCAGGGAGAGTTCTTTGCACTCGAAGGGTTAAGCCAGCTTATGAACACCATTAAGCTTGCCAAAAAATATCTGAATCCGCCGTTGGAAATCGAAGGAGTGGTGCTGACTATGTACGACCCGCGTTCCAACCTCGCAAACTCCGTCACGGAAGAGATTCTCAAATATTTCGGCAAAAGCGTTTTCCGTACGCGCATTCCCAGAAACGTGCGCTTGGGCGAAGCTCCGTCGTACGGTTTGCCCATTATGCAATTCGACCCCAAAAGCAGCGGTTCTTTGGCATATAAAGCACTGGCGGAGGAATTCTTGGCAAGAAACAAAGTCACGGATTACACGCGCATCACGAATATGAATTCCCTGCGTCGCAGACCCGTATGAGAGAAAAAATATTCAAAAAACCGCCCGTGCTCTTGCGCGTGGGTAAAAACAAAACCGATTACATACCCGCCGAGGCAGTATGCCCGGCGGATATCGTATTTTTCGGCAGAAGCGGCGCGACGATAAAAATCGGCGACTGTCTTCTTTCCCCCGTCAGCGGCGACATAGCCGTTATTTCGCGCAAAACGGAATATTCCGCGGACGTGAGCGGGCTTCCCGTCGGCGGCGCGATTTTCGTCACGATAGACGGCGCGGAAATATACGGCGATTATCTCTTTACCGGCGAAAGCGGCTTTCGTCTTGTCGCAAGCGGAGTATACCGCGGCATACTCGAAGCGTCATTTCGGCAACTGTGGAGAGAGCAGGACGACGAATATCCCGAAACGGACGTGGTTTCCGACAATCTTCTGAACGTGATACTTGCGCTGACCGCGCGGCTTATGCCCTTCGAAATACGGCCCAGAAAATCAGGCGAGGTGTTTCGGCGGGCAAAAGAATACTTCGACGAAAACTTTTTATCCGACGAAACGCTGCTCGACGCCTGCAAAAGGCTGAACCTCGACCGATATTATCTGACGCACGTCTTTCGCAAGCAGACGGGTATGCCGCCGAAAAAATACCTTATAGAAAAGCGGTTGGAATACGCCGAACAGCTTTTGAGAATGACCGACGACGACATCATCGTGATAGCGAGACGTTGCGGCTATGCCGACCCGGCATATTTCTGCCGCCTGTTTAAACAGACCCGCGGAAAAACCGCGCTCGAATACCGCGCCAATTACAAGAAAAAGAAAGCGGAAGAGGAAAAGCAGAAGAAATAGCAAAAAAGTATCCACCCGTATCGCGGGTGGTTTTTTATTGATTTTATTCGGTCAAACGGTTTTACCGGTCTTTTGTTTTTTGCTTACAGTGCGGCGAGATATGCGTCCATTTCTTCGTCGCTGCCGACGGTCACTCTCGTGTATTCACGCACTCCGTCCGAGTCGAACCACCGCACGAGTATACCTTTTTCTTTGAGTTTGAGATAGTCGCTTTCGCCGCCCTTGACAAACAGAAAATTCGTGTCGGAATCCAGCACGGTCTTGCCGCGCTTTCTCAATTCCCGTATGACTTTTTCCCTTGTGTTTATCACCTTTTCCGTGCATTCGGCGTGATACTTCTCCGCCTTGATTGCGGCGAGGCAAATCTTTTGACACAGGCTGTCCACGGGATAGCTGTTAAAGCAGTCGCGGACGGTTTCCATTGCTTTGACCAAACGTTTGCCGGCAATCATATATCCGCAGCGTATTCCGGCAAGCGAATAGCTTTTGGAAAAGGTTTTAATCACGGCAAGATTTTCGTATCTGTTCAAAAGCGAAACCGCACTCGAAGTTTTGGTTGCGAAATCGATGTACGCCTCGTCCACTATGACGGGCTTGCCGTCGTTTATTTCCGCCAATCTCGCTATCTTTTCGAGGGGCAACGAAAGAGAAGTCGGCGCATTCGGATTTGCAATAATCACGCCTTGACCGCCCGTCAGTTTTTCTGCGTCCACCGAAAAATCGCGCTCGTTTTCGACGCACATGTAATTCACGTCGAAAAGATTGCAATAGACGGGATAGAAACTGTACGTTATTTTCGGAAAAACGACCGCCGCGCTTTCGGGGTCGAAAAACGCGCGCACGGCAAATGCCAAAACTTCGTCGGAACCGTTTCCGACAAAAACGTTTTCCTCTTTGACGCGCTCCTTTTCCGCAACGGCTTTTTTCAGCTCCGCAAGCGACAAGTCGGGATAGAGTTTGAGCCGCGTCATATCGAACCGTGCGACTGCCTGCGCGCACTCTCTTGCCGGCGGATACGGATTTTCGTTTGTGTTCAGCTTAATCAGCTTTTCCCGCGGTTGTTCGCCCACGGAATACGGCGTCGTTTTTTCGGCAAATTCGGAAATTTTGATCATATATCGCTCCTCTTATAAAACAAAGGCTTCCCCGTCGGAAGCCCTTGCAAGTGTTTACAGTTTATACAATCAGGAATAGAGTTCTTTATAGCGTTTTTCGAACTTTTCCACGGCATTGAGTTCGTCTTCGTAATACTTGAATATATTTTCCTGCATAGTATTGAACGCCTCTTTCTCTTTGCTGTCGAGAGCCGTCTTTTTGATGACGTCGCGCACCGTCTTTCTGTTTGCGGGAGTGAGATAGTCGTTCAAAGCCTTGACTTCACCAGCTTTCGTCTTGGACGCCAAGTACATAATGTGCACGCCGTAATCGGTCACGACGAACTCGTCAAAGAGTTGTCCGACTTCAATCTCGTCGTACATTCTTCTCGCCGCCGCAGCAAACTCTTTCATATAAGTTTCGGTGTCGCCGTTCAACTCTCTGCGAACCGCATATCCGTAGTTGCTTCCGAACGCTCCGCTGTCGGTATTGTATTTATAAGTCAGGCTGTCGAACGTGCGCTCCGCCATTTCGGGATTGTACTTATAAGTCGACATTTGAGATTTGATGTCCGCGAAAATCGCATTTATGCTCATAGGTCTGCTCAAATCGTCTTCGCCGTTCACGTGAGGATAGGACACTATTTCCTGCGCAAGCTGCGCTCTGCGGTTTTCAATCTGCTCGCTTGTGTGGTATCCTTCGTTTTTATAAGCCGTAAGTTCCGCCGTCTGCTCCGCGCTGAACGGAATCAGAATATGTTTTACATAGAAATAGTTGTCGTTCGGAGTATACAGCACGTCGGTGGTATCCGTCGTCATAGCCGTCTTATACTCGGAGTCGCTTGCATAAGTTCTCTTCTGCTCTCTGACCGTCACGTTGTACTGTTCCAATATTTCCTCTTCGGTGACGCTGACGCCGTCCGTCGCATATTCCTGCAAACGGGCGATTTTTTGATTGTCCTTTGCGTCCTTGCCGTAGAAATACTCGACGATATACGTGCCGTTGCCCTCGCCGTTTTCGGGGTTGTAGTCTATGTCGTACAGCATAGGATATATGTCGTGCTCGCGATTCTCGGCAATGAGATTGCGCATCTTCTTTATATCCGCTTCGAAGTACGCTTTTTCGGCGTCCGTAGCGAGAATATCGTTTTCTATAAGATTCTCGAAGTAATCGACGAGACGGCGCATAGCTTCGCGCTCGCGGCTTCTCTTGTCCTTATCGCCGCTCAATGCGGGATATGCGCTCTTGTCGGGGACCCATTTCTCGACTTCGGTTTCGTCGTCCTCTTCCTCGTCGCGCGTTTCTTCTTCGGGAACGGGATATTTCGTGGACGGCGTCTCGTCGCTGCCCGTGGACGGAACGGGCTCGCCGTGGTCGGAGTAGACGGAGTTTATTCTCTCTTTGATTACCGAATCCAGCGTATTGTAAACGGACTCCGTCACGGTGTTCTTGTCCTTCAAAGTCCAATCGAGCTGTTTGAACTCAATCATCTTGTCCGCTTCGGTTATCAAAAGTTCGCGGCGAATCAATTGATTCAACAGATAGTCGACTATCTGTTCGGGGTCGCTCAAACCCGTAGACGAAGAATAGTTCTGAACCATAGCTATAAGTCTGGTCTTATAAATCTTCTTCTCGGGAACGGAGAAATGCAAAGTTTCCAAAACGTTGCCGTTTGCATCCTCGACGTTGTAATCGGCTTCGTATGCCGCAATCGTCGCAACGACCTGGCGATAGTCCTTTTCATAGTTATGTTCGAAAAGCGAACAGCCCGTCGCAAACAGGCTGAACATCGCAGCCAAAGCGACGCACAATATTATCTTGGAGATATTTTTACGCATATTACAATTCCTTTTTTCGTCCGATACCGTTTTAAAGGGGTGGCAAAACTTCCGCCCGTTTAAAGCAGTATAACAATTATACATTATTATTGATTAAAAATCAAACGTTTAAACCCCTTTTTTGGCGGCATTTCAACAAAAAGTTCAGCAGTCTCTTTTTCCCGACCGTCCTTATGCAAGGTCTGTCCCCGCCCAACCGCACGAGGGTGTCGGAGTCGGCTCTTGCCGTTTCTATCGCCTCTTCGGGAATATCCAACGCCTTTTCGAAAAGCAATCTGCAATCTTCGCCGCGCACAATAAGAGCCACGGCGTTTATGTCCGCGGCGAGATTTTTCAAAAGCGCCGCCTCCAAAAGATTTTCGGCTTCCGTCGGCGGTTTGCCGTATACGTCCGTAAGCTCGTTCGACAGCGCGACTCTGTCTTCCGCGGACGAAATCAGCGCTATTCTGCTGTACATTCCCATTCTTTTTTCGGAATCTTCCACATACGTATCCGGCAAATACGCGGGATAATCTATCGTCAGCCGCACTTCTCTGCGCGCCTTAACTTCCCTGCCCTCGGCTTCCGCCACGGCGTCTTCCAAGAGTTTGCAGTACAAATCGTAACCGACTTTTTCCAAATGTCCGTGCTGCTCTTTGCCTAGAATGTTTCCGGCTCCGCGTATTTCCAAATCCGCCATAGCAATCTTGAATCCGCTTCCGAACTCCGTATATTTCGTTATGGCTTCCAACCGCTTATATGCCGCCTCTGTCAAAACCTTTTCGCTGTCATACGTGAAATACGCATAAGCCAGGCGGTTGCTGCGCCCCACTCTGCCGCGGAGCTGATAGAGCTGCGCCAAACCCAATCTGTCGGCATCCGCGACTATGAGCGTATTTGCGCGCGGCATATCTATTCCGTTTTCTATAATCGTGGACGCCACAAGCACGTCGAATCGGCCCTCGACGAAATCGGCGACCGTCTTTTCCAAAAGGTTTTCCGGCATTTGCCCGTGCGCCACGGCAAACTTCACGTCCGGCAAAATATTACGCAGTTTCGCCGCAAACGAATCTATTCCCGCCACTCGGTTATAGACTATAAACGCCTGTCCTCCGCGCCCGACCTCACGCATTATCGCATCCGCCGCAAGCGCGTCGGAGTATTCCGTGACAAACGTCTGCACGGGTATGCGGTCCGCGGGCGGAGTGTCGAGCACACTGACGTCGCGGATGTTTACCATAGTCATATAGAGCGTGCGCGGAATGGGCGTCGCAGACAGACTCAATACGTTCACGGACGGTTTCAAAAGTTTGAGTTTTTCTTTGTCCGCCACTCCGAAACGCTGTTCTTCGTCGAGTATCAAAAGTCCCAAATCTTTGAACTTTACGTCCTTGCCGAGCACCCTGTGAGTTCCGACGACAAAATCGGTTTCTCCTTTTTCCAGCCTTTTCAGCGTCTCCTTTATCTTTGCGGGCGAATCGAAGCGCGTCAGTCTTTCCACGCGCACGCCGTGGTTTTTCATACGTTTTACCGCCGTTTCGTAATGCTGACAGGCAAGTATTGTGGTGGGCGATATAAACGCCGCCTGTTTGCCGCAGGAGATTACCTTAAACGCCAGCCGCAACGCGACTTCCGTCTTTCCGTAGCCGACGTCGCCGCACAGCAGTCTGTCCATAACCTTGCCCGATTTCAAGTCTTTCAGCCCTTCGGCAACGGCGGCAAGCTGGTCTTCGGTTTCCGTAAACGGGAAATCGCTTTCGAACTCTTCCAACAGACAATCGTCTTCGTCGTATTTGCAACCTTTGGATACGCTTCTTTCCGCATACAGCGCGACAAGGTCGAACGCCAGCTTTTTGACGGAAGCGCGCACCTTGCTTTTCACTCTTTCGAACTGCTCGCCGCCGAGTTTGCTCAACTTCGGTTTCTCGCCGTTTGCGACAAACTTCGAAAGGCTGTCCATATTTTCCACGGGAACGTAAAGTCTGTCCGAACCGCTGTATTCGATTATCAGATAGTCTCTGAAACTTCCCGTCATATTCATTTTTTCCACGCCGATACACATACCTATGCCGTGCGTTTCGTGAACCACGTAATCGCCGACCTCCGGCACGGTAAACACGTCGCGTTTTCTTCTTCTCGGCAATGTGCGCGAGCGCTTGCTCCCGATATTGTAAGTACCGATGACGACTCTCTTTCCGTCGTGAAAAATTCCGCCGCGGTCTATCTTTTTCGCATACAGATTTATGACGCCGTCGCCGTCGGAAAAGCCTATGCCGTTATCGGTCAGAAACTCGCCCATATTCTTGACCGTCTGCTCGTTTCCGCAGGCTATATGAACGACGTAGCCGCTTTCCGACCAATTTTTCAAATCGCTTGCCAGCGTATAGAAATCCCTGCTGTAATCGGGAATATCCATTCCTTTGAACGTATGCACGGCGTTCGGCTCGAATATGCGGTTATTGTTTACCAACCTGTGAAAAGCTATTGCATTTGCCGATTCGAAACAAAAAACGTCTTCCTTTTTCAGCACGGACTCTTTGGTGAACTCCATTGTCTCGCCCGCTTTCAAAAGCGAGTCGAAACGTTCGTCGAACTCCTTATACAGCGCTTGCAAAGTATCGTATATTGTTTTTGCATCGTCGTACACGACCGTGTCGGGGCGCATATATTCGGAGAGGGACACGCAGGAAAACAGCGGGCGCACATACGACAGCGACAAATCGCTGCTGCCGACGGCAAGTTTGACTTTTATGTCGGACGCTACGGACAGCGTTCTTTCGCTTTTTGCCAATCGCGTGAGTTCCTCGCTTGCGATTTCAGCCTCCCGTTTTGTATAAAAAACGTCGGTGGCGGGTATGACTTCCAGGCTTTTTTCTTCGCCCGACGAAAGATATGTCCCTCCGTCCACCTTTCGCAGCGATTCCAGCTCGTCGCCGAAAAACTCGGCGCGGACGGCGTAATCTCTGCCCGTCGCCCAAATATCGAGAATATCGCCTCTGGAAGAAAACTGCCCCGCACCTTCCGTCAGCGAAACGGCTTTATAGCCCATATTCACAAGACTTTTTTTCAGTTCGTTCAAGTCGTATTCTTCGCCGACCGACAGCGAAAACGCAAACCGCGAAAAATTTTTCGGGTCGGGATATTTTTGCATAAGCGCGGAAACGGGCGCAACGACGATTTCCGCCCTGCCGCAGGCAATCTCGTGTAATGCATTGAGTCTTTCCGGCTCGCTTGCCGCCGACGCCATTTTTTTATAGACGAGGGAATCTGTCCCCGCAGGCAATAACACGGTGTTTTCGTTCAGACACTTCAACTGTTCGTATGCCGTCCGAGCAGAAACCGTATCTCCGCACACGTACAGTTTTCTGCCCTCCAATGCCGCGGCAAAAAATGTTTTTTCAAAAAAACGCGCGTCAAAAACCGAGACTTTTTTTCCGTCTCGGCTGTCTTTGAGCGCGGCGGCATATTCGCCGCCGTTTAAAATGTCATCGAGTTTCAATGTGATTTTCTCCGCAAAACCTTATGCCTTAATCAACTTGATTATTTCGTCCGCGGCGTTTTCAATCATATCGCGAAAACCCTGTCTGTCTGCTTTCGGCACGTCGGAAAGAACGAAATCGCCGAGCGGTACGTTTTCCGGCGGACGACCTATTCCGAGACGCACGCGGGGAAATTCTTCGCTTTTCATAACCTCGACAATGTTTCTCATTCCGTTATGCGTGCCTCCGCTGCCTCTCATACGCACGCGTACGGAAAGCCTCGGTATGTCTATGTCGTCGAACGCAACTATTATGTCGTTCAATTCGATTTTATACTTTTTCACGACCTGTTTTACGCAATGCCCCGAAAGGTTCATATATGTAAGCGGCTTCACTATCAAAAGCCGCTCGCCTTCGAAATTGCCCTCGGCAATCAAACCGTCGCATTCCTTTTTTTTGAACTTGAACGCAAGCCTGTCCGCAAGACACTCCGCCGTCAGAAAACCCATATTGTGATAGGTATAGGCATATTTGTCCCCGAAGTTGCCGAGTCCGAAAACCGCTTTCATTTTTGTCAGTTATTGCCTTCGAAGTCGTTTAAAGCCGTCAACATTTCGTCAAGGTCGATTCCGTGCGCGGCGGCAGCCTGCTCCACCGTTTCGCCGCGGCTTATCGGGCAGCCGAGGCAGTGCATACCGAACTGCTGAAACACGGGCGCAATGTCGGGGTAAATTCCGAGAACTTCCGCTATCGTCATATCTTTATTGATTGTCATTTCGAATACCTCCGTATATATGTTTTGAGTTTACTCGCTCTATTATATACTCGTCCGTCTCAAAAGTCAAGCAAGATAAAGAAAACGCCGCCCCGAAAGCGTTGTCTGCATAACGGCGGACGAATCCGCATATTTATAATTAACCCCAAAATTGCGCTTTAAGAGGTCGGTAAATGTACAAGTTAAGCGATATAATTTCCAAGCAGGCAATATCTTTGCGCGGCGCGCAGCTCCTCGGCACCGTGTCGAACGTGCGGTTTGCGCCCACGCTGAAAAAAGCGGACGCGCTTTTGCTTATAGACGGCGAAGAAAACGACGACGGTTATCTGACTTTGCCCGCAAAAGCCGTATCGACGATGAAAGAAGATTCCGTCGTCGTTCGCGCGCTTTCTTCTCCTCTGACGCTTTCCGCTTTGCCGCCCAACAATCCCATAAACCTGCCCTGTCTGAATCAGGACGGAAAAATGCTCGGAAGACTGTCCGACATAACATTCGACGACAAGTTTGCCGTGGTTGCGTTTGTCGTTGGCGAAAGCGAATATGTCGCGGACACGTTATTGTCTTACTCGTCGTCCCTCGTCATTTTCAACGACAGCGGCGCGCCGATAAAGCTGCCGCGCGCACGACCCAATCCGAAACCGTCGGACAAAAAAACCATCGTCAAAACGGCTTTTGTTCCCACTCCGCCGCCTTTGACCGAACAAGCCCCGGCTATCGAAAATCCGACGGAGACGGAGGAAAAGACTGCCGTCACGACGCCGACTGCCGCACCGTCGCCCGCACCCGATTTCGGTACGCCGGATTTTTCCTTCCTGCTCGGAAAATGCGTCACAAAGACGTTGTGCGCGGCATCCGGCAGAATCATAGCGGAAGCTGGCGAAATCGTCACCGAACAAATTATAGCAGACGCGACGAGAGAAAACAAGCTGGTTCAGCTCACGCTGCGGGCATACTGAAAAAAACAAGAAAACGGCGAACACGCTTTTGTGTCCGCCGTTTTCTTTAATAAGGGAGGAGAAAGAAAGTCGATTGTATTTCTTTCTCGTTGAGGGTCGAATTTACGCTTCGGCTCTTTCTCTGCTCATAAAGCAGGGAACAATCGCCGCAACCGTCGCTATGCCGAGAATGACGGCAATCGCATAATTGAGGGGAGCAAGCTCCGGCAGTCCGAACATAACTATATTGCTGACTGCGTCGGCAATGTTTCCCACGCCGCCCGAAAGTCCGAGAGCCAAACTCAATACGTACAGCACGGGAGGTACGACGGCTATGAAGTCGCCGAATTTGCCGTCGTAAAAGAACAGTGCGACCTGCGCGAGTATGCCTATTATTAAAAGTGCGAATATCCAGCCCGTTCCCTCGCCCGCTCTGCTTTTGTACACGCCGAACACAATCAGCCCGACAAGCGCGGCGGCGCAACCAATCCAATACGCAATCGTTTTATTTTTCAGTTTCTCTTTCAGATTCATAGTTTAAGCCTCCTTCTTCTTTAATACCGTGCTTACAACCGAAAGCGCAAGAGCGGCGGCGGTCAGCACCGAAAGCACGACAATGACCGAAACGAGCGCAGTCTTCCACCAAGGCGTTACCTGAACGATTTTATCTGCGGAAGAAATGCCGTTTACGATATTCGAGTGCGCAATCGCATATTCCCAGCTTATAGCCGCATTTATGAGAAGCTCTACTATATTGCCGTCGTTATGCTCTTTCGCCCAAGCGAGAGCCTCTTTGCCGTGTCCCGCGCTGCCGTCCAGACAGAACTGCTCGCCGCCTGCGGCCAATACTTCGAGAGCGTGGTTTTTATAGCCCTTGAAGCCGTTGGAAGAACCGCGAAGCGGTGCGGCGTCTGTAACGATGTTACCCGTCCAGCCCCATTCGTTTCTGAACACCTGCGTATTCATAGCGTAGCTTGCCGAAGCCCAAGTGCAGCCCAATCTTTCGAACGACTGCATAAGACCGCCCGCTTTCGCCACTTTCAGCGCGCCTTCGAACGCTCTCAAAGCGCCTTCGCGCAGAGCCTGCTCCGTGAAGAAGCAAGCCACGCCTTCGCGGTGGTATTCCTGGTCGTTTCCGACTGCGTGTTTGGGCGCCGCGTGCGAGCCCGTCTTTTCCATTGCAATAACTTCGGGTATGGAAGCAAGGTAGGAAAGATTCGGACACTCGCTCATATACTCGAATGCTCTGCCGCCGAAAGGAGTTCTGTGAAGGTCTGCGCCCGTATTGTAGTTTTCCATAAGGTTTGCCCAAAGACCCTCCTCGCCCATCATCTTGCCGCGTTCGGAATAAAGTTCTTCGTTGAACGTGCCCGTAAGCGTGGGTTTGCTGCAATAGCGCAACGTTGCCCAAGATATGACGCCGGGGTCTTTGTTCGTTTCAATCGCAACGCCGTTTTCGTCGGTCTTGGGTTTGGTCGTACCGCTCTGCGGATAAATTCTTATCGTGCCGCCGACGCTGTCGTCGCCGTCGCCGACCGCAAATGCGGGGGACAGAGAGCCGACCGCGGGACAGGAAAAGCTTTCTGCTGTGGCCAAAGGCAAGTGTCGATTTTAAGTTGCATTATAAACTTTCTCCACGTTATCTTGTCGGACAGCGGAACGTCGCGCATCATTATGATATTGAGTCCCTCGTCCTTTCCGAACTGCGCAACCAATTCCTCGTATTTGGGCGCGTCCTTCGGCGTTTCATAAGTGTTACCGCTCAAAAGTTTAATCATATCCGCCGTTGCGGCAACAGTCGTCTGCTGCGTCGGATAGGTGGCTTTCCAATCGCTTCTCGACAGATATTTGCCGCCGTTTTCGATAAAGTGATTCAAATCGCAATCGTCGAACTGATTGGTAACGCGAACGTTGTTCGTGGACATTCTGTACTTGTTTGCGTCAAACGCCTGCGTAAAGCGGTATGCCTTTGCTTCCGCTCCCGTAACGGCAGTGCCGTTTTCGTCGGTCATTCCGCTCTTACCCTGCTTGGCGAGGATATTATTGAGAGCGTCGTGCACGTTGTCGCCGATGGAAATATAGTAATCGCCGCCGCTCAAAATATATCCCTTTTCTCCCACGTAATCGTAGGAAGCGAGCAGATATTTGTCCACATTGACGGTTACCGTTTCCGAAGCTCCGCCGTTAAGCTCTTTCGTCTTTGCAAAGCCGACCAGCTGCACCGCGCTCTTTTCGACCTTGTTGTCTTTTTCGTACTTTCCGTAAGGGGTCTGCGCGTAAACCTGAACTACGCTCTTGCCCTTGACCGACCCCGTGTTTTTCACGGTGACTTTGACTTCGATTTCGTTTTCGCCGACGGACACCGAATCGAGCGTTTGCGTAAACGTCGTATAGCTCATACCGTAGCCGAACGGATAGGAAATTTCGTCCGAATACTTCCATTCCGTTGCGTCGGACTTACTTGCGCCGACCTTATCTTTTGCGTTGCCTTCGCCCGCTATCGCATCGGCGTAACGCGTTTCGTAGTAGCGATATCCTATGTAGATATTCTCTGCCTGGAAAGATATCCAGCTTGCGTTTTCGCCCGAACCGATTTGGTCGTTTATCGCCGCCGCATTCGTAAATTCGGGGGTTTCCGTTCCCGAGTTTACGCAGGCGGGCGCGGAAAGTGAATTGACCGCATATGTATCGGCAAGATGTCCCGACGGATTGACTTTTCCGCTCAAAATCTCGGCTATGCCCTCGAAGCCGTAATGACCGGGAAGTCCCATATACAGCATTGCGTCGCAGTACTGTTTGACTTCTTCCACTTCCATTTGATTGCCGATGTTCAAAAGCACGATGACCTTGTCGAACTTGGCTCTGACCTTTTGAAGCATTGCTCTCTCGTTGGAGTGAAGCGCAAGTCCGCTTATGACGGTCGTGTTGTCATCGTCCTTTTCTTGCATAGCCACGTCCGTGCCTTCCTTGCCGACTCTGGACAGAAGCACGATTGCCGCGTCGTCGTATTCGCCGACGTCGCTCATTCTCGCGTCATAAAAAGCGGGCGTTTCTTCGCCTCTTCCCGTACCTGCTTCGGGGTGTCCTCCGGCTATGCCGTTTCCCGGACCGCCACCGCCGCCGAAACCGCCTCCTCCGACGTTTTTCAGAGTGTAGGCTTCCAAAATCGCGGTGTTTACTTCAAAGTCTTCTTTTTCGAGAGCGGTTTTCAAATCGGTCTTATCCGCCGTGTTATTCGTGACTTTCGTGCCTGCCGAGCTGCCCTGATAGACAGGCTCGACCGCGGTCTGACCGAATACGGATATTTTCTTTTCCGTCGACTTTAACGGCAAAGCGTTATTATCGTTTTTCAAAAGAGCCGCTCCCTCGCGCATTTCGTTTATGTTTTGCTCTTTCGTCGCCGCTTTCAGCTTTTCGAGATTCTCGGCATTGAATTCTCCGAACGAACTTTTATCGTAAGTCGTATCTTCTTCCTCCGAAACCTCTCCCTTGATAATTTTGCTTGTCTGCACTCCGAGCGCGTCGTTTATAACGCCGTCGTAGTCATAAGCAACCGTCGTTCCGACAACCGACACGCACAGAAGCACCGCGAGTACCGCAGTCAGTCCGAACCACAATTTTTTCAGCTTGCTCATATAAACCCTCCTTACTTTATTTGTCTTTTGCGCCTTGGCGCAAAAGACAGTTGGTGTATATTTACAACACCTATATTTTAGCACCCCCCCCCGACTGTTCAAGACGGATTTTTCCGCGTTTGCGACATTTTTTTACATCAATCCGCGCCTTATGAAATATTTGCGAAAAGCGATTGACTTATAACCGCGAATATTGTATACCTAAATATATCGGCTTATAAAAGAAGAGGATTATTTATGCAAGTCAAGAGAGAACACAGAAGGTATACGGACGGCGCGAAAGTCTGGGCGGGAAGATACAGAAATTCGCGCAACACGCCGCATTGGCACCACGACTGCGAACTTCTGTATGTCGAATGCGGAAAGCTCGACCTCATCGTCGGCAATCTCGCTTTCACTGCGGACAGCGGTCAAGCCGTTTTTATAGAAAGCGAGCAAGCGCACGAAATGCAGGCGCTTACTCCCGACACGTTGGTAACTATGCTGATTTTCGATTGCGAACTGGTAAAGCCGTTTTTAAAAGAAGCCACTCTCTCCCACCCTCTTTTATCGCGCGATTACGGATTCACGCAATTGTTCGAAAAAATCGAGACGGACTTAAAAAACCGCGAACCGTATTTCGAATACGAGACCGCGGCTGTCGTTCAGCAACTTGTTATCGATATATTTAGGCACGAGAAAATCAATCAGGTCAAGAAGAGTCCGCCGTCGCGCACGGTCCGACTCAAAGCTCTGCTTGCGGAAATCGACGAGAAATATCAATATTTCGATTTGACGTCCGCCGCAAGCTTCATAGGAATGACGCCCGCATATTTTTCTCGGCTCTTCCACATCTCGGTGGGAATGACTTTCTCGAAGTATCTAAACAGAGTCAGAGTGGAAAAAGCCGTCGAGATTCTGAAATCGGGAGAGGACCTTTCAATGACGGAAGTATCCTTGCGCTGCGGATTCGACAGCATCAGAAACTTCAACCGCATATTCAAAAAATACACGGGTCACACCCCTCACACTTTGCCGAAAGATTTTATTCTGCCGCAGAGGTTAATCAATCTCAACGATGCGGCAAGCAATCCGACAATGGCGGAATGCGAGCTTATAGACTCTTCCGACAACTGACCGATTCCGCACGTTTCAAGCGTGCGGTTTTTATTCTTCGTACAACTCCGTACTCAAATATCTTTCCCCCGAATCGGGCAGCAGTGCGACTATCGTCTTGTTTTCGTTTTTCTTTCTTTTTGCCAACTCTGCGGCGGCTTGCAACGCCGCGCCCGAGGATATGCCTACAAGAAGTCCTTCCGCTTTCGCAAACTCGCGCGCTCTGGCAATTGCGTCGCCGTCGGAAACCGCGACAATCTCGTCGTATATTTTCGTGTTCAAAATCTGCGGAACAAAGCCCGCCCCTATGCCCTGAATCTTGTGGACTCCCGCCCTGTTTTTGCTCAATACGGGAGAGCCTTCGGGTTCGACCGCGACAATCTCTATTTTCGGATTTTGTTCTTTCAGAAATTCTCCGACGCCCGTAATCGTGCCGCCCGTTCCGACGCCTGCCACGAAAATATCTATGTTTCCGTTCGTATCGTTCCAAATTTCTCTACCCGTAGACGCTTTGTGCGCCAGCGGATTGGCAATATTGACGAACTGTCCCGCAATTAAAGAATCGGGCGTATTTCTGCGAATCTCTTCCGCTTTTTCTATCGCGCCCGTCATTCCCTTTTTGCCGTCGGTCAAAACTATTTGCGCGCCGTAAGCTCTTATGAGTTTGCGTCTTTCCTCGCTCATCGTATCGGGCATTGTCACTATAAGCTTATAGCCTTTTGCCGCGCAGACCGCCGCCAAGCCTATGCCCGTATTACCCGACGTCGGCTCAATCACCGTCGCGCCTTTTTTCAGCGTTCCGTTTCTCTCGGCGGATGATATCATATTTTCCGCGACTCTGTCCTTTACGGACCCCGCAGGATTGAAACATTCGAGTTTTACCGCAAGACGGGCTTTGACGCCGTGCATCTTCGCAAACTTATTTGCCAGCAAAAGCGGCGTATTTCCGATGAGTTGCGTGACCGATTCGTATAGCATAGAAAATCTCCTTATTCAGTCAATATCCAAAAGCCCGTTCAGAAATCCGACGTAATCGTCGCGATTGCTCTTTATGAATTCAATCGCCGCCGACGGGTGCGCATTGAAAAGCCCCGTCAAAAGATAGGGAACGTCGTATCCCCACGTAACCCCCGTTTCTTTCAGCGGATTCATAAACTCTTTCAGAAACAAAAGCGCAGGTTCGATTCTGTACTTCGGGTTTTTCAAAAAGCCGAGCATTGCTTCGGTGTGACAGTTCCCCGCGCCCCTGCCCATACCTGCCATCGTCGAATCGAGATAGTTGACGCCGAGAGCGCAGGCTTCAATCGTATTGGCAAACGCAAGCTGTTGATTGTTGTGCGCGTGCATACCTATTTGCTTATTGTACTTATCGCCCGTTTCGAGATATATCTCGCCCACCCTGCGGATTTCCTCGGGGTAAAGAGAGCCGAAGCTGTCCACGATGTATATGACGTCGACGGGAGATTTGCCCGCTTCTTCCAGCGCGCGTTTCAGGTCACTTTCCTGATTTTTGGATATCGCCATAATATTCAAAGCAGTCATATAGCCTTTGTTGTGGCAATACTCCGCCATTTCCAACGCAGACGGAATCTGATTCAGATATGCGGCTATGCGATATATATCTATGACGGAATTGTTTTTGTCCGTGACGGCTTCTTTCAAATCCACTCTGCCGACGTCTGCCATAACGGCTATTTTCATATTCGTCTTGTTTTCGCCGACTATGCCGCGAATATCGTCTTCCTTGCAGAATTTCCATTTGCCGAACTTGGCTGCGTCGAACATTTTTTCGGAGGCCTTATAACCGAATTCCATTATGTCCACGCCCGCCGCAACATTTGTGCGGTATAAGCTCTCGGCAAATTTGTCCGAGAACGCGAAAGCATTGACTATACCGCCGTCGCGCATAGTCGCGTCCAAAAGTCTCACACTCTTTCTTGCCGTTTGTAAATTTCCGGTGTCTTCTCTCACGGGAATGTTCCTCTCTCGTTATTATTTCTTTGTCGGACGATTTTCTTTCGCCTTATAAAAAAGAGGGCGATTTTCTTTCGCCCTCCCGTTTTGTTTCGTCTATCTCTTGTTTGCCGCGCTCATTGCCTTCAACAGTTTTGCGAGAGCTTCATTCAGCTTCTTCTGCTGTTCCGGCGTTTGATTTTCGGGTTTTGCGCGTTCTTTGCGAAGCAGCATAGCCACTTCTCTCATAGCGGGCAGTGTGGCTCCGTCGCGGTCGATTTTTTCTATCTGTTCTATGACGTCTTCCGTGGACACGGACGGCTGCGCGTTTGCCGCCGCTTCCGCATTGGCTCTCGCCGCCGCTTCTCTCTGCGCTTTGACCTGTGCCGCACGCTGTGCGCGCAACTCTTCCAATCTCTGCTGCGCCGCCGCTTTTGCCGCCTCGTTTTCGGCGTTCTCTCTGGCTCTGGCTTCCTGTTCGGCTTTCAATGCGGCAATTGCCTCTTCTCTTATTCTGGCTTTTTCTTCGTCTTCGCTCGGCTGTTCCGCTTCGTATGCCGGCTGTTCGTAAACAGGCTGTTCGAATGTCTGCTCCGCATATTCCGCAGTTTCTTGCACGGGTTCTTCATACGCAGGTTGTTCGAAAGCAGCCTGTTCGTAAATCGGCTGTTCGTATACGGGCGGCTTCTCGGGTTGAGACTCGGGCTGTTCGAATGTCGGCTGTTCTTCGCTTATCGGAGGAACATATGCGGACGAAGCGTATGCGTCGGTTTGCGCAGCCGATTCGTCTGCCGTCATTGCTTTTTCGAAAGACCGAGGCGCAGTCTGTTCGGTTTGATTTTCGACCGTGTTTTCGTGCGAATGTTTGTCGGGGCATTTTTTGAGTGCGCCTTTGAACACCGCCGCCGAAATCATTGCCGAAACCGCCGTCAATATACCGCCCAAAAGCACGGTGCACGCCATTATGACGCCCTCGCTTTCGGTAAACGTCAAAGTGCCGTTGTAAACCGTGGAAATGCCGACGCCGACGCCTGCGGCAACGACCGTGCCCACCGCCGTCGCGGCAGCCATTCTCGAAACGGCTCTCGACTTATACGCCGCCAAAACCGCGGCTTTGCATTTTCCGTTTTTCAGCGCGCCTGCGGAAACCAAGCCTGCAATCAACGCAATCAAAAACACCGCGACGGTCAAACCGAGGCCTACGTAAAGTCCCAAATCGGTCTGCACTGCTTTCGGAAGCTTCAATAACAATTCGATTATTTTCTTCGTCATTTCAACACTCCTTCGGAGATTAACGGTTGTCGCCGCTTTTTGGCGACAATTATATTTTACCGTATATTTTAATATAGTATAGCATACTTTTATTCAAAAATCTATAATTTAAAGAAAGGTTTTTCGAGAATTTGCATTCAAACCGCCGTTTTTGTCCTATTTTTTCGGTTTATACCGTATTGTCGCATTTTCAAAAGCCGCTTTGAATCATTCCAGCCGCTTCAAAACTCCGAGGTCGAGAGCGCAGATATATTTGCCCGTCACTTCCAATCCCGCCAATTTTTCCGCGGCGCGCGCATACAAATCGAGCTGTGCGCGATACTCTTCTTTATCGATATTTTTACCCGTCTTGTAGTCTATGACAACGGCTTTTCCGTCCCTTACGGCGAGCAGGTCGATTACGCCTTGCATAAGCGTTCCGCCGTCGTCCATAACAAACTCTTTTTCACGATATAAATCACAGTCTTTCGTCAGTTCCGCCACCAGCCTTGCCGCTTTCTCTATCTTTTCGAAATCGACGAGTCCGACTTCTTGCGCGTAGTTTTTTTCCAGCTTTTCCTTTTGGCTTGCCGCGGATTTTTCAAAATCGAAATACTGCATAACGAGGTGATAGGCGCTGCCGCGTTCGGCTCCGTCGTCGTCGATATGCGCCGTTTGTCCGTATTCGTACCCGTCCTCTTCCCACGCTTTTCTGACCGTCGCGGTGACCGAGGTTTTGGCTTTTTTCCGCACTGCCTCTCCCCTCTTTTTCAAAGTCTCTATGCGTTTGACAATCTTATCCGCCGTGCCGCCTTTGTCGCTCGGTACAAACACGTTTACCGTTTTGGGTGCGGTCTCAACTTCGGTTTTTGTTTCCGCCCGAACCGTTTCGAATGCGGCGCAGGCAAAAAAGTCGGCCGGACAGGACGGCTGTTTCAACTGCCGTTTGAAGCCGGACTCTTTCAGGTTTGCGCCGCTGACCACCAACATTTTTTTTGCTCTCGTAAGCGCCACGTAGGCTATGCGGAGTTCTTCTTCGAGCGTGCGGTTTTCGCCCTCTTTTAAAGCCGCTTCCGTCAGAAAGGTTGGCAAAAACTTCTTTGTCTTTTCGTCGGGATACTTGAACGCAAGTCCCCATTTGCGGTCTATCACATACGGTGTTCTGAAATCCGCCTTATTGAATTCTTTTTTTATTCCCGCCAAAAATACGTACGGAAATTCCAAGCCTTTGCTCATATGGACCGTCATTATTTTAAGCGAACCGAAAGGTGCGTCGCTCTCCTGCTCTCCCTCGGCATCGACTTTTTCCAGAAACTCTCCGACGCTCGAATCCCCCGCCGCGCTCAACAGTTCCGAAATATTGCGGCAATCCCCGTTTCCGCGCTTGCGCACCTCGTTGAATGCGTCGGTCTCCTCCGCGACCAGACTTAATATTTCGCCTGCGGACGCCGACTGCGAAAGAGCGGTGTAATATGCAAGTCTTTCGAAAAACGAAGCCGTCTTTTTGTCTCTTGCCGCAGTCTGCCAAAACGGTTCGTCGCGCTTTCTTTTCGACGCTATCTTTGCCAATCCGTCGCTTGTCAATTGTTCGCCGCCGCCTATTTTTGCGCAATAAGATTTCAGCACCGCAACAAGCGCGACGTCGTCTGCGGCGTTGTCGACCAACCGCAAAAGATTGACCATCGGCGCAGTTTCCCGCCGTGCGGCATATCCCGCGCTTTCCTTGACAAACGCAGGGACGTCCGCCGCTTTGAGTTTATCCCTTATCATATACGAAAGCGCGCTTTTACTTCTAGTAAGCACGGCAATGTCGGAAGGTTGCGCCTCACCGCCGCTCAACAGTTTTATTATTTCGCCGACGATAAAATCGCTTTCCGCTTCGTCCGCATTTATGTCGGGTTCGTAATCGTGTTCGGACAGGCGGTAGACGTCGGGCAGTTTTTTTCGCTCTTCCTTTTCTGTTACGACGTTTACGAAACGTATTTCGCCGCCCTCGCTTTCCGCCGCCACGAGTCTGGCTTCGTCTTTGTAATTCACGCCGCCGAAATCGGACGTCATAACGGCGTCGAAAATCTTGTTCACGCCGTCCACGATTTTCGGTTCGGTGCGGTAATTTCGGTTGAGTTCGATATTCTTGCCGGACTTTTTGTCGGAGAAAAGCTGTCGCTTCAAACGGAAAATGGACGGGTCACAGCCCCGAAAAGCATATATCGACTGTTTCAAGTCACCCACCATAAACAGATTGTCTTTTCTCTTCAACTTCTGTATAATGGCGTCCTGCAAAGGGTTGATGTCCTGATATTCGTCAACGAATATGTAATCGTAGTTGTCGCGTATCCGCTCTCCGACTTCGCTCGACAGAACATCGTATGCATAGTGCTCCAAATCGTTGTAATCGGCGACTCCGCTTTTTTTCTTTTCGTCTTCGTATGCCGCGGAAAGTTCCTCCGCCGCTTCTTTCAGCGCGCGCCCGCACCAAAGCGCGTCCTTGCTCGGGCGCAGTTCTTCCGCCGCTCTTTTCTTGTCGAAAAAGTCTTTTACCGCGCTTCTCAAAAATTTATATTCTTCGTTCAACTCTATGAACAGCGGCTCCACTCTTCCCCTGGGGGTGGGAACAAGCAAACTTTCTTCTCCGCTTTCCGCCGCCGCCGCGACGGACTCCGCCGCAGCTATGTTTCGTTCGAACTTTGCAAAACGGGTTCTGTGCGCACAGTCTCTCGCCGCCGCCGCAATCTTTTTCCGTTCTCTTTCCAAAAATTCGCCGACCGTTTTTTTCGCCTCGGTATCATCGCCGTAAAAATTCAGGCAGGAATCCAGCCACTGTTTCGGGTGCGGCATACCAACGGCGGTAAGATACAGTTTTTTTACGGCTTTTTTAAAAGCCGTATCTTTTCGGCGCGCCAACATAATCTCGTACAAATCCGACCTTTCGCTCTGCGCGTACTTTTCGGCAATTTCGTCGAGACACTTATTCATAAGCGCGCCGTCGTCGCCGAGAAGTTCGAATGCGGGGTCGATTTCAATCGAGTAAAAATAGGTTCGGGCAAGTTTTGCGCAAAACGAGTGCAACGTGCCGATGTCGGCCTGCGGCAGTTTTTTCAGCGCTTCCGCACAATTGACGTTCGCGCTTTTTTCGCACAGGCGGGAAAACAGACGCGCCTTCATTTCGACCGCCGCCGCTTTCGTGAAAGTGACAATCAACATTCTGTCTATCTTCGCGCCGCTTTCAATCAGACGCAGAGCGCGCTCTATCATAACGGCGGTTTTGCCGCTTCCTGCCGATGCGGAAACGAGTATATCCGTCCCTGTCGTCTCTATTGCCGCAAGCTGATTTTCGTTAAACTCCATTGCCGCCGTCCTCCGTTTTCGTCACCGCCGATTTGCAGTCGCCGCCGCAGGCGCGCGGCGCGACGTCGTGATTCAAGCATACGACCGCATACGGGCAGAACTCGCAGGCAAGCCGTCCGCTTTCCGTGTGCGGCAACGGCATTATGAAGCCGTCGTCTATGTCGTCTATACCGCTGTAAAAAATTTTTTCGGCATAATCGCATATTGCCGCCAACTGCTCTTTCGGAAAAGCCGAACCGTTGCGGGAAAGAGTTAGCTCGCCTTTTTTGTCGACTTTCAGCGTAGCGTTGAAAAGCTCGGAAGCCCCGCCGTCTTTCAATGCGTTGTCCATTGCGACGATTCCGTCGGTATCGGAATCGAAAATGCCCGTCATTCGGCAATACTCGCTTCCGTCAGCCCAATCGCCGCCTACGGGGAAATAGAACATTCCGCCTATGTCATAGCCGTTATCGCGCAAAACCGAGCAGTAAAACTGCAACTGAAACTTCGTTCCGTAATACAGTTTTTCTGCTTTTAATGCTCCGCCGATATATCCGGTTTTGTAATCAATCACGCGCGCGGTTTTACCGCAGGCGTCCACTCTGTCCATAACACCCACGACGGCTATTTTCGCACCGCTTTTCAGAGTGATTTCGGGGGCTTCGAATGCCGCGCCTTTTTTGGAAGAAAACATTGCTTCCTGCCCCACCGTCTCATAGTCGGAACGCGTCAATTGCGCGGCTATCGTTTCGCAAAGACGTTTGCTTTCGTTTTTCAGCCGATTCAATTTGTTTTGCGGCAAGTCCGCAAAATCTTTCATTTCGTTTTTCAAAAGTCTGTCGAAAATTCCGACGGCTCTATCTCCCGGCGTGTCGAACCTGCCCTCGCCCGCGAATACTTCCGCAACCTTGTGCAAAATTATACCGACGTCTTTCGGCGTGACCGTCCCGTCCTCGCGCTCTTTGAGTCCGAGTCCGTATTCCAAAAAATGACGGTACGGACACAGAAAAAACGTTTGCAACTGCGATATGTAAGCCGTACCTTTGCGGAAAAATATGTCGTAAGGTTTTTCCAATACGAAGTCGTCGTCGGTCTGTTTCAAGAGTCCGTCGGCTTCCTCTTTCAGCACCCGTGCAAGTTCCGACATATACGGCGGACGGAAAGGGCGGTTCAACCCGCTTGCAAACAGTTCTTTCGCCGCCCCCTTGCAACAGGCGAGTCTTTCCAACAGCAACGGATTTTCCCCGTAATACAGCGCGTCGCGCTCTCTTTCGTACGATGCAAAAGATATGTCGCACCGTTCGGCGTTTTCGCGGGCAATCAGCGTCAAAAGCGCCGCCTGTCCCGAGCTTCCGTCCGACGCGGCGTAAGACAAAAAACAATCGTCGCAGCCGTCTATTAAATGCAGCAACTCGCTTCTTGCGCGCTCGTTCACTTCCTCCGTTTTCGGTTCGATAAGCGTTCCCGCTCTTTCCAATCGGTCTATTTCCGCATCGGTCACTATGCCGCAGTCTTGCGTAACTATCGGCAAGCTGCCTTCGTTGAAGCCCAAGACAAACACTTTTGCGAACTTTTGTCCGCGAAACAGCGCGGGCTGTCCAATCGTCACGCTGTCGGCAAGCGCGGGCAGAACGGATATTTCCCGACTGTCTATACCCTCTTTCAAAGTCGCAATCAGCAGTTGCAGGGGGAATGTTCCCTGTCCCATAATTTCGTCCATCAAGTCTATTATCTCGTCCAGCTTATCTCCTGCGGCAACGAGGTCCACCGCCTCGTCCGCCGTCGGCAATGCGTCGAGCTTTTCCGCTTTTTCCGCAAGGGATTTCACCGCATCGACAAATTCGGTCGCGGTCATATATGTATGCAAACGTTCGGACAGCGGCAATATTATTTCCGTCAGTTTCTTTCTGGCGCTTTCGGCAGGTTCGTCCTCGAATTCAGAAAGAAAGCCCTTGTAATCCACACGGCGGCGATTGCAATAATTCTCGAAAGCCGCGCTCTGCGATGCGGTTATGCCCGTCAGAAAGTTTTTGGACAGCGCAATCAATTTTACTCTGGACAGCCGTCCGTCCGCCGCAACCAATGCGCACATTACGAATCTGGCTTTCGGATGATTTTTAAGAGGGTATTTTCTGTCCAGAGAAAACGGGACTCCGTATTGGCTCAATACCCGCGATACGATATTGTAATCGATATTCGAAACGGCAATGCAGAAATCGGAATATTTGAGATTGTTTTCGTATACACCGGCACAGATACGCGCCGCCGCCGATTTCAGCTCGGTTTCGAAATCGGGAGCGGAATAGACGATTATTCTTTTATTGCGTTTCAGTTTCGCGTCGCTTTTTTGCGCTACGTCGTAAACGTAAACTTTTTCCGCCTTTTGTTCGACGGCTTTTATCGCCGCTCTGTGACGCGCCGTCAGACGGTCGAAATTCAGCACGTAAACGACTGCCGAATCGAGATAGTCGCAATTCAAAACCGCCTCCGGCAGCAGTCGCAGCAGCTCGGACGAATCGGTATATTTATCTTTTGTCGCATCGTTATACTTTTGTTGCAAAAGTCTTAAATCGTCCGTTTTGGCTTTTAACGCAGCATCGCTCGAATCGGTTTCCGAAAGAATTTCCGGCGTGACTCCCGAAGCGTTGAGCTGCGCTATCGTGTCGTAAATTTTATCCGCGAAACCGATAAAGCGCGCACTTTTGTCAAAGCACTTCAATTCCTCCCCGTCCCCTATCAGTTTACGGAGCAACATAACCGCGCCGAATCGGGAGATATATCCGCGGGGGCGCACACCGCATTTGGACAGCAGGCGACTGAATGTCACGACTTCCACGTCAAACGCGCCGCCGCCGAGAAACAGTCTGCGCTCGGCATACAGCGTATATTTGTCGGGAACAATCACAACCGTCCTTTTTCCGAGGTCAATCTTTCGTTTTTCGACGCGGCGCATACAGTCGTCAAAAGCCGATATAAACGAATCCGCGCTTATAATTTCCGCTTCCATTTGTATATTGTACATTGATTTGAGTTGATAAATCAAGCGATTTGTGGTATACTTGTTAAAAATAACTGTCCGAAACGAGGTCTGTTTCAATGAAAAAGAAATTGTTTGCACTCGCCGCCGCATTGGCGGCAACCGTTCTCGCGTTTACACTCGGAGGCTGCGGGGCAACCGTATCCGCCGTGCTGGACTCGCCTATGCCTTGGGATATGCCCACGCTTTACGAGCGTTTGGATTTTAAAACGGAAAAATACCTTATGAAAGTCGAGGAAGGCATTTCGGTAAAAGACAAACTGCTTGCCGAAGGTTCGCTCTCGTTCACTTTGGAAGAAGCCGGGGACGGCAAAGCCAAGCTTACGACGTCGGCAGTCATTCGGTATAATACCGACGAAGCAAACGGTATCGATTCGGGTAAAACCGACCGTGCGGAAAGCGAAGTCATATTTTCCAAGACCAATCTTCTGCCCGTTTCCTCCAAAAAAACCGTCGTGCAAGAGTCGCGCGAAGGCAAAGAAAACAACAGCTACTCGCTCGACGTTTCCTATTCCGACAATGCGGCGACGTTTAAATGGACGGAAAGAAGCGGCGAGCCGTTAAGCAGTACCGTAAATGCAAGCGGTCAAGTGTTCGATAACGAGCAGTTGTTTTTTGCGGTCAGAGCCTTTTCCGCCGTCATCGAAAAAGGCAGTCAAAGTTTTATACTCTACACTCCGGCTGACGCTTTCATTTACAATCGCGGCGTGCGTTCGATGCGCATAACCGTGGCAAGCGAAAAAAACAAGCTTTCGCTCAATAAATATGTCGGCGAAAAACAGTACGGGCTGGAAAAAAACGAGGGCGGTTATTTGGAAACCGAATGCTATCCTACGCAAATATCTCTCGGAGAAGACAAGTCCGGACCTCCGATAAATGTTTATTATTCCGCAAAACCCTTTGCCGTTTCTCCGCATATAAGCACATACAAAGTTCCCGTGCAAATCGTCGAAGCCTCCTACGGCACAAGTCTCGAAAGGACGGTAAACACGTTTCACTCGCTGTCTGATTATAAAGCCAGCTTCTAATTGCCGAAGTATTGAAAAAGATTACGAAAATATTTTTGTTTATATGGCATTAAACAGTTGCAAATCGCTTGATAATCTGTTATAATTATCAAGCATTTGGCGGCATAGCTCAGTTGGCTAGAGTACTCGGTTCATACCCGATTGGTCGTTGGTTCGAGCCCAACTGCCGCTACCAGCAAAAAGCGCCGCCGAGTTTCGGTTCGGCGGCAATACAAGGCCCTATGGTCAAGCGGTCAAGACATCGCCCTTTCACGGCGGTAACTCGGGTTCGATTCCCGATAGGGTCACCAGACGAGGGGTATAAGAACACCCCGAAAGAGAAGTCGATTTATCGGCTTCTTTTTCTTTTGCGCTTTGTTCGGTTTCGCTCTCGTTTTCGCCGTTGCCGTCGGGGTAGTCGGGGAAAATCAAATTCAATAACAGTTCCTCTTTCTGCCCGCCTTTCAAGTGGAATAACACTTTCATTTTATCGTCGTAAAGCACTATGCGATAAATAAAGATATTGATTAGCTCCTTGCGGTGTTTGGTCTTTGAATAGTCCAGCGTGCGGAAATGCAACAGCCATTTGCGAATGTCCGAATAGCTGTATTTCATTTGCATTGCCTTTTCCGTTGCAACGGTGTCCGCAAATTCTTTGTTTTCGTTCTCTAACCGCTCCACTTGCGACAGTATAATGTCGGTTGCCTT
Organism: uncultured Christensenellaceae bacterium; assembly: GCA_910588155.1. Classification (GTDB taxonomy): domain Bacteria; phylum Bacillota; class Clostridia; order Christensenellales; family Pumilibacteraceae; genus MGBC157735. The sequence continues at coordinate 177,874 of CAJUPB010000003.1, forward strand.
GCCGTGCATTAACGCTTGCATAAGATTGTCGATAGCCTTTTGGTTGTCCGCGACTAAACTTTCAAGCCGCTTTATCTCGCTGTCGTTCCGCGCCGCTTGTATAAGCGTATAGGTTTCGGCGGCAACCATATCTATAAACTCGTCGGTCAAAACGCCGTACTTGTTTCGCTCCGTGCCGTCGCCCGTAATGGCAGATATAATCTCGTCCTCAATAAATTGCTTGCGTATCGTCCGCTTGTCGCAAGTATGCTTTGTAACGCCTACACACTTGTAATAGTTGTGTAGCGTTTTGTTTTTGCTCATTGCACTAACGCCCGTCATTTTATTGCCGCATTTGCCGCATATCAATTTACTAATATGCGCAAATGGACAATGTAGTTATTTGGTTAAGTTTCTTTGCCTA
>CAJUPB010000004.1:0-147133 GCA_910588155.1 uncultured Christensenellaceae bacterium
TTTGTTTTATTGAAAATATTTTTCCAAAAATTCTATTTATTTACTTGACTTTTCATGTCCACATATACGCCGGGACCACGTCCGGAAGAATTCTTGGTAAAATCATTCCAGCGGTATTCGCAATCGAAAAGCATACACTTCTCGCACTTCCTGTCGCAATCGGGCGCACAATCGTCACAGCTCGGTTTTTTGCCTTCCGTGCCGTGCGGCGGAGAACAAGGCGGAGGAGGCGGCGGCTCCGGAATTTGCGGCGGCGCACATCGAACGGGTTCGTGTCTCTTGGAAGGTTTTCCGAGAAAACCGTTCAGCTCCACTATGATGACGTCCTCGCCTATTTTTTTAATGCACTCCCACGGAATAAACACGTCCTGCGCTTTAAAAAAAATCGCACGGCGATTGTATGGCACTATTATGCCGCGAACGTTTCCTCCGTCGGAAGCAAATATAATGTCGACTATTCTTCCAAGTCGCCGCCCGTCAACTCCGTTTACAACCTCTTTCGAGCGTAACTCGCAAAACGACAGTTCTCCGATTTCCGTCATACCGACACCTCGAATTATATATATGCCCGTTTTCGACAAAAATTGCGACATAAATGGATTGGCAGGTATAAATACCGATTCGAGTTGTGCAAAATACAGATACCAAAACAAAGAGGTATGTTATGTCTGCAAGAGTCGAAATCTGCGGAGTGAATACTTCCACTCTGCCAAAACTTTCACACAAAGAATCGATAGAACTGTTAAACAGAATACACGCGGGAGACAAATTTGCGCGCGAAGAATTCTTGATGGCGAATATGCGTTTGGTATTAAGCATAGTTCAGCGCTTCGGAGGAAAAAAGGAAAGTGTAGACGATATATTTCAAGTCGGCTTTATAGGACTTATAAAGGCTATGGAAAACTTCGACACTTCTCTGAATTTAAGATTTTCAACTTATGCCGTGCCTATGATAATAGGTGAAATTCGCCGTTTTTTGAGAGACAGCTCTGCCGTCAGAGTAAGCCGCTCGATAAGGGACACCGCCTATAAAGTTCTTCAAACTCGTCAGCAAATCGAAACCGATTCCAACTCGGAAGCATCTCTCGACGACATTGCCGCGGCAATGAATATTCCCGTTTCAGATGTCGTTTACGCTATGGATGCAATTTCGGACCCAGTGTCGCTGTTCGACCCGGTATATCACGACGGCAATGAAACGGTTATGATTATGGACCAGATAAGCGACGTGAAAAACAGCGACGAAAAGTGGATAACGGGCGTTTCTATATCCGAAGCGATGACAAAGCTTTCGGAACGCGAAAGAAAAATACTTTTGCTGCGCTTTTACGAAGGCAAAACTCAAATAGAAGTTTCGGAAGAAATAGGCATCTCGCAAGCACAAGTATCACGTTTGGAAAAAAATGCAATCTCGCTTCTGAAAAAAAATATGAACTGACAAAAGTGCGCCTTTAACGGGCGCACTTTTTTACATAGTTTTGGCTATCTCCTTTCTCAATCTGAATATTATCTTCTTCTCCAAACGCGATATGTAAGACTGCGAAATTCCGAGTTTGTCAGCCACTTCTTTCTGTGTCTTTTCCTCGCCGCCGGCAAGACCGAATCGCATTTGCATAATCTCTTTTTCCCGTTTGTTCAGTTTGTCGATTGCATTCCATAAAAGCTGTTTTTCCACACTTGTTTCGAGGTTCTTGCTTACAAGGTCGGGTTCTGTTCCCAATATGTCGCTCATCAAAAGTTCGTTGCCTTCCCAATCGACATTCAAAGGCTCGTCGAGTGATACCTCCATTTTGAGCCGGACCACTCTGCGCAGATACATAAGTATTTCGTTTTCTATACATCTTGACGCATAGGTGGCAAGCTTTATTTTCTTTTCGGGATTAAAAGAGTTTACCGCTTTAATCAATCCGATTGTTCCCACACTTACCAAGTCTTCTTGGTCCACACCCGTATTGTCGAATTTTCTGGCAATATAAACGACAAGACGCAAATTGCGTTCTATCAACGTTGCTTTGACGCCCTCGTCTCTGCGCGCAAGTCTGTCCAATGCCGCAACTTCCTCTTCCGGCGTCAACGGCGTTGGCAGCGCTTCTCCGGAAGTTATATAATACAAAACATTGTCGGATACGCTTTTGCCGAACACAAGCTCCAAAAAGTTTTCCACTATCTTTTTTAACATATTCCTTCTCCTGTCATTACTGCCGGGTTTAAAATCAAGCCGTAACTTTCCGCATCGGAAATTCGTTTGAAAACCACTCCCAGCATTACATCATTTATTATATTCTTCTTGTCCCCGTTATAGACCACCAGCCCGTCCGGTTGAAATACAAACATCTTCGACTTTCCGCCCACGGTCGAGTAATCAACATAATGCGCGTTTTTAAAGTCCTTTATCTTTCCGATTACCAAACTCGTCATAAGTTCGTCGCTCAAAGCCTGTGACAGCGTACTAACGGAAGCGATAACAATCGGCATACCGCTTCCGTCGTCATATAGGCGATTCCCGCTGTCCAAAAACGCCTTGCACTTAACGCTTGTACCGAATATTTCTATTTCGGCATCATACAAAAAGTTTTTGACGTCCCGACTTTTTCGCATTTTTTTCACAATCGATTTTATTACGACAAAAATCAAATATGCACACAAAAGGATAACGCCTATCGGTATGCCGACAAGCGGCCGCGTCAGCGCTTTTTCCACAGAGCCGTGAATAAAATATCCCACTGCGAACAGTGCGCCGCCGAACACAAATGTCAGCAAAAAAAATATCACTGAACCGCGAAGCAGTTTTTTGGGCTTAAAAAGCAAAAAACACATAATCAAGCCGCATATTATTTTTGCAAGCACGGACCAAATCCCTCTGATAAACGGATAGAAAACAGCGACAACGGTACCGATAAAGGACGCTGCCAATATTCGCCATAACTTGCCCGCTTCTCCGAGCATATAATACGACAACTTCGACAATAAAAAAGTAATCGAAAAATTATCTATTATGACAACCTCTATGTAAACGTCCATTCTCTAATTATAAATCAACGAAAAAACGAATAATCTTACCTTTCGTCGAATAAAAAGAAAAATCGGCGAAAGAACTTTCGCCGATTGGAAGCAATTACAATCTTTATTACTGTTTGCGATTCTTGTCCATTATCTTGGAATACCAAGGCGGTACATTTCCGCCCACCGGTCTTATTCTGGAATCGGGAATATCGTCGTTTGACGGACGCACCCTGCTGTCGGGAACACTTTCATCCCCGTAAGGACGCGGAGTTGGCATATCATTCCTGCGCGCAGGATTCGGTGAGTACACAGGACGGGATTCTCCCTGCTGCTGTGCGGGATACGTACCGCGCGTGCCCCATCCGTTTTGCCAACCGCTATTTTGATTCGGCTGTTGAGTAAGCGTCGGCTTTGCCTGCGGTTGCTCTACTTTATCCGAGGGTGCGGGAAAGCCTGCCGCAATAATAGTAACCACAATTTCCGAATCGAGCGACTGTCTCATATCCGCTCCGAAAATCAGATTTGCATTCGGACTTATTACTCCGCGAATAAGTTCCGTAGCTTCGTTGACTTCCGCCAACGTAACGTCGGAACCGCCCATAACATTGACGATAACGCTTGTCGCATTTTCAATCGACGTCTCGTAAAGCGGGCTGTTGACAGCCATAGTAACGGCTTCCGTGGTTCTGTTTTCGCCTTTTCCTCGTCCTATACCCATATAAGCAAGACCTTTATCGCTCATTATAGTGCGCACGTCGGCAAAATCAAGATTTATCATTGCGGGCGTAACAATCAAATCGCTTATCCCCTGTATTCCCTGACGCAAAACATCGTCGGCAAATTTAAAAGCCTCCACCATAGGAATATGAGGCGCAACTTTCAAAAGATTCTCGTTGGGAATAATAACCAAAGCATCTACCACTTTCATAAGATTGGCGATGCCGATTTCGGCATAGTCGCTTCTGAACTTTCCCTCGAAAGCAAACGGCTTCGTCACCACGCCGATGGTAAGCTTGCCCGCTTCTTTGGCTATACTCGCCACAACGGGCGCGGCACCGGTACCCGTTCCTCCGCCCATACCCGCAGTAACGAAAACCAAATGCGCGTCCTCGATTGCGTCAGCAATGGCAAGCTTGCTTTCCAAAGCCGCTTTTTCGCCGATATCGGGATTTGCTCCGGCGCCTTGACCGTGGGTAAGCTTGGCGCCAATTTGAATTCTGCGCTGCGCTCTCGACATATTCAAAGCCTGCAAATCGGTGTTGAGCGCAATAAACTCCGCGCTCTTGACATTGGCGTCTATCATTCTGTTTACGGCGTTTCCTCCGCCTCCGCCGACTCCGACGACTTTTATAATTGTGGGCGAACTTGCGCTGTCTCTCGATGGTATCTGCATAAGGAATCCCTCCTGACGTGTGTAAAAAATCTGATTTAGTTTCCGAATAATCTTCCGAAAAAGCCTTTCTTCTTTGACGGGGCCTGTTGATTTAGCACCATATCCAGCAATCCGAGACTGCTCGATAAGTGCGGTCTGTTGTATTGAGGCAATGACGGAGCAACCGTCTGTACCGATTTTCCGAGGAAGCGCGACATACAATCCCGCGCCCCTTTAATATAGCTGATTCCGCCTCCCGTCAAGTGATACGGGATATAATCGGGAAAATCATACTTGCATTCGCTCAAACACTTTTCTATGGTTTTGGCAATCATTTTGATGCGCTCCGTAGCAATGCGGTTCACCTCTTTTGCGGGGAAGTTCTCCACCGTATCGCGCGATGTATTTACAGAATAAACATCCTCGTCGCCCATATTAAGCGAAAGCACGATTTTTTGCTTCAAGCTTTCCGCTTGGGTAAACGGAATATTCAGTTCCGTTGCAAGGTCGCCGGCAATATGTCCGCCCCCGACCGAGAAATTATACATAGACACGATTCCGTCGCCTCTCGCAACCACAACGTTAGTCGTTGTGTACCCGACGTCGACTAAAACCACCCATCTGTCGCGCTCCGTTCCGTCGAACAAGAACAAGGTCTCGGCAAGCATACTGCAAACATATTCCGTCGATTCGATACCTATTTCTTTCATTATGTTTCCCACGTACTCCGTGAAAACGGTTTCCGCAAAAATGTAAGAAATAAAACCTCCGAGTTTGGTTGACGACAACCCTACGGGTTGAATAAGTCTTCTCTCGTCATCGACGGTATAATATATGGGCTGACTGTTAATCAGTTCCAAATCCGGATAAAGCTTGAACGTGTCGCCCTGCTCGTGCAATGCGTCAACATCCGCATCGGTAATTTTGCGCTTCTTATTAAGCGACAAACTTACATTGCGGCAAACGGAACGACAAAACTCGCCCGGAACGCCTATATACAAATGCTTGATTTTCGTTCTGGAATTCGTTTCGGCATTGGAAACAGCCATACTCACAGCCATTCCGAGCTGTTCGGGCTCTATCCACTCTCCTTCGAAAAAACCGGCATAATTGGCTTCACCCATACCGATGATGTTTATGGTATTATTTACACCGCGCTCTCCTATAAAAACGGTGATTTTCCCTGAACCGAAATCAAGTACGGCAACGTCCCTTGTCACTTCTTTCTCCTAATGAATCGTATATGTATTTATTATATAATCAATGCTCTTATATGTCAAGGATTCTAATTCACAGTTTACCCATAATTTTATCGTAACGCGATTCGGGACTCCAAGACGCCCTTTCACCGTCTCCGTCGGGAACTATAATCGTTCCGCTGTTTCTCCACTCATACTTGTTGTCAAAAACGGTAAGAGCCATACGCAGCTTCATAGTAATGTTTCCGGTGCCTTGCAATTCCAACATAACGCCGGAATGCATTTTAACAAAAACAAACTGACTCTTTCTTATGTCGATAAAATCTATAAGCTCCACCGCTTCTCTGTAAACGTCCAACCGTTCCAATGCAGAAAGCAGTTCCGTCGTAATCGCAACTTCCGAAGAAGAATCGGAAGCAAATTTGTCTCCCTCGTTCACTTCCTTGATAGGACCGACTCTCAACTCGATAAGCTTGTCTTCGTTCTCTATACTGTCGAGAATTCGCAATATACGTCCGTCGTTGGAACAGCAGTAATACTTTCCGTTCTGCTCGATGCGCAGATATTCGAATACCTTGACAAAATTGATTGACACGGTGTTTGGAAACTTTTTCTCGATATTGATTATCTTGATATCTGGTACACCCGACGTCAGTGTATCGGTTACCTTGTCTTTATCGAGAGTGAAAATGCTTCCGCCTTTTTTAATACCGCTTTTTTGAATTATCTCATTGCTGAAAGCTTCGTCGTAAGGAGCATTAAAACAATATGTCGTAACATTCTGTACGGAAAATATTACGCTATTGAGAACAACCAACAGCGTAATACTGCAAACCACTATCAAAACGACAATAAGCTTTTTATTCCGCATAGTATAATTATAACAAAATACGAAATAGAAATCAAGCAATTATTTTTCTTTTAAAAAAATAATTTATTTGCTCACCCGCACTATGTCGGCACCAAGCCCCGTGAGTTCTTCCTCTATCTTGTAATATCCTCTGTCTATATGCTCCACGCCGTATATCGTCGACACTCCCTCCGCTTTGAGTGCGGCCGTTATAAGCGCCGCACCGCCGCGCAAATCTTCTGCTTCGATAATATTTGCGTTCAGCTCGTTTACGCCCGTAATAAGCGCACGACGGCTGTCTACGGCAATATCCGCGCCCATAATCTCCAATTGATTTATGTATTTAAACCGATTTTCAAACATCGTTTCTTCTATAAGCGATACGCCGTCGGCAGTAGCGAGTGCAGCGCAAAACTGCGGCTGCATATCCGTCGGAAAAGCAGGAAACGGTCCCGTCCGCAGCAAAGCAGCATTTTTCAACTTTCCGTCGGAAGTCAGACGGACCATATCTTTCTCTTCCTTCACCCTGCATCCGCAGGATTTTAAAACTTCGATTACGGAATTAAGTCCGAATGTGTCACAGTTTTTAAGCGCTATTTCACCGCCGCAAGTCGCACACATAACAAGATAAGTGCCCGCCGCTATTCTGTCGCTTACGGGTCGAAATTTGCAACCGTGCAATCGGTTGACGCCTTCCACGGTTACGATGCTTCCGCCCGCGCCTTCGACTTTGCCGCCCATTGCATTTATAAAGTTCTGCAAATCAATGATTTCAGGCTCTCGTGCGGCATTTTTTATTATTGTTTTTCCGCGCGTAAGTACTGCCGCCATAATCATATTTTCGGTGGCACCCACGCTAGGCATACTCAACTCCACGATTCCGTTGTGAAGATTTGTGCCATTGCATTCTATGTAAATCTCCGTTTCCTTCACATCCACACCGAGATTTTTCAGACCTGCTATATGTATATCAATCGGACGTTTACCTATTTCGCACCCGCCGGGATAAGAAACTTCCGCCCGACCGAAACGCCCCAACAGCGAACCTAACATAAAAATCGAAGAGCGAATGCTTTTGGTCAGCTTCGCATCTATTGCCAGCGATTTGACGTCGGAACAATTTACGTGCAAATCACCGTTTTCGAAAAAGGCCTTTCCTCCCATTCGTACAATTATTTCCGCCATTTTCTTCACATCGGAAAGCGGCTGACAATCTTGCAAAACAATCTCTTCGTCGCATAAAATGCAACACGACAACAACGGCAAAACCGCATTTTTTGCCGCGTGTAAAGTAATTTCTCCGTTCAGACGATTACCGCCCATTACGATAAATTTATCCATTTTTCACCACCGTAGCTGTGATACTACAATGTATGGAATAACTTTAAAAAATGTTACCTTTGACCTTATTTCACGGCAATAGGAAACGCCGCGCCGTCGTGATTTCGAAAGTAAATAAATTGGCTATATTGCATAAAATCGTAACTATACAAAAAAAGTAGCGATTGCAATCAATCGCTACTTTTTAAATCAACTGTGCATTATTCTTCGTCTTTTCTTCCCTTTAAACGCGCACGAAGCTTATCGAGAACAAGCGAGTTTGCAAGTCTGCGCACTTGGTCCGATTGTTCTTCAATCATTATAGTGCTGAACTCCTGCGGAAGAATATCTTTGACTATTTCTTCGACCTCGTTTTCAGGCACACCTCCGTCTCCGAGCTGTTCGACAAGCTCTTCCATAATCAGTTTATTCGCTACTTGTTTTGCAAGCTTGCTTGCAATGTCGAGTTCGTCGCGCGTGTCCGACGTAGGAACGTAATTGGGGTCGAGACCGAGCACAACTTCGTCGTCATTCGACGGCGCACTGTGCGGAATCTCCAAAGACACCGCATCGATTTTAGACAGCAATTCATCGCTGCTCAAAGTTGTTTTCTGCGATTTCTTCGGTGCGGCTTTCTTTGAGGCAGTCGAACGGGCTCCCGTGCTTTTAGCAGTCGATTTACCGCGACTGCCCTTTTTCGCCGTGCTCTTTTTCGAACTGCCGGACGATTTGGACGTCTGACGGCGCGCAGGTGCTTTTTTCGGCTTATCTTCGTCGCCGACAATATCGGCAATTTGCGTAAGCTCGTTTTTCAAGTCGCTTATAGTCTGGGAAATTTCTTCGACGCTGACGTCTTTTCCTTCTTGCCCGCTCTTGTCGGAAAGCGAACTCAATTCGTTTTTGAGTCTTGCTATTTCTTCCAAAACAAGCTCGTTTTGCCTTGACGGTTTCTCAATCGAAATCTCGTCTTTGAGCTTTGCAAGTTCGTCGAGAATAGTCTGATTGTCGATATTTCTGTCGGAATCTTGCGACAACTCCTCTTTCAGCTTCATAATCTCGCTCATAATTGCCGACGTCTCCGCCGAAGGCGCCGCAAGCGAAGATGCTATTTCCGCTTTCAAACTTTCGATTTCATCGGTAATTTTGGAGTTGGCACTTTGATTGATATATTGGTTTTGACGTTCGATGAGGTGCGCCATTTCCGACATAAAGTTCAATGTCGTCAAATCGGCTTCGCGCTGATTGGTAAGCTCCGTTTTGAGATTTGCCAACTCGGCAAGCACGGCATTGTTCGTTGCATCTTTTGCGTCGTTATTCTTCAATGCCTCCAAATCACTTTTGAGTTTGGAAAGCTGCGTCATAAGCTCGCTTTCGTCAGCTGTCTGTGCTGCTATCGAGCGCTTGATTTCGGCAATCTCGTCCATAACTGCGCTTGCCGTATCGCTTGCCTTATATGCATTCAGCTCTTCGCGCAAAGCGGTTATCTCATCGAGTATTATATTGTTATAGCTCTCATACGTAACTTTATCGGACGAACCGTCGTTTACATTAGCCATACTGATGGCAAACAATTGGTCACGCAACGACTGTACTTCGGAAAGAATTTCTTCTTCCGATTTCGTGGTTTCGCCCGAAGCATTTCGGTTCGCGATTTCGTCTTTCATTGCCTGGAATTCGTCGCGCAAAGCAAGAACTTCGTTGAGCGCACTCAAATCCGGTTCATCCTTCATTATGCGGACGTCCTCTCTTATCTGCGCCACCGTTTCAGCCATATCCGAATCGGGCGCGGCAAACGAACCTTTAAGCTCTCCGATTTCTTCGCGCAATGCCATAACTTCGGTCAACAAAGTCATATCGGGTTCGGACGATGTCGTCGATGTTACGGGAAGTCCGACCATTTGCTCTTTCAAAGACGCTATTTCTTCACGAAGCGACATTATTTCCGTCATAACAGACATATCAGGCTCGGATTCTGTCACCTCGCCGCGAGCCGAAAGCTGCTCTTTAAGCGAAGCTATTTCTTCTCTCAACCCGTAAATCTCCGCCGACATACCGTCATCCGAGCGTTCGACAGCTCCCATTCCCGAAAGCTCTTCGCGCAAACCGACAATTTCGTCGCGAAGCATCTCGATTTCTTCGTCACGCTCCGCAGCATTCTGCCTCATAAGCAACTGCTTGATTTCCGCAAGTTCTTCGCGCAAACCGCTGTCCGCTCGGTCTTCGGCAACGACGTCATCGGCACTTTCACGATATTGAGGTCTGTCGGCAAGCTGTTCTTTGATTTCCGCAAGCTGCGACAACACCTCGCTGTAATCGGATACCGCATTCACGGTGTCGGATTCTGACTTCGTTTCGACGCCCGACCCCAAAAGGCTTCTGATATCGTTGAGCTCGCTGTGCAAAAGCAACATTTCACTCAAAATATTGAGCGTACCGTCGTCTCCGTCGCCAACTATTCTCGTAGCTTTCAATTGCTCGATAGCCGCAAGAATTTCGTCATAGCCACGGCTCTCGTCTTCCGCCAAGCCGTCGCTCTCTCCGTAAACGGAATCCCCGACCGCTTGTATCTCTTCGCTCAACTGACTGCGAACGTCCTCGAACTCCTGTTTCAGATTTATCAGCTCGTTCAGCACTACGTCGAGTTCCGACCCCGCCGCAACATTTCCGTCGCCGCTGTCGGCTGCTTCCGTATTCAACGAAGTGCGACGACTAATCATATCTTTGATTTCATCGAGTCCGTCGCGCAGACTTTCTATGCTGTCTTTTATAGGCTCGATTTCTTCAACGCGATTCTCTCTCGTCTCTTCCTTGAAATCGGCAAGGGCACTGCGCATATCGGAAAGTTCATCGAGGACAGCCGCAAAATTTTCGCTTTCTCCCGATATGGGTCTTTCCACAACCGATTCGGTATTATCGGTAACAATCGGACGCGCATTCAATTCATCTTTATAAGACTGAATTTCGTCGCGCAAAGACACTATTTCATTGAGAACCATATTAAGCTCGTCACCGGTAGGTTCTCCTTTCTCGCCGGAAATTTCCGACAAATCGCTTCTCAAACTCCTGATTTCTTCCAAAAGCAGGTCGTTCTTTTCGTCCATATCGGACTTGACGATTTCCAGTTCTCCGCCGACTTCGCCCGATTCCGTCAAACGCGATATCTTCAAATCCTCGCGCAAGGAAAGAATCTCGGCCATAACATCGTATTCGTCGCCTGCCGACAGCTTTTCTTTGATTTCGGCAAGTTCTTCGAGTATCGTATTTAAATCCTCGTCATCATTCAAATCCAACGACGTATCGTCCGATTCCTCTACATTCAATTCGATTTGATTTCTGATAAACGAAATATCTTCCTTGATTCTTTCGTAATCGGAGAACAAGTTCTCGCGAATCTCGGCAATCTCTCCCGTGACCTCGCGCAAAGATTCGTCGGAAACAACGCCAGTGCCGCTCTCGCTACGCTCTATAAGCTCATTGGTCTTATCATTCAACCTATCCAGCCTGCTCGCAATATCGGACTCTGCCGAACTTTCGTCTGACACGTTTCCAATACCCTCGAAAGAAGCAAGCCTTTCCTTGATTTCGAAAAGAGATTCCTTGACCTCGCCGAGTTCGGAAAGCACAAGCGGTATGCTGTCGATTTCCAAAGAAGCAAGTTCCATTCTTTCGGCGAAATCTTTGACGCGGTCACTCATATCGTTGACGGTCTGCATAATATCCGAAATACCGTCGCTTTCCGCCATCGCGGCATTTTCAATCAATGCATTCTTGATTTCGGCGATATCTGCCATAACCGTAGGCAATTGCGAAACATCCGCCACACTTTGCGACAAAAGCTCTATACGGTCGGAAATATCGGTTAACAAAGTTTCCGAATTTGCGTCTGTCGGCTCGCCGACGGATATACCCTCTCTCAACTCCGCAAGCTCATCGTTGATGAGACCGAGTTGCACCAGCGTAGCGTCGCTCTGCTCTCTCGAAACGCCTTCCAATCCCGCAAGTCTCTCGCGAACTTCGGCAATCTCGTTCAAAAGCGTCTGTTTTTCCGCTTCGCTGCCCGTAACGCCTTCTATGCTCGGTTCAAGCTCTTTGAGATGAAGCTGCTCTTTTATTTCTTCCAAGATGTTCAAAACGGTCTGCGCATCCTGATGCTCGTCCTCCGTGACGGCATCAAGCTTTTCGTTTACCGAAGCCAAAACGTCATAAACATCTCCTACCGTAACAGCAGTTTCGGCAGATTCGCGCTGTTCGTCAAGCTTAGAACGAATAAACGCCAAATCATCGCGCATTGCGGAAACAAACTCTTCTTGAACGGCCGCATTCCGCTCGACAGTCTCGTTCAAAACACGGTTACTCTCTTTAAGCTCTACGATATCCTCTCCGACCATACCTATCGTAGTGTCGGAAGCCAAAATGTCCACCGTGTCTTTAATCATAGACACGTTTTCGCGCATTTCGTCTATATTGAGTCCGGAAAGCGTATCGGCAAGTACATTCAAGTCGCGAGTTATATTGTCGCGCATTTGAATCAGCTCGTCATATACGACATTATCCGAACTTTCGGAGCCGCTTTCCGCTTGCTGACGAAGGAAAGCCACGTCGTCGACCAAACGCAATCTGTCATTTAATGCCGCATCGCTATCTGCGGAAACTTTCGCTACCAAATCGTCTATCGCAAGCTTTAAATCGGCAATATTTCCGGATGCAATGTACTCTCTGATTTCATCGAGTATAAGCGTAATATTGGCAAAATTGTCTCCGAAAGTATTATTGATATTATTGATATTATTATTTGTAATATCAAAGTTGGAGTTCACTCCCTCCAAAGAAGTGTTTACTCCGCTCACAAGAGAGTTTATGCTGTCGATATTTCCGTTTATGGAATCGATAATCGCATTGACCGTCTCCATCGTGGAATTTATGGATTCTCCGAGCCTGTCTACAACATTATTTTCCGTTGTAGTCAAAAGCGAAGAAATATCCTCGTAAAGCTTGTCGAATTGCTCACAAACGTCTTCATACAATTTGTTATCCGAACCGTCGGTTTCGGTCTGCGTCTCGTCTGCCGCTTGCTCGCGCAATGCAGAAACGTTTTCTATAAGCTCGCGTGTTTCGGACAACTTGTTTTTAATATATTCGAGGTCTTCCGCCGTCTGTTTCTGCGCTTGCGAAACGTCCGCAAGTTTGAGTTCGAGCGTATCTTGCGTTATTTGGTTTTCGTCGTGAATGGCCTTATTGAGCTCGTCGCGAATATTGTACATCTGGTCGGACAGCTCGTTATTATTAAACTGCGCCTCGTCCGCCATCGCGCTGACCGCCGATGCCGTTTCGGCACTCACCGCCCCTTCCGGCAACGCCGCAAGAGCATTGACGATTTTTATATATTGATTTTTTAAATCGGATAAAGCGTCGTCCAACTGCTTGGCAGTGCACAAATTTACAATTTCGTCTTTAATCGCGGTCAAATCTTCGTTGACTGCCGTTTCGGCAACGACTTCTTCTGCTTCGGGTTCTTCCGAATCGGCGGCAACTTCTTCCGCAACGGCACCTCGCTCTGCCAAAGCGTCCAAAATCCTGTCCGCTTTGACAAGCATAGATTCAATCGTATTCTCCTCTTCCGCCTTGATTTCCACCGAAACGCGAGGAAAACGCACAAAATCGCAAGCACGCAAACAGCACAGAACTCCGATTTCGTCTTTTAATTTTGCATCAATCGTCGAACCTGCGGACAACGCGACAATCTCTTTGCCCAATGCCGAATCCGAATTCTGTCTTGCCGCACTTTGTAACTTGGACTTGACTTCCAAAAGTTGCGGAACGACCTCCGCTATCTCGCCGGACTCGCATTTAAGCAAACGCTGCGCCAAAACAGAATATTTATCCAAAGCCTCTCGTTTTTCGCGATTGACGGAGAAGGCCGCAGTGTCGTCGGCAAAACGAATCAGCTCCTCTATACCGCGCTTGTCGAGAGAGGTTCGCAAAATATCGTTGCCCAAAACATCGCAAGCACTTGCAAGAGCAACTGCATCCGAAGTTCCGAGTGTCGATACTTTTTTGGTAAAATCGTTAAACGCATACAAAAGGTCGCCGAACTGCATATCGTCGGCTTTTGTTTTAAGCGCAAGAAACTCATCCATAAGAACAAGAGCGGTTTCTTTGCGTTCCCTTTCATCTTCGCTGTAATATCCTATCGCACGGTTTAATTCGCCGAGCTTTTTAAGCAATGCTATACCGTCGGATTCACGGTCGGAAGCTATGTCTTTAAGTTCGGCTATATCCGCTGAAATACGCAAATCGTTTACATTGACGCTTTCAGGCGCAGAAACGGTCGGATTTCCGACTCCGTCCAGTGCCGTTTTGAGTGCTGTGATTTCACCCGTAAGCGCAGTCATATCTTCGGGAGAAAGGCTGCCCATTCCGCTCTTACTCAATTTTCTGACTGCGGAAAGAGTCTTGGAAAACTCTTCGCTGTCCAAAACAGCCAACCGCTTTTTAATGTCGGCAAGCTCGGAATCAAAATGCGTGTCGGACGTATGTGCGCTCTGCAAAATCGACTCGTTAATCGAAATAAGCTTATTAAAACTTTCGCTGTCTACCGAATTGCCCCCAGAAGCAGGTTCAGGCAAATATGCCTCATCTTCGCTTTGAGGGCCCAAGGAGTTTTTTTGTAACGTCTCTATCTTTTCGTTAAGACGTTTGATTTCTCCGAGGTACTGCGATTCGTTATACTTGCGGTCGCGTTCCATTTCGTCTTTGAGACGATTCAGCTCCACGTGCAAATTCTGCGAGTTCTGCGTCTTGCTCAATTCGTCACGCAAACGCGAAATCTCGTTGTACATAAGCACTTCGTTGCCGCCGGAAGACGGAACTACGGGCATACCGCCGTTGATTACATACGGTACGGGCTGTTGCGGAAAAACATACGGCGCAGCAGGACTTTGAACCGCCGGCGGATTAGCCATATTGCGTTTCAACTCTGCCAACTCGTCGAGGACTTTATTCAGACGCTCGTCGTAATAATTATCGTCGTAGCCGTCGTCGTAATCTTCCTCTGCGTCGTCATAGTCTTCGTCGTCGTACTCCTCGTCATCGTACTCCTCATCGTCGTACTCCTCATCGTCGTCGACTTCATACTCCTCGTCGCGGTCGATGACTTCTTCCTCATACTCGTCGTAATCGGAGTCATCCATAGTAAGTTTCTGCATCTCCAAATCTGTTTCTTTCATTTTGAACCTCGCCTTCTATTTGCTTCTCCTAATTTTACTGTTTAAACGAAACGCACCCTTATCTGGGTCTGGGTCTTCCTCCCGGACGCGTAGGACGTGCACCGGGTCTTGACGGACGAGCGCCCGGTCTCGACGGGCGTGCACCGGGTCTCGACGGACGAGCACCCGGTCTACGCGCAGCACCCGCGCGACTGCCGGCTTTCTTTTTGGGAATCTTATTGATTCTTTCCGTGACTTTTTTGACTATGCGTTTCGGCGCCTTGTTCGCAAGCGTTTTATACATCAAGACTTCTGCGGTGTGGTCGGCGTCTTCCATACATTTATTGATAAGGTCGGACAGTTCGGAAGTGGACTTTTCGTCCTCGTCAAGCTTCATAAGCTCGTTATAGAACTTTTCTTTGAGGTCTTTCGCCACCGATTCCTCGGTAATGTTTCTCAATTCGGTTCTCATTTCGAGAATGTGAGCTTTCTTCTTCTCTATCTTTTCCTTTATACGATTTTCTTCCGCAAGCTTCTTGGCTGCCTCTTCTTCCGCCTCTTTCTTGGCGCGCTCCTCGGCTTCCGCAGCCGCAATACGTGCTTTTTCGGCTTCTTCCTCTGCGGCAATTCTTGCTTTTTCAGCCTCTTCTTCCGCACGACGCTTCTCTTCTTCCGCTTCCAAGCGCAACCTTTCGGCTTCTTCTTCCGCGGCCTTCTTGGCTTGCTCTACCTGCTCTTCCGCCTCTTTCTTGGCGCGTTCGGCCTCTTCTTCGGCTTCCCTACGTGCACGCTCGGCCTCTTCCTCGGCTTCGCGTTTTGCCTGTTCCGCCTGCTCTTCGGCTTCCTTGCGTGCGCGCTCGGCCTCTTCTTCGGCTTCGCGTCTTGCTTGTTCTGCCTGCTCTTCCGCTTCTTTCTTGGCACGTTCGGCCTCTTCTTCGGCTTCCCGCTTTATGCGTTCGGCTTCTTCTGCAGCACGACGTTTCTCCTCTTCCGCTTCCTGCTTGGCTTTTTCAATTTCCTGACGCGCTTTTTCGGCTTCTTCCTCGGCCTTTTGCTCTGCGGCAAGTCTTGCCTCTTCTGCCTTTGCAATAGCTTCCTGCGCCAATCTTTCGGCTTCCATCTTCGACTCATCGGAAGCGCGTTGAGCATCCACAATGGCTTGCTCTGCGTTCATTTGAGCCATCTTGGCTTGCAATCTTGCTTGCTCCATCGCGCTCTTGGAAAGTTCGAGCTGCTTTTTCAGATTTTCGGCTTCCATTCGCTGTCTGTCTTGCGATATAACGCCGCTACCCGAAAGAATCAAATCCAAGGGATTGATTTTGTTCATAGACTCGTCAAGCTTTCTGCTTGCATCGTCATAATTATTTTGTGCTTCTTCGATTTGCTTCTTTGTCTCTTCCAGCTTATTGTCGTACTCAAGCTGATATTCGACTTTTTCTTTCGCCGCAGAAGCCTGCAACTCGTTCAATGCCGTTTTATGCTGTTCCAACTTCTCGGTCAAAGACATCTGGTCTATGGAAAGCATAAGCTTGTCGTCGTCCGACGCCGTTTCCATACTCTGATTGAGAATATCGAGTTCAGCCTGAACCTCCGCGAGAGCGTCCTCGGCTTCTTTGACTGCGGCATTCGTCTTGACGGCAATATTCATCACTTCCGCATCGTAACCGTTCACCAACTCGTCGTAGCTTGCCTGTAAAACCGTAAGCTGCTCTTCCGCTTGGGCACGGTCTTGCTGAGTCTTCTGCAAATATTCGTCAAACGCCATTTTGCCGATAACGTCGTCTTCTTCTTTAACAACGTCTTCCACTTCCAACTCTTCTTTGTCGATAAACTCGTTGGCTTTGCGTCTTTCGCCGTTGAATGCAATGGTCTTATCCGCTTTCGTCTTGTTTGACGTTGCAATGGCTTTATCCAACTCCGAAACAAGTTTGTTAAGTTCCGTCATTCTTGCCGAAAGCTCATTGACTACGGAAATATCATTTGTATTCAGCATTTGTTTTTGCAAATCGGAAACTTCCGCCTTGTAAGTGTCTTTCTCCTTGGCGTCTTTTTCCGCCTTGTTTGTAAGACCTCTGATTTCGGCGTCCAAAGTATTGACGGTTTCCAGCATCGGGCGCAAGCGCTCCAACTTCTCTTTTGTTTCCTGCGCTTTCTTCGCTTGTTCCAAAAGCTGCATTGCTTGATTGTAGTTTTCCTGCGCTTCGTCACGCACATTCACGGCTTTTTCTTTGTCGGTACCGAGTGCTTGCTTCTTCTCGTCGTATTTGCCGAGTATGCCGCTCAACTCGTCAAGAGTCGCACGCTTTGCAGTGAGTTCGTCTTGCAACTTGACAACGATTTCTTTGTTGGAAGATATCACGTTCTCTTTGTTTTCGATATCTTTCATCAATTTGTCTTTTTCTTTGTTCTTTGCCGTAGCAAGCTTAAACTCCAAATCTTCTATCGATTTGCGCAACGACGCATTGGACTCTTCTTTAAGCTGCAAAGTATTCTCGTCGTCATCAGCCGCTTCTTTCATCTTGTCGAAGGCTTTCTGCGTTTTGCTCAAACGTTCTTCGACGATTTCAAGTTCTTTTTCTATGCGCGCGAGTCTGTTCTCCGCATTCTTCAAAGCCACTTCTTCCGAAAGCGATTCCGGCGTTTCTTCGATTACGGTCAGCCCCTCCGCTATCAACGGCGAATCGGGGTCGAATCCTATCAACGCAAGAATGCTCGTTTCCTGCTTCGGTTCTTCCGAAACAACGGCATCGGAACC
Organism: uncultured Christensenellaceae bacterium; assembly: GCA_910588155.1. Taxonomy (GTDB): domain Bacteria; phylum Bacillota; class Clostridia; order Christensenellales; family Pumilibacteraceae; genus MGBC157735. The sequence goes on from CAJUPB010000004.1 coordinate 17,705, forward strand.
CGAAAGCACAGAACTTTGAGCCGACTGTCTCTCGCTCAACGATTTGCAGGCTTCTTCAATCGTCATACCGTCGCGCACATCGTCACGGATACGCGCCTTTTCTTTTTCCAACTCGCGGTTCTGCAAATCTTTGCTCTTGAAGAAAGAACGTCTTGCCATTCCGCGAGGCTCGTATTTTTCTATGAAAATTCTTTCCAACAACTCGTCGTCGGACAAAGGAATTGCAATATCGTCTTTTGCGGTAGCTTTCGGCGGCGCAGTATTCTCGTCCGCAGTCGAAGAGTTCTCGGTCGAAGAACCGAAACTAGAACTCATAGGCGGAGGAGCGACGCCGAGTGCCAAAGTATTGCCGTCCTGCGGTTGAGCTCCCGTTGCCGCAGCAGTACTGCTTCCCGAACCGAGAGCAAGCACTTGCGTTTGCGCCGTATTGCTGACAGTGGTCTGCGTCGCCACGGCACGTTGCTGTGCTTGCGACGCCGCAATCTGCGAATTGAGCTTTATAATGTAAGCGCTGGTAGGCGCTACCGTTTCGTTCTCTTCCTGCTTGCGCTTGCTCAACGCACGCACAAACAGCCAAACGAGAATCAATATAATCGCAAGGCAAGCAAGACCTATTCCTATCCAGAAAAGAATCTTGTAGTGAGTGGGCCACGTAACATAAGCACTGCCACCCTCCGGATTAACGTTGACAACCCAATCGACGGTTATCTTTCTTCCGTCGAAATCTATAAAACCAAGCTTAACCGTCGCACGTCCTTGCGCAAGCGGCGTAAGAATAAGTTCGTTGTTGACTTTCTCGACATACAACTTGCTGCTGCTTTCCGTGTCTTCCACGGGGATATAAGCCTCGTACAGATAGAAGTCGTCGTTGATAAACTGTTTGAATATATCATCGCTAATAGTGGAATATCTGCGTTGCGCTTTTCCCGTTATCGTTGTGTCGGAACCCATCGAATAGTCACCGTAAACATTGAAAGAAACGGGAATCGTGGTATTGCCGGGATTGGTAGTTGTGGAATTCTGATAATAAAGTATGGGGAACTCGACAACCGCACTACCCTTTTTCTCTGCCGTTATGAGATAATAGTCGACTTTTTTGGGCACTACTTCGTTTCCGGAAGCGTCCTTGACATAGAAAATTTGCAAGGAAACTATATTCTTCGGAGAAACGTTTATTTCGTCCTTTTCCAAAGAAACGTCGAACTCCAATCCGCCGCGGCTGGGATAGTCGCACAAATCTTTCGGCTTAACGCGAACCTGCGCAAAACCCAAACTGCGCACGTCTGCCTTAATCGAAGAAGGAGTCTCCGTAGATTCGGCATCTTTGCTTACGTATTTGTCGTCGCCGGCATATTGATAAACGCTGGACGCATTCAAATCGACAGGCATACCATACGGACTTTTTGCCACGGGCGCACTTCTCGCGATAAAATATACGCGCTTCGAGAAAGTGACTTCCATCCCCGTTTCGTCGGTAAACTTCAGAGTGAGGAAATGATTACCCGTCCAAAACGCATCGCCCAATTTGTCCACGTCGTTCTCGGTAAAATGCACGTCAATCGTAACGGTAGGCGTTGCATCCACCACGGAATCTCCGCCCGTAACGCTTATAACGCAACGAGAAGCTCCGCTTATAGTCATAGGAACGACTTTAAATCTCGAAATATCGCGCAACAGCCAGTCTTCGCCTTGCGTACCCGATTCCGTTTCCTTTACGGGTGTGCGGGTATTTCCGTCGTTGGTGCTGAAATCCAACGGAAGCGGCTTATACTCGTTAAGTCTGCTACCCACTATTTCGGAAAGAGAATATCTGACCGTCGTGTTATTCGCAAGTTCCAATCTCTCCGCAGTATTGCTGCCGTCGAAATCTCCGCGCAAATAGAATGCGCCCTGCGAGTCCCTGTTCTTCGCCGCAACGAAATTAGATTCCACCTCTACGGTTATATAGACGGTTATTTCCTGCGGGATTTTATCGATGTTTGTTTTTTTGGTCAAGACAACCGCAATGAACGGAGCGGGGTCGGTTTTATACTGCTTTGCTTCGAATATCAAACCGCTTGCCCAATTACCCGGACCCGTTTTCTTTGAAACGGTCACATACTCTTCGAAAGAATTGTATATACCGCCGAGCAAAGGCGTATTGGCTATTCCGTAATTGGACGAAGTATACAGACTGCTTACACTGTCGTCGATTCCGTTGGGATTGCTTCCGTTTTCAATTCTCCTGTAATGCTCCAATAATGCGGTAATATCGAGATAACGTTTCCTCAAAGCCTTGGAATTATTCGATTCCACGGTTGCAACGGAATTTTCCGCAAGCGCGGTGGAAGCGTCCTCGCCGTTGACGTCAAGCTTTAAGTTGATATCGAAATTTTTATCGGGCGGATACGCGGTATTGCCACCCGCCGCATAGGCAACGTCCACACCGACCGACTTCAAAATAAGTCCGCCGAACAGCGCCGACAGCGCAAGAATCAAACAGAACGCTATCAAGCAATATATTTTGTTTTTGCGTTTAGTCTTCATAAACATTCCCTTCAACTCCTACTTGTTGTCATCCAACGTCTCGACGTCGAACAAAATGTTGTCGTCGGAGTTAATCTTATCACCCATCTGTGCATCCGAAACACCGTCCGAGGGAACATCGAAAGCACCGAAAGTCATTGCCTCTACGGGAGTGCCGAAATCGGGCTCGACAGGGATATCGGAAAGCGGTATCTGCTCGCCCATCTGCATCTTTGCATTGGCTTCTTTTCTTGCTTCGAGTTCGGCTTTCATTTCGGCCAAAGACTGTTTCTTTTTCTTATCCTTCTTTTTCTTCGACTTCTTTCCGCCGTCCGCGCCGTCGTCGAGATTTATACCGTCGCGTTTCTGCGCGGCTTTTTTCATATCATTGAACATCTTTGCGTATTTGGGGTCTTGAAGTTTAAGTTTCGTTTGCACAAGCTGCTCTTTGCTAATCGAATCGGACTTATTGTGCACCTTGTCGCGAAGCTTGATGAGCATCTGATTCTTTCTGATAATACGCTTTTGCTCCGCTTTCTTCTTCCAGTAAATGCCCATTCTAATCATAAAGATTATAAACATCAGGACAAAAACTGCAACGGCGCAGATTATCCATATATTTCTGTATGTCGCGACAGACAAAGTTTCGATTATTCCGGAAACCGCAATCTTGAACGAAAGCACGTAGTTTTCGCTCTCGTTCATAATAAGCACGTTGACCAATTGCGCCGACTCTGTATTCTTTATCGGCTTAATAACCAACTCGTTATCTGCGTTGTACACGTCGAAATAATTGAAAGCATTTTCGTACATAGGTTTTGCAAACTGTATGCTGAACGAAGAACGCTCTTCAATCGACGAAGCGTATTTGTTCAAAATATCTATAAGTTTGACGCGGTATTCTTTATCTTTGTTTGCAACGAATCCCAAACCGTCGTCGGCAACCACACGTCCGTGACTGACGTTTACGTTAATCACCAAATCTCCCGTGTCGCGGTCGCTCAAAACAACTTTCGCGGGTCTCAATTTTATACCCGTTTCAAACCGTTGTCCCGCACTGCTGCCGATTCCTTTGAACTTAACAACGAACATAAATTCTTTGTTTTTCACGGAATCGTCTTCGTATTGACCGAGGGTAAGCACAACATCGTTATCGTTTATACCGTTGTCGTCTTTATTTATGGTTACGCTGCCGATAAATTGCGGCAAACCGGATACGGGAGTCCAAACAGCATCGCCCGTGTTCTTTTCCACAAAATAATATCCGTCGGGAGCCAACTCGGTATTGTCTCTGTCTATGACAAACTCGTCAAATTTAAAGTCTCCGTTATAGGTCTTGGCTATGACGGTCTTTAAGTCGGACAAATAATACCGCTTGCTGTCTTTCAAACTCAACGTCCCTTCCATCTCCGAACGGTTTTGCACGTAAAGAGTGAAGTATGCCTCGATGGGTTTGCCGTACTGCTTGATATAAACTTCAATCATAACCGTACCGCTTGCTCTGGGCGTAACGGTAAGACTGCGTCCGTCGGGCGCAATCTTCACCGTCGCGACGGTTTCGTTCGAAGAGCTTGCCGACACATAAGTGGTATCGGGTTCTTCCGTAAACGTGGTTATCGGATAAACTTTTTCGTCCGTAATCGTATCGGAATCAAACCGCTTCAAACCGTTGGTTTCGAAATTGGATTTGACAACGTTGATGTTGAACACCAACGTGATAACTTCGTCTACAAGATTGCCCGAAGCATCGCGCGTCTGTATGGGAGTATCCATAGAACTGCTTGCAAAACGGCGCACTTCGATTCGGATATTATTGTACATACAAGGCACAAATGCCTCGAAAGTAAATTCGTTTCGGTTCAGAGTAACCGTAGTGTTCACTTTATCGAACTGGTCGGTAAACTCTTTGAAATCGTCGTACTTGTTTTCTACCGTAAGACTCTTTTGAGTGAGATAAATATTTGTATAGTCGTCAAACAGTCCGGAATTGTTGAGCGAGAAGATATATTTCGATGAGCTCGAACCAACAGTTCTCTGCGGCACGGTGACGTTATATTCGTTAAATCCTTCTTCCGCACGGTACACGAAAGGATTATTATCGCTGTCCACGCCCTCGATTATAAGAGACGATTGCACAAATGCGGGAACTGATATTTCATTCTCGTTGTAGAACTTGACATTTTCGCCCTCCGCCTTATCGTAATATGTTTCCGACAAATACAATCCGTATCTCGGCAAAGCGTCAATGCTGCCCGTCATATCGGGCTTGGCGAGGTCGTTGTTTACATATATTAGATTTTGAGTAGACGAAAGCGCCGTGAACTGCATTACACGGTAAGAAACGCGCAACATCAAACTCCCGTCTCTCTCGACCACAGAGGCGTTAAAACCGTAGATATTGTTGAAATTACGCAATTTGGCATTATATTGGTCCAACGACGAAGCACCGTCGGTTATTCCGGTGAGTTGGAATCCTGCGGAAACGTCATCGACGGGAATAAAGAATTCGACCGTCTGCGGAGTGCAACTGAAATAGTTTCTCGTGCCGGCAAAAGGCTCGGTGCTGCTTTCGTAAGAAACAGCGTCTCCGTCGGTATCGAATGCAAAATATTTGTATTTATCGGTGAAATACGAATCGGCACTGTAATTTGCATCGCCGTTTTCAATATAATAACGTGCAAGATTGGCATCCACAACTCTTTGCTTGGCAGGGAAACCCGTGTCGTTCGCATACGCTTGCCCTACTACATATTCGGCAAATTTTTCCGCATTCGTAACATTGAAATAACTTGCAAGCTTATCCAAACCGTATTGAATGTTTGTCAAAGCAATCGAGTATGTGTTATTTTTCGAGTTGTTGGGGTCCAAGACCGGAATGCTTATATTACTTCCGTCCCCGTTCAATCTGTTGTCAAACTTGTTAAACTCGGCTTGCGTGTTGGCAATGGTTATCTTCGTCTCTACTGCGTCGAAATCATAGAAAAGATAATCGCTGTTATGCGACGCCAACGTGTCCACGCTGCTGCGATATCTTCCGATGTAATACTGCATAATAATCGCAGTGTTTTTCGTGGATTGATACGGCGTAATCTCTATGCTTACATTTCCGGTTCCGCCGCTCGCATTATCCGCAACCACTTTATACGAAAGATAGTGCGCCAAAATTTCCGAAGAAATCGGAGTTTTGGAAGCATCGTCAAAGAAAAATTTCGGCGTACCGTCATTGGGAATGTTCTCCGACGGCTTGCTGACAAGCGTGGTACTCTTGGTTATACTGCGATTCGGCAAATCGGTATCGGAAGGCGCAAGAATACGGAAAGCGTCTCCCGAAACATTGTCCACGATTACCTGCGAATACTTATCGTCGGAAACACCTGTCGCAGAATCGGTTTTACCCTTCAAGTCTATAACCGTTTTCATAGAGTAGTCGAAACCGCTCTCTTCTTCTTTCGTAGACGGACGTCCCGTACTCGTAAGGAAATTGATTTCGTTATCGTTGTTTAAGCCGTAATTCTTTTGCGTTCTGCCTGTTTCGTCGAGGAAAACGTCTTTGAGTTCGATTTTGAAATCTCCGTTTACATTGTCGTAAGAAATCTGATATATCTTACCCACCGAACTCAATCCGACAAGATAATTGCCGTAACCGCCGGAAAGTCTTATAATACGGTTCTTATCCGAACCGTCGACACCGAACTCGTCGTTGAGCTTATCTTTGAGCGAAGTAAAGCTCTTATGTTTGTTCCAAACGTAAACGTCTCCGACCGTTCCGTCGAGAGTCGTCATACCGCTTAAAAATTGGTCGCCGTCTTTAAAAGCCTCGTTGAAAGTCGCATCGACTTTATCCGTCGATGCGGTAAGAGGCAATCTGCCTTCGGCATTGTACGAACCTTCCGTACCGTTTGTGGTGACGGTACCGAAAAGAGGTCTTCCCATAGACGTTTTTCCCGCAACGACCGATATGGGATTACCCGTAAATGCGCTGCTCGGAATCTGCGATATGGCGCCGTATGCTTTTTTCGTGGAAACGTCGGACTGACCGCTTTGACCGTTATAACCGTTACCGAAGAAATACAGATAATTTCCGTGAATCAAATATCCGTATCCGTTTCCGACACTCATCGTATCGACGTACACGTCGGTAGGAATTTCCTCTTGAGAATTTCTGAATCTAACCGTGGAATGTACGGGTTCGAGACTGGTTACACCGCTGCTTTTTTCCGCCGCATAAAACTCATAAGGATAGCCGCTGACTGTCGAATTTGCAGCAAAAGCTTCGTCGAACGCATAAACGGTTTCGTCGGTTCCGTCCAAAGTGGCCTTTATATAAAGCGAACTGCTGGTCCAAGTATACGGCGAATATCTATCCGTCTTGCTTGCGTCTTTAAAAGCTCCGTTCTTCTGCTCGTCTATTTCGTCTCTGTCGCTCGAATTCGTTCTTGTGGGAACCAAATCTATAAGCTTTTCCGGATACAAAACTTTAATGGCGCTTTCTGCGGGCACGGATGTAGTGTATGCCGTCTCGCCCACGCCGTAAGAATACGAACCGTCTTTCGGGATATAAAAGTTTTTGCCGCGAACATACAAATCACTGTCGTTCGAGATAAGCACTGTACCGCCGCCCACCGAAACGTTCTGTATCAGTGCATTTGCATCGGAAGATGCGGTTCCTGTCGTCGTATCCATAGAGAAATCGTACATCTGCGCACGCAAATCATTGGTGGAAGACGGCGAACCCGTGGTGAAATACTTATTGGAACCCCAACCGAAATAGAATATCTTTTTTTGTGCGCCTACCGTTCTATAATGCTTGACGACGTAGTTGTCGTCGCCGCCGACTATGTCCAAGAGATTGCCTTTCTCGTTCGTCATCTCACCGGAAACGCCTTCCACCGCCGTCAAAGGAACCAATGCTTTCAAATGAGTGAGATTGGTGTCTGCCGTCGCATAGTTCACGATTGTGGGGGTTTTGGAAATGTAAGACGCCGTCGTCGCTTCTGCTTGCAAAAGAATACCGAAAGAATTATTGGAAGCGTCGTCGTTCCTATTTATATAGTTGCGTCCCCAAGTATATATATGTCCCTTTTCCGTGATAAAAGCCGCGCTGGAACGCGTGGTCGCAATCTTTAAAATTTTATCCTGTTCTTCGTTGGGACCCAACGGCGTGTAGTCCATAGTAACATTGTTTGCCGTCGACTTGGGACCGCGAACAAAAGTAACCGCTATTTTCTGCGGATTCACGGAGTATTCGACACCGAGCGCATTCGTCGTCACGGACGAAGAAAGATTCCAACCATAGAGGTCTCCGTCGTAAGTAAGACCTATCGCAAAGTCTTCGCCAAGTGCAACCTGCTTAAACCGCAAACCGTTTGCGCTTTCCTCGCCGCGAGCGATTTGCACGGCAAAAGGCGCAAAAAATATTGACAGCAATGCGCTTAAACACAACATAGCGATAAGCGCACCCGCGATTATTTTTGATTTAAGGCTTTTTTCCATAAATTCCTCATTCGCCTGATTTCGGCACGATTGTAATAAACACGATAGTATAAAACATAAAACGTGTCCTCTAAACAATATTATACCCGATAATATTGCAGTTATATATATTATAAAACAAATCTGCGCGGGTTGTCAATACAATGTTCATATTTTTTTCATATTTTTACCGTCTCAAATAGGGCATTTTTATGATTTTTTCTTTAAAAGCAAGCTAAAAAACGCCATTTTAGTAAAAAAGCGTTTATTCGGTCATTAAAAGTTTATTCGAAACCGCAAACGAATATTTTATAATTATTCAAATAACTTTAAAACTTTATCACTTTATCACTTGCCATTATCGGCGATATCGTATATAATATAGAACAATAATATGCTTATAAAAGGAGAGTTAAGACAATGAGAAATTACAATTTTTCCGCAGGTCCGTCTATGCTTCCCGAACCCGTGCTCAAACAAGTCCAAAGCGAATTGCTCGACTATTCAAAAACGGGTATGTCGGTAATGGAAATGAGCCATCGCTCAAAACCCTACGAAGCAATCAATGCGGAAGCGGAAAGTCTTTTGCGCGAACTTATGGCGATACCCGACAACTACGACGTGATTTTCGTTCAAGGCGGCGCGTCCACGCAATTCGAAGCCGTACCTTTGAACATATCCGTGAATAAAAAAGCCGATTATGTCGTCACGGGCAACTTTTCCAAAAAAGCTTTTTCCGAAGCTCAAAAATACGGAGATATGGTCAAAGCCGCTTCCAGCGAAGACAAAAACTTTACTTACATACCAAAACTCGACCGCAAAACTTTCCGACCCGACGCAGACTATGTTCATATTTGCTATAACAACACGATATTCGGAACGCGCTATGCGTCCGTTCCAGACACAGGCAGCATTCCTCTCGTTGCCGACCTATCCTCCTGCATATTAAGTCAGGAAATAGACGTCGGCAAGTTCGGCGTCATATATGCGGGAGCGCAGAAGAATGTGGGCCCTGCCGGCGTGACGATAGTCATAGTACGAAAAGACTTGCAAGACAAAGCCGACCGCCTCTGCCCCACTATGCTGAAATGGTCGACACAAATAAAAGAACACAGCCTTTACAATACCCCGCCGGCATTCTCCACATATGTGTCTATGCTCGTGTTCCGTTGGTTGAAAAATCTCGGCGGTGTCAAAGCCATACAGGAAATAAACGAAGCCAAGGCAAAAATGCTTTACGACTTTATCGATTCTTCCGATTTCTACAACAACTATGTAGAGTGCGAATACCGCTCTTTGATGAACGTTCCGTTCGTTACCCCGTCGGCGGAAACCGATTCGGAATTCGTTGCGGAAGCCGCAAAAGAAGGTCTGCTGACCTTAAAAGGTCACAGATTGGTAGGCGGTATGCGTGCCAGCATATACAACGCAATGCCCGTTGAGGGAATAGAAAAACTGATTGCCTTTATGAAAAAATTCGAAAAGAATCATAAATAAGGAGAAACAAGAATGGAAATTCTGAAATTAAACGAAATAAGCCCCGTAGCAGACGAAGCCTTCAAAGGCAAATACACTCTCGCAAAAACCGCAAAAGCTCCCGTGGGCATTATACTTCGTTCTTTCAATATGCACGACTATCCTCTGCCCCCCGACGTATGTTGCGTGGGCAGAGCCGGCGCAGGAGTCAATAACATTCCGATTGACAAATGTTCCGAGAGCGGCGTGGTTGTTTTCAATACTCCCGGCGCAAACGCAAACGCCGTCAAAGAGCTCGCAATATGCGCGTTGCTTTTATGCGGCAGAAAGATTTCCGAAGGTATAAATTGGGCGTCCGCACTCAAAGGAGCGGACATACCCAAGCAAGTAGAAAGCGAAAAAAAAGCATTTGTGGGAAAAGAAATCCACGGCAAGACTCTCGGCGTTATAGGTCTCGGCGCAATCGGAGTTCTTGTCGCAAACGCCTGCATAGAGCTCGGTATGAACGTCGTAGGTTATGACCCGTATATATCCGTAGACGGCGCGTGGAACTTAAACCATCACGTCGTAAAGGAAACCGACCTCGACAAGCTGTTTGCTGAAAGCGACTTCATCACTCTTCACGTGCCCCTCACCGACAGCACTCGCTCTATGATAAATTCCAAAACAATCGCTCTTATGAAAGACGGCGCGGCAATTGTCAACTGCTCCCGCGGAGAGCTGGTAAATAACGCCGACGTCAAAGCAGCTTTGAAAAGCGGCAAACTGTCCAAATACGCCACGGACTTTCCGAGCGAAGAAGTTGTCGGGGTGGAAAATATCATAGCCATTCCCCACCTCGGCGCAAGCACGCCGGAGGCGGAAGACAACTGCGCCCGTATGGTGGCTCGGCAAATGACGGACTTCATAGAAAACGGAAATATCACCAACTCCGTGAATTTCCCCTCTTGCAAACTTACCAGAAGCGGTTGTCAGCGCATAACGGTCATTCACAAAAACGTGAAAAACGTACTTCGCTCGATGACCGACTTGATAAGCGGCGAAGGAATAAATATCAGCAACTTCGTCAGCCAGTCGAAAGGAGATTACGCCTACTGTATCTTGGACCTTGACGAAAAGTTAAAAGACAATGTTCTCGAAAAGCTCAAAAACCTCGAAAATATCGTAAAAGTCCGCTTGATATAAAAATAAAAAAGCAAACAAAACAGCCCGTCATACTTTGTGAGAATATGACGGGCTGTTTTTCAAACAATGGCTTTGCCTTCTTCGGAAATATGGAAAGGTTTTCTCTTATCGGAATGGGATTTCAATCGACTTTTAAAGTTTTCATTTGTTTTCTTCCGATTCGACGTCGCAGGATGTCGGAGGAGTGACAACCGCGCCGTCCACATAGTATCGTTTCCCGTTCTTCCCGTAATAAAGCGTCATATTCAATACGCTTATCAAAAGCATAGACATCGGTATGGAAATCAAAAGTCCTACGCCTATCGTAAACAATCCCACGAAAATATTAAATGCGATTATGAGAACCCAAGCCACAAGAAAATACGCATACATCGAACCGAAGTTCTTCCCCGCCTGTTTCACCGAAAACCCGAACGACGCGAATATCTTTCCGTTATCGGTTACGATTCTCGGCGACCACATAGCAATCAACGTATACCTCAATGCCGTCAACAAAATAAACGCAAGCATTATTATAAAAGGCGCAAACATCGAAACGGCAGCCACGTCCAAAAGTTTGAACAATCCGTACATTATTCCCATAGTGGCGGCATCAAACAATACGGTATACATCATTTTCACCAAAGTGAAACAAGACGACTTTCCGAGTTTTGCAATGAACTGTCCTCCGAAACCTATACGAGCGTTTGACGACATAGCCCCGTCCAACACGGATATCAAAGGCAACTCATATAATCCCAAAAGAAACCGATATGCAACGACCACAACCAATGTAAGCCAAAGCGTGGAATTAAGCCGCAACGAAAAATTTTCTTTCAGCAATTGCGACACAGAATCTCCTATACCGCGAATAATTTCGAACCAACGGTTCAGACTTTCTCCGTTTGTGACGCTTTCGAAAAGTATGGTAAACTGTTCCATTATTCCCGCATTTAAAAATGCACGGTAAATCGGTATCATAAACGCCATACTAACGCTGACTAAAATCACGGCAAGCACGAACACATACAAAAGCAGCATCCAAACCAAACCGAATTTCTCAATCAAAATTTTAAATGCGTTTTTAAAAGCCACCTAAAACCACCTTAAACATAACTCTTTTTAATGTCACGTCTGTCCAAACCCGTAAGGTCAAAAGCCGCCACCATCATAAACGATACGATATAAACTATCAAAAACAGATATTCTACGGTCGCAATCGCTTTCACTGCCGCAATATGCAACGGTAAAAATTCCACGACGCATTGAAGCAAAATCACAATGGCAAACGGAAAAATCAATGCCGTCAGCAATTTGAAAACCGCTTTTCCCGTAAGTTTCGGCGCTTCTATAAATGCGTCTACAAACGAATAACCGAACGTCAACATCAAAGGCGACCACAAAATCGACGGCAAACATAAGTACAGCGAAAACAAAAAGAGTGCCGCAATGATTACCGCCAGCACGGCGATATTTATATGCGAAGGCACACCCTGACCGCTGATTATGAAATGCAGAAGAGTAGCGATTCCCGTGAGCACAAACTTCCAAGCAAGATATATTCCCGCCATAACCGCAAGAGTTTTTAGCGTCGGGAACAAACTGCTGTTTACATCTTGGACAGGCGCTTTAAGCATAAGCTTGCCTATACGAAAATGTTTTTCGATAACGGACAGCGACAGTGCGCACGAAAGCGTCAATGCAACGAATATCAAGATTACGGGATATATATGCGTGAAAGAATATTTGTCGAATATCAGCCAAGCTATGTCTCCGAACGATTTGACGTCAGTTGCACCGTAAGACGGAATGAAAGTAATGAAACTCATAGGCTTGGAAAACATACCTAAAAGCAATGCCGGCAATAATGCTATCGGCACGAGAAGTCGAAGCGACTTGACAAGGTAGGAAAATGTCTTGGAAACGTATGTCATAAAGTCTCCTTGACAACATTATAAAATATTTTGACCGAAATTGCAAGAAAAACACTTGACTTTTGAGACGATATTCCTTAATATGAAATCAATTACCGCTTGAGGGCGCACGATAAAGCTCGTGCTGAGATGCTCTCCGCAAGGAGACGGTCCTTTTGAACCTGTTGGGTTAGTACCTGCGTAGGGAAAAGCTGTTATATTATTGTAAATCTTCTTAATGCAATAAATAACGAACTTGCCCTGCTTAAAAAGCGGACAAGTTTTTTTCGTTGCGGCTTTTGGTAATTGAGGAGGTTTTATGTTTAATAAAGAGTATTGGGAAGGAATCTTGATTCCGTGGTGGCAGATACTGTTGCTTATCGTTTTATCGGTTACTCTGATAATTACGATAATAGCGGTAATTTCCGCAGTCCTGAAACGGCGCGGAGAAAAAAGCCGAGTGAGCACAAAAGACATCACATACGGCGCAATATGCGTAGCTGCATCGTTCGCACTGTCTTATATAAGGATTTTCAAACTTCCTTACGGAGGCTCTATTACGCTCGCATCGGTTTTACCTATGCTGATATATTGCTACTATTTCGGCTTTCGAAAAAGTTTGGTCGTATCCGCGGTGTTTATGCTTTTGCAACTCATACAAGAGCCGTACATTGTTTCGCCTTGGAGTGCGCTTTTGGACTATTTCGTACCGTACCTGTCGCTTTCGCTTGCGGGTTTATTCTGCTTCAAACGCAAAAAATACGACGAAAAGATTACTGCGGGCAAGCCCCCTATCACCTGCCACCTCGGCTTTTTCATAGGCACTGTCATTTATTTTGCCGTCAGATATTTTTCGCACACGCTTGCCGGAGTTCTGTTTTGGGCACAAGACATAGACTTTCTCATCTGGTCGGGCAATCTTGCGGGCGCTGCCGCTTGGGGATACAGCGCCACCTACAATATTATTTTCCTGCTTCCCGACACGCTGATAGCCGTCGCCGCGGGCGCAGCGATTTTGTCAAGCAAGACATTTAACGCTTTTATGGCTTCTTCTTGCCACGCTTTGAAGAATGCCGACGCCGCCCATAAAGACAATCAATGAACTCGAACCGGAACTGATAAACGGCAAAGGCAGCCCCGTAGGCGGTATGGAACCCGTTACCACCGCAATATTGACCAAAACCTGTATGGCTATTATTGCCGCAATTCCCGACGCAAGATAACAACCGAAGCGGTCGCACGCATTTTGAGCTATCCTTATCGCCCTGACAATAAACACCACATATACAGCCATAAGAACCAAACAGCCGAAAAAGCCTAGTTCTTCGCCGATTATGCTCAAAATAAAATCGCTTTCGGAAAAGGGCAGGAATAAAAACTTTTGTCTGGAATTGAACAACCCCACCCCGAAAAAGCCGCCGCTTCCGAGAGAATAAAACGACTGAATGAGTTGAAAGCCCTCTTCGAGCGGCGATGCCCACGGATTTAAAAATGCCATAAGTCTGTTCAATCTGTACGGCTCGGCAAAAACCAAAACAACGGCGGCAAGCACCGCGGGTACGCCCACAATCAAAAAATGCTTGATTCTCATTCCGCCGACAAACAGCATAACAAACATCAAGAGAGCCATACATATCGTAATCGACATATTCGGTTCCAAAATAATCAGCACGCAAATCAATGCACCGACGGCCAACACGGGAAGCACTCCCGTGAAGGTCGTCATTTTTTTATGATGCTTCGACATATAAAAAGCCGTAAAGATTATGAAGCCGAATTTTGCGAATTCCGACGCCTGCAACGTGAAGAACGGCAGGTTTATCCAACGCCGCGCGCCGTAGTTTTCCACTCCCACGCCCGGAATGAACACCAGCACCAAAAGCACCAACGAACCGCCGAGTATTATATAGCGCAATTTTCCGAGAATGTGATAATCGGTAAATGTCAATGCCGTCATTGCCACAAAGCCCAGAACAGCACCGACAAGTTGTTTAAACATAAAGTAATATTCGCTGCCGTAATTTTTCTGTGCGGAATACATACTTGCGGAATACACCATCAATATTCCGAACGCCACCAATATCATCGTCACGGCAAGCAGTATGTAATCGGGTTTGAGACCTGCTCTGTCCGTCATTATGTCGGGAGCGCGGAGCAATTTTTTATTCTTCACTTATCCAGCCTCCTCACAGCTTCTATGAATGCGTCACCGCGACTTGCATAGTTTCTGAACATATCGAAGCTTGCCGACGCAGGCGAAAGCAAAACATTTTTGACGTTGCGTTTGCTGGCATAACATACCGCCGCTTCCAAAGTGTCGAACAAAGTCACTTTTGTAAAACCCGCGGCAAAAGCGGCGAGTTCAATCTTTTTCGCAGTCTCTCCTATAAGAGCTATTTCTTTGACCGTATGCGGCATATTTTCGAAAAACGCCGTATATTCGTACCCCTTGTCGCTTCCGCCCATAATGACGAGAGTGTCGCCGTCCATAGCTTTGCAAGCCTGCACGGAGGCGGCAATATTCGTGCCCTTCGAATCGTCCCAATAATCTTTGTCACCCACCCTCGCAACTCTCTGCAATCGGTGCGCCGCCGTCCGAAAGCCGTGCAGAACGTCGCGTATAACGCCGCCGTTTACGCCGTAAAGCCTGCAAACACAAATCGCGGCAAGAGCATTGCATACGTTGAAATCTCCTGCCAAAGGCAATTCCGAACGTTTGCATATAACCTCGTTCATAAACATCAGCTTATCGTCAAGACGATATGCTCCGTCGACTTTTTTGTCGAGAGCCGTATAATATACCCTTGATTTAGGGCAAAACCCTTCGAGATATTTGGCGTCGATTCCGTCCTGCGAAAGCACGAGAACATCATCCGAAGTCTGGCTTTCTGCTATGCGCAATTTCAGTTTCGCATAATTTTCCATAGTCTTGTGCCTGTCCAAATGATCGCAATCTATATTTGTGATGCAAGCTATACGGGGACGAAAACCGTCGGTAGTTTCCAATTGAAAACTCGACGTTTCCACAACGGCTACGTCGTAATCTCCCGCCGCCGCAACGGAAGAAAACGGTATGCCTATATTTCCGCAAACGGCAACCTTATGTTCTCTCGACAAAATATCGCCTATAAGCTGCGTAACGGTCGTTTTGCCGTTTGTACCCGTCACCGCTATGAGCGGTTTGTCATTGTTTAAAAGCCAACCGAGTTCCAACTCTCCGATGAGCTTGATTTTTCTCTTTGCGGCGAATTCGAAAACCTCATTGTCCGTAGGCACGCCCGGACTTACAACGGCATAATCGTAGTCTATGTCTTCCGGAAAAGCCTGTCTGCCGTCGTAAATTATACAATTGGCACCCTGCTTTTGCAATGTGTACAGCGCACTCATTCCGCTTACGCCCTCACCTACAATCAGTATACTTTTAGACCGAAAATCCATAACAGCACTCTCCGAAAAGCAAAACGCCCGTATATCTTAAAATATGCGGGCGCATCTCATTTCAGACCATCTGTACAATTACGGTTTATTCACAAAAAGCATAATCAAACATATCGCGACCCCAGCCGCAAATGTTACTGCCCCGTAAACCATAGAAATACGGTTTTCGTGTATGCCTTTTCTTTCGAAGTGATGATGAAGCGGTGCCATCAAGAAAATGCGTTTCCCGTGAGAAAGTTTGAAATATACCACTTGCAATATTACCGAAAGACTTGTGGCAACGTAAATTATGCCGAGAATCGGCGCGGTAAGTTCCAATTTGGTGACTATCGCAAGAGCCGCAAGTCCGCCGCCGAGCGCAAGCGCGCCCGTGTCTCCCATAAATATTTTCGCGGGATAGCCGTTATAACAGAGAAAACCAATCAAAGCACCCGCAAACGCTCCGCAATATACCAGAAGATTCGTATACTCGTTTCCGTGAGGAGCGTCGCTGCCCGCCACATACAGAGTTATCGCAATAAACAACGCGAAGAACAACGCATACACCGTGGATACTTTTGCCGCCAAACCATCCAATCCGTCGGTGAGGTTGACCGAATTTGTAAATGCCAAGAAAATAATAATATAAAAAGGCACTGCAAAAATACCGAAATGCATTTCGTCGAACGTAAACGGAATATACACTCCGTCGCCCACGTGAACGTTATAATAAGCAAACAATGACACAACAACTGCCATAAGCAATTGGAATGTCAACTTCTGCCAAGCGGACAGTCCCATATTGCGCTTAAAGAATACTTTCATAAAGTCGTCCAAAAAGCCTATGACACCGTAACCGATTGTGACGGCAAGCGTTATGAGCATCAATGAATTTTCTTTCGTACCGAAAATCAGCGAAGAGACAGACAAGGCAAGCAAAAAGCCGATACCGCCCATCGTCGGAGTTCCGTTTTTGGATATATGGTTGTCCACATAGCCGAGTATCGTTTGACGCAGCTTCAACTTCTTCGACAGTTTTATTACAAACGGCATAATTATTACCGCAAGCGCAAAGGAAACGATTACGGCAAGCAATATTCTAATCAAAGGCTGTCCTCCTCCAAAAGCTGCATAACAAACCGCTCGTCGTTGTATTCGTGCTTTACGCCGTTTATTTCTTGATATTTCTCCGCGCCTTTACCCGCAATCAAAACTATATCTCCTGCTTTCGACTCTCTCAATGCTTGTCTGACGGCTTGCCGTCTGTCCGTAATGCATATATAGTTTTTGCCGACAATTCCTTTAACGACGTCGTCTATGATTTTATCCGGGTTTTCACTTCGCGGATTGTCGCTGGTCACTACGCATAGGTCGGACAACGAACCGACAACGGCTCCCATAAGAGGACGCTTTGCCGCATCCCTGTCGCCCCCGCAACCGAATACCGTTATGATTCTGCCTGACGAAAATTCTCTTATCGAACTCAAAATATTTTTCAATCCGTCGGGAGTGTGCGCAAAATCGATTATGACGCTTCCTCTCGACGTTCCTATTATATTGAAGCGTCCGTCTATTTTTGTGACTTTGCGGATTCCTTTCACAACGTTCTTGACAGGTATGTCCAAAGCCGCACAGACAGCGGCAGCACAAAGAGTGTTATACATATTGAACCTGCCGGGCAAGTTGAATTTGACTCCCGCCACATCATCGAAAGAATTGAGATAGTACTCCAATCCCCCCGCACTCATCGTCAAATCTATCGCAAAAACGTCGGAAGGATTGCCGCATCCGTACGTTATCAGCTTGTTGTCACATTCCAGCGCAAGCTGCCTTCCGAACTCGTCGTCTACATTTACGACGCTTTTTTCGGACATACTCGATGCAAACAGCCGTTTTTTTGCGTCCCCGTATTTTTCCATACAACCGAAAAAGTCAAGATGGTCCTGCGACAGATTTGTAAATGCCGCAACTTTGAAAACTATGCCGTCCAGTTTATGAAGATATAATGCGTGCGCCGACGCTTCCATAACAACGTATTCGACCTTTCTGTCTGCCATATCCGCAAATATTTTGTGTAAATCGGTCGGGTCCGGCGTTGTAAGTTTTGCCGCCTGTTTCTCGTCGCCAATCATAACGCAATTTGTACCTATCAAACCCACCTTATGACCAGCGCTTTCCAAAATGCTCTTTATTATATACGTTGTTGTGGTTTTGCCGTTGGTCCCCGTTACCGCGATAAGTTTCAGCTTGCGACAGGGGTGCGAATAAAATGCGGAACAGCTCAACGCAAGCTGTCGCCTGCTGTTTTTCACCAAAACAGATATACCTTCTTTGACGTTTTTTTCACACACGCAAGCCGCCGCGCCGCGCTTAAAAGCTTCTTCGGCAAAATCGTGCCCGTCGAAATTTACACCTCGCAAACAAAAGAACAAAGAACCTTTTTTTACATCCTCGACGCGAAACGCTATGTCTGATATTTCACAGTCTTCAAAATCGTTCAGCGCCTCTAAATCCAAAGCTTTAAGTCTCATTGTAACACCTCGTACGTAATGATAAACCTTTGTCGGAACAATTGCAATACAAAAGCAAAATACGACATTTATATCTCAATTTCTTCCGTTCGTATCAGCACCACATCGCCCTCCGGAATCTCCGTTCCCGGCATAGGCAGAACTCCCGTTATTTTGTCGGTATTGCCCGCAATCTCGCACTGCAAACCGAGTTCTTTCAGCTTTCTCAACGCCTCCGTCAAACTCATTTGAGATAGCTCTGGCATTATGACGGTTTTTACGTCTTCCGTAGGCGCAGGCGTCATACCCGTATAAGCAAAAAGGTTCTCGAAAACTTTGCCCGCATAAGGCGCGGCAACAATGCTTCCGTAATAAGCGTAACTGCTCGGTTCGTCCACAATCATCAACACGGCATATTTCGGATTATCCGCAGGTGCGAAACCGACAAACGAGGAAATATATTTGCCCTGCGCAATATGACCGTTCTCGTACTTTTGCGCCGTACCCGTTTTTCCGCCGACCGTAAACCCCGCGACGCCCGCCTTTTTTCCTCCGCCTTCCGACACCACTTTTTCCAACATACCGCGCAAAAGAGTGCTTGTGCTTTCGCTTATGACAGTGCGCACTTTCTTCGGCTCGCGGGTGTAAACGTTCATACCGTCGAAACTGTTTACCTCGGACACGAAATACGGCTCATACAAAGTGCCCCCGTTTACCGCGGCGCAAACTCCCGTAATCAATTGCAACGGAGTGACCGCAACCGCCTGTCCGAATCCGATACGCGCCAAATCGACGTTCTTGACACTCTGTTCGTTCATAAGAATGCCGCGGCTTTCACCGTAAAAATCTATATTGGTTTTGGAACCGAACCCGAAAGACCGCAGACCTTCGTAAAGTTTTTGAGTCCCCACTCTCTGCGCAAGGTCCATAAACACACAGTTGCAACTGTTTTTAACGCCCTCCGTAAGTTCTTGCGAACCGTGTCCTATACTGCGCCAACACTTAATGCGCTGCCCGTCTACCATTCTGTACCCGGGACAATAAAAGCGGTCAGACTCGTGCGCGGCACCGTTTTCCAACGCAATCGCCGTAGTAAAAATTTTGAACGTAGAACCGGGTTCGTAAACATCTACAATCATTTTGTTTTTGGACAATGCGTTTAAAATATCGATATCGTCTCGCGGTGGGTCGTTATTGTCGTACGAAGGCGTACTCGCCATAGCCAAAATACCACCCGTATCGACGTCCATAACAATCATACTTGCGCTCTTGCTGTTCCATTCCGTTTTCGCTCCGTCCACCGCACTCTCCGCAAATGCCTGCACGTTGGAATCTATGGTCAAAGTGATGTTGCACCCCGGAACGGCAGGAACATATTTCGTCACTCCGCCGGAAAGCTGCACTCCCTGCATATCCGATTCGGTAAGCGCGATTCCTTTTACTCCCGTAAGATATTTGTCGTAATATCCTTCCAATCCGTTCTGACCCACGTTGTCGATATTGGTAAAGCCGAGTACTTGTTCCAACCTGTTTCCGCCCGGATAATTGCGAGTGCTGTCCACCGTAAAGTAAATACCATCCAAAGACAAATCACGAATCTTTTCCGCAGTTTCTTCTTCCACTCTGCGCATAACCGTAATTTCGCTGACAAGCTTTTCCGACAGCTTTTTGTAAAGTTTGTCGTAATCGAGATTAAGCGCTTCGGAAAGAGCGCGGCTTACCGCCGCGAAATCTTTGACGGCGCGCGGACGGACATACACCGTATAAACATTGCGATTGTCCGCAAGCACAGCACCGTTGCAATCGAGAATATTGCCGCGAGGCGCTGTCAACGGCAAATCTCTGTACCATTGCTCCGCTGCTTTCGCACGCAAAAAACCGCCCCTCACAATCTGCAAAAAGAACAATCTGCCGGCAAGAGCGCAAAATAAAAAGGTTATTGCAATAACAACTGCCAATAACCTCTTTCGTGTCAATAATAGACTATTCGGTTTTTTCAATATATTCAGCCTCCGATGAGATTACTCAACCAATCGCATAATTTATCGAACCAATTGGTCACGGCTTCGTATCTCACCGCCTCATTCATAGGCAACAACTCGATTTCCGTTTTACCTACGGGCTTGACCATTCCGTTTTCGGTGGCAATTCCCGCAATTGTGGTATCGTTTTCGAGTGCCGCAAGCTCGGCGCTTTTTTCCAAAACAATTTCGTTCTTCATTTGAAGTTCCGCTTCGAGAGAAGCAACCGATGCAGACGCACTGCCTATGGCTATTCCCGTCGCTATGACTATTGCCGCAAGTACGACCACCACCGCGGCATAGACAGCCAGCATAGTTTTCGTTTTCGAGGAAGAGGACTGTTTTGCCCTTCCCGCCTCTTCGCTTTGCGTCTTTTCGGCATCGCGTACGGCGCGAGTTCTTATGGAGGGCATCATACTCTCCATTTCACGCTTTCTTCTTCTCGGGACACGAGTGTGAACGGGCTGTTCCACATACTCGGCCGTTTCGTACTCGTAATCACCTCTCGAAGAGTACAAGGAAGACTCTCTTTCACGCTCCGAAACACGGGAATCGGAACGCGCATCAAAACGCGAACTCTCTTCGTAGTAAGGTTTTTCGTCGCGTACAAACTCGCTCTCGTCCAATATTTCGTAACGGTTTTTGGAAGGCTGCTCACGCACGGGCTGGCGCAAAGAATATCCGCCGAACCTATCCTGTTCCGTTATTATCTGTCTCCTTGTCTTTAACATTGTATGTTCCTCGCTTTACCTTTATTACCTTGTTTACAGCTTTTCCACTGCTCTCAATGTTGCACTTTTACTTCGGGAATTGAGCTCTGTTTCCTTCTCGGTAGGTCTTAAAGCTTTCCCTGTTTGTTTGACGGTCGCTTTGTGTCCGCACACGCAAATGGGCAACGATTTGTCGCAGATGCAGTCCGTTGCAAGCGAAGCGAAAGTCTGTTTGACGATTCTGTCTTCCAACGAATGGAAAGTCAATACACATAGTCTTGCTTTCGGTTTCAGCAAATCGACCATATCGCACAAAGCCTCGCCGAGTCCGGACAGCTCGTTGTTGACTTCTATGCGCAATGCCTGGAAAGTTTTCTTTGCGGGATGTCCGTTCTTTCTCGGCGGCACGCTCCTTTGTATCAGCTCCGACAGCCTGCCTGTCGTTTCTATCGGCGAGCGTTTTCTCTCGCGCACGATATCTGCGGCTATCTTTCTCGCGAATCTTTCTTCTCCGTAAGTGAAGATAATTCTCGACAATTGCTCTTCGGAATATTCGTTGACGACCGAAAGAGCCGACAATTCCTGTTCGCGGTCCATTCGCATATCGAGTTCGCCGTCTTTGCTGTACGAAAATCCTCGCTCGGCGTCGTCGACCTGTCTCGATGAAATTCCGAGGTCGGCTATCGCTCCGTCCAACTCGTTTATTCCGCAATCTCGAAGAACCTGCTTTACATTCTTGAAATTGTCGTGGACGATTTTGTATCTGCCTTCGAATTCCGGTATCTTCGCAAACTTTCGAGTAACGTAATCGATGGCATCCGAATCTCTGTCCACCGCAACAACAGACCCGCCTTTGCGAAGAATCAACTCGCTGTGACCTCCTCCGCCAAGCGTCGCATCGAAGTAAATCCCTCCGCTTTTCACGTCCAGAGTTTCTATGCATTCATTCGGCATTACGGACACGTGATACTGCTCGCCCATTGCTTTGTTTTACTCCTGCGGTTCTGCGGGCTTGTCCTCTTCGGGGTTGCTCTTACGAACGTATTTTTTTTCTTTTTCGTCCCAAACAATCTTTCCGTCGAGATATGCCTGCCAGTTTTCTTCGCTCCAAATCTCCACGCGGTTATACACACCTACCGAAACAATGTTTTTCGTAAGCTCCGCATATTCGATTAAATCCGGCGTCAAACCTATTCTTCCCTGACCGTCTTTATCCGCCCACTGCGCGCAAAACGTCGTTTTTCTCACATCGTGGTTTTCGTCTTCGCTGTCGAAGTCTTTGTCCTCGTACTTTTTGAAAAACAGCTTTTCCGCAACGTCGTGGGGATACATACAAAGACAAAGGTTGGTTCCTCTCGTAATCAAGGGAGAATCTTCCGCAAAATCTTTTTTAAACTTGACGGGAATACGAAATCTGCCCTTCTCGTCAAGCTGATGATGATAATTGCCTACGAATATCACTTGATTCGAAACCTCCTTTTGCTTTGTATTAACATTATAGCATATTATCCGACCAAAATCAACCATTTTTGCCCATTTAATATACATTTAACATATTTTTTTGTTCAATTCTGCCCACCGAAGGTATAAATACGCTTTATAACATTAAACAATTGACATTTGCAAGATTAAAACGTATAATATCTGCAATTAAATCACAGTTCCCTCTCGGACAAGTGACCAATTGCACGGAGATAATATGAACTTATTTCAAATATACGACGCACAAAAGCGACTTGACAAGACGATACATAAAACCAATTTGGAACGCTCGCTGACCTTTTCGGAAATATGCGGAGCAGAACTGTTTTTGAAATGCGAAAATCTGCAAAAAACAGGTTCGTTCAAAGTGCGTGGAGCTTATAACAAAATAGCCGTTTTGAGTGAAAACGGCGGCGTAAATTGCGTTGTGGCGTCCAGTGCCGGCAACCACGCGCAGGGAGTCGCATATGCCGCAAAAGAGCGCGGAATGGAAGCCGTCATAGTAATGCCTCAAAGCACACCGATAGCAAAAGTTTCGGCAACGCAAAACTACGGAGCAAAAGTCGTGCTTTACGGAGACGTATACGACGATGCTTACAATCGTGCTTTGGAAATCGCGGCAGAGAAAAATGCCGCGTTCGTACACCCTTTCGACGATGAGGACGTCATAGCAGGTCAAGGAACCGTTGCCTTGGAACTGCTTGCCGACAAACCCGACCTCGATGCCGTGATTGTTCCGGCAGGCGGCGGAGGACTGCTCGCCGGAATAGCTTTTACTTTAAAAAACATAAATCCCAAAATCAAGGTAATCGGAGTGCAGGCAAACCGCGCGGACGCAATATGCCGCTCTTTCAAAGAAAAGAAACTCGTCTCCTCCGATAAAATATTTACCATTGCCGACGGAATCGCCGTAAAAACCCCGGGCAAGCTTACATTCGAACTCATAAACAAATATGTCGACGAAATGCTTTCCGTATCCGACGACGAAATTGCCTCCACCATTATACAACTTATGGAAAGAACAAAACAGGTCGTAGAACCGGCGGGCGCAACTTCTCTTGCCCTAGCGCTTTCCGGTCGAACGAACATAACGGGCAAAAAGGTTGCCTGCGTTCTGTCGGGCGGAAATATCGACGTCGGTTTCATTCACAAAATAATAGAAAAAGGTCTTGTTAGCAGAGGCAGGCAAATGAAGTTTTCCGTGCTTTTGACAGACAAACCGGGTGCGCTGGAAAGTTTTGCCCGTATTATGGGGGCAAACAACGCAAATATCATTTCGGTGCAATATGACAGAATGAGCGCGGAATTGCAACTTTCCGAAACGATACTTCACATAGCTTGCGAGGTCAGCGGATTCGAGCACGGAAAAAAACTGCTTTGCGAATTGGAAAAAGCAGGTTACAGTACGGTATTCGACAATAATAAATTTTCTTTATAGGAGCATTTTATGAAAAAAGAAATCATAAAAACCGAAAACGCACCCGCGGCAATCGGTCCGTACAGCCAAGGAATTGCCGTCGGCGCATCGGAAATCTGTTATCTTTCGGGTCAGATAGCAATCGACCCCGAAACGGGAAAACCGATTGGCGGAAATGCCGCAGAGCAAACGAAACAGATATTTAAAAACATATCGGCGCTTTTAAGCGAGCGCAGTATGAAAACGGAAAATATCGTTAAAACAACGGTATTCATAACCGATATGAAAGATTTTGCAGACGTGAATGCCGAGTACGGAAAGCATTTTCTTACCGCTCCTCCCGCCCGCTCTTGCGTTCAAGTTGCGGCTCTGCCGTTAAACTCCGCTGTGGAAATCGAAGTTATCGCCTGCAAATAATAAGCTATTGCGAAATTCCATATATACGAAAAGCGAGCAGAAAGCGCGCTTTTCGTTTTGGTCAATCAATCAACTCCAAAAGATAATCGGCGGAAACCTCGAATATAACGCATAATTTTTTAATGCTTATTCCTTCTCAACCGTTGCGCAATGTTCCGCCAAAAGAGTTTTCTGGCGGAATGTCGGTTGACACGGCAAATGCCGCCGTGAAAACAGTGGAAGCAGTCATCGCCGAAGAAGCAAACAGCGGCTGGATTCTTCACTCCGTAAACGAAATACATAAATTAATCATAAGAAAGAAAACGATTTTGGAATTTATTTTCGGTTGGATACCGATACTCGGTAAGTTTATATGTCCGAACATAGACGAAACGCGAAACGGCGTGCCTTGCCTTATGTATATTGCTCACTTTCGTGAAGAGGTATAATATGTATTGCAAAATTTGCGGCAAGCCTACTTGCTCGAAAAATCGTTGCATATATTGCGGAACAGCTTTAAGAGAGACAAACGTAGCAGCCAATACGCCAAATCACACAAAGAAAAAACCGTCTTCCGTCTCGTTGGAAGAGCCATATGTTAAACCAAAAAATATTTTTACCGAAATCTGTTTGACATTATTGTTTTCTTATTCGGCAGTAATTTGTCTTTTTCCTCTCTTGGTCGGTCATATACGCTATGAGATGCTTTTGACTGCATTATCGGCAATTTACCATATAATGCTTTATACAATACCTATTCCGATGATAATAATGGCGTGTTTGAGTGCGTCTACATCCTATAAAACCAATTGCGGAAAAGGCTTCTCCGCTTTTATCTTGATATGTACACTTTTCGTTACGACATTCAGCTATTATTTCTTTATGCAAAGATAACGACATTGTCAAAAGTGCGCTTCGCAAATCGAAACGCACTTTTTTTTACAATTGGATTTCCACAAGTTTATTGTCCACCATATCGCAGGAAGTCAGGTAATAGACTATACCGTCCTTTTTCAACAATTTTTCCGCTCTGCTGTTTCCGCAGTGAAGATGACCGTACACGACGGCATCTGCACCGTACTTTTTAAAAAGCTCGGTAAAAGGCGACGACTCGAATCTTCCGTTAAAAGGCGGATAATGCGTCATAACCACTAATTTTTCGCCTTCTTTGCGTTTCTTGTCTGCGTCGGCAAGAGACAATTCCATTCGTATTACTTCTCTGTCGTAAATCTTTTTGTCGGCTTCCGCCTGTATTTTTCCGTCGGGCGTAGTCCAACCGCGACTTCCGCAAAAAATAACGTCGCCGATTTTCAAACTGTCGTTTTGCAGAGCATACATTCCCTTCGGCAAAAGAGCGCGAACGGAAGAAATGGATTTCCACCAATAGTCGTGATTGCCGCGTAACAATATTTTGCTGCCTTTGAAAGCCGATATGTATTCCAAATCGGGAACGGCATTTTCCAGATACATAGCCCAACTGATATCGCCTGCAATCAAAACAATATCGATGTCAGACACTCTTTTTGCCCAATCTTCGGATATCGTTTCGAGATAATTGTCCCAACTCGTTCCGAAAATATTCATAGGTTTGGGGTTGTTTATGGAAAGATGAAAATCGCTTATTGCAAAAACCTTCATAAGCAGATTATATCAAATTTATTTGTCTTTTGCAAATGATTTACGTTTCGTTTTCGTCAAATAGCTCCGAATTCATAAGCGCGGTACAGCCGCTGCAATCTCGACATTCCGGATAGACGGCAAAACCGTATGTAGGGACGAGAATATCTGCGCTTATGACGGTTTTGTACGTTTCCACAATGCAATATGTCAATGCCGCCACATTGTCGGAAAGAAATGCTCCGCTTACACAGATGATCGTGCCGTTACCCGTGAAAACATACGGCGTATTCGGATTCGAAGGCACTTTAAGCGCAAGCTGTCTCGTAAGCGATATGACGCCTCGTCCGCTGCAACATACGCCTCTCGCATCGGTGAAAACCACTGCTATCGGTATATTTAAAGTGCCCGTAACGTTTCGACAGTTCTCGCCGTTGGGACAACTGCTGTGTACAACGAATGCGGAGTCTCCCGTGTCTTCCGCTCTGACAAACGTAAACGGCGGCACCGCCCCCTGTGTTATATCCGTAAGTTCGACGGTTGCCGTCTGCGACAATCTTCTGCTTCGGCATCCGTCTATCACGCATTCGACGCTTATACACATTCTGTCGCAAAGTCCGTTGAGCGCATTGCCCGATATTCTGCCCACAGCCTTAAAATTTGCCATAAAAAACCTCCCGACATATCTTTTTATCAATATATGCCGAAAGGTCGGTGATTTGTACGTATTATTCCTCGCCGAACGTCTGCCCGTTCGTATTTAATATTCCGTCTATAAGTTCCAGAACTTCGTCTCTGCCCTTTCCAGAAACTGCGGATACGGCAATTATATTGTCTTTGCCCATACCGAAACAAGTGGCTATTTTCTGAATCGCCGCCGTCAATTGATTTCTCGACAGCTTATCAGCTTTCGTTGCAATGACGGAAAAGGGAATATTGTAATAGTAAAAGTATTCTATCATTTGCCTGTCAAGTACGGACGGCTCGTGACGGCAATCCACAAGCGCCAATGCCCGCAACAAACTTTGCGTACTTTGAAGATAGCCTTCTATAAGACCGCCCCACTTGTTTTTTTCCGATTTCGATGCGGCGGCATATCCGTACCCCGGCAAATCCACGAGAGTAAACTCGCCGTCATTGAACGAAAACAGATTTATAAGCCTTGTTCTTCCCGGCGTCGACGAAGTTTTTGCCAATTTACCGTTGCGGGCAAGCATATTTATAAAAGACGATTTGCCGACATTGGAACGCCCCACGACGCAAATCTCTTTCATAGGTTCGGCGGCACTTATGTCTCTATACCTTTCCGCCTGCGCTATACTCGTCACAAATCTTGCGTTCTTAATCTTCATTTCTTCTCTCGTCAATCCGTTTTTTAAACAAGCGCCACATCGAGAACTTCGTCGATAGTGCTTGCATAGACTATACTCATATTATCCTTGACTTCCGCAGGCAAATCGTCGACATCTTTCCTGTTATCCTCGGGAACTATAATCGTGTTCACGCCGCTCCTGAACGCCGCAAGCGACTTCTCTTTCAGTCCGCCTATCGGCAGCACTTTTCCGCGCAAAGTAATTTCTCCCGTCATCGCGACATTTTTGGAAACCTTCCGTCCGCTCATTGCCGAAAATATAGCCGTGGCAATCGTTATACCTGCACTGGGTCCGTCTTTCGGCGTTGCGCCTTCCGGCGCGTGAATATGCAAATCATACTTCGTAAATTTGTCGACGTCTATGCCGTACTTCTCGGCACGACTTCTGATAACCGTGAGAGCGGTATGGCAAGACTCTTTCATAACCTCGCCCAAACTTCCCGTCAGCTTTATGTCGCCTTTGCCGCCGCCAACGAGACTGACTTCTATGTTAAGCGTGGTGCCGCCCACACTCGTCCAAGCAAGTCCCGTAACAAGACCCACTTCGTCCTCCGCATTTTTGACGTCGTCTTTATATCTCTCAACGCCGAGATATTCTCTCAAATCTTTTTTGGAGACCTTGAAAGACTTGATTTCTTTGTCGCCGCGGTTTACATACTTCACGGCAAGTTTTCTTATAACCGACGCGATTTCCCTTTCCAGACTGCGCACTCCGCTTTCTCTGGTATAGCAGGAAATAATTTGCATCATAACGTCGTCGGGAATAACCACTTTAACATCTTTCAAACCGTTTGCTTCTATCTGCTTCGGCAGCAAATACCGCTTGGCTATTTGCAATTTTTCTTCGTAAGTATAACCCGAAAGTTCGAGAATTTCCATTCTATCCAAAAGTGGCGTAGGTATCCATTCCACGGAATTGGCAGTGGTCACAAACATAACTTTCGATAAGTCATACGGCATATCGAGATAATGGTCCTCGAATTTGAAATTCTGATTCGGGTCCAACACTTCCAACATCGCGCTTGCGGGGTCGCCCCTGAAATCAGACGTCATTTTATCGATTTCGTCAAGCAAAAAAACGGGATTGACTACGCCTGCGGACTTCATTCCCGCAACTATCCTTCCGGGAAGCGCGCCGACATAAGTTCTTCTGTGTCCGCGAATCTCCGCCTCGTCGCGAACACCGCCAAGCGACATTGTCACAAGTTTGCGGTCTATCGCTCGCGCAATGGACGCCACAATGGACGTTTTTCCCACTCCGGGAGGTCCGACAAAGCAGAGAATCGGTGCTTTCAAATTATCTGTCAAGCGGTGTACCGCAAGATATTCGACTATACGTTCTTTGATTTTTTCCAACCCGTAATGGTCTTCGTCGAGAATCTTCTGCGCTTTTTTCAAATTCAGATTGTCGTTTGTCTTTTCCGACCACGGCAAAGCCAATATCCAATCCATATACGTGCGGCTGATTGCGGACTCCGGCGAAGTTACGCTCATCTTCTCCATTCGTTGAAGCTCGCGCAAAACTTTTTCCTCGACTTCTTTCGGCAATTTCTTTTCCGAAATCTTTCGGCGGTATTCGTCGGCTTCGCTTTCCCCGTCGCCAAGTTCGTCTCGCAAAACCTTTATTTGCTCGCGCACATAATATTCGTGCTGATTTTTATCTATGTTCTGGCGGACTTTTGTCGCGATTCTCTTTTCCATTGCTTTGAGTTCCGACTCTTCCAACAGCTTTTTATAAACAAATTCATACTGCTTATAAAGTGACTCGCAAGACAAAAGCTCCTGTTTGTCCTTATAGTCGGTAAAAAACAGACCTGCCGCCGTTGCGATAAAACGCTCGTCGTCGGGCATCGATGTCGCCATCATTTGAAGGTCGGCGACGGACTTGGAATCGAACTTGCGATATTCTTCCAACTGCGCCACTATATTCCTGCGTATGGCTTTAAGCATCAGCTCGTCGGAAGGTTCTTCTCCGAACTTTTTCAAAGAGACTTCGTAACAAGGCGTTATGGAAACAAAGCCGTCGATTACCATTCTCTCGACGCCTTCCAAAACCGCACGCACATACTCGCCGGACGAACGAAGCACTTGCTTGACCTTGACCAGCGTCCCCACCCTATACACGTCTTTCGGCGCGGGATTGACCGCGCTTTTGTTTTTCTGCGTTACGACAAACAGATTTCTGTTTGAATCGATTGCCCTGTTCAGAGCCTGCAAAGACTTTTCTCTGCCGACGTCTACGGTGTAAGTCTGCCCGGGGAAAATCACGACACCGCGCAGAACTATCATTTGATAGGCTCCTCGGCCTCCGTAAAGCACTTCCTCGTCAATTAAGTTGTCACCGGTATACTTTTCGTCCATATCGCACTCCTGTTAATTATCGGCTATCAATATTATGCGTCTAATCACGCTCGTTTAAAACAAAAACACACCCGTGGCAAAATCCGACTATGCTATCTCCTTTTTTTCGGGGGCTTTTTTTCTCTTGATTACGGTTGGCTTTTCGCCGCCGACGCAACCGCCCGTTATTATTATCTTTTCGATTTCCTTATCGTCGGGCGCGGTGTACATAATATCAAGCATAGCGTTTTCCATTATCGAACGCAGTCCTCTCGCACCCGTATTCAGCTCTATCGCTTTGTTTGCAATCGCCTCGACGGCATCGGCGGAGAACTCCAACTCTATACCGTCCATTTCCATAAGCTTTTTGTACTGTCTCGTGAGACAGTCTTTCGGCTGCGTCAAAATACTGACAAGCGCGTCCTTGTCGAGAGCGCGAAGGCTTACATAAACGGGCAATCTTCCCACAAACTCCGGAATAAGACCAAACTTAATCAAATCTTGCGGCTGAACGCTCTCCAACGTGTTGGAACTGTCAAGCTCGATTTTGCTCTTGATGTTTCCGCCGAATCCGAGAGACGAAGAATTAACGCGCTTTTCGATGATTTTATCGAGTCCCACGAAAGCCCCTCCGAATATAAAGAGTATATTCGTGGTATCTATCGCTATGCACTCCTGCTGCGGGTGCTTTCTTCCGCCCTGCGGAGGCACGTTTGCAACTGTGCTTTCTATTATTTTCAACAGAGCCTGCTGCACGCCTTCTCCGGACACGTCGCGCGTAATGCTGACATTTTCCGACTTGCGCGCAATCTTGTCTATTTCGTCGACGTATATAATTCCGCGTTGCGCCCTTTCGATATCATAATCGGCATTCTGAATGAGTTTCAAAAGCACATTTTCGACATCTTCGCCGACATATCCCGCCTCCGTAAGAGTGGTGGCGTCGCAGGACGCGAACGGAACGTCGAGTATGCGGGACAGAGTCTGCGCAAGCAAAGTCTTGCCGCAACCCGTCGGTCCCATAAGCAGAATATTGCTCTTTTTCAATTCCAAAGCGCTCTTTTTCTTACTGTTTCTGATATGCGTAAGATTATAGTTTACGCGCTTGTAATGATTATAAACCGCAACGCTCAAAACCTTTTTCGCATCGTCCTGACCGACGATATAGTCGTCGAGATGCTTCTTTATTTCTGCGGGTCTGGGAAGCTTTACGCTTTCCTCCGCGGCATTTTGTTTGTTATGCGCAATTATCTCTTCGCAAATCGCAACGCATTGGTCGCAAATGCAAATAGAACTGTCGGACGCTTCGATAAGGTCGCGAACCTTGGAACGCGGACGCCCGCAAAAAGAGCATAATACTTCTTTATTTTCACGATTTTCGTCGTTCTTGCCCAAATTAGTCTCTCCCGATTATATTCTTTTTTCGAAAATTCTGTCTATAAGACCGTACTTCAACGCTTCTTCCGCCGTCATATAATGGTCTCTGTCAACATCTTTTTCTATCTTTTCCAGCGGCTGATTACAGTTGCTCGCCAAGATGGAGTTCATACGCTTTTTGATTTTCAGGATATGCTCCGCCTGAATGGCTATATCGCTTGCCTGACCCTGCGCGCCGCCGAGAGGCTGATGAATCATTATCTCGCTGTTGGGAAGAGAAAATCTCTTGCCCTTCGCGCCCGAAGAAAGCAGAAACGCCCCCATAGACGCCGCCATACCGACGCATATCGTCTGCACGTCGCACTTGATATAATTCATAGTGTCGTAAATTCCCATTCCTGCGGTAACGCTTCCGCCAGGACTGTTAATATAAAGGCTTATGTCTTTTTCCGGGTCTTTTCCTTCAAGATATATGAGCTGGGCAATCACAATGTCCGCAGAAATATCGTT
This sequence comes from uncultured Christensenellaceae bacterium, assembly GCA_910588155.1. Lineage (GTDB taxonomy): Bacteria > Bacillota > Clostridia > Christensenellales > Pumilibacteraceae > MGBC157735. Next base: position 49,404 of record CAJUPB010000004.1, read on the forward strand.
GACCTCGCCCGTCAAAAAGACGATTCTGTCTTCAAGCAACCTCGAATATATGTCGTAAGACCGCTCTCCTCTGTTAGTCTGTTCCACAACCATAGGAACCAAACTGCTTTTTATCATAATAGAACCTCCGTACATACTAATTTATTTCCGCGCTTGCGCCGTTATACCGTTTTGAAAAACGGAAATTATTCCTCTTTCTTTGCGGTCTTCTTCGTTGCGGTTTTCTTTGCGGCGGATTTCTCCTCTCCGCTTTGTTCCGTTGTTTTCTTGGCTGTCGTTTTCTTTGCCGCAGGCTTCTTTTCGGCCTCTTCTTTCTTTTCGACGAACTTATTGTTCGACTTCAAAAAGTCTATGACTTTCGTCATCAAGAGGTCGCTTTTTACATACGCTCTGCGACGAGCCGATATCTCCGCGCTTTCATCTGCTTTCGGCGCGTTCTTTTCCAACTCTTTGTCAACCTCTTTGTCGGACACTTCCAACTTCTCCGTTTCGATGATTTTTTCCAAAGCAAGACGTGTCTTGACGTTTGAAATTGCGGAATCTCTGCGCTGACGACGGAAGTCGATTTCTTTGAGACCCGTATATTTGAAATAGTCGGAAAGTTTCATACCGCCGTATGCGCGCTGCAACTGCATTTCGAAATCGGCAAGCATATAGTCGATTTCACTGTCAATCATACACTGCGGAATATCCACTTCGCAAGCGTCCGCAATCATTTTGAGCATTTCGTTCTCGCTATCAGTTTCGGCGTGCTTCTCTTTGTGTTCTAAAATGGTCTTCTCTATATGTGCCTTGTATTCGGCCATCGTGTTGCAGTTTTCGGTGACGTCGCGGGCAAACTCGTCGTTCAATTCCGGCAATTGCTTGAACTTGATTTCGTGCAAAGAAACCGTGAACACGGCGTCCTTTCCCTTCAAGTCCTCTGCGTGATAATCGTCGGGGAACTTAACCGTTATATCTTTTGTTTCGCCCTTGTTCATACCCACAAGCTGTTCTTCGAATCCGGGAATAAACGAGTGACTTCCTATGACAAGCTCCTGCTTTTCGGCAGTTCCGCCCGCGAACTTGACTCCGTTCACACTGCCGCTGTAATCGATGGTAACGGTGTCACCGTCTTTTACGGCTCTGTCGTTTATATCGACCATTCTGGAAGCGTGTTCGCGCGCGTGTTCTATTTCGTAATCGACTTCCGAAGCGGAAACCGAAACCTTGGCTTTCGGAACTTCCAAACCTTTGTATGCACCGAGCTTGATTTCGGGCTTTACGGTAACGACCACATTGAAAGTAAACTTTTCGTCGGTTTCTTCTCCGAGGTCGATTTTGGGGTCGTCGACGGGAAAAATCCAGCTTTCTTTATCAAGCACTTCTCCGTAGCAGCGTTTAAAAACCGATTCGAACGCTTCTTCGAAAAATACGCCTTTTCCGTACATACTTTCTATAACGCCGCGAGGAGCGTGTCCCTTGCGGAATCCTGGAATATTGTACTTTCCGCGAGTCTTAAAATAAGCGTTCGTCATTTCTTCTTTCCACTCGGACACAGCCACCGAAAAATCGATTTTGACTGCGCCCTTTTGTTTTTCCACTTTGTAGTCCATAAAAGTCCTCCGAGAGATTATACCGTTCTATATTACCATATAACGGAAACTTTGTCAATTTATTTGACGGACATTCTATTTTAGTTTATACTGAAACGGTAACATAAAATCGCCAAAGAAAACGCGAAAAAACGCGAAAGCAATTATCTGCGGCGATTAACGAGGTAAAAAAATTATGCCCTCCGACGCGCTTCATTATTCATATCTTGCCGAAGAACTCGACGCTTTGCTTTCCGACGGTAAAATAGAAAAGATTTCTATGCCGGAGAAAGACGAGATTGTTTTGGGAATTCGCGCCCGCGGCAAAAACTTTTCTTTGCTTGTTTCCGCCTGCCCGTCCGCGGCACGTTGTCACATAACGGAATCGAAAAAAGAAAACCCGACGGTCGCTCCGTCTTTTCTGATGCATTTGCGTAAACATATCGGCGGAGCAAAAATTATCGGTATATCCGCAGTACCTTTCGAGCGTGTGCTGAAAATCGAAATGCTCACGCGGAACGAAATGGCGGACGAGGAGCACAAAACTCTCATTGCTGAAATTATGGGCAAGTACTCCAATATTATTTTGGTTTCGAAAAACGGAATCATATCCGACTGTATAAAAAAAGTGGGCGCTGACACCTCGTCCAAAAGACAGGTATTGCCTTCCCTGCGATACGAATATCCTCCCGAACAGGAAAAAATCGCACCCACATCGACAGAACTTGCCATTGCCGAATTAAAAAACTTTACGGGCGGTGACCTTGCCTCGTATGCAATTAAAAAATTCAAAGGTTTGGCTCCCGTCAGCGCACAAGAGGCGATTTTCTCCGCAATCGGCAAGCTCGACTCTCCCCCTTTAAGCGACGAAACGGCAAGACTCGTTGCCTCAAAACTGAAATCTCTTTACGAATGCGACAATTTGCGTCCGTGCATAAGAAAATCCGACGGATATAATGCAGACTTTTATTTTCGTCCGTACAGCCTGTTTGACGGCGAATACGTTTTTTTCGACAGTTTGAACCAAGCCGTCGACGTATACTTTAAAGATAAGGACAAGCAAAACAGATTCAACGAAAAATCGCGTCATCTGTCCACGCTTTTGAAAAATGCAATTGTTCGGACGGAAAAGAAACTGGAAGGCTTTTTGGAAAAATCGGAAAGCTGCAAAAATTCGGAGCTCGACAAATTGTTCGGAGAACTTCTGCTTGCGAACATTTACAAAATCAAACAAGGAATGACAAGCATCACCGTCGAAAACTGGTATGACGACAATAAGCCCGTAACCGTCGCTTTGGACAAAGACAAATCCCCGCAGGCAAACGCACAAACCTATTTCAAAAAGTACTCGAAAAAAAAGAAAACTACGGAACAGCTTGTCCCTTTGATTGAGCAAGCAAGAGCACAGCTAGACTATTACGACAGCGTTTTGCTTTCTTTTTCTCTGTGCAAAGAAAATTCCGAAATCGACGATTTGACGGATGAGTTGGAAAAAGCCGGACTCGTTAAAAAGCGTCAAAAGAAAGCCGCAAAAATCAAACGTCAACCCTCTCAACCCATTTGCGTTCAAATCGACGGATTCACCGTCAAAATAGGAAAAAACAATATGCAAAACGACGCCGTTACACGCTGCGCCAAATCGGACGATATATGGTTGCATACGAAAGCCATTCACGGCAGTCACGTCGTTATTTCCGCAAACGGCAAAACGGTTCCCGACGCTGTCATAAAAAAAGCAGCAGAACTTGCCGCCAGATATTCGAAAGCAGCACAGTCGCAGAACGTTCCCGTCGATTATACTCTCGCAAAATATGTCAGCAAACCAAGCGGGTCTCCTCCCGGAAAAGTCATTTACACTCACCAAAGCACGATATTCGTAAATCCTTCGATTGCTTTCATATAAAAAATACCCCGCAAATATTAACTGCGGGGTTTAATTAAAATCAAACATTTGATTTACGCCACAAGCGACCAAATGAAACCGAATACGGAAAGAGCAAAAATCACGCTCATCACGCACACGTTCACAATCGCGTTTTTATATTCGGGCGCACGGTGATTTATGCCGCTGACAAGAATCAAAACAGCTCTGACGATTGCAAGCGCCGAAGCGACCGCATAGATGCCGAAACCTATCGTAAGCACCAATTCCGTAGTGCAAAGTCCTACGATTATCATAACTGCGCCTATGAGCATCAGTATGTCGCAAATCTGTCTCAACCCGAAATTAGAAAAATATGCCGCTATAAAATTCTTTTTTTTAGCTTTTGCCATTATTATTACTTCCTTATTCGAATTACCATAACGTCGGCATCGCAAAACCGAGTATCTGGAAAACAATGACTATGATAACCGCCACTACCCAAACGATAAACCAAGTACGATTGCGCATACGTGCGTCGTAATATGAATACCAGCACAATACGATAAGACCGATTGTCATTGCAATACCTTTGATGTATCCCGCAATTGCCGCGAACTCTTTCCACCAACCGAGAACCGCACCTATCGCAATTGCAAGAGCAATCATCAGCACGACTATATAGGAAAGCGTGCGCAAGAATCCCGGGATTGTGTAAGTGTATGTTCTTCTCGTTCTTTTAGTAGCCATATAGCACCTCCGAAAATCGTTATAAATCTATTTTAAACCTCTGCTGCCGGGTTTATACGGAATACTTCCGTCTTTGCAAAGCGGACATTCCGCTGCCTCGTAGCTTTTTACTTCCATTGTCAAAAGCGCACGATACGGCACGCCGAAATCAACATTGCCGTTGCTTCTGTCGACGATACTTGCCACAGCCACAACTTCGCAGCCTGCTTCCCTCGAAAGTTCCACGACTTCTTTTACGGAACCTCCCGTCGTAACCACGTCTTCGACAACTATGACTCTCTGCCCCTTTTCAAGCTTGAAACCGCGACGCAAAGTCATTTTTCCGTCCGTTCTTTCGGCAAAAAGATTTCTGACGCCGAGCTTACGAGCCACCTCATATCCCATTATAATACCGCCGACTGCGGGAGATACGACTACGTCGGGTTTGAATTCTTTGAGTCTATCGGCGAGTTCTCCGCACAGCGTTTCGCTCTCTTTCGGGTCGACAAACAGCTTTGCGCACTGCATATAGGTATCGCTGTGTCTGCCGCTGGTCAAAAGAAAATGACCGTGCAATATACCCTCCGTCCTTTTAAAGGCTTCCAATATCTGCGAATCCGTCAGTGCCATTCTCGGCTGTCCTCCTTGAAAATCACAATGCCCGCAACAGGCTTTTTAAGGTAGTATAAGCGAACCGATAATATCGTTCACGTCGCTTATTTTACAATATTTCATTTCTTTTGTCAACTCATTCACTATATTAAAAGCCGCCATAGGGTCGAAAATATTGGCAGACCCAACTTGAACCGCCGTCGCTCCCGCAATCATAAACTCTATCGCGTCGGCAGCCGACATAATCCCGCCCAAACCTATAATGGGTATCCGTACTTTACGATACACTTCGCTGACCATACGCAAGGCAATCGGTTTCACGCACGGACCGCTCAAACCTCCCGTCACATTCGCAAGCACGGGTTTTCTCGAAAATCGGTCAATCGCCATTCCCGTAACCGTATTTATCAGCGATACGGCATCTGCGCCGCCGTCCTGTGCCGCAAGAGCATTAACAGCTATGTCCGCAACGTTCGGAGACAATTTGACAATCAAGGGCTTCTTGCAAACCTTTTTGACTCTCTCGGTAATTTTCCGCACACTTTCGGGATATATGCCGAAAGCCATACCTCCCGCTTTGACGTTTGGACAACTGATGTTCATTTCCACCATCTGCGCCTGCGTTTCGTTCACCTTTTCCGCGACATAGACATAATCGTCTTCGCAAGAGCCTGCGATATTGACTATCGTCACAATATCTTTTCTCTCCAAAAACGGCATATCGTCTTTCACAAAAGTATCCACGCCGGGATTTTGAAGTCCGACGCTGTTCAGCATACCCGAAGGCGTTTCGGCGATTCTCGGCGAAGCATTGCCCTTTCTCGGCTCTTTGGTTACACCTTTTGTGCATATACCGCCCAAAACGGAGATATCATAAAACCTGTCGTATTCCTGACCGAATCCGAAAGTACCGCTTGCCGTTATAATCGGATTTTTAAACTCGACGCCTGCTATTTTGACTGCGGTATTCATAAAACCAAATCCTCCAATTTGAAAACGGGACCGTCGGCGCAAGCACGTTTCATAGCAACCGAACCGTCAGCTTGTTTCACCGCGCACGCACAAACCAAACAGGCGCCCACGCCGCACCCCATTCTTTCCTCCGTAGACGCATATGCCGCCAAATTGTATTTGAGAGCAAGACGAGCCGCTGCTTTCAGCATCGGTCGCGGTCCGCAAGCAAGCAATACGTCGGGTTGAATCTCTTGCAGTCTCTTTTCGAAAGCCTCCGTCGGAAATCCTTTCTCGCCGTAACTGCCGTCGTCCGTGGTTATGACGGTAAGTCGACTGTTTTCGGACATCTCGCTTTCAAACGCAACTTTCGATTTGTCGCCGAACCCGAAGAATGCATAATAATCTCTGTTCGGATATGTAATCGGCACATATGCAAGAGGCGCGCATCCGACCCCGCCGCCCAAAAGCACGATTTTCTTATGCTTCTCCTCCAACGTCCAACCATTGCCGAGAGGCAACGTGACTTTAAACTCGTCGCCTTTTTTCAATCCTATCATCTCTTTCGTTCCCTTTCCGACGACGGCGTAAGCCACCGTCACCGATTCGGCATCGAACTTATACAGACAAAACGGACGGCGCAATAACAGTCCCGGAACTTGCAGTTGAAGAAACTGTCCGCATTTCATTTGCTCGAACTTTCCGACTTTCGGCGCGAACGAAAGCTCGTATAAATCTTCCGCCACTCTTTTGTTTTCCGTTACGCGAACGAGGTAATCTTTCATAGTATTCCTCCGTACTATCTGTTTAAAAGCGCTTTATTGATGTCCTCGCGCATATCTTCGGCAGCTGCCTCAGCGGCTTTACCGGCCGACAGTCCGCGATACTTTTCGTTTTTGTAAGCACATATTATTCCGCGCGAGCTATTGACAATCGCCCCCAATCCTTTTTCGTCGAAACAAACCGTCAAATCTTTCGCAGTGCCGCCCTGCGCTCCGTATCCCGGCACCAAAAAGAAAGTATGAGGCATAATTTTGCGCAGACGTTCCGCCTGTTTCGGATGAGTCGCTCCGACGACGGCGCCCACATCGGTGTATCCGTATTTTCCGACAAGCGGCTCGCCCCACTTTTCCACAAGTGCGGCAACGCTTTCGTAAAGCGTTTCTCCGCTTTCGAACACGCGGTCTTGAAGTTGTCCCGAGGACGGATTGGAAGTCTTGACAAGCGCGAATATTCCCTTATTGTTTTCCTTGCAACCGTTCACAAAAGGCTTTATCCCGTCTTCGCCCAAATATGCGTTTACCGTTATAAAATCGCTCTCAAACGCCGTAAAGCGTTTGCCGCCGACGTTTACGCCGCCTATGTAGGCATTGGAATAACACGTTGCCGTCGAACCGATATCGTTCCTCTTGACGTCGGAAATAACTATAAGTCCCCTTTCTTTTGCCATTTCCAATGTTTTCTTGAACGCCGCCATTCCTTCCACCCCGTACATTTCGTAATATGCGACCTGTACTTTGACGGCAGGAACGATTTTATAAAGATTTTCTATGAGTTCCGCATTGAAATCGACAATAGCCGCCGCGGCATCGGAAAGCGAAGAACATTTGCTTTTGACATTCTCTGGCAGATAATCGAAGCTCGTATCTATGCCCGCAACGGACGGATTGTCTGTTGATTTGATTTTTTCTATAAGTCTGTCAATCATTGTCTTATCTCCTTTTCTTTGCCGTTCACAAACACATTTTTAACTTTGCCTTTCAACTTCCAGCCGTTAAACACGCTGTTTTTGCCTTTTGACACAAATCTGGAACTGTCCACCTCATATTCGGCGTCGAGGTCCACTATTGCTATATCGGCAACGCCGCCTTCGGTCACGACTCCGCCCTCTATTCCGAGAATATCCGCAGGATTCAGACTCATCAGCCTGACAAGGTCGTCAAGCTCTATATGCCCCGCATCCACCAGATAAGTATACGCGACGGAAAAAGCCGTTTCGAAACCCGAAGTGCCGTTCGGCGCAAGGTCGAACTCACGATTCTTTTCGTCGACGTGGTGCGGAGCGTGGTCGGTGGCGATGACGTCTATTGTTCCGTCTTTTATACCGTTTATAATAGCGTCCACGTCCGATTGAAGCCGTAACGGAGGATTGATTTTCGCATTTGTGTTAAAACTCAATATCTCGTCGTCGGTAGCGGAAAAATAGTGAGGACAAGTTTCGCAAGTGACTTTCACGCCCCTCTTTTTTGCCGCCGAAACAAGAGCCACGCTGCCCGCCGTACTGACGTGAGCGATATGAACTCTTGCCCCCAGCGCTTCGGCAATCAAAATCTCACGTGCGACGATAACTTCTTCCGCCGCACGGATGTTTCCGCGCAAACCGACGACCGTCGCATTGAAACCTTCGTTGACGACGCCGCCCGCGACAAGCGACAAATCTTCGCAATGACTGATGATAAGTCCGTCGATGCCGGACGCATACTCCAACGCCAAACGCATAACGTTGGAATTAGACACGGGTCTGCCGTCGTCGGAAAAAGCTATTGCGCCGGCTTCTTTGAGCTTACCCATTTCGGTAAGTTCCTCGCCCAACTGTCCTTTGGTAACGGCAGCTATCGGATAAACTTTGCAATTGTCTATTTCCGCGGCTCTGTCCACGATATATTTTATGACGGCAACGTTATCGACGACGGGATTGGTGTTCGGCATACAGGCAACGGAAGTAAAACCTCCTTGAAGAGCCGCTCTTGTTCCGCTTTCGATATCTTCTTTATACTCATATCCCGGTTCGCGCAAATGGCAGTGCATATCGACGAATCCGGGCAGCACAACAAGTCCTTCGGCATTAACCTCTCTGTCCGCATTTACGGTCAAGTTTTCTCCGATGCGAGATACCGTGCTTCCCTCTATATAGACGTCCAACTTTTTAAGTCTGCCGCCGCGCAATAAAAATCCGTTTTTAATCAAAGTGTTCATTTTCTCTCTCCCGTCAATAAATGCATTATCGCCATTCTGACCGCCACGCCGTTTGTTACCTGTTTGAGTATTCTGCTCGAATCTCCGTCCGCCGCAACGGAACTCACCTCAACGTTACGATTGAGAGGTCCCGGGTGCATAAGTATGGCTCCCGAATCCGCTTTCGCCATACGCTCGTCGGTTATCCCGTAAAACTTCATATATTCGGAAACGCTCGGCAACAGTTTTGATTTCTGTCTTTCCAACTGAACGCGCAACCCCATAACCACGTTTGCACCTACAACGGCCTCGTCTATATCGTCGCACACCTGCACTCCCATTTTCTCTATTTCCATAGGAAGCAGCGTCCGAGGAGAAACTACGGTCACGTGAGCGCCGAGCTTGGACAGTCCCCAAATATTGCTGCGCGCCACACGCGAATGTTTGACGTCGCCGGCTATAACCACTTTGAGTCCTCTCAACTCGTCTCCGAACTCCTCTCTCATAGTGAAAATATCCAACAGCGCCTGCGTGGGGTGTTCGTTCATTCCGTCGCCGGCGTTTATGACGCTTGCCTTGACATTTCGCGCCAAAAGAACGGGCGCGCCCGACATATTGTGTCTCAAAATAATTATATCCGTCAAAAGCGCGTCGAGATTCAAACCCGTATCTATCAGCGTTTCTCCCTTTTGAACGGACGATACCGCCGCAGAAACGGAAGTACAATTTGCGCTCATAATTTTCGCCGCTGTTTCGAAAGATACTCTCGTGCGCGTACTGTTCTCGTAAAACAGCGTCACGACGTTCTTACCGACAAGATGCTGCGTCTTTTTGACGTCGTTTTTCAACATCTCTTTCATTTCGACGGCAGTTCCGAGAATCTGCAATATTTCCTCTCTGCTGACGTCGCGTAAGCCCAATAAATCTTTTCTTTTAAGCACCTTGACCTCCAATCATCACTCGTCCGCGCCGTACACGTCCACGCGGTCTTCTCCGTCGATTTTCCCGACGGACACGCTTACAATATCGTTCTTACCCAACTCCGCCTTGACACCGACATAATCGGGAGAAAGCGGCAAGGCTTTGCCTCCTCGATCCACCATAACCGCAAGCCGCACTTTTTCGGGGCGTCTCGCCCGCACTACTGCGTCTATTGCCGCCCGTGCGGTATAGCCCGTATACAATACGTCGGTTACTATAACAACGGACAGACCGCCGACGCGCTCTGCAGTAATTTCGGCTCTTTCAACTTTTTCGCCGTCGAAATCAGGCAATTCTATCATCGGCACCTTGACGCATTCGACCGCTTCTATAACCGATGCTATATCCCGCGCGATTGGCACACCGCGCTTGCCTATTCCGACAAGCGTCAGCCTGTCAGCGCCGCGATTATCCTCGATTATCTCGTTTGCCATTCGGATAATCACGCGGCGCATTTGTCTGGCGTCCATCAAAGTTGCTTTCAATCTCATACGGCGCCCGCCTCGCTTTCTTTTTTCAAAATGTCGTATACTGCCGCAAACTTGTTCGGAAGCGGTGCGGTAAAAGTCATTGCTTCTCCGCTTCTCGGATGCGCCACGGTCAGGCTTTGCGAATGAAGCAACTGTCCGTCGAGAGAGGAAAATCTTTTGCTTGCGCTTCCGTACACTTTGTCGCCGAGCACGGGATGTCCCAAATATTTCGCGTGAACGCGAATCTGGTGAGTCCGCCCCGTATGAAGATTGAATTCCGCAAAACAGTTTTGCTTGAAACGCTTTAAAACTCGATATTCCGTTATGGCGACTCTGCCCTCTTTCACGACTGCCATAATCTTCCTGTCTTTTTCGCTCCGCCCGATAAACGTCGTCAGCATACCCTTGTCGTCCCGCAGATTGCCCTCCAAAATTGCAACATACAATTTGCGCACAGTTCTGTCGGAAAACTGTTTCGACAGAGACGCGTGCGAAAAATCGTTTTTGGCGACAATCATAACCCCGCTCGTATCTTTGTCCAAACGGTGAACAATCCCCGGACGGTATGCCCCGTTTACGGAAGAAAGCGACGTTCCGCGCCACAGCAATGCGCTCACGAGAGTATCGTCCGTATTGCCTGCGCCAGGATGAACCGTGAGTCCCTGCTGCTTGTTTACGACTATGACATCGGCGTCCTCGTACAGAATATCCAGAGGTATTTCTTTCGGCGTCAAAACCATATCGTTTTGAGCATCTTCGACGAGAGTTATCACGTCGTTTTCTTTCAGAATACGACCGCATTTGCATTCTGCGCCGTTTACAAGCACCTTGCCGGCGTCTACGAGCTTTTTGATACGTGAACGCGTATGCTCCGTTTCCGCCGTCAGATACACGTCTAAACGCAAACTTTCGCCGTTTTCGACAAAAAATTCTCGCGTCTCTTCGCCGTTAAAACCGTCGGTCATTCTTCTCCCTCCGATTCGACGTTTTCCCGCAATTTGTCGCCGTCGGACACGTCTTTATCCGTAATTCCGCGCACGCTGTCTTCGTCAACGTTATCAAAATCCTCGGGACCGTTTTCGAGAACATATTCCGATTTTTCTTCTTTCTTTTTTTCTTTTCCGAAATCCGAAAAGAATATTATATATACGAGAAACAGCACCACGCCGACCGTTACTCCGACATCGGCAATATTGAATACGGCAAAACTACTGCCGATTAACGGCAGGTCCAAACCGAAATATTCTATCTCTATAAAGTCACGAACGCCCTCCGCGATAAACAGTCTGTCTATAAAATTGCCGAGAGCGCCAGCGATGAGCATTGCAAGTCCCAGCCTGCCCGTTATGTGCTTTCCTCTCGTCTTATACATAAAGACGGCAAAAAATGACATAGCCAATGCCGTGACTATCAACAGCACGATTTTGACGCCGAGTTTGCCGAGCAGTTTATCCAATCCGAACGCACTTCCGAAAGCCGCATTCGGGTTATACGTAAAATAGAAATTGAAAAATTTCGGAATGATTACTATGCGTTGAAACGGCTGCATAACCGCGCACACAATGCCTTTCGTAATCAAATCGGCGGCAAGCAAAGCGACGAGGACGATAAGCTCGACTTTCGCAATTTTTATATATTCCCAAATCTTCGAGAATACTGTTTTTGTACGCTCTTTAAATGTCATACGGTACGGTTATCTCCACTCCTTCCGGCGTAAGTAAAAATATATTTCCCGCAATCGGATGTATACTTCCGCCGAGCGCATATTCCGCTCCGCTCAAATAATCCAAAATGCGCTGTGCTATCACTTCGTCTTCGAGATTGTCGAGATTGACTATTGCCGGCTCTCTGCGGCGCAAATAATCTATGAGAATCTGCACGTCTTCCGGAGTGCGCGGCTCGTAAACGACCACATTCTGATACAGGCGCGGCGAAATATATTGATTTTTGTTCGGAAGCGGAGAAGGCTTTGCAAAAGTCAATTTATCTCCCGGGCGCGAAGAATACTTTATCTGCTCGTCGGGTTCGACATATCTGCCGTCGGTATCGTGGGAATCCTCGAAATATTCGGGTTCCTGTCCGTCGCGGTAGTTTTTGCCTCGTCTCAAAAAATCGTCGTATTGTCCCATTGTGTATCACCTGTTCCTTTGAGTTGATTTTAAGTTCTTTGACCGAAAATAATACTTCCGAGTCTCACGAGATTGGCTCCGTGTCTTATTGCCGTGATATAATCTCCGCTCATACCTGCGGAAAGCGTATCGAATGCTCCGCCGCGTCTGACTGCATACAGATTATAAAGTTTTTCGTACAATCTTTCGTCGGCGTCTTTCGGCAACACCGACATAAGTCCTCTGACGCGCATATTGCTCTTTTGCGCACAATAGTCGCAAAGCTTGTCCAGACCTTCGGGAAGCACTCCGCTTTTGCTCGCTTCCTCTCCCACATTGACTTCGATTAGAACATCGCTTACTATTGCCGCCTTTTTGGAAAGCCTGTCTATTTCGTCCGCGAGCGACTCTCTGTCCACGGAATGAATCAAGCTTACTTTTCCGACAACGTGCTTGACCTTATTGGTCTGCAACGCACCTATAAAGTGCCAGTCGATACCTTTGACGAAATCTCGCTTTTCCACAAATTCCGAAACTCGGTTTTCGCCCGCAAGCGTTATACCGCAATCGGGCAAGAGATTTATCCGAGACGGTTCGACCGTTTTTGTCGCGGCAAGTATTTTGACGCCGCTTCTTTCGATTCCGCATTCGGCGCAAACGTCGTCTATCGAACGCTTTATTTCGGCAATCTTTTCTTTCAGCAAGAAACAACCTCCCGAACATACTCGGCGTATTTGCGAGCGATATTTATTTTGCCGAGTCTTTCCGCATCTTTGAAATACGCATTGGAATTGACTTCGTTGACAATCGGCGTTTTCGTGTCGAAGAAATCAACCGACCCGTAATCCAATCCCAGCAGACTTCCAACCTTTTCGGCTGTCGAAACAAGTTCCGCATTCGGTGCAAAGTTCTCCGTGACCGCGCCCGCTTCGGCATTGGACTTGAACGAAGCACGATTTACTCGTTTTACCGCACCCGCAAACTTTCCACCGACCACATAAATTCGAACATCGCGTCCGCGCGAATCGGCAATGTATTTCTGAAACATTATCCGTCCGCAGTCGGCGTTCTTTCGATAGAACTCTTCCAAGCCGTCGCGGTCTTTTATCAAAAAGACGCCGTTTCCGAGACTGCCCACAGAAAACTTGGCTACAAGCGGATATCCGAGCTTTTCCGCTCTTTCTATGAGTCCGACATCTTTCGGCTGGTTCACGGGATATTTCATAGGCATTGTCACCGTTTCCGCAAACTCGACTTCGCCGTCGAGTTCCGCCATCGTAACATACTTATCGTCGCATTTCATTATCGATGCCGACGGATTGAACACGCGAACTCCGCGCTTTTCCAGCAATCTCGCGCTCGCGTAATCTTTATCCCAATACACCGCAAACCGCGGCAGACTCTCTCTTTCGAGAATTTCGAACGCATCCGTCAATTCGACGTCAACTGACAAAGCCCGAAACTCTTCCGCAAGTCTTTTAAAAACATAGTCGGTTCCTTCATCTTTGTAGTATCGGTTTTTGACAATGACTCCGCGCACTTTGCGTCTTTCCTCGTCGCTGTTATTTCTCGGTTTTACCTTAAACAAACCCTTATAGCATTATAACATACTATCGCACGATACGCAAGCGTTTTGACAAATAACAAACACGCACTTTTAAAAAGACAGGACTTGTCGTCAAGTCCTGTCTTGCTTTCCTTTACCCGTTATGCCTCGTATTTATTTCTCTTTTTATACGATGTATGCAGAATCTCGTGTGCGCGGTGGCTGCCGGGTTCGTTAAAGAACTCCTTGTACAGCGTTTTGACTGCGGCTGTTTCGTGACTCTTGCGAAGTGTTGCTTTCTTGTCCGCATCGTAAATCGCTTTTGCACGCAGTGCACGTATATCCGAATTATTCGTAACAGACGAGGGCTGAATCGGCTGTCCGCCTCCGTTTACGCAACCGCCGGGACAGGTCATAATCTCTATAAACTGATAGTCGCACTTGCCTGCTTTGATATCCTCCAATATCTTCTTCGCATTGGAAAGACTGCTTGCGACACAAACGTTTATTGTCTGTCCGTTCAACGTCACTTTTGCGGACTTGATGCCCTTCACTCCTCTGACTGCCTTAAAATCAATTTTGTCGAGAGGTTTGCCCAAAACCACTTCCGACACAGTACGAAGAGCCGCTTCCATAACTCCGCCGGTGGCTCCGAACAGAAGTCCCGCAGTACTGCCCTCTCCGATAGGGTCGTCGAACTTCTCGTCACAAAGACCTTTGAAGTCTATACCCTGATTCTTTATGAGTCTGGCAAGCTCTCTCGTGGAAAGTACCACGTCTACATCGGGAACGCCGGCAGCGCTTTGCCCTTCTCTCGTGATTTCCGTCTTTTTTGCTACGCAAGGCATTATGCTGACTACGGCAAGTTTGTCGACCGGAATATTGTACTTCTTCGCATAGTAAGTTTTCATTATCGCGCCGAACATCTGCTGCGGCGATTTACAGGTCGACAGATGCGGCAGAAGCTCGGGGTAATAGAATTCCATATATCGTATCCAACCGGGCGAGCAGCTCGTCATCATAGGAAGAGCGGCAGTCTTGTCTTTGAGTCTGTGCAAAAACTCCGTTCCCTCCTCCATAATCGTCATATCCGCAGCCATATCGACGTCGAACACTTTGTCAAATCCCAAACGTTTGAGAGCCGACACCATTTTGCCCTCGACATTCGTACCTATCGGATAACCGAACTCTTCGCCGAGTCCGACGCGAACGGAAGGAGCCGTGCCCACAATGACATATTTGTCTTTGTCCTCCAAAAGAGCCTTCACTTTGTCGGTATCGTCTTTTTCGTGCAACGCGCCGACGGGACAAGCCGTTATGCACTGTCCGCAAGCCACGCACGGAGTAGAAGACAGAGGCTGCTCGAAAGCACATCCGATATGAGTTGCAAAGCCGCGCTTGTTCGGACCTATGACTCCGACACCCTGTATCTTATTGCAAACGGCGACGCATCTGCGGCAAAGCACGCATTTATTGTTGTCGCGCACGAGATACGGCGTTTCGTCGATGTCATACTGCTCCGTAACTCCCTCGTATTCGAAGGCGTTGCAATTATAGTCCTGCGCCAATGTGGCAAGTTCGCAGTTTCCGTTTCTTACGCACATAAGGCAGGCTTTTTTGTGATTGCTCAATATGAGTTCGATTGTCTTTTTTCGGGAGTTTATAACTTTCGGAGTGTTTGTGAACACTTCCATTCCCTCTGCTACGACCGCAGAACAGCTCGCCACAAGCGAACGCGCGCCTTTCACTTCCACGACGCAAACTCGGCAAGAACCTTCGTTGCACACGTCTTTCAAATAGCACAAGGTAGGGATATTGAATCCTGCCTTTTTGGCGGCGTCGAGTATTCTGGTCCCCGCTTCCACCGTTACGCTTACGTTATTTATCTTCAACGTTACTTGTTTCATATCCTTCACCTCACTTTACTATCGCATTCTTGCGGCAAGCCTGTACGCAAGCTCCGCACTTAATGCACTTCGACGCGTCTATAACGTGCGGTTGCTTTATATCGCCGCTGATTGCGCCGACGGGACAATTTCTCTTACACAATCCGCAACCGATACAAGCGTCGGGGTTTATCTTATAGCTGACGAGTGCCTTGCAAACTCCCGCCGGACAGCGTTTGTTTTTCACGTGCTCGACGTATTCGTCGCGGAAATACTTCAACGTGGACAGCACGGGGTTCGGCGCAGTCTGTCCGAGACCGCACAAACTGTTTTCCTTTATGTAATAGCAAAGCTGTTCCATTTTGTCGAGGTCTTCCATCGTAGCTTTGCCTTTCGTCACTGCGTCCAACATCTCGTAAAGACGTTTGTTGCCGATACGGCAAGGCGTACATTTTCCGCAGGACTCGTCCACCGTGAATTCCAGGAAGAATTTGGCGATATCCACCATACAGTTGTCCTCGTCCATTACTATGAGACCTCCGCTGCCCATCATAGAACCTATCGCGATAAGGTTGTCGTAATCTATTTTGGTATCGATGAGTTGCGCGGGAATACAGCCGCCGGACGGTCCGCCCGTTTGCGCCGCTTTAAATTTCTTTCCGTGCGGTATGCCGCCGCCAATCTCTTCGATTATGGTACGCAAAGTGGTTCCCATAGGTATTTCGACGAGACCCGTATTGTTAATCTTTCCGCCGAGCGCAAACACTTTCGTGCCCTTGCTCTTTTCCGTACCCATAGACGCGAACCAATCCGCGCCGTTGAGTATAATCTGCGTTATATTTCCGTAAGTTTCGACGTTGTTTATAAGCGTCGGTTTTTCGAACAGTCCCTTGACCGCAGGGAACGGAGGACGCTGACGCGGTTCGCCGCGCTTACCCTCGGTACTATTCAAAAGTGCGGTTTCCTCGCCGCAAACGAATGCACCGGCCCCCAAACGAAGTTCTATGTCGAAATCGTGTCCCAAGCCCATTATGTTTTTGCCGAGTATTCCGTATTCGCGCGCCTGACCTATCGCAATCTCCAAACGCTGTACGGCAATGGGATATTCCGCGCGAACGTATATATAGCCCTGTCTTGCGCCTATCGCATAACCTGCAATCATCATTGCTTCGATGACTGCGTGCGGGTCGCCTTCCAAAAGCGAACGGTCCATAAACGCACCGGGGTCGCCCTCATCGGCGTTGCATACGACATATTTGACATCGGATACGGAGTCGTGCGCAAACTGCCACTTCATACCCGTCGAGAAACCGCCGCCTCCTCTGCCGCGAAGTCCGCTCTTCTTTATTTCGTCGATGACGCCCTGCGGAGTCATTTCCGTAACGACTTTTTCATACGCTTTATATCCGTCGTAAGCGAGATATTCGTCTATGCTTTCGGGATTGATTATACCGCAATTTCTCAAAACCACGCGTTTCTGTCTTTTATAGAAATCGGTTTCGTTGATTGCTTTGAGACTTCCGTCCTCTTCCTTTTCCGAATGCAGCAATCGCTCGACGGGTCTGCCCTTCAAAATATGCTCTCCGACGATTTCCGCCACATCCTCGGGTTTAACGTGTTGATAGAACGTTCCCTCGGGATATACGACCACAATCGGACCGCGTGCGCAAAGCCCGAAACATCCCGTCATAATGAGTTTTACTTCTTTGTCGAGTCCCTGTTCTTTCAAGCGAGTCTGGAACTCCGAATATATCTTGTTACTGTTGCCTGACGTGCAGCCCGTGCCGCCGCAGACCAATATGTGCGCTCTTTCCAGCATTGTTATCCTCCTTTACGCCTTTTCGCCGTCCACCGTATATTCGGTTACGACGTTTCCGTTCACGACGTGACCCGCAACGATACGACGTGCCTTTTCCGGCGTCACGTGAACGTAAGTGACTTTTTCTTTTCCCGGCATAATGACGTCCACAAGCGGTTCCAGCTTGCACATTCCTATACATCCGGTTTGCGTCACTTTCACATTCGTAAGTTTTCTGTTTTCCACCTCTTCCACTATCGCATTGAGCACGGGACGCGCGCCTGCGGCTATTCCGCAAGTTGCCATTCCGACGACTATCTTTATATCACTCCCGTCGGCAGTGCCGCGCGAAGCCATCTGCGATTTCATTCTGTCTCTTATGGCTTGCAATTCAGCCAAAGTTTTCATATTGCCAATCCTCCATTTATCAACATAATATTTTCTTTCATCATCTCCTTCAACCAGACGATGATTTCGCTTTCGGTTATGTCCACTCCGTCCAAAACCTTTTTTATTTTTCTCGTGTCGAAGACGAACTCGCGTCCGTCCACCGCATACTTCAAAACGATATCGGTGCTCTTTGCCGCTCCTATCAACGTGACGACGGTCGACGGCAAATCGCCGAGCGGCATTCTGTCTATGTGCGAAAGTTTGAAGCTCGCCGTCGTCTTTGTTCCGACGCCCGTCTCGCTGTCAATCGCAAACTCTCCGTCTGCGGTAAGCGCAGCCATTTTGAAAAGCGGTAAACCCATTCCGACCTTTCTCGTCGTCCGCGTCGTCGCAAACGGGTCGGTAACTTTTTCGAGAAACTCCTTGCTCATACCTTTGCCGTTGTCCGACACCGAAATGGAGAGCTTGTCCGATTTCGTATCGACAGAAACGTCGATATCAATCAGCGTTGCCTCTGCCGCAACGGAATTGCAGGCTACGTCCAAAATATTGAGCGCAAGTTCTTCCATTTAATTACGCCGTATATTTGGACAGCAATTTGTCCACGTCGTCCACCGTCAGCTTACCGTAAACTTCCCCGTTCACGGTAAGCACGGGAGCAAGTCCGCAACAGCCTATGCAGCGCGTAGCCTCCAATGTGAAATTTCTGTCCGCCGTCGTGCTGCCTGCCGATATTTTCAGTTTCTGCTCCAAAGCGTTTAAAATGTCGCCAGAACCTTTCACGTAACAAGCCGTTCCGAGACATACGCCTATCTTGTTCTTTCCGCTGGGATTGAGATTGAACTGCGAATAGAAAGTAGCTATTCCGTAAATCTCTTCCAAAGGCACGTCGAAATATTCGGCTATCGTATTCTGCACGGGAGCCGGCAACCAGCCGTAAATCTCCTGCGCTTTTTGCAGAGCTTTCATAAGCGGTCCCGGAACGTCTTTGAGTTCTTCGAGAGCGGCTTTCAGCTCCGCCGCCTGCTTCGGCGTGTCGTCAAACGAGTTAATCATAATTTACCTTTCTTCTCCTTCATATTTTTCTTTCCGTTATCTATTTTATATCGGCGCCGAATGACAACGCCGCAATAACGCTTTGTGCGGTGAGGACGTCCGTATCGATATAATTATCGCCGCCCGCCTCGCTAATTTCTTCCAATCTGTGCGCATCCGAATCTCGAATTACTCCGTAGCCTTCTTTCGCATACTTCTCGATAAATTCGCGCTTTGCAAAAAGCGAGAATTCGACGGCTCGAAAGCCCATATCTTTTTCCAGAGAGCCGAGCACCGCGACAAGCCCGTTGCCGTCTCTGTCAATATGCGCGGGCAACGCCGCGCCGCCGTATGCACCCACGGCTTTGACGGCCTCGTACACGCCGATGTCGGTTGCCGTTATCAGCAAATCCTTCTCTTCGCCGATAATCTCGTCGCGGTCGTTCATAATCAGCTGACTGCCGTAAATCTCCGTTCTGTTTTCGATTCTCATTCTCTTGGAATCGACGAAGTCGTTGAACTCCAAAGCGTTTTCGACGTTCGGAAACAGCGTCAGTATATGCACGTCCTCTCGTGTGGTAAGCTCCATACCCGCGATTGCCACAAGTCCGATTTCGTCTGCCGCTTTCAAGACCGCCGGAGCATTCCTGCTGCTGTTATGGTCGGTTATCGCAATCACGTCCAAACCGTTGAGCTTTGCCATATTGACGATATTGTAAGGCGTCATATCGTCGTCGCCGCACGGAGACAGACAGGAATGAATATGCAAATCGTAATAAAACCTCATTGCGTCAAGCCAGCAGACGGCAACATTCGTATGCGCCTTTGTCCGTGGTCACAAGAGCAATATTCTCCTCTCTGCACCTGTCGACAAGCTGCGGCGCGGGCACAACTCCCTCGCACAATACGACTATCTTTATCTCGGCAAGCACCGCCACGCCTGCGACGTTTACGTTGCTCATAACGGTTATCCAAACGCTGTTCGACGGAGCTTTGCCCATAACGCGACTCAAAAAATCGCCGACGTAAAACTCTTTTGCATCAAAGTCGGAATCGACCGCTATTTCGCCGTTTATTTTCGCGCTTATTTCTTTTGCCGTCACTTTGTTTCGATTTCGTCCTCCTTCAAAAACTTGCACTTGACTTTGAGCCCGTTTACGACATCCTCGGCGAAAGCCTTGCAAGTGGGCGCACCGCAATTGCCGCAATTGACTTTCGGCAGTTTATCGTAAATGCGTTTTACGAGTATCATTTTGCGCAACGCTTCCTGTCGATTGTCCGACAACAAAAACGCGCTCTCTTTACTCTCGTACGGTTTGCCGCGCATATACTTCGAAATATCCTCGACTTTTGTGTCCGCAAGCGGCAGTTTTTCTCTGAAAAGCCGAAGCCGCGTTCTCGCAAGAAACGGATTTTCGAGATTCATACTTCCGCCCACGCACCCCTGCGTACAAGCATTTAGTTCCAAGAAGTCTATATCTCCGAGCTTGTCGTGTTCGAGGTCGTTAAGTACTGTCATAACGTTTTCGATGCCGTCCGCGACGACGAAATTTTTCGTTCCGAGTCCCATAGACTCGCCTGTCGAGCACCCCCAACTGACGCCGTGAGCGTCGCAACCCGCTTTCGGCTTCAAATCTTTTGCTTTGAGTTTATTCATTTCCGACAGCAGCGGGAAATAAATTTCTTTCAAAGATATGAAACCGTCTATCATATTGTCGGGGTCGGCTTTGTTCAAGAGATTCGCCGCGCAGTGCGTAATCAAAAATACTCCGATTTTTTCCCGTTTCAAGCCCGTCTTTTTCATCGCGGTTTCCACCGCTGCTTCGGCAGCCGCCTCTTCCGGCTGTTTCAGCGGCGAAAGATGGTCGAGAAGATGCGCGTATCTCATCAATATCAAATTCCGCACCGCGGGGCAGGCGGAACTTATAATCGGCTTGATTTCCGTCTTTTTTATGTATTCGCGCGTCGCGGCGGAAACGTAACGCGAATAATAGCCCACGTCGCACACGTCGTCGAAACCGAGTTTCAACAGTCCGTTCAGCACGTAATCGAGATTATCCAGATGATTGAACTGTCCGTATATAGACGGACACGCCAAAGCCACGGTATACTCGTAATTTTTTAGCATATCGAAACCGTCGCAAGACTCTTTTTTGGCGTGAGTCGAGCAGACTTTGACGCATTCTCCGCAACCGACGCAACGTTCGTATCTGACGGTAGCTTTGCCGCCGCGCACTCGAATCGCCTCCGTCGGACAACGTTTCATACAGCTAACACAGCCGTTGCACTTGTCTGCGTCCAAATATACCGGTTTTACGTACAGACCCATTTTACGCTTTACGCGTCCTCCTGAAAATTTATCGTCATCGTCACCGTCGTGCCCTGTCCGACCCTGCTTTCGATGGCGAATTCGTCCGAATATTTTTTCATATTCGGCAACCCCATTCCAGCACCGAAACCGAGTTCTCTGATATCCTCCGTTGCGGTGGAATAGCCTTCCTGCATTGCCTTTTCTATATCGGCTATGCCCTTGCCCGTGTCCTTCAAGACTATCGTTATTTTACTTTCGAAAATCTCCACTTCGGCAACGCCGCCGCCGCCGTGAATGACCATATTTATCTCGCCCTCGTACATAGCGATGGACACTCTGCGAATCGTCGCCGACGGAATGCCTATGCCTTTGAGCGTTCGCTTTACGTCCTCCGACGCCTGACCGCAAGTGACGAAATCCTCGCCGTTGACGTCATAACGCAGTTTGATGCTCTCGCCCATAGTCAAGGCCGATTTCCGAGTCCCGCGGCATACAGCTTACCGCAAGCCTGATACATCTTTTGCTGCGTGCCGATGAGAATGATATTTTTCGATTGCGCAAGCTCCACCGTCATTTTGTCGGGGCGCTTTCCTCTCACGAAAGCTATGGCGACGATATCCACCATTTCCGACGTGCGGACAACCTGCGGATTGACCAAACCCGTCAAAAGCAAGCCCTGGTCTTTGACATAGGCAAGCACGTCGCTCATCATATCCGAACCGCAAGCCGTGTGCACGTCAATGTCCAGCGCGCTGTCGTCATTTTCCGTGATTATTTCGGCATCGAGGATTTTTACGATATCCCTTAACTGCATAAGGCAATCTCCTTGCTTGTTTTTACGCTTATAATAATAGCATATTTTTTATTGTTTTACAACTGTTTAAAGGGCGGTATTCGACAAATTTTTGCTTTATCCCCTTTGCGCGGCAGCTATGGCGTCTTCCGCAAGAACGGTTGTCGCACAAACGGCATATCGCAAGCGCGACTGCACAGATTTATCCGACGACAGTGCCCGTTCCAGCTCGTCCGCCACGTTTTGCGCAAACGCTTTTACCGCAGCCGACGCGGTATCGTTTTCCGTCAGGGATGCGGCAAGCCTTTCGACGTCCGCTTTCAGTAATCGGCATTTTTCGAGTGCCGCCGCCGCGCTCATAGTCCGCTTGTCCACCGCCGCCGCGTTTTCGCTCAATTCTTCCGCGACGGTATAAGCGCAAAACGAAAAAATATCGCAAATGTTTTCCGAACCGTCGGATTTCGAAATCCGCAGTTTTCCTATCTTTACCGCTTTGACTTGTCCGCCGTCTATGGTATTTGCGATTTTTGCGGCGTCGGACTCCGTCGAATATGCCGCAGCCACGGTGTATACGACGCTGTCTTTCACATACAGATAACCTGCGCCGCCTCGGCTTTGACACTCCTCGGCTTTGCTTGCGGCATCGTCGTCGCCGCTTGCCTGCGCGTAAATCGCGAAATACACAACGCGTGCATTCACCGCAGAATACGCGGCACCGGGAGTGACGGATAGCAAAACGGCGAAAAGAGCCACCGCAAAACAAATCGCCGAAGCGAACAGAAAAATGCGGTTAAACTCGAAAGTGCGGACGATACGGCGACGGTAACGCATACGAAATCTCCTTGTTCTTTCCGATTATCGGGATTGAAGTCCCGTAATAATCTATTCCGAGTCCGTCCGTGCTATTACCTCGTCGATTTTTCATATACGGTATGTTTTAAACTCTTCCGCCGTTTCCAAACCGAGTTTTTTCGCTTGACTTTCGGTATTTATTAAAGGATTGACGTGCGTGACTATCACTCTCGCTCCGATTTTCTCCGCTATCGTTGCGGCGTGTTTCACGCTCATATGCGGAAAATCGTCGGGGATATCCTCGGGTTGTGCGGCGTCAAGAAGCGCAACGGCACAGCCCTTTGCCGCTTCCGACGCTTTCTCCGTATACGAAGTATCGCCGCTGTAAAAGAAACTCTTGCCGTTTGCATTTACGCGGATACCGTAGCTTTCCGCGGGATGTATCAGCCGTGTGAACGTAAGCTCCGCCTCTCCCAACCGAATCGACGTTCCGTCCCGGATTTGCCGCACATCGAAAACTTTTCGGCTTTTAAGCAATTCGCAGATTTCGCAGCCGTCAAACGGCATATACAGAGGAACTATGCGATTATCGAGTTCCGCCTCATACACCAACGGCAAAAGGTCGCAAACGTGGTCGAAATGCAAGTGCGACAGCACTATCGCATCGAGACGGGCGCAAAACTTGCGGTATCTGCCGCAAGCGCCGCTGCCGAAATCGAGCGCAATATTCGTTTCTCCGACATTCAAAAGATAGGAACTCGTGCCGCCGCAAGCCGCGGGATACGGTCCGTATTTTCCCAAAACCGTCAATTCCATACAAATTTCTCCTTATTTTAGTACGGCAACGTCTCATAGCACAAAATCGCAAATTTGTCAAGGGCGAAAGGCAAAATAAATATGAAAAAATTTTTGCCGCACCTATTGATTTTTTATCGCAACAAGAATATAATATAAGTACGAAACTTAACTACCTGCGATGCGCGTGAGTTTGTTCTTTTTGAAACCACGGTATAATCAAGGGATTGCTTGTATCTGCAAAATATGTCAAGCCTTTTATCCCCTCCGTACGAGGAGAAGCAGTGGAAGACAGACGTTGCAATCGGCTTGCCCACCTGCTTCAAAAGCGGGTTTAAATCGACAATACCACGGCATTTGCGGGAAATCGAAAAACAACGGCAGACGGCTTGAAACCGTCTGCCGATATTTTATTGTCTCAATAATTGTTCCAATCTCGACATAGCTTTCGACGTATTTTCGAAAGTGTTGAACGCCGTAAGACGGAAATAACCCTCGCCCATTTTCCCGAATCCGGCGCCGGGAGTTCCTACGACGCCCGCACCCGAAAGCAATCGGTCGAAAAACGCCCAAGAATCGCCGTCGGGACATTTGAGCCAAATATACGGCGAGTTCACACCGCCCGTATGCCATATACCCAAACGTTTCAACGTTTCGGACATCAAAGCGGCATTTTTCATATATGCGGCAACGCCCGCCTTTATCTGCTTCATTCCTTCTTCGGAAAAAACGGCTTCTCCCATCCTTTGAACGACATAGGACGCGCCGTTATATTTTGTCGACTGTCGGCGAAGCCACATAGAATTCAGTTTTCCGCCTGCCAACTCGCGCGGTATCGTCATATAGCCGAGCCGCACGCCCGTGAACCCGGCAGTCTTGGAAAACGAACAGATTTCCACGGCGCAGTTTTTCGCGCCATCAATTTCGTATATCGAATGCGGAAGTTTGTCGTCCGAGATAAAAAACTCGTAAGCCGCGTCGAAAAGGATTACCGCGCCGAGCGAGTTTGCATAATCCACCCACGCTTTCAATCCCGCCTTATCGTATGCCGCTCCCGTGGGATTGTTCGGAGAGCAGAGATATATTATGTCCGCCTTGATTTTTTTGTTCGGCAACGGCAAGAAACCGTTTTCCTCGTTTCCGTCTATATATACGATTTTTCTGCCGTCCATTATATTGGAGTCGACGTACACGGGATATACGGGGTCGGGAACAAGCACGGTATTGTCTACGGCAAACAAGTCGAGTATGCCCGTCACGTCGCTTTTTGCCCCTTCGCTGACAAATATTTCGTTTACGGAAAGATTGACTCCGCGCCGAGCGTAATACGCCGCGATTTTTTCCCGCAAAAAGTCATAGCCCTCGTACGGACCGTAACCGCGGAAAGTTTCCGCCTTCCCCATTTCTTGGCTTGCCGCTTTGCCTGCCTCGACGGCGGCGGCGCAAATCGGCAATGTCACGTCGCCGATTCCGAGCTTTATGACCTCGACGATCGGATTTGCTTCCGCAAACTTTTTTGCCCTGTTTGCCACTTCGGCAAACAAATAACTTTCTTTCAATAGCGAATAATTTGTATTGAGTTTCATTTTCGTTTACTCTCCTTTTTTTCTCGGTTTTCGATGGAGCATCCGACAAACTCCACAAACAGCGGATGCGGCTTGTGCGGTCTGGACTTGAACTCGGGATGATACTGCACGCCGATATAAAATTTCTTGGCCGATATTTCCACGGCTTCCACGAGTCCGCCGTCCGGCGACTGTCCGCACACGGTAAGTCCGAGAGCTTCCATTCTGGCTCTGTAAGAATTGTTGAACTCGTAACGATGACGGTGGCGCTCGCGTATCGAAGGCAGACCGTAAGCACGCATAAGCCGCGTTCCTTCCTTTATCCTGCATTCGTAAGCCCCCAGCCGCATACTGCCGCCGGTGTTCTCGCAACCGATTTGCCCTTCCATTATATCTATGACTTTATTGTCCGAATCGGGATTGAACTCTCGACTGTTCGCATCAACAAGCCCCGCCGAGTGCCTCGCAAATTCTATGACGGCAATTTGCATTCCGAGACAGATTCCCAAATACGGAACGTCGTTTTCGCGGCAATACTTTGCCGCAGAAATCATACCCTCTATGCCTCGGTCTCCGAACCCGCCCGGAACGATTATTCCGTCGCAATCCGACAGAGTTTTTTTCGCATTTTCGTCGGTTATCTTTTCGGCGTCTATCCAACGCAAATCGATATTCGCACCGTTATGTATGCCTGCGTGAGTCAATGCTTCCGATATGGAAAGATAGGTGTCGTACATCTTGACATATTTGCCCACAAGACCGATTCTGACCGTCTTCGTGCGATTATGCGCTTTTACGAGCATCTCTTTCCAATCGGTCAGGTCGGGTTCGTTGTCCGCAAGTCCCAACTCGCGGGAAACTATCGCGGTAAAATTACTCTTTTCCAGCATTAAAGGAGCTTCGTACAACAGCGGTACGTCGCTGTTTTCTATCACGCAATCGGGCTTGACGTCGCAGAACAGAGCAATCTTTTCCCGCGTCTGTTTGTCAATCGATTTTTCGCACCGCAAAACTATGATGTCGGGCGAAATTCCGAGGCTGCGAAGTTCTTTGACCGAATGCTGCGTCGGCTTGGTTTTCGTCTCCCCGCTTTGGCTTATGACCGGCACGAGCGTGACGTGAATGAACAGACAGTTTTCTCTTCCCACGTCTTTGCCGACCTGACGTATCGCCTCTATGTAAGGCATAGACTCTATGTCGCCCGTCGTTCCGCCTATCTCCGTAATCACGACGTCGGCGTCGATTTTCTTTCCAACCGAATATATAAACTTCTTAATCTCGTTCGTAACGTGAGGAATGACCTGAACCGTACCGCCGTTATACACGCCCTTGCGCTCGTTTTCCAAGACGTTCCAATATACTTTGCCTGTCGTAAGATTGGAAAACTTATTCAGATTTTCGTCGATAAAACGTTCGTAATGTCCGAGGTCGAGGTCAGTTTCCGCACCGTCTTCCGTGACGAACACTTCGCCGTGCTGATACGGACTCATAGTACCTGGGTCCATATTTATATACGGGTCGAGCTTTTGCGCAATAACTTTAAGTCCCTTTGCTTTCAGCATCATTCCGAGACTTGCCGCGGTAATTCCCTTGCCCAGACCCGACACCACACCGCCCGTGACAAAAATATACTTTATCATAATTTCGCCACACCTCTGTACACTTCGACGGCGTCGCCCGTCAGCGTCACCGTATCTCCGTAGTTTATCACAAGCTCTCCGCCCGGAAGTCTGACGACAACGTCGGTATTCTTATCGCAATATCCGTTTAAAACCGCTGCAACGACCGCCGCGCACGCACCCGTGCCGCAGGCGTACGTTTCACCGCTGCCGCGCTCCCAGACGCGCATTTTCAAGTGCGTTCTGTCCACGACCTGCACGAACTCGACGTTTACGCGCCTCGGAAACAGCTTGTCGTTTTCCACGGCTTTGCCCACTCTTTCCACGTCCGCAATCGTAACATTGTCGGTAAACAGTACGCAGTGGGGATTGCCCATAGACACGCAGTTGATGACTCTGCTTTCTTTGCCGCACTCCACTCTTCTGCCTATGACGGAGTCGCCGTCCAAAGCAACGGGTATCTTTTCGGGCGCAAGTTGCGGCGCGCCCATATCCACCATTGCCGAATGAGCTTTTCCGCCGCGGGCGAACAGTTTTACTTTTTTCAGTCCGCTCTCGGTTTCGACGACAATCTCTTCTCCTTTGACCTTACCGCTCTCGTAGAGATATTTCGCCACGCAACGAACCGCATTTCCGCACATCATTCCTTCCGTGCCGTCGGCGTTGAACATTCGCATACGCGCGTCGGCTCTGTCGGACGGATAGATAAACACCACGCCGTCGCCGCCGACCCCGAGATGACGGTCGGAAAGATTTACGGCTATGGACTCCATATTGCTGAACGATTTGTTCAGACAATCGATGTAAATATAGTCGTTGCCCGTTCCGTGCATCTTGATAAAGTTTATCTTCTGCTTGTCGGAGCGCATATCGTTTATGTTTACGAGCTCGGTATTCAACTGGCTGTAACGCGATTTCAAGCTGTACGCAAGTGCATTTGCCGTGTCGATACTCGTAAGGCACGGTATGCCCAGCGTTACCGCCTGTCTGCGCAGTCGAACGTCATCGTTCGTCGGGATTCTGCCGCGCGTGGACGTGGAAATAATCAGATTGATTTTGCCCGTCTTTAACAGCGACATCGTGTTCTCTTCGCGGCACTCGCTGATTTTTTTGACGCGCGTCACTTTGAGACCGCATTTTTCCAAAACATCGGCCGTGCCGTAAGTCGAGTACAGTTCGAACCCGAGTTCGGCAAACTTTTTGGCGACGTCGGCAATCTCCGATTTGTCGTTGTTTCTGACGGTCAAAAGTATACCGCCGTTTCTCTGCATTTTATACCCTGCCGCGACAAGTCCTTTATAGAGCGCTTCGTCGAGCGCCTTGCCTATTCCGAGAACCTCGCCTGTGGACTTCATTTCGGGTCCGAGGTGAGTGTCGAGGTCCTGCAATTTCTCGAACGAGAATATGGGCACTTTAACCGCGGTGTACGGCGAAGTCTTATACAGCCCCGTGCCATAGCCGAGCTTTTCCAACTTTTTTCCGAGCATACATTCCGTCGCAAGTTTTATCATCGGCACGCCCGTGACTTTGGAAATGTAGGGTATCGTTCTGGAAGAACGGGGGTTTACCTCTATGACGTAAATCCTGTTGTCCGCGATGATATATTGTATATTGACCAATCCTTTGGTCTTCAATGCCACCGCGAGTTTTTCGGTGTACTCCACGAGTTTTGCCGTCATAGCGTCGTTGAGATTGGACGGAGGATATACGGCAATGGAATCGCCGCTGTGAATACCGGCGCGTTCTATGTGTTCCATAATACCGGGAATGAGAATTTTATCCCCGTCGCAAATCGCGTCGACTTCTATTTCCGTACCCATTACGTATTTATCTATGAGTATGGTATTGTCGGGATTCTCTTCGAGAATTATCTTCATATATTCCACTATGTCGTCGGACGAGAACGCTATAATCATATTCTGTCCGCCCAGCACGTAGGACGGGCGCATAAGCACGGGATATCCCAAAGTTTCCCCTGCTTTCAGTGCTTCTTCCGTCGTCTTGACAGTCGTGCCCTTCGGTCTTGCTATGTCCAACGATTCCAAAAGCGCGTCGAAACGCTCTCTGTCCTCCGCCATATCTATGGAATCGGCGGGCGTTCCCAAAATTCTGACGCCCATTTCCGAGAGATGTTTGGTCAGTTTTATTGCCGTCTGTCCGCCGAAAGCTACGACCACGCCGTAAGGCTTTTCCGTTGCTATGACGTTTTCCACGTCTTCGTCGGTCAAAGCCTCGAAGTAAAGTCTGTCCGCCGTATCGAAATCCGTGGAAACGGTTTCGGGGTTGTTGTTTACAATCGCGACTTCGCAGCCTGCTTCTTTAAGCGCCCAAACGCAATGCACGGACGCATAGTCGAATTCTATGCCCTGACCTATTCTTATCGGCCCCGAACCGAAAACTATGACTCGTTTTTTGCCTGTCTTGTTCGACTCGCGGAACTCTGCCGCCTCGTTTTCATCGTCGTATGTCGAATAGAAATACGGCGTTTCCGCAGCGAATTCCGCCGCGCAGGTATCCACCATTTTATAAACTGCACGCTTGTGCATAGGAAGTTCGCAACACGTTATTCTCTTTAAAGCCTTGTCGGGGAAGCCGAGTTTTTTTGCCTTTATATATTCTTCTTTATCTATGGCGCGGTCTTTGATGTTTTTCTCGAATTCCACGAGATTATATATTTTATCTATAAACCACGGGTCGATTTTGGTTTCCGCCGCAATCTGCTCCACGGTCACAATTCCGCGTTTCAAAGCCTCGTACAGCACGTACAGACGGTAATCGGTTGCGGGCATAAGTTTGCCCAAAATCTCCTCGTCGGAAAGCTCCGCATATCTCGGATTTTCCAAAGTAAGCAGTCCTTCCGCCCCGCGCACCGCTTTCATCAAAGCCTGTTCGAACGACGGCGCTATTGCCATAACCTCGCCCGTAGCTTTCATTTGCGTGCCGAGCGTGCGCTTTGCGTAAACGAATTTGTCGAACGGCCATTTCGGAAGTTTGACCACGCAATAGTCGACCGTGGGTTCGAAGCAGGCGCAGGTCTTGCCGGTTACGGCGTTCGGTATTTCGTCGAGCGTATATCCGAGCGCTATAAGCGTCGTAACCTTGGCTATCGGATAGCCCGTAGCCTTGGATGCGAGCGCGGAAGAGCGCGACACTCTCGGATTTACCTCTATGACGGCATAGTTCATACTGTTGGGTTCGAGCGCAAATTGACAATTGCAACCGCCCTCGATTCCGAGCGACGTTATTATATTCAAAGCCGCCGTGCGCAGCATTTGATATTCCTTGTCGGCAAGCGTCATTGTGGGCGCGACTACTATGGAGTCGCCCGTATGTATGCCGACGGGGTCCATATTTTCCATAGAGCATATTGCCACGACGTTTCCTATGCCGTCGCGCATAACCTCGAACTCTATTTCTTTCCAGCCGTATATGCTTTTTTCAATCAAAACCTGCGTTATCGGCGAAAGCGCAAGACCGCCTGCCGCTATCTCTCTCAATTCGGTTTCGTTCGCCGCTATGCCGCCGCCTGCTCCGCCGAGCGTAAATGCGGGACGGACTATGACGGGATAGCCGATTTTTTCTGCGAAAGTCACCGCGCTTTCGACGTCGTTGACGACCGTCGAAGGGATACACGGCTGATTTATCGACTCCATAGTTTCTTTGAACAGCTCTCTGTCCTCGGCACGCTCTATCGCGTCGACGCGCATTCCCAGAAGTTTTACTCCCCTCTCGTCCAAAAAGCCGCTCTTTGCAAGCTGCATTGAAAGCGTAAGACCCGTTTGACCTCCGAGTGCGGGCAGAATTCCGTCCGGCTTTTCCAAATCTATGATTCTCTGCAAAGTCGGAAGTGTCAGCGGCTCTATGTAAATCGAATCCGCCATTGCTCTGTCCGTCATTATGGTGGCGGGATTGGAGTTTACGAGCACGACTTCCACTTTCTCCGATTTCAGCGTGCGGCAAGCCTGCGTTCCCGCATAGTCGAACTCCGCCGCCTGTCCTATCGTTATCGGTCCCGAACCTATGACGAGCACCTTTTTAATCTCTTTGTTTTTAGGCATTTTTCTTATCCTCCATCATAGTCACGAATCTGTCGAACAAAAACTCCGTATCCAGCGGTCCGCCGCAAGCCTCCGGGTGAAACTGCACCGAAAACGACGGCGTACCGATATAATCTATACCCTCGCAAGTGCGGTCGTTGGCGTTCGTGAAACGAAGCTCGACATTTTCCGGCAGAGAGTTCGCCATAACCGCATAGCCGTGGTTCTGCGAAGTGATATGCGTTTTGCCGCTTTTCAAGTCCTTCACGGGCTGATTCGCGCCTCTGTGACCGTATTTCAATTTCTTTGTCTTCGCGCCTGCGGCGATAGCCATAAGCTGATGACCGAGGCAGATTCCGAACATCGGCAATTTTTTCTCGTTCAGCTTTTTCAATTCCTCGATTATTCCGACGTTGTCCGCTGGATTGCCGCCGCCGTTGGAGAGCATTATTCCGTCGGGCTTCAAGTCCAGAATTTGTTCCGCGGTGTAGAACGAGGGCACTCTTATCACCTCGCAACCGCGTTTTTTCAGTTCACGCTCTATATTCAGCTTTGCGCCGAAGTCCCACAGTACGACGCGTTTGTCACCGTCGCAGAACTTCGACGGCTGTTTGCAGGTCGTCTGTTCGACGGCATTTTTGACCTTATAGCTCTTTATCCTTGCCAACTTCTCGTCCTTATTCTTCAAGTCCGTCGTTATCATTGCGTTCATAACGCCGTGAACCCGAAGCGTTCTCGTTATCGCACGCGTATCCACGCCGGCGATACCGACGATTCCGCAGGCTTTCAGATAGTCGTCCAACTCGCGTTCCTTGCGGAAGTTGCTTCCGTTTTTACACAGCTCTCGGACTATGTATCCGAACAGAGCCGGCTTTTCCGATTCCGAATCAAGCTCTATCTGTCCGTAATTTCCTATCATAGGAAAAGTCTGCATTATAATCTGCCCGTAATAACTGGGGTCTGTCAACGTTTCCATATACGCGCCCATACCCGTGGTGAACACCGCTTCGCCGACCGTTTCGCCGCGCTTGCCTATGCTTTCGCCTGCGTAAACGTCGCCGTTTGCCAAAATCAGATACGCTTTTTCTGCCATTTCTGTCCTCCGTTTAATCGTCGAATTTATCTTTGCCGCCCGCTTCGTCTGCCTTCACGGGATATTCTCCCGAGAAACAGCCGCCGCAGAATTTTACGCCCGTTCCCAAATCTATGTTCATCAGCCTGTCGTAGTCCATAAAGACGAGGCTGTCCGCACCTATCCGCTTTCTTATACCTTCCACGTCGGTTTTGTTCGCAATAAGGTTGTCTTCGCTGTCTATGTCCACTCCGAAATAACAGGGGTGTTTGAAAGGCGGACAGGCTATTCTCATATGTATTTCTTTTGCGCCCGCATTTCTCAACGTCTTGATTATTCTGGCGCTGGTCGTACCGCGCACTATCGAGTCGTCCACAAGCACTATCCTTTTACCCTCGACGGCGGCTTTCAGCGGATTCAGTTTCACGCTTACCGTTTCTTCGCGCTTCAACTGCGACGGCACTATAAAACTGCGCCCGACATAGCGATTCTTGATAAACGCCACTCCGTACGGTATGCCCGACGCTTTTGCATAGCCGTATGCCGACACGAGTCCCGAATCGGGCACGCCGCAGACCATATCCGCATCCGTTTGCTGCTGTTCCCACAAAGCCTTGCCCATCGCCAACCGCGCTTTATACACGCTCATACCGTCTATAACGGAATCTGGACGCGCGAAATATACCATTTCGAAAACGCACAGTCCGCGCTTTGCCGAGCTTGTATCGCGCTTGACTGAACTTACGTTTCCGCTCAAATCTACGGTTACGATTTCTCCCGGCTCTACGTCGCGGACGAAAGTCGCGCCGAGCGCGTCAAAAGCGCAGCTTTCCGAAGCAAACAGCGTCGCACCGTCAAGCCTGCCCATACACAGCGGACGGAAACCGTTTTTATCGCGCACCGCCACGAGCTTGTCCTTCGTGCCTATAAGCAGCGAATATGCGCCTTCTATGACGTCGGTCACGCTTTCGACGGCTTTTTCCAGATTGCCGTGTTTAATCATTTCGTCTATGAGCAGCATATTCACGACTTCCGTATCGTTTGTGGATATGAACACTTTGCCGCTGCCTCGAATCATTTTGCGGCGCAGCTCAGCGGCGTTCGTCAGATTGCCGTTGTGCGCGAGCGCGCAGGTCAGCCGAGAGTGTCGGGTGACAATCGGCTGTGTATTTTCCGCACTGTTCGCTCCCGTGGTGGAGTATCTGACGTGAGATACCGACACATTGGACAGCGGAGCATATTCGAGATAGTCCGAATGAAAAATGTCGCTTACCAACCCGACGTCTTTTTTGCACTTGACGTCTCCGCCCTCGAACAGAGCGATGCCGGCACCCTCCTGACCTCGATGTTGAAGCGCAAGCAAAGCAACGGCGGACAGTCCCGCGCACGGCAGCGGTTTCGGCGAAATGATTCCGAACACGCCGCATTCCTCTCTCGGTTTATCAATATAACCGTCCATACAACTCCTTTAAAACTCGTAAGTCTTCAATATGCTCACGGCGACTTCTCTCTTGCTCACTCGAAGGTTCATCGCCTGTCTTTCTATATGTTTGTGCGCCTCGCTTTCGGTATAGCCCAAGCGCTGTATCAAAGCAATTTTGGCTCTGTCGATTATTTTGAGGTCTTCCAGCTTCTTGTTCAAGTCTCTGTTTTCCTCTTTGAGACCGACTATGCGCATATTCATCGCATACACGCTCTGCACCGCCGCAAGCAGACTTGCTCTTGCCAGCGGTTTGGCGATTACTATGACGCCTTTCGGCGCAACTTCCATAACCGTCTTTTCGAACGACGCGCCGTTTTCAATCAATATGACTCCGCCGTCCTTTTTCGCCGCGGCGGTGAGAGCAGTCTGTTTGGCTCTGCCCGACGCCGAATCGCCGTTTATTATGACAAGGTCGTAGGCACGTTCCTTAATCATCTGCAACGCTTTCGTACACTCCTCGGCAAACTCGATTTCGTAACCGCCGCACAGCGTTGCCGTTTCGGCTATCACCGAACGCGATTTTTCCGAGCTCGAAACAATCAGCGCGTTCACTTTAAGTCCTCCCCGCATTTGCAAAAAAGACTTACTGCCTTTTCCGAGCAACGCCGACGGGCGGATAAGCCGACAGCGGCTTTTTCGGAAAAAACAATAAGTCCGATTTTCGAAAGCGAATACGGGCGACGGCTCTTACAACTGCCGAAAAGGGGAAAAAGAGACTTTTGCCGCCCGAATATTTGAGTTTTTACGGGTTTGATGAATATGACGTTTTTTGTTTCGACGCAGCTTTCGGCTTTGTCCGACGTACAATTCATACGGCTTTAAAGCTCCTTGACGTAAAATTTGCGTTCGTCGCCGCCGCTTTTCGCTTTTGCGCTTGCGGGCGAGAACGCACTCGGCTTTTTGCAAAACCTATCCCGAATATATTACACTATTGCACTGCCCTTTGTCAAGTTTTTGATACGGCAAAGACAGAGAAATCGAAAAAAATTTATCGACGGTTTCGGACAAGACAAAAGGCGTACGGCAACCGCACGCCTTTGTTTTCCGTTTAATTCTATACGATTATGCTTTCAGCACCGAATCGGCGTAGGCATTCATTTCGGCAAACAGTGCTGCGTTTTCCTCTCTCGTCTTTGCCGCGGTGAAGTATACTTTTATCAACGGCTCCGTTCCGGACGGACGGACAATGAGCGAACAACCGTTGTCGAGTTTGAAAGAAAGCACGTTCGACTTCGGCAAGTCGAAACGGGTCTGCGTCATATAATCCACGGTGTCCGTCACTTTCATTCCGCCTATCTTCTCCGGAAGATTATTGCGAAGGTCGGAAAGAATCTTTTTCATTTTTGCATTGCCTTCCGCGCCGGCGTATTCATACGATTTCAACTTGTGCTCGTAATAGCCGTACTTTTCGTATATTTCGGTTATTCTGTCCACAAGCGTTTTGCCCTGCTTCTTATAGTGCGCAGTCATACTTGCCGTCAGCATACTTGCGACGACGGCGTCTTTGTCTCTGACATAGCTGCCCGAAAGATAACCGTAGCTTTCTTCGAAGCCGAGCACGAATCTGTCCGCCTCGCCCTTTGCTTCCAATTTGCCGATTACGTCGCCTATATACTTGAAGCCCGTCAAGACGTCGCGCACGTCGGCGTCGTACTCGCGCGCCACCTCTGCCGCAAGTGCGGTGCTGACGATGGTCTTGACCAGCACGGGATTTTCGGGAAGCGTTCCGTTTTCCTTTTTCTTCGAGAAAACATAGTCGGTCAAGAGCACGCCGACCTCGTTTCCAGTCATAAGCGTATAATCGCCGTTATGTCGTACCGCTATACCCATTCTGTCCGCGTCGGGGTCGGTGGCAATCAAAATATCCGCCTCTTTCTCTCTTGCAAGCCGCAAGCCGAGTTTCAAAGCTTCCGGCTTTTCGGGATTGGGATAAGAACAGGTTTCGAACCGACCGTCGGGATAGCCCTGTTCCTTTACTATGTCGAGCGTTTCGGCTTTCATTCTGCGCAAGATTTCCGGCACGAGCTTATAGCCCGTTCCGTTAAGCGGCGAATAGGCTATTTTGAGTCCTTCGGCGTTGCCCACGGCTCTGTGCATAACTTCGGACAAATAATATTCCGCGATATCGTCGCCGACATATTCAATCTTTCCGCTCTTTACGTAAGAATCGATAGCCGCCGTCGTAACTTTGAACGGGTCCACATTGTCGATATAACCTATCATTTCGTTTGCACGCGCGTCCGTGAGCTGACAGCCGTCGCTTCCGTAGACTTTGTATCCGTTGTACTTTGCGGGGTTGTGGCTTGCCGTTATCATAACGCCTATATCCGCTTTGAAATGACGCACTATAAACGACAAATACGGCGTGGGCATAAGCTCTTTCGTCAGATACGCCTTTATGCCGTTTGCGGCGAACACCTTTGCCGTTTCCGCCGCAAACACGTCGGAATTGATACGTGAATCGTAACTTATCGCCGCAGTCTTCAAACCGCTCTGTTTCATACAATCGGCTATTCCCTGCGTCACCTTTCGTATCGTATACACGTTAAGGCAATTCGTGCCCGCGCCCAACTCTCCGCGCAAACCCGCCGTGCCGAATTCGAGATATTTGTAAAAGGCGTTTTCGATGGCTTTATCGTCGCCTTTCATCGCTTCCAATTGTTTTTTTACTTCCGGCTCCGTAACCTTTTTGACCCACTGTTCATACTGTTCTTTGCTTGTCATAATTCGCCTCCGCTTTAATTTTAATTATATGTTGCGACGTATCCGCACTCGAAAACCTTGCCGCTTTCCAGCTCTCGGACACTTCGCTTTTCTGCCATTTCTTTGCCGTCGTCTTTGAAATCGGGCAAGCCCCACCAGGGCTCCACACAGACGTAACCGCCCCTTTTTGCGTGCGACCACAAAGCGAGGTACGGCGCGCCGCCCAAGTCGAAATCGATGCTTTCGCCGCAACGTTTCAAAAGTCTTACTGTTCCCTTAATGCCGCCGTAAATGAGCGTCTTGTATCTGTCGAAAAGTTTTTTGCTCGTCTCTATTTCCGACAGCTCCGTAGGCGGCGTCACCGAAGTTATATATTCGCCGGCATCGTCGAGAACATAGCGCACGGGCGTTTGCACGCCGTCAAACAGTATCACGTTTCCGCCGACGTCGTCTTCGCCATCTTTTTCGTCGCAATCTATTATGTATGCGGGGTGCCCTCCGACGCCGAAATACATACTTCGCCTGCCCGTATTTTCCACGCGGTATTTTATGCGCAACGCATTCTTTTCCAACATATACGCAACCGAAAACCGAAACGGGAACGGGTAACGTTTCAAAGTGTTCTCGTCGCTTTCGAGTTCCAATTCGACAGAAGTTTCACAGCGTTCCGAAACATTTAAAACAGAGTAACGGACAAGCCCGTGATTGTCCATAGAGTACTCTTTTCCGTCTACGGTATAAGTCCTGTCTTTGAGGCGTGCCACAAACGGAAATATCACGACGTCGCGTCCTTTCCAAGAATTTTCCGAGCCTTGCCAAAGCAGTTCTTTATTTCTGCGTTTATCGAAAACGCGGTTCAAAGCTCCTCCGCTTTCGTCCACGCAAACTCTCAAAAACTCATTCTCGATTTCCTGCATTTTTTGCATTTCCTCTGGGTTTTCTACTGACAAATTAAGTATATCACAACGGCGCGGAAAAAGTCAACGGTTTTTCCGAAGAAAGGAAAAAACCCCGCCTTTAATCGGACGGGGCTTTCGATAGAGTCAAATAGTTTAGATGGGTAACAAACGCAAAATGTGCTTGCTCACAATCATCAAAATCAGGTCGACAATCCAAACAATGAATCCGAGACCGATTAAGCGAAGAATACCCGCAATAATTTTGCCTTCCGAGAATCTTGTGATGAAACCGAACAACCAAGCCGTAAAAGGAATGATAGCCAATATTACGCTTACGATATACGGTAAACCGAAGTAATCACCTTTCTTTGCCATAATACACTCTCCTTGTTTTATTTTATATTTTTATTATACTAATTATATGCCGCAGTGTCAAGCGTATTGTCAAATTATTTGTATACCTTTGCGACAAATTATGCCGAAAAAAAGTCAATTGACGTCTTCTCTTTCTTCGTCCCCGACATCGGACACGGACGCCGCCTCCGCAAGAGCGACGACTTCCTTTTGCTCCGCCGCTTGCTCCTCGTTATATCTTTCCAAATAGGCAACCTGCTTTTTGGACAGCACGCAGGTACGCAATATGAAATCGTCCCCGCTCTTTCTCATAGACAGCACGCCTATCACGGCAATCGGGAGCGAACCGATTAAGTGCACAATCATATCTGTCAACGTATCGACGATTGCGCTGCCTCTGCGCGTATACGTTTCCCAATAGCCGTTTTCGTTCGGCAAAAGCGACACGAGGTCGTCCTTCCAGCGCTGCATATTGAACACGTCGCTAATCGAATCCAGCGTATACTCGTATATTTCCCACAGATATTCGATAAGCATAGAAAACGCCAACGCGAACAGAGCGCAAAACAGCGGCGACAGTCCCCTGTTCTTTTCGGGGATATTGTTCATCATTCCCAAAATCGAATATCCGAAGAACATAAATATTACGCCGTTGAACGTATGCATAAACTTATCGTACAACCGCAATCCGGCAAAAGCCTGAACATTGAAAAGATGCAGGACTTCTCCGCCGAGCATATTCATTATTATTATGAAATACATTGCGAATTCCAGCAAATTCGGAATATACCATTTAAAAACTTTTTTCATCAAAAGCGGCAGAAACACCATTGCCAACGCGCCGACACCCATACCGATGTCGTGAAAAAGGTCTCCGCCGTAAATCTTGCCCATACAAAAACGTACCGTCGCCGATATTATCACGGCAATGCAAGCGGCAATGGCGACATAGAATATCACCGTCGTCGCTATCCACTTTTTGGGCAGGTATTGTTTTCTTCCGTCTACGGTTATGATTTTCATTTCCTGTTTCCGTGCTTAACTTTTTTTTGTTTCCGCATATAAGCTATGTCAGCCATTGTTTCCATCAAAAGCGGTACGTCTACCGGCTTTGTAAGATGCGCATCCATTCCCGCTTCCATAGACATTCTTTTGTCGCTTTCGAAAGCATTTGCGGACAATGCAATAATCGGAATGTCGGCGATTGCTTTATTTTTGAACTTTCTAATCTCTTCCGTTGCCTTGCGTCCGTCCATAACGGGCATTTGAATATCCATAAGCACGACGGAATATTCTCCCTCTTTTGCCGCCGCAAGTTTATCGACGGCTATCTTTCCGTTCTCTGCGGAATCGACGGTAAAGTCCAAGCCCTGCAATATTTCCGTTTCTATTTCGAGATTTATCTCGTTATCCTCGACAATCAATATCTTGCCGCGTATAAGTTCGGAAATCGCCGACTGCGTATCTCTGCAACAGTCGTCGCACGAATCGACGAGGCGAAGTCCGAGCGTTACCGTAAATGCGCTGCCGCTGTCGATTTGGCTTTCGACGGAAATATTGCCGCCCATCAAATCTACTATGTTCTTGGCAATGGTCAAGCCGAGTCCCATTCCGTACACGCCGCTCGTCGTCGTATCGTTTTCGCGCTCGAACGGTTCGAACAGGCGGTCTATAAACTCTTTGCCGATTCCCTTTCCCGTATCTCGGACCGTGAAATCGTAAATCACGAAATCGTTCGGCATTTTTTCTTTTTCGGTAAGGACTATGTCCACTCTGCCCTTGTCCGTATATCTGACGGCATTGCCCACGAGATGCATAAGAACCTGTTTGAGCTTATCCGCGTCCACACAGACTTTATTGTTTTTGATTTCGTCGCACTTCAAAGTCATTTTTAAGTCTTTCTGACTTGCGGGCGCGGCGAAAGCATCGTAAACTTCTTGCACGAGGTCGGTCAAAACGCAATCGGACTCGTTTATGCAGACGTCTCGGGATTCGATGTACGACACTTCCAAAACCTTGTCTATCAGTTCCAAAATCTGCCTTGCCGACGTCTCTATCTTTTCCACATAGTTTTTTATTGCGGCGGTATCCGAAAGATTGTTTTTCGCAAGTTCCGCAAACCCGAAAATCGCATTCAGCGGCGTGCGCATATCGTGCGACATATTCGACAGGAACGTGTTCTTTGCGATATACGACATTTTTGCATTTTTAAGCGCGTCTTCCAAGACCTGTTTTTGGTGCATTTCGCGCTGTATTTCCTCGTCTACGTTGCGGTATCCGAAAACCACCTGCGACACGCGCTCGTCGCTGCCGACATTGACGACGCGAAGTTGGAGATATTGCGTTTCGCCGTTTTTGATACAGCGATAGTTCACGTAATAAGTTTTGCACGAAGAAAGTTTTTCGCGGATATAGTTCGGCGAAGTAACTTTCGCAATCATACTCCTATCTTCGGGATGCACCCAATATTCTATATAGTTGGATACATACCAGGAAAACCCGCGCGGACGGAACTTGTTGTCGAATTGTTTTTGCGTTCTGCCGCTCAAACGATACGGTGTCACGGTGTCTTCGTCGAGGTCGGCATAGAGAATGGAGTCATAATTCACACTCAACCCCTCTATGACCTCCAACCTGCGCAAATGCTCTTGATTTATGAGTTTCCGTTCCTTGTCGTATTCCTCGATAAGTTTTTTTATTTTGCTTTCTTTCTCGTTTATAAGTGCGGTTTTCTCGGCAATCTCGCGCTGCTTCTTTTCCGTGGCGTCGCACAAAAAAACATAAAACACATTGCCGAGTTTTTCGTTTTCTATGAAATGACCGTAATCTTCAATCCAACGGATATCGCCCTTCTTGCTTGTTATGCGATATTCGACGTAGTCCAAATCGAACATACTTCCCGAAATTTGTTCTTTGATGCTGTCTTCCACCCTTTGAAGGTCGTCGGGATGTACGATACCCGTAAAAGAGTTGTTTACGTAAGATTTGAAATCATCTAAATTCTCGCATTCGAAAATATTTATAAGCGCGTCATTTGCATAGATAATCTCTTCTTCGCCGTCTGCGCGATAAATCAAAAAGCCGCCCGGAAGCTTGTCTATGAAATCTTTTATTTCGCTTGCCGTCTTTAAATATATGAAATCCGATTCGGTCAACTTATCCGCAACGCTGCTCGGAGAACGCAACAGAGTCAACATATATTCCACTATACTGTGCTTATCGAACTCGCCCATAACGTCTCCTTAAAAATTCTTTCATCATTCTATCACAATGCCGTGACTTTGTCAATCATACGACCGTATATAATAAAATTCCGTCGAAGTCCAAAAACGTTTGACAAAAATGCGGGCATACGATATAATAACAAAGTCGGCGAAAAATTTCGGCGATGCCCGAAGTCTGTTTGCGACACGCTGTTTGTCGGCAAAAAGATGCACGGCGTAAACTCGATATTTATGCGGAGGTGGCGGAATGGCAGACGCGCAGGTTTCAGACGCCTGTGGTTAATTCTCGTGTGGGTTCAAGTCCCATCCTCCGCACCAGTAACGATAGAGGTTGAACCCTCTGCGTTAAACCAGTAATAGCCTTGTCGTTATCGGCAAGGCTTATTTCTTTAATTTCCTTGCCCCACCCCACTTCAAAAGATGTAAAGGGCTTGCCGCATAGATGTCGGCGGTTTATGCCTTACGAGAGATAAAAGCTACTCTTGGCGCTTTCGCACGGCAGTGGTAACACGAAGCGAACCCAAAACGGTATAGAGTGCTTAACAAAACAATGTTCAACACTTATAATAAAAATGAACAAAACGAAGAATTTAATTTTATTCGTCGAAAAGCAACCAAACAATTTCAATTATCTTTTTTTTACGTTTTTGCGCATATTCAAACGCTATCGTTGTCCCACTACGAGTAACATTGTTTTTATAATAAAAAACACATATATTACTACTGTCAATAAGCTCCTCGTTTCTTTTTACATAAACAAGTTTGTTTGCGTTATGGGCTTTTTCAGAGTAATATGTTTCTTCATAAAAAGTCAAAAGATAATTTTTATAATCATCAGAAATATATTCGTATTCGGCGCGAATATATACCCTTTTAATATAAGGATATTTATCTTTTAGGTCTGATACAACTTTCAAACATAGGTCGTTAAACTCACTATGGCTACCAAATAAAAATATAGTGATATTTGACTTAGTTATTAAGTTTTCAACACATAATTTTATTTGTTCATATAAATACAATTTATTCTCAATTTTTCTATGCCCTATAAAGCAACAAGACCGTTCACTCATATTAAACTTTTTTATCTATTACAAACGGATATTTGCTATTAAGTTTCCGCAAAATTATTGTTCTTGCTTCTTGGTCAGTAAATCCGTAGATAATTGTGTTTAGAAAATTTTTTATAAATATATGTTTGTTTAAATTTAAATCACATTTCAAAATACCGTTGCTATCAAAAAAGTAATCATATTTGCAACTTTTTTCTAAAATTCCTGTAACTTGCATATCTGTTATGTGAGTTTTTATGTATTCAATAATCATATCACCTGCGCATATTTTCTTTTGCAAAATATCGTTGTAAACTTGACGGGCTGTAAATAAGAATGGACGACGGTTAAGATAATTAAAATGATATAAATCTCGGAGAGATGTTCTATATGAAATTTCACTTTGTCGAGGATTAAAAATAATTCATTGGTCATCTGTTTGACAAAATTTTTTTCTTCTTCCGTAAAATATGAGTCGTCGAATAGTTTTAAGCAATTAGCGATACAATGGTTATCTTTATACTGTGAGGGACACACTATATTTTTAATTAGCGTTTCAATGTAATGTTTGGATTTATTTGATAATAGTTGTATGTCGTCAGTAATATAAATTGCATCTTTACTAATTGTATATAAGTCACTGTTTATATAATTTCGTAAACTATAATACTTGTAACCGGTATATCTATTTATTCGTTTAAGACAAAATTTTTTAGATTTTGGCATAGCATTAGTTAAATACCTTTCCATAATCATATTGTCTATTTTATCACTTGCAATGAGAGCTTTTGCTCTTTTACTTTCAGACATATAAAATCTCCGTAATTGACTATAATTCCACTATATTGCTTGTCAGTCAATTAGTCAAGGTATTTAACGTATTAAAATATAGTTATGGAATTTATTGATTTCGGAGTTAATTTAGCCAAAATACGAATGAAGTCGAATATATCGGCTTATGAATTAAGTTTGCGTATCGATAAAGACGCAAGCTATATTCACAAGGTTGAAAGCGGAAAAATCAACATTAGTTTGAAAACAATATTGAGAATTTGCGAGGAATTAAACATAGACCCCATTGAGTTATTCAAGACCGCATAAATAACAAAGACCGTCGGTATTGCCGACGGTTTTTCAGTTGAAGCATTTATTGTTTTTAAGTTGACAAATATTCGTCAAAAATGTTACTATTAGTAATATCGGAGTGTGAAAATGGAAAACATAATTTTAGGTTTATTGCTATTGCAATCACGAACTATTTATCAATTGCGGAAGCGCATAAACGACGGTTTGAATTTAATGTACAGTTGCAGTACGGGCAGCATTCAGTCCGCCATAAAGAAACTATTGCGACACGGATATATCGACATCGGCGAAGTCACGGAAAAAGGCAAGCTGAAAAAACTTTATGCGATAACAGACAGCGGTAAAAAATGCTTTCACGACTGGTTATGCCGCCCCATAGGCAACGGCGCGACCAAAAATCCAGAACTGTCAAAAATATACTTTTTGGGCTTTGCCGAAAAAGAAACCCGCTTAAAACTAATCGAAAACCATATAGACGGTTTGAAGAAAATACTTTCGGATTTAAAAAAAATCTGCGATGACGGCGCAACGTTGCTTAACGAAAACAAAGATAACGACATATTTCGTTATCAACTGCAAACGGCAATATACGGACGCGATTTAATGAAATTCAATATAGAGTGGTACAACCGTTTATTAAAAAATATCGAGGAGTGATTCAAAATGGAAAATTTATATCTCGACGACTCCCCTATTGCCTATTATATCGATAACACAGAGTGCAAGGAATGGCTTGTTTTTTTTCACGCCGCCTTTGTCGACCACAGAATGTTCGAAAAGCAATTCGATTATTTTTCGGGCAAATATAATTTGCTGGCAATCGATATTTTGGGACACGGAAATTCGATTCACGCAAAAAAGGGCGACAATATCGAAATGATGTCAGAATGGACGAAC
Organism: uncultured Christensenellaceae bacterium; assembly: GCA_910588155.1. Classification (GTDB taxonomy): domain Bacteria; phylum Bacillota; class Clostridia; order Christensenellales; family Pumilibacteraceae; genus MGBC157735. The sequence goes on from CAJUPB010000004.1 coordinate 92,982, forward strand.
CGCATTTTGCAAAAGCACGATATTTCCGCCGCCCATTTTGTCGGCGTATCGCTGGGTTCGGTTTTCATACAAGACTTTGCCAACAAATACGAAAACAAAGTATTGTCGCTCTCCTGCTTCGGCGGCTATGACATCAACAATTTCGACGCCGCAAGACAAAAAGCCAATTCCAAAAGCCAAATGAAAATGATGTTAAAAGCATTGTTTTCCATTAAGTGGTTTTCGAAAGCAAATAAAAAAATTGCCGCATATACAAGCGAAGCGCAAACGGCATTTTACAATCTCAACATTCGATTCAAGAAAAGTTCGTTCAGGTATCTGTCAGGGCTGCAAAAACTTGTGAACAAATATCCCAAGAAGCAACGGCGATATGAATTGTCGGTGGGTTGCGGAGAACACGATATGCCCGCGGAAATCGAAATCGTAAACGAATGGGCGGAATATGAAAACTGCGACAAAACAATTTTCAAAGGCGCGGGACACTGCGTGAATATGGACGTACCGCAAGAATTCAATATCTGTCTGGAAACATTTTTGCGAAAATGCCGCGGCGAAAAGCTGCGTTTGAAACAAATCAAGGCAACGGCGGAATTGTCGCGTTGATTTTTCGGTGTCTGTTTTTCTTGCCCGTTTGCATACTGTCTGTTTTGCACTTCAAAAAAGCAACGACGCTCGACGATAAACAAACCAATCTCTTGCCGCATAAACGCCTCATCGAAATTTCGAATCGAATTTCGGGTTGCCTTTATTTCCCGTCTGTGATATAATATAGCAAAAACCCATTAAAGGCGGCAAATATGAATACGGCAAACATCGAAATCAAAAACATAACAAATGCGGACAGAAGCGCGGTTCTCGATATGATGGAGCAGTTATACTATTCTCCGGCAGTTTTGACGGACACTCCGCGCCGAGTTTTACAAAAGTGTCTTGACGACGCGATAAGGGGCTTGCCGCAAATCGAAGGTTACGTTTTGAAAGCGGACGGAGAATATGCGGGATATTCTCTCGTCGCAAAGGGTTATACCACGGAGTTCGGCGGCATTTGCATACAAATCGAAGACTTATTCGTTCTCCCCGCTCACCGCGGCAAAAGCATCGGCACCGCGTTTTTACGGTTTATCGAAGACAAGTACAGAGGCGAAGCCGCTCTTCTGCGTCTGGAAGTCGAACCGTCAAACGCAAATGCGCTCGCGCTGTACAAAAAATGCGGGTTTAACGAGCTTCCGTACACGGAAATGATAAAGAAGTTATAAGGCGGCGTTCCATTGTTTAATTGACAAAAGCGGCACGGTTTGTTATACTTGTTTCAAGTATAAATTCAAAGGAACATTCAATGAAGAAATATTCTATCGGTTTGGACGTAGGTTCTACGACAATAAAGACAGCCGTCATCGATAACCAAGGCAATTTGCTTTATTCGAGCTATGAACGGCACTACTCCGACATCAAAGCCACGCTTGCAAAAGTGCTGAAAAACGTGCTGACAAAGTACGATGATTTTTCATTGTGCGTGACGGGAAGCGGCGGCATATCGGTTTCGCAGTGGTTGGAAATTCCGTTCGTTCAGGAAGTTATCGCGGGCGTGGAAGCCATCAAGCGTCTCATACCGCAAACCGACGTCGCAATAGAGCTCGGCGGCGAGGACGCAAAAATAACTTACATAAAAGGCGGCTTGGAACAGCGTATGAACGGCACCTGCGCGGGCGGCACGGGCGCGTTTATCGACCAAATGGCGAGCCTGCTCGGCACAGATGCGTCGGGTCTGAACGAGCTTGCCAAACAGTCCACCATTATCTACCCCATTGCCTCGCGCTGCGGCGTGTTTGCCAAGTCCGACATTCAGCCGCTTATCAACGACGGCGCGAAAAAAGCCGACATAGCCGCCTCTGTTTTTCAGTCGGTGGTCAATCAGACGATTTCCGGCCTTGCGTGCGGCAAGCCGATTAAAGGCAAGGTCGCGTTCTTGGGCGGACCGTTGCACTTTCTGACGGAACTCGGAAAGCGTTTCACGGAAACATTACAACCCGAATCTGCGATATTTCCCGAAAACTCGCAGGTGTTCAACGCAATAGGCGCGGCATATTCCTCGGACAAGGTATTCGACTCGAAAGAGCTGCTCAAAAAGGTGGACAAACTGTCTGCCCTCGACGTCAAAGAGGTGGAGCGTCTGCCAGCCCTGTTTGACTCACCCGAACAATTGGAAGCGTTCAGAGCCAGACACGCAAAAACGAAAATAAAATTTTCCGACATAAAGACGCACAAAGGCGTTTGTTTTATGGGTATCGACGCCGGTTCCACCACAACGAAAGTTGCGCTTATCGACGACGACGGCGGTCTGTTATACTCCTATTACGGCAGCAACAGCGGCGACCCGTTGGCAACGGTCACGTCCGTCCTGAAAGAGATTTACTCGCTTATGCCGAAAGATGCGTTTATCGGCAGAGCCACGGTCACGGGGTACGGCGAGCAACTCATAAAGACGGCTTTGAATCTCGACGACGGTGAAATCGAAACTATGGCGCACCAGACGGCTGCGGGATATATACTCCCCGGCGTGGAGTTTGTTCTCGACATCGGCGGACAGGATATGAAATGTCTGAAAATCAAGAACGGCGTCATTCACGACATATTGCTGAACGAAGCGTGTTCGTCGGGCTGCGGCTCGTTCATAGAAACGTTTGCGTCTGCCCTCGGAATGAGTGCGGAAGAATTCGCAAAAAAAGGTTTGGAATCTACTTCCCCCGTCGACCTCGGTTCGCGCTGTACGGTGTTTATGAACTCCCGCGTCAAGCAGGCACAGAAAGAGGGCGCGTCGGTTGCAGACATATCGGCGGGTCTCGCCTACTCCGTCGTCAAGAACGCTTTATTTAAGGTAATCAAGATGCGCGACAGCTCGCAGATGGGCGAAAGAATTATCGTTCAGGGCGGCACGTTCCTAAACGAATCGGTGCTGCGAGCATTCGAACTCATATCGGGAAGAGAGGTTGTCAGACCCGACCAAGCCGGTCTTATGGGCGCATACGGGTGTGCTCTTATCAGCCGCAAAAACTACGACGGTATAAAGAGCGGAATCAAGACTGCGCAGGAGCTGGGCGGCTTTACCGCCGTCAAAAGCAATCGCCGTTGCGAAAAGTGCGGCAATCACTGTCTTTTGACTATCACGAAGTTCTCCGACGGAAGAGAATTTATCACGAACAACCGCTGCGAACGCGGTGCCGGAAAAGAGACGGAAAAGAAGGTTCTGCCTCCCAATCTGTTTGCCTTTAAATACAAGCGGCTTTTTTCGTATTACAAGCCGACGGAGCTTAAAGACGCAAAGCGCGGAGTCGTCGGAATTCCCCGCGTTTTGAATCTATACGAGAACTATCCGTTTTGGTTTACTCTCTTCACGCGGCTCGGCTATCGCGTGGAGCTTTCTCCGCGCTCGTCCCGCGACATATACAATCTCGGCATCGACACTATGCCTTCGGAGTCGGTGTGCTATCCAGCAAAATTGGTGCACGGACACATCACAGCTTTGGTAAACAAGGGCGTAAATTTCATTTTCTATCCCTGTCTGCCGTATGAGCTTATCGAGGACGAAAGCGCGAACAATCACTACAACTGCCCCATCGTATCCACCTATCCAGAAGTCATAAAAAACAATATGGACGAAATATTCGGCGACAAGGTCGTGTTCAAGGCGCCCTTTCTGCCCTTTTCCAACCCTGCCAGAATGGCGGAGCGTTTGGGCGAAGAGCTTCCCGACATACCGAAAGGAGAAATCAAAAAAGCCGTCAAAGCCGCCTATGCGGAAGTCGAGCGTTTCAAGAGCGACATACGCAAAGAGGGCGAAAGAGTCATAAAAGAGCTTAACGAAAGCGGCGGACAAGGCATTGTTCTTGCGGGACGGCCGTATCACGTAGACCCCGAAATTAACCACGGTATACCCGAAATGATAAACTCCTACGGCTTTGCCGTGCTGACGGAAGACAGCGTTTCCCATCTCGACAGAGTGGAACGTCCGATACGCGTGGTTGACCAATGGATGTATCATTCTCGGTTGTACAGCGCGGCGAACTACGTACGCAAAACAGACAATCTCGAACTCGTGCAGTTAAATTCTTTCGGCTGCGGTTTGGATGCGGTCACGACCGACCAAGTTCAGGAGCTTTTGGAAGAAGCAAACAAGCTGTATACGGTACTTAAAATCGACGAGGTCAACAACCTCGGTGCGGCGAGAATTCGCGTGCGCTCGCTTATAGCCGTGCTCAACGAACGGCGTTTGAAGGACATACACGCGCTTGCAAAACTGCCGCCTCCTGCCGAAAGAGTGATTTTCACTCCCGAAATGCGTGCAAAATACACGATTATCGCGCCGCAAATCTCCCCCATTCATTTGCGCATTCTGCAAGAGGCTTTAAACAGCTACGGATACAATCTCGAAGTTTTACCGGAGTCGCCCACGGCGGTGGACACGGGCTTGAAATACGTAAACAACGATGCGTGCTATCCGACCATACTGACCGTCGGGCAAATCATAGACGCGCTTTTGTCGGGCAAATACGACGTCAACCGCACGGCGGTTATACTCACGCAGACCGGCGGAGGCTGCCGCGCCACAAACTACATAGCTATGCTGCGCAAAGCTCTGCGGCAAACCAATATGGCACAGGTTCCCGTCATATCGCTGAACTTTGTCGGTATGGAGAAAAACCCCGGGTTTAAGCTGTCGGTTCCGCTCGTGCTGTCTATGGTTCACGGTCTTTTGTACGGCGATTTGCTTATGCGGTGTCTGTATAAAGTGCGCCCGTACGAAAAAGTCGAGGGCAGCGCAAATGAGCTGTACGAAAAGTGGAACGGCATTATTTGCGAGGATATGAAACACCGCAAAAACAACTTCAAAAAATATGCGCCGCAAATCGTCAAAGAATTCGGCGAACTGCCCGTAACCGACGAAATACGTCCGAGGGTGGGAATCGTCGGCGAAATACTCGTTAAGTTCCACCCCGTCGCAAACAATCAAGCCGTATCTTTGATAGAACGTGAGGGCGGCGAAGCAGTGGTCCCCGACCTTCTCGACTTCTTTATGTACAATATGTACAACGCCACGACGAAATACGAGATTTTGGACGGTACCAAAACCAAAAAACTCGTAAACAACCTCGGAATATGGTTTGTGGAAAAACTGCGGAAGCCTATGACAAAAGCTCTCAAAGGCACGAAATTCGGAGCGCCTACGCACATAGCCAAGATGGCGAAGTTGGCAAAACGCGTCGTATCCCCTGCGAATATGAGCGGCGAGGGTTGGTTTTTGACGGCGGAAATGCTGGAACTCATAGAGAGCGGCGTCGGTAATATAATCTGTATGCAACCGTTTGCCTGTCTGCCGAATCACGTCACCGGCAAGGGCGTTATGAAAGAAATCAAGAAACAAAACCCGACCGCAAACATAGTCGCCGTGGACTACGACCCCGGCGCGAGCGAGGTAAACCAAATCAACCGCATAAAACTTATGATGAGCGTTGCGTTCTCCAACCTCAAAGGAGAAAATGCGGAAACTTTAATGCTTACCGATTCGGAGGAAAAGCCGAGCGTCGGCTGCAATACCTGCTCTTCGCAAGAAGCTTTGCCGGAAGCCGCGGCAACAAAGGACAAGTAACGGACCGAAATATCAAAAAACCGCTTCTGCAACGGAAGCGGTTTTTTTCTGTTTGCTCGAAAAAGCTCTGCAATCATTTCAGCAGTCTTTCGGCATTTTTATAAAAAATCATTTCCAGCGTCTGCCTGTCGCTTACGAACGAACGCATTTCTTCGACTTCCGTCTTTTGCTCCTGCCAAGGGGCGTCGGTGCCGAAAAGTATTTTATCCCTGCCGTGGCGGTCTATGAACTCGTCGATTTTTCTATGCGAAAGGAACTTAAACCCGAAAGACGTATCCACGAACACATTTTTTCCGACGACGTATTCGAACACGTCGTCCGTCATACCCTGACCGCCGAGGTGCGCGCCGACAATTTTCGCTCCGCAAAAGTCTCCCGCAAAATCGGCGAACATCTTCGGCGAACACATATAGTTTTCACGCAGCACGAGGTCGTGTCCGCAATGAAAAATCATTGTCAAATCTTCTCTTGCAATCGCCTCGTACAGCGGGTACACTCTTTTGTCGTTCACGGCAAAACCCTGATAGTCGGGGTGAAATTTTATCCCCTTTATCCCGCATTTTTTCAATCTTTCTATTTCACTTTTGAAATCGGCGAAATCGGGATGAATCGAACCGAAAGAAACGATGCCGTCGCCGTTCGACTCGACAGCCCAATCGTTGACGCTTTTAGTCTGGCGGGGATTGGTGGCAATATTGCACACAACCGAGACATCTATGCCTGCCCGTTTCATAGACGCTTTGAGACCGCCGAGCGTACCGTCGGAATGCGGCGGATACAGCGAACCCTGCATCAGGTTTTGCATTGCTTTCGGCGCAAGCGCATCATTGAAACAATGAGTATGAAAATCTATAATCATTTTTGGTTGCGCTCCTTTCGCCACGATAACATTGTACTACATTATTCTTTCCGCGGTCAAGCGACTCGCGAAAAGTTTTCGTTTGGAGTGTTCAACGGTTGACTAAAAACGCAAATTGCTCTATAATGGTAGGGTGTTCGTTTTTATATCGAACAAAACATTTTCGGAGGATATTACTTATGGCAACCGTAGCACTCGTGGGAACTCAATGGGGCGATGAGGGCAAAGGCAAAATTATCGATATACTTGCCGCGAAAGCTGATATGGTCGTGCGCGCACAGGGCGGCAACAATGCAGGTCACACGGTGGTAAACGGAGGCAAAACCTATAAATTGCGTTTGGTGCCGAGCGGCATACTGTACGAAAACTGCGACTGCATAATCGCAGGCGGCGTTGTCGTCGACCCGAAAGCGTTGCTCGGAGAACTCAAAGACTTGACGGACAAAGGCGTGAAAATCGACAGACTGCGCATCGACGAGCGCGCACACGTCATACTTCCCTATCATTTGAAGTTGGACGCTTTAAGCGAGAAAGCCCGCGGCAAGGGCGACATCGGCACGACGGGCAGAGGCATAGGTCCGTGCTATACAGACAGAGCGGAACGCAGCGGTATCAGAATGTACGACTTTGTTCACCCCGAAGTATTCAAAGCAAAACTTTCCGAGCGGGTTAAAGTCAAAAACGAAATAATCGTCAAAGTATACGGCGAAGAGCCTTTGAACGCAGACGAAATTTTCAAAGAATACAGCGAATATTCCGCAATATTGAAAAAGTATGTTACCGACACGTCTGTGCTCGTTTACGACGCCGTCAAGTCCGGCAAGAGCGTTCTGCTCGAAGGCGCACAGGGAACTTTGCTCGATTTGGGTTACGGCACATATCCGTATGTCACGAGCTCTCACCCGATAAGCGGCGGCTTTTGTGTCGGCGCCGGCATAGGTCCTACGGCAATAGACGAGTGTATAGGCGTGGCAAAAGCATATACGACGCGCGTCGGAAAAGGTCCTTTCCCCACCGAGTTGGACGACGAAGTCGGAGAAAGAATACGCCGAGTCGGCGCCGAATTCGGCACGGTTACGGGTCGCCCCCGCCGTTGCGGTTGGCTGGACGCCGTTATTCTGCGTCTGGCAGTCAGGCTGAACGGCTTGACTTCGCTGTCGCTGAACAAGCTGGATACGCTTTCGGGAATAGACGAATTGAAAGTGTGCGTGGCATACGAATGCGACGGCAAGCGCGTGGAACATTTCCCCGCCGACATCGACGAGCTTGCAAAGTGCAAACCCATTTACGAGTCCGTCAAAGGTTGGAGCGAGGACATAAGCGGCGCAAAGAAATTCGAGGACCTGCCCGAAAACGCGCAAAAGTATATCAAATACGTGGAAAAGCAAATCGGCTGCCGCATATCGATTATCGGCGTGGGTCCCGACCGCACACAGAGTATTTACAGATAAACAGCAAAAATCAAAGAGCAGCCGTTCAATCGGTTGCTCTTTTTAATTCAGTATTCAGTTAATTACCATCCAATCAATATTTTTTCAAGTTGTTTTTGTTTAAAAGATAGCTTCTTTATTGTTTTCTTGAACTTTATTTTGTTTCGATTATATGCCACATACGTAACAGTTGAAATCAAAAGAATCAACACAGCCGCGCACTCCGTAATAATTATGCAAATGCGGATTCCGAGAATAATGCTGAATAAAGTATAGCTTGTCGTGATAGACATAAGTAAACTTAAACCAAAATATATCATTGTAAGTCCTATACTTAAACCAATCACTATTTGAAATGCATTAAAAAGCGTAAATTTTGGCTTATCTTCTCTTTCGGCGGTACTATTGTCCGAAATACATTTTTTTAAATTGTCAATATATTTTTCCGACTCGACTTTCATACTCCTCACTTCCTCGACAAAACTATCTTTCGCAAGTTCGTAATCCGATTTAAAGTTTTCAATTACTGTTCTTAAATCTCCGATAGCATTTTTATATGCATTTTTAAATTCATTTGTATTGAAATAGTCTCTTGCAATTTTCAATTCCCCGTCTTTTTCCATAATATTTTTTATTATTTCGGCAGAGTTTAATGAAATTCCGTCAGGTGATTCAAATTTATCGGATACAAGCTTATTTTTGCTTTTAAAAAGCCCCCACCACGCATCTGCATTATGATTGTCCATTGTAAGAACCAGGTTAAAATGCTCTTTTGCTATTTTAAATTTTCTTTCGCTCAAAGCTTTGTTCGCTTTCGCCAACGACATAGATAAATATGTAGAGGCAGCCTGTGTAACACTAACAGTTTTCAGTTTATCCTCTAACAGTTTTCTTGCCTTGTCCTGTTCTTCCATTTGACGGCGTATCTCTTCCGTCTGACGCTTTATCTCTTCTGTCTCTTGTTGTTTCCTTATTTGTTCTTCATTTTTTCTCTTTTTCGCCTCCGGCGTGTGGCTCTCCACATAGTCCGTTATCGCCGTATAAGCGTCGGGATTGTTTAAATTCACACCCTGTATCAGTGCACGCTTACCGGGAAGTCTATCTATCGCCCTACCATCGAATACTATCGTTATCGCATCCACATCTTTTCTCTCGTCGTGTATTAGTTCCATAAACCTGCTATACTCGTTTTTTACCCAAGGCGTCAGCAAGTATTCTTCTTTACTGCACACTATCAGCATACACTCGGACGTATATAATGCATACAATATCATTGCCTCATACTGCGTTCCCGTCCTGCCTCTTATCTCCTCTTCCGAATAGAACGGTTTATACCCTCTTTTTTTCAAATGATTATACAGCTTTAAAGCCTCATAGCTATCCTTTGTATTTCCGCCCTGCTCGTCAGATACTTTTACACACAAAAAGCAATCATATTTTATTCCTGCATTTTTCAAGCGCAGAAACTCCATACCGATTTCGTCTATTTCCTCGGCTTTTTGCGCGTATATTTTTCTTTGTTCAGCAGTGGCAAGTTCGAGGGCTTTAAGATAGTTCTTATCTTCACTGAATTTCTTTTCCGTTATATCGTGACATATGGGCTGTAATCTTTGCTTGGCGGCATCTTTCAAAAACTGCACCTTAAAATTTGACAAAGCCATACCGAAATAACATTCGGGTTCTGTTATATCTTCGACGGATGCTTTTTTAAATGCAACATATGCTCTGTCAAACGCACAATTATCCAATTCATTCTCTGCTATTTTCAGCAGTTCTTTTGACGGTGACGATGCATTCTCTTTTGGAATTGTATAGAAACTATGACAATACAGACATTCAATTACTCCGTTTACAGCTTTATCCATATCCAAAACCGCCTCGCAGTTTCGACATCTGCTCTCTTTGGTTTCCATCTCTCCTCATCTCCTTTTTTCTTCGTACGTCTATTATAAGTCCCCCCCCCGCTTTGTCAAGTATTTTGACAAAGTTACGTACGTAATAAAGTTTCGATAGCGAAAAATATTTAATAAACACACAAATTGCAATTTTACTGTTAAACGCAAAAAAACGGTCGGTGATACGACCGTTTTTTTAAACATTCGACAAGCGCGGAAGCAAAAGATATGTCAAGCCTATTTTAATAAATATAAATCTACGCTTGCTCAAAATGCTGCGAATATAATCCGAGAAACCGTCATTTTAAAGAAAATCCTATTTCTTTGAGCTTTTTGCTATTATAATCTATGACCGCAATCAAACGGTCGAAAATCTTTTTCGCCTCGGCTTTATCCGATATTATGCGGGGAACGCCCGCGTCGTATATATCGGAATGCGTATAGAAGTTTCTGCGGGCAAAATACTCCGTGTACAGCGCACTCATAACTTCATTGTAAACCACGCTGTCGATACGCTTTCTGTATCCCGATTTAAGTCTGTAATTGCCGTCGTCGTCCTTTTCGTAGCCCTGACCTATCATCTTGACTTCTATGCCGCGGGCGCGCTGCAAGTCGCTTATAAACTTTTCCAACCCTCTGTACGGCGGCGTCAAAAGCGAAGAGTAATCGGACAGTTTCGTATCGTTATTGTTTATGTCCACAAGTCCTATCGCAAGGTCTATTTTGGACTGTTCGCACATAAAATCGAAAGCATTCGGCAACAGCTTTTTTAATCTGCGCTGTACCGCACTTTGCGTGTTCGCTTGGTTTTTCGCACCCTTATCGCTCTTTTTCGGCACGGTAAGTTCTATATGCGAGCCGACCGCACTCTTGAAATCGGTATCTTTGGATATAAGCACCTGCACTTCGGAGAAAAGATAGCTGCGCTTTCCCTGCATTTGCAAAACTTGTTTTTTTGGAAGATAGCGAAGTATGACTTTTTGCGAGTCTTTTCCGCAGACTATATAAGTTTCGGTCTCGTCGGGCTTGCCCTTGCCCGTCGCGGCTTCCGCCTTATAAGATACGCCGCGCATAGCTTTTATGGCTTTAAGCGCGTCTTCCAGCCTTTTGCGGCCGTAATTTTTTACGGCATAGCCGTTTTTATATTCCGCATTGGACGTTTCCGACGGTTTCGTTTTTTCCTGCTGTTTCTGCTGCTGCGGCGGCTGTTTTTCCTGTTTGGCTATTTGCTTGGACGGTTGATTTGCGGGCAGTTTATTCACCTTATCCGCTCTTTTGCTCGGAAGTTTTTGAACGTTTCCGCTCTTTGCGGGAAGATTTTTTCCATCAACTCGCCCCGCACTTTGAAGCCCGTTTAAAATGGAATCTCGTTTTATATATATCTGCTTGAATCTTTCCAAAACATCGGGCAAAGCGGTGAGCGATATTTTTTCGGCTTTCGTATCATACACGACCACGCATTTATCGCCGCCGTCGGCGAACTTATATATGACGAAATGGTTCTTTTCGTCTGCGGGCGTATATGCCGTCTGCGACACCTGCGGCGCGGACTTGACGGCGTTTATGAATCCGACGAAATCCGCCTGTTGCGCTTTGATGTCGAACTTTACGTTATTATCTTTGACGGGAGAATCCATATAGGCGTCAGCAACCTCCGTTTCTGTACAAAGCCGCAAAACACGACTTTGTCACGAATATAAAGATTAAGCGGCTCGTATTAAAGCCGCTTAATCGGGTGTTTGTATTTTATCGACGGCTTACTTGCCCGTCTTTTCCTGCTTGATTCTGCGCTTGCGGAACAATACGAAGTACAGTATCACCGCTGCGATGAGCACTACGCCGACAACGATAAGCACGGTGCTTATTGCCGCTATCGAGAACGGACTCTTTGCGGTCTTGCCGGACACGGTGATTTTCTCTCTGAAAGTCGTAACGTTGCCGAGTTTGTCGTACACTTCGTACTTGATTTCGTACGTTCCGGACTTCGTCAAGGTTATCTTCGTGTTGCTGTCCTTCTGCTCCAAATCTCTGTATCTGGTGCCGGTGCCGTCAATCGTAGCTTCGCTGACGACTTCATTGCTGGGGTCATAGAGAGTCTTAACATAGCGGAAATCGCTCTGATTCTCACCCTCGTCGAGGCTTGCCGTATCGATAACGATTTTGCCGAACTTGAATTCCGCACCCTGCTGGCGGTTTGCCTGGAACGCATCCGTATAGGAAACCGAGAACGCAGGTCCTTTGACGTCGCCGACATAGATGACTTTTTCCATAGAAACGGATTCGCCGTTTACCGTGCCGGACACGATTACTCTGTATTCGCCGTCGTTCTTTGCGGTGAACGAATAGCGGTTCGTATCTTTGTCGTACGTCGTGTCAATCGAACCGCCGCTGCCGCTTCCTCCGAGCTTGCTGCTGTAACGGACTTTCAATTCGATTTCGCCCATACCGTTGGCATTGTACGCCACGATGGAAGGCAACGTGACAACCTCGCCTTTCGCTTTATACGTGGGCATAACGTCCTGAATCTCTATAACGGGCGCATTGCTGTCCGTGAAGCTGACGGTGTAAGCCACGCTTCCCGAAACATCGGTCTTAACCTCGTCGTCCAAGACCGTGCTGCCGTTGACTTGAACGTAACCTTCGGTTATCTCGTACGAAGTAGCCGTCTTTGCCGTGAATTCCTTGCCCATAACGGCATACCTGCTGCCCTTAATCTTATACGCCATATGGTAGGTATTGCCCTCGCCTCCGGGTATATTCAACTGCGGGCAACGGAAAGAGTACGTTGCGTTTATATTGCCTTTGCTGGGAATGGTAGCCGCCGTCGTGGTCGTGCCGCCGTCGCTGCCTTTCTCGACCTGAACGAGAGCTACTCTCACGATGTTCTTTCCCGTAAGGTCGAACGCGCGAACGCAAACCTGATAGTTACCTGCCTGCGAAGGCTTGAATTTGATGTTTCTGACAACTATCTGCTTGTCTGCGACATTGTAGAAGAATTCGGATTCGACTTCGCTGACATACTTGCCGTCGTCGGTATTCTTTACGGAAAGCTCATATCCCGTGTAAGGACGGAAGTCATCGTTGCCGACATCGATTTTGAAAGAACCGAGATTTGCAAGCGCATTCGTCTTGAACGAGCTGCCGTCTGCATTTGCGGTCTTGATATCGAAGCTTGCTTGCGGCATATCAAAACCTGTGTTGCTGCTTGCGGAGCTGAACACTTTGACTTCTGCCGAATCGGTCTTGTTATAACCGAGCTTGTCCGTTACCGAAAGATTGAGTGTGATTTTTTTGTCGCCCTCTATCAAGAGCTTTTCGTTTTTGTCGTTTACAAGGTAGAACTTGCCTGCGTCCTCGACTATGTCGAGCACTTCTCCGCCGACGACGTCCAAAGTCACGTCGGCATCGGCTTCGCTTGCAAGCGTGTACTCGATTTGAGGTCTCGTATCGTCGCGCTTGCTTGCCACGCGTGCGGGAACCGTGAAGGTCTCTCCGTCCGCCGCGACAAGATATTCGGGAGCGTCCTCGATTTTAGCTTCTATGGAATCGACGCCCGCCGTATCCTCGTATTCCTCGACGACGTTGATTTTATAAGTCTTGTACGAACGGTTCGGCTTTGCGTCGCGCGCCGTGTATTCTACGGTGTAGTCGCCTACGCCGTTGTCGTGCGTATGAACTTCGGAGAACAGGAATTTCAAGTCTTTGAACTTGTACTTCTGACCGGCAGTGCCGTATGTGGAATCGCTGCCCGTGAACTCTTCGTCTTCATTGAAGATGTTGTCGAAGCTGATAACCGTCTTGTTGGCATTGTCGGTGTTGTCGGTTATTTTGAAAGAAACGGTGACGTTCTTTGCGCCGTTATTGTCTATAACGGTGGGCATCGGGAAAGATATTCCCGCATCGGTTTCGACGCCTTCTTTCTTGACTCTTACACCCCACTTCTCGGGAATCGAATAATCGTTGATTTCCTTGAATACGGGAGCGGTGGTGTCGGATACGTTTATCGTGTAGTCGTGCGGCGTGGAATGGTTGCCTGCGTCGTCGTGCGCCTGATACGTAACCGTATATCTGCCGACCTGCGTCGGATAGAAGCTCATTTTCTTATTGTTGTCGAATACTTCCTTCTCGGTTTTGACAACGGGCTTGCCGTTTTCGTCGAGCTTGACATAGTCGTCCTCGTCAACTTCGACCTGCGGAACTTCTTCGTCGCCGAAAGTGACCTTCACGGTTACTTGAACGTTCTTGTCCCAATTGTCGGTTGCCGTAGCCGTCGGAAGAGTGAACTTTCTGTTGAGGGAAGCGTTCTCCGCAACGTTGACGGTGTTGAGAGTGGGTCTTTCCTCGTCCTTAAAGCCGGAAGCGTCCTGAACGGTAACTTCGAAATCCTGCGTATATACTTTCGTATATCCCTTAAACTTCGCGTAGTAAGTCACGTAAAGTTTGCCCGCAAAATTTTCAAGCTTTATTTTGTCCGTACCGTTTGCCGTGTATTCCGTATCGTTGAGGCTTGTCTTGACCTTGACAACCGCATCGTCCTTATGCCAAACGTTATCGTCGTCGTAGTAACCCAATTCCGCCGACGGGAAAACTATTTCCGAACCCGTGGTCGTAACAGTGGGTATCGTCGCGCCGCCGTAGAGAACGTTTATCGTATAGTCCTCGTCGACATAGCTCTTGACGTCGAAATCGTAGCTGTACTCCTTTCCTGCCGAGTCTTTCTGCGAATAGGACACGGTGTAAATGCCGACCTGCTCGGCAAGCACTTCTCCCGCTTCCTCTTTGACCACTTTGCCGTTGGGCGCAGTGACCTTGACAGTCGTTCCCGTTCCTGCCGAAGCCGGCACTTCGAACGTTTCGCCATATTTGACCTTGCTTGCAACCGTGACTTTCGAAAGGTATTCGTCATTGCTTCCGACGTTTAAAGCGAAAGCGGAAAAACTCAACGTTCCGACCGTCAAAGTCATCGTCAGCATCATTATAATTAAAGTCATACAGATGCGCTTGAATGTCTTCATTTAACTTGATATCTCCTGTGAATTTCATCTATTTTTAGACGTAACGCTATGATTATACAATTTAACATACAATTTGTCAAATAAAATCACGCCGTCTTGACAAAGTTATTATTTCTCCTTACGGAAAAAATTATGTGACGCGTATCGCCGCTGCGCAAAAACTATTTAATTACGCGCAACGTCGTGTTGAGTTTTTTGACGCCGCCCAACGATTCGAGACGTTCCGTTGCCGTCCTTACCGCGCTCTCTTTCGTTGTATGCGTCAGAATGATTATTTCCGCCTGACCTGCCGCCGAGACCTGCTGCTGCATTTTGCCTATACTGATTCCGCAATCGCCGAATACCTTGGTTATTGAAGCGAGTATGCCCGGTTTGTCAGCAACGGTCAGCGACAGATAATACTCCGAAGAGAAATCGTCGGCAAGCGAGGCTTCGCCGTTTTTGAAGTCCAACCGCAGAGGCTCTTCCCTGTCGGCGCAATATATGATGTCGCTGACAATCGCGCTTGCCGTCGGGTGCGCTCCCGCGCCCCTGCCGTACAGCATTATTTCGTCCACGAAATCACCTTTCAAAAATACCGCATTGAACGCGCCTCTGACCGACGAAAGCGGATGACTTTCCGGCACGAACGCGGGGTGCACTCTGGCTTCCGCGCTGCCGTCGGCGTTCTTTCTTCCGATTGCGAGCAGTTTGAGAGTGTAGCCCATACTTCTGCCCACGGCTATATCTTTCGGCGTAACTTTGGATATGCCCTCGCGGTATATCCCCGAAAGAGGTATGCGCGTGTGGAACGCGAGAGAAGCGAGTATGGAAAGTTTATACGCCGCATCGAAGCCCTCCACGTCCGCCGTGGGGTCGAATTCCGCATACCCGAGTTTTTGCGCCTCTTTGAGTGCGGCGGCATACGTCAATCCGTCCTCGGACATCTTCGTCAGAATATAATTCGTCGTACCGTTTATGATGCCCATTATTTCGGTTATGCGGTTTGCCTGCATACTGTCGGTCAACGTTCTTATAACAGGAACTCCGCCGACGCAGCTTGCCTCGAAATACAGTCCCGCGCCGCCCTCTTTCGCCGCCTCCTCCAACTCGTCGAAACGCTTGGCAAGCAGTTCTTTGTTCGCTGTTACGACGCTCTTTCCGCTTTTAAGCGCCTTGATTATAAACGTGCCTGCCGGTTCGAGTCCGCCCATAGTTTCCACAACCACGGAAATATCGTCGTCTTTTATGATTTCGTCGATATTCCCCGCAAACTTTTCGGCAGGCACTCCGCGGGAAACGAGCACGTCTTCCGAACGGTCCAAAACTTTCACGACTTCGGCGTCCACTCCGTATCCCGAAGCAATGACGTCTCGATTGCGGGTCAGCACCTCATAGGTGCCGCCGCCCACAGTTCCGAGTCCCATTATCGCAACTTTTATTTTTTTCATACCGTACCTCCCGCATTCATTTTATATATCACGTTCAAGCCGCGCAGAGTCAGCGTTCTGTCCACTACGTCTATGACGTTGCTGTTTGCCGCGACTATCTCCGAAAGTCCGCCCGTTGCCACGACCTTGACGTTTTCGCAGTTCATATCTTTCTTGATGCCGTTTACGAGATATTCCACCATTCCGATATAGCCGAAAATCAATCCGGACTGCATATTGGTTATCGTGGTTTTGCCGATTGTCTTTTCGGGAACGGCAAGCTCCACTTTCGGAAGTTTGGACGCGCTTTTCGTCAGAGCGTCGGAAGCTGTTTTAAGTCCGAGACCGATTGCCCCGCCCAAAAATTCGCCCTTGCCGCTTATGGCGTTGAACGTCGTCGCCGTTCCGCAGTCCATAACTATGCAAGGTCCGCCGTATGTGTAGTACGCCGCCACGGAACCGACTATTCTGTCTGCGCCGACTTCTTTGGGATTGTCGTATTTGATATTCAGTCCCGTTTTGAGTCCCGCGCCGACAACCAACGGCTTTTTGTCGAAATAATAACGAATCAGATGTTCGAACGTATAGTTCATATTCGGATTCACGCTGCTCATAATCACGCCGTCAATCATTTCGGGTTTTATGCCGCGCTCGTGCAAAATATTTTTCATATACATTCCGTACTCGTCGCTCGTCTTGTTTACGGACGACGAGAGGCGCAGAGAACTGACAAGCTTATCGCCGTCGAACACGCCGCATTTGACGTTGGTATTTCCTATGTCTATCGCTAGTATCAATGGTTCAAGCTCCTTTTCTCTCTCTTATTTTATACATCACGGCGGCTATCGGCGGCAACAGCGCAACGTTTGCCGCAAGTTCTATCGCGCCCGAAATCAGCATTGTGACCGCATAAAGGTATACGGTGGTGTCGCCGAACTCGAAGGACGGCATACACAGCAACAGCAGCGATATCACGAAGGCGGTATTTGCTATGCTGCCCACCGCGGCGGCTACGCCCACGGGCAGAAGTTTTTTCAGCTTTCCTTCCTTTTTTATCAGCCTGCCCGTCAGCTTGTATGCGCCGTGCGCGATTACGCCGATAAAGAGTCTTGCGACAATCGGTATCCAGGGCTGTGCGACGAATGCCGCCGCCACTATCGAGCTTCCGCCCGTAAACGCGTATAGCAGCGACACCGCGCCGAAAAACAGAGATACGACGAACGACGTTTTATAGTTCGTCGTCACGCTTGCGAGCAGCAGCGGAATCAAAAACACGTAAGGGAGCAGTCCGAATACCAACGTCAAAGCGAGATATACCGCGCAGAGCGCGACGCCTTTGGCTTTGCTTTCCATAAATTTGCCTCCAATGGACTCCCTTTCGGGTAGCCCTCGAACAATTTAAGTATTTTTCCGATACGGGGCGCGAGGCTCCCGTTCTTTACACAATCGGTAAACGCCGACGGAAAACTATTTATAAAACGACAGTCTGTCGACTTTTACTCCGCCCGTGGCGAACGTAACTCTTGCCGTAAACTCGAAGTTCCCCAAGCTGTGACCGTTTCCGCCACCGCCGCCCACGGTTTCGAACGTGACCGCCACTTCGCGGAGAGCGCGCGGCGTGGAACGTATTTCCACCTTGCCGGCATACTCCGACACAGGCTTTGTCATATCGAAAAATTTCCATTCGCCGACGTTGTCCTTTAAACGAAGCAACGGCAAAAAGTCGTTCAGCCAATCCGCATACTTTTGTATGGAATCGCCTTTCACGTCCGCGCTCACGAAATATGTTCCGCCGGATTTTTCGCCGCGGAAATTTTCCAGCTCCTCCGCCGCAAAAAGTCTGTTGCACTTTCTGACGAGACTGTCCGACGACGTGTTCGACAACGGCTCGACAAACAAATCGGAATACACTCCGCTGCCGTAAGAAATCGGTTTCGACCAGACGTCGGCCGAAGCGTCGTAAAAACTTTCCTGATATATATCGCGTTTGTCCTCGTCGCCGTATTGAAAGCCCGTTTCCATTTCGTCGTAGTACGGATGGATTTTTCCGTCCTGTTCCGAAACGGAGTTCACTGCTTTGAGGCGCGCATATGACGTCCTGTTTTGAGTCGAATAGTCGTGTTTGTAAACCGAATTCATCTGTATCGATTTATCTATGTTGCCGCCGGAGAACGTTCCCGTCGTCTCTATGGAAAACGTCGCCTGTTCCTCGAACGAAAAAGCCGCATCGTTTCCCGCAAGAGCGTACACTCGCGCATACTCTTCCTGCGGCGTTTTGGCAAGCGCGGAACCTTCCGAACAGTCGCAAGCAGCCAACGGCAAAACCGAAAGCAATATTGCGAATATTATAATCAGAGGTTTTTTCATAAGCATTTTTGCTCCGACGGTAAATAATGTATAGTTATGTGCAGTATAACATATTTTAAAAAGCAAATCAAGAAATTTGCAATATAGAACGGAAATTTTGCGAAAAAAAAGAGCGGCGCGGCTCTCCCTTTCGGAAAAGTCGCGTCGCGGTTTTTACTCGTATGTGTATCTTGCTTTTAAGCCGCTTTTTTCGGACTTATTTGCAGCAGACGTCTTTGCCGCCGCAGCAGCAGTTCATAAGTAAGTACAGCATAATCAAATCGCAGCAATCGCAGCCGCCGCCCTTGCGGGTGTCGTAGCAACCGCAGCCGCAATCGTTATTCTTGCCGCCGCAGCAGCAGAGTAATATAAGGATAAGGAAGATGTCGCTTCCGCATCCGCAGCCGTTGTTAAACATTTTCGGTTCCTCCGTTATAAATTCGGTATCGTATTTAGGGGTATTAAAGCGCGCGTTTCGCCGCCCTTGCCCCTATCCTTTCCGTCCGAGACCTCTTTCTCGCGGCGCTTGCCGCCGTCGGCGATAATCGATTTGCGCGCTGTATCGGTTCGCTTTCGGCGGCAGGCAGTCGTTTGAAAGAAGTCTGCCGAACGTACGGGACGGGAAACGCGGGAGAGAAACGCTTCGCCTTAAAACCGCTCCGACTCCGGAGCATTTGTCGCAAGTACTTCTTCGGCGCGCCTCTTTGGTCACCCCTATCGGATATCCTACTACATAATATGTGCGCGTCGAAGAAGTGTGCGACTTTTTCCGATTCGTCAAAAAAATTTCTCGGACGGCTTTGACGACTTGACAAAAACGGCAAAAGTATTTATTATAAATACATACTTGACTATATATAAAAAGAGGTTGCGATTATGGGCAAACTGACTATGGATAAACTCGTCACGCTCTGCAAAGGGCGCGGCATAATCTTCGCCGGCAGCGAAATTTACGGCGGAATGGGAAACACCTGGGATTACGGTCCCGTCGGCGTGGAAATCAAAAACAATATCAAGCGGGCTTGGTGGAAGAGGTTTGTACAGGAAAACGACAACTCTTTCGGCGTGGACGCCGCCATTTTGATGAACTCGCGCGTTTGGGACGCAAGCGGACACACTGCGTCTTTCTCCGACCCCAAAATGGACTGCAAAAAGTGCAAGTCCAGAATGAGAGCGGACACCTTGATTTCCGCACACGCCAAAGGCAAAGTCAATCCCGACACTATGAGCAACGAAGAAATGCAGGCATATATAGAACAGCACAAACTTGCCTGCCCGAAATGCGGCGCTTGCGAATGGACGCCCATTCGGCAATTCAACCTTATGTTCGAGACTGCGCGCGGCGTGACGGACGAAAATCAGAACAAGATATATCTGCGTCCCGAAACGGCACAGGGCGAGTTTGTGAACTTTTTGTCCGTACAGCGTTCCACACGCGCAAAAGTGCCTTTCGGCATTGCGCAGGTCGGCAAAGCGTTCAGAAACGAAGTCACGCCCGGAAACTTTATTTTCCGCACGATTGAATTCGAACAGATGGAACATCAGCTTTTCTGCAAGGAAGAGGACAGCAAAGAGTTCTACGAAAAATATAAGGAAAAAGCTATGCAATTCCTTCTCGACATCGGTTTCGACAAAGAGCATTTGCGCTTTAAAGACCACGACAAACTTGCGCATTATGCGTCGGCGGCGTGCGACATTCAGTTCCTGTACCCTATGGGCTGGGAAGAACTCAACGGCATTCACAACCGCGGTTCTTACGACTTGTCCAGACATCAGGAATACTCCGGAAAGAGTATGCTGTACACCGACCCGTTCAACGGAGAAAAGTATATTCCGAGCGTTGTCGAATATTCCATCGGCGCGGACAGACTTATGCTTGCCGTGCTTTGCGAAGCGTTCGACGAAGAAGAGCTGGAAGGCGGAGAGATTCGTTCCGTGCTTCGTCTCGCCCCCTGTCTTGCCGCTTACAAAGCCGCCGTTTTACCGTTGCAAAAGAATCTTTCCGATTCCGCAAGACCGATATTCGAAAAGCTGCGCAAGTCCTTCCCCGTCATTTACGACGATGCCGGCAGTATCGGCAAGCGTTATCGCCGTCAGGACGAAATCGGCACGCCTTTCTGCATAACGATAGACTTCGACACGCTAGACGACAACAGCGTGACGGTGCGCGAGCGCGACTCTATGGAGCAGGTGCGTCTCAAAGTAGACGAGCTGGAAAGCTATATCGGCAACGCAATCAAGTTCTGACACATCGAATAAAAAAGTCCCGCGCTTTAATGCGCACTTCTCATAGGGAATTAAATACTAAATTTTTAAGAGTTATACTTTCAAGCGAGGACAAAAGCTCTCGAACGATATGTTCGAGAGCTTTTTACTACAAACTATTCAGAAATATAAATTGAAATTTACAATTTAGCGTAGATAGACTTTATGAACTCTTCCTTTGCCTTTGTATATGAAAATCTATCATCGGGCATTTGCACTGCAAGCCTTGCTTTTATTTCTTGGTATTTCAAAGCCGCATCTAAATGTTCATTCAGATAGTTGCGAAAACCGACAAGCAAATCAAATTCCCGTTCGCTATTATCATAACAATGAATATGCCGAAGCGATAATTGTTTGTCGCCACGCAATACAAACAAGTGATAGGTCTTGCTCTCGTTCCTTGCCCCGCAATATTCATAGCCCAAATCGGTCAGAGCTTTTACGTCAAGTTGCCCGATGGATTTCAGGCGAATGGCAACGTCGAGTATCGGCTTTGCACATATTGATTTTATTGCCGTGCTACCGACGTGCTGAATATCCAATATGTTTCCCGCCCAACATTTTTCAATTTCTTCTTTAACGACTAAAAACTCTTCTTCCCATTTTGGATTATGCGGCAATAGTCTGACTTTATATCTTTCAACGCCTTCCATAATAAATCTCTCTGCCAAATTACTGTTTATCGTACAATCATTATATCACGAAAAATGAAAGAGCGCAACCGATTGAATTTTGCGTGCTATATAAAACATATCTATATCTCACTAGGATACGAGTAGCATAGTTCGTCCACGAAATACAAATATCAGAAAGGTGCTTAACGCCGCGCCTAATGCTCTTTTGCCTGCGCTTACCTAATGTTCTCTACGGAAACTACGATAATATGCACGGGGCTTTTTATTTTATCGCAAAACTAATTTTTGTAACCGACTATCTTGACGCCTTTGCCGTCTCTTCTCGCCTTTTCGATGGTATTGTACGTTCCGCCGCTCGGCACGCCGTCCCAAACCGCCAACACGAAATCGGCGTTGTCCACCATATAGGCGTTACGCTTCATCATACAGAATCTCGTGTAATGCTCGCTTACCGTCGTGACCTTATCCGCATTTCCGACTATGTATTCGTGGCGTTTCGCCATAGCCTGCGACCAGCCTTTTGTCTGCTGTCCGCACGGCAATGCGCATTCCAGACTCACAAACGGATATTTTTCTTTGAGTTTCAGCACGGCTTCGGCGCAAAAGATATCAGCGCCCAACGCCATACCCGCGATAAACTTATCGTATCCCTGCTCTATCAACCGCTCTATTTCCGCCGAAATTGTGTCTTTCAACTGCTTGCAGCGATTGTCGTTCTCGTCGTAGCCCCACGGAAAACGTGCGGGACGGTTGCCCGTAAAACAGCACGATTTCACAGATAGAATTCCTCTTTCGCCTCTCTGTCGAACAGTCTGGCGAGCGCATCTTTCGGCGGAGTATTATGACAAATCATATCGTACACTTCCCTTGTTATCGGCATATCTACGCCGCACTTTTCGGCAAGAGCGCACAGTGCGCCCGCCGTCGCCACGCCCTCGGCGAGCTTGTCGAACTTCTCGCCCTTTGCATATTTTTCGCCCCACATTCTGTTGTGCGAAAACTTCGAAAACAGCGTGGTTTCGTAATCGCCCAAATGGCACAGTCCGTATGCGGAGAACTCGCTGCCGCCAAGCGCTTTCGTAAGCCGCGCGACCTCCCTGCTTCCGCGGGACATAAGCGGACCTTTCAGCTCGCTCAAATTCATTCCGTCCAACATACCCGCAACTATGCCCATAACGTTTTTCGCCGCCGCGCCGACTTCCGTTCCTATTATGTCGTTGCCGTAATAGAACCGAATGAGGTCGCTTTTAAACGAATCGGCAAGTCTTTTGGTGAGTTCGGCATTATATGAATCAACGACCATACAGTTGGGTATGCCTGCAACGAAAGACTGGATATGTCCCGGTCCGACCCAAACGGCAACACTGCTTTTGTCTATACCTTCTTCAATCGCTATCTGCGTGAGACGTTTGCCGCTCGGCTCTTCTATGCCTTTCATACAAAGCACGAACGTCTTTGACGTCAAATCGAATTTAACGACCCGTTTCAAAAAGCCGCGCAGTCCCTGTGCGCTTATCGATATTATAATGGTTTCCGCGTGCCTTACCGCTTCCTCCAAATCGGCGGTCAGTCTTATGCTGTCGGGAAAAGTCACATAATCGTTCTTACGCGTTTTTTTCAGAACGTCGTAGCTCGGCTCGCCCTCCATCCCCCAACTCATCACGTCGTTGCCGATTTTGTCGTTATACCAAGCGAGGAACGACCCCCATCTTCCGCACCCCAAAACCGATACTTTCATTTTCGACCTCCTCGAAGTTATTATTTATTTGCCAATGCAAGCATATAATCCTTTTCCAATTTCAAATGGTAACTCGTCATATCCCAATCGGTTCCGTCCACGTCGAAGTGGCGCAATTCTCCGCGCCAGCCGGCAACGTCGTTCATATCCATTCCGTCGTACAGCGGACAGCTGCCTATGACGATTTGTGCGCGGAACACGCTGTCGGCGAAATTGGTAAGCGCACGAAATGCGTAAAGCCTGTGCAACAAATCATCCGTCGTATACTCCGAAGGCAACATATCATTTAACACAAAGTCGCGGAAACGGACGAACTTGTCCTCAATCTGCGTCATCAAAAGCGTTTTGTTTCCCGCCGTCTGTCTGTCAATCAGCGGCGCAAACCAAGCGTATCCCGCAGGCAGCGTATTTCCGAGTGCGCCGAGTTTTTCCTCGTTTATAGTCTTGCTTGCCAGCAAGTCGCTTGCCCCCGCCGTTTTGAAATCGTAGGCAATCATTGCGGAAAGCGCATTGAAAATTTCGGCGTAGGTGTCAATCGAGCCTTCCGAAATCTGAATATTCTGGTTCAAAAACCGCGAGGCGGTCAAGCCAATGTCTTCCGCGACACCGTTTACGAGCATAGCGTTTCTTTCGTTCAACTCGCAACGGGCAAGATAGTTGTATCTGGCAAGATAGTCGCGGTAGCTGTACAGCGACGTATGCTGATAATACGGGCTGTGCGCGATATTGTACTTGTTCATTTCGTGGTTGCGTTCCTGTATGCCGCCCACGGCAAGATATTCTTCCGTGTACTTTTTAACGTCTGCGGCGCGCAGTTTTTTATTGTCCGCGTCTCTCTCTCCGTTATACAGCGAAATCGACAGTTCGCACGCCATATACAGAGCGGACACATATCTCGAATCGAGAGCGGGCTGTTCGCTTTCGTATTTGCCGCGATTCCTCGCAATATAGTTTTCCGCACATTCGAGAGCGCGGGCGCGGTTGCCGAAATCGACGTATATCTTCATCGCATCATACGGAAAAAGCGTCACGAACAGAGCGCAAAGCAATGCAATGCACACAAGTGTGGACAATGCGGCGCGCACCGCCGTTTTGACTATCAATGCGGTTGTCGAGTTACCGCCGTTCGAAGGTTTTTGATTTTCGGTTTGGATTGTCTCCGATTTGTTTTCGTTCTCCGACACTGAAAAAAACTCCTTTCGGTTTGGATATTTGCTTTTCAAACGGTTGCCTTTTTTGCAAGCAACACATAAAAGTATAGCACATATTTTCCCATAAGGAAAGTATTTCGAATTGATTTTTGACGCGACAGCAGATTTTTACTCAAAAAAAACAGTCGCTCTCAATAAAAAGAGCGACTGCCGACAATATCTATATATTTCAGTTTTTTATGCCGATGACCTGCGCCGTCTTTCTGTCTATCAGCGCGGCATACGTGTTTTCGCCGACAAACGCGACGTACCAATAATAGCCGCCGTCGGCATTTATGGGGTTGGCAATCAAACGCACATAAATCTCGCAATCGAATCCCCCACCCTTTTTCAGCGGTTTCAGCTCTTCTTTAAGCGCGGAAATTGCCGTGTCGAGCGCGCGGTCGGCGTCTATGTCGTCATCTTCGCAAACGGTGTTCAACGATATGTTTTCGCTCAAATTGCCGAGCTTTATATTCAGCAAAAGCTGCGGTTCTTTGGCCCTGCAATCGAGTTCCGCGGAATACGATTCGCCGAACGGGTGAACGGTCAATATCCCCGTGTGCGCCACGCCGTCTATCGTGACGGCATAACCGTACATCATATTCGGCGCGAACTCTTTCGGCTTCACCGTTATGACGGTAAATTCTTTTTTGGTACCCGTCGAACCGTCGGGCGCAAAAGGCTGTTCGTGCACGCCGGAAACCGCCGTCACTTCGAACTTTTCCGTGAAACCCGTGTATACGACATCGCGAAGTTCCGAAATGTTTTTTTCGTATTTTTCCGTTGCTCCGCCGCACCCGAAAAATACAAGCGACAGCGTCAAAACCGCCGCAGTAAACGCAATATATTTGGAAATACGAACTTTCTTCATACCGTATTTATATTTTGCCTCCGACCGCATTATGCCTTTTTTCGACAAAATAAAAGAGCGTGCATTTTACACGCTCCCCATAAATACGAAGTTTATACGTTCTGCTATGCGGCGAAAGCAAGAAAGACAAGGCGCACGCGGCTTTTCGAGGGGGGGGTGCGCTTTGACGTACACGACCCGAAGAAAAACGCAAGTGCAACTCCGTTTCATATCGGAAGACGCAGAAACGAGCAGTACAAGGAAAACAAGATTTTTCGACGGGGAGTTTACTTCCCGTAAATGACCCCGAGAAAAATCGACGTTTGACACAGTAATGCGAAGTTTATACGTCATATCGGAAGACGCAGAAACGAGCAGTACAAGGGACGGGGAGTTTACTTCCCGTAAATGACCCCGAGAAAAATCGACGTTTGACACGGTAATGCGAAGTTTATACGTCCTGCGAGGTGTCGAAAGCAAGCAAGACAAGGCGCACGCGGCTTTTCGAGGGGAGTGTACTTTGACGTACACGACCCGAAGAAAAACGCAAGTGCAACGCCGTATTGCGACGCTTACGGCTCCTCGGATTGCATTAGGGATTTGACCTTCATCAACCTCACAATACTCCCTCTCTCGTTTTCGTCGAGTTTCATAACTATATATTTGATGGTTTCGGTGAGTTGCGGTATCATCACGTATTCGAGCGCGTTTACTCTGCGCCTGTTCTTTTCTATTTCCTCGGCAAGCATATTGCAGGTCTTTTCCACCTGCGCCAGCCGCAACAGTTTTTCCATCAGTTCGTTTATCTTTTCGATTGCCGTATCCAAATCGGACGCGGCGGAAACCAATGAGTACGGCAACGCGTCGACGCCGCTTGCCGCACCGTCGAAAGCAATCTGCACCACGGGCACTTCCACGCCCATAACGTTTTCCATAGAGGTTTCCACGCTCGCCTTTCTCGCGGGCATACAAAGCGTTTCGGCAAGTTCCGTCTTGCTCATAACCGCCTTGGCAAGCGTAAACGATTTCATTGCTTCGGCAAGGTCGGTTTCCGTTTCCTCGCGCAGACGTTTGTTTTCCTTTACGTACGACAGAAAGCGTCTGACCATTTCGTCGGACTTGTCTTTCAAAAGCTTGTGTCCGCGCTGTGCCGTTTTCAATCTCGCTTTGAGCCGCCGCAGTTCCATACGCGTGGGATTTACCGCAAGTCTGCTCATACGTTGTCCTCTTTTTTACCGCCGTCGAAATACTTTTCTATATAGACGTCCTTTATGCGTTTCAACTCGCTTCTCGGCAAAATTTTAAGAAGTTCCCAACCTATATTCAAAGTTTCTTCTATATTCCTGTTAGCGGAAAAACCCTGCGAAACATAGCGGCGTTCGAACTCCTCCGCAAACTTCGCGTACTTTTTGTCCACTTCCGTCAGGGCTGCGTCGCCGAGTATTGCCGACAGCTCTTTTGCCTCTTTGCCGCGAGCATATGCCGCAAACAGCTGATTCATAGTGTCGGCGTGGTCCTCTCGCGTTTTGCCCTTGCCTATGCCCTTGTCTTTAAGTCTGGACAAACTGGGAAGCACGTCTATCGGCGGATTATAACCCTTTTTGTACAATTCGCGCGACAGTATTATCTGACCTTCCGTTATATATCCCGTGAGGTCCGGTATCGGATGCGTCTTGTCGTCCTCCGGCATAGTAAGCATCGGTATCTGCGTTATCGAGCCCTTTTTGCCGCGTATTCTGCCCGCCCTCTCGTATATGGACGCAAGGTCGGTATAGAGATATCCGGGATAGCCGCGTCTGCCGGGGACTTCCTTTCGTGCCGCCGACACTTCGCGCAGGGCTTCCGCATAGTTGGTTATGTCCGTCATTATGACGAGCACGTGCATATCCTTTTCGAATGCGAGATATTCCGCCGCCGTCAAAGCCATTCTCGGCGTGGAGATACGTTCAATCGCGGGGTCGTCGGCAAGGTTCATAAACAGCACGGTTCTGTCAATCGCGCCCGTCTCGCGGAAGTCGTTTACGAAAAACTCGGCCTCCTCGTAGGTTATGCCTATCGCCGCAAACACGACGGCGAACGACTCCTGCGTCCCGAGCACTTTCGCCTGTCTGGCTATCTGTGCGGCGAGATTGGCGTGCGGCAGACCGCTTGCCGAAAACACCGGAAGCTTTTGACCTCTGACAAGTGTGTTGAGACCGTCGATTGCCGACACTCCTGTCTGTATGAACTCGTCGGGATAGTCGCGCGCCGCAGGGTTGAGAGGCTGACCGTTTATGTCGGCATATCTGTCGGGGATTATCGGCGCGCCGCCGTCCTTGGGTTTGCCCATACCGTCGAACACTCTTCCGAGCATATCTTCCGATACGGCAAGCTCTATGCTCTTACCCAAAAAGCGGGCTTTCGCCGTGCTGATTTTCAAGCCCTGGCTGACCTCGAAAAGCTGCACGAGGGCTTTATCGCGGTTGACTTCCAGCACCTTGCCCTGTCTGATTTCGCCGCTTGCCTGTTCTATTTCCACAAGCTCGTTATACTTGACGTTTTCCACGCCCTCGACGAGCATCAGCGGTCCGACGACTTCGCTTATACTGCGATACTCTTTTAACATTATACACTCTCCCTGCCGACAAGCGCGCCAAGCTCGGCACGCATCTGCCTGTCTATCTCGTCGAACTCGGCGAGATTCTTTTCCTCTATATATTTGCTTCTGCCGATACGTTCTTTTGCCGCTATCGCAAGCACGTCGTCCAAAGACGCGCCCGAAGTCAAGGCGTCTTCCGACTGTTTGTGACAGTCTACGATGAGCTTCAACATTCTGTATTGTTTTTCGAGCGACGCATACGTATCCACCTCGTGGAAAGCGTTCTGATGCAGATAGTCTTCTCTCAAAGACTTCGCCGCTTCCATCGTAAGCCTGTCGCGCGGCGACAGAGCGTCCATACCGACAAGGCGGACTATCTCGTCGAGCTGCGCTTCCTCCTGCAAAAGACGCATTGCCTGCGCCCTGTATGCGTTGAAATCGGCTGCGACGTTTGCCGAATACCAACCGCTCAAACGGTCGGAATAAAGGCTGTAACTCACCAACCAATCTATTGCGGGGAAATGCCTTTTATACGCGAGAGCGCTGGAAAGCCCCCAATAGACTTTGACTATGCGCAACGTCGCCTGCGACACCGGTTCGGACATATCGCCGCCCGGAGGAGACACCGCGCCTATCGCGGTGACCGAGCCTATACGCTCCTTGCTCGACAGCGCGGACACTATTCCCGCACGTTCGTAAAACTCCGCGAGGCGGCTGGACAGGTATGCCGGGTAGCCTTCTTCGCCCGGCATTTCCTCCAAGCGTCCCGACATCTCGCGCAGAGCTTCCGCCCAACGCGACGTGGAATCCGCCATTATCGCCACGCTGTATCCCATATCTCTGAAATACTCGGCAATGGTTATTCCCGTGTAAATACTCGCCTCTCTTGCCGCGACGGGCATATCCGACGTGTTGGCAATCAGCACTGTGCGCTTCATAAGCGGCTTGCCCGTTTTGGGGTCGTTGAGTTGCGGAAATTCGTTCAGCACGTCCGTCATTTCGTTGCCGCGTTCCCCGCAGCCGACATACACGATTATGTCGGCGTCCGCCCACTTTGCAAGCTGATGCTGAACGACGGTTTTGCCGCTTCCGAAAGGACCCGGAACCGCGGCGACTCCGCCTTCGGCTATCGGGAACAGCGTGTCAATCACGCGTTGTCCCGTGACGAGCGGACGGGAGGGCGCTATCTTCGTCTTATACGGTCTGCCGCGTCTGACGGGCCATTTCTGCGACATACGAATATTGACTTTTTCGCCCTCTTCGTTTTTCAGCACTGCCACGATTTCGTCGACGGTGAAGCTGCCCTCTTCTATCTTTTCGATGACGCCGCTCTTATTGGGCGGAATCATTATTCTGTGCTCCACGACTTCGTTTTCCGCGACGGTACCTATTATATCGCCGGCTTCCACCTTGTCGCCCACCTTTGCTACCGGGCGGAAGTCCCATTTCTTCTTTTTGTCGAGTGCGGGAACATCGAGTCCGCGACCTATTCTGTCGCCGCTCTTTTCCACGAGCTTGGCAAGCGGACGCTGTATGCCGTCGTATATGCTTTCTATGAGTCCCGGTCCGAGTTCCACGGAAAGAGGCGCATTCGTGGACACGACTTCCTCGCCGGGTCCGAGCATACTCGTTTCCTCGTAGACCTGAATGGACGCCTTGTCGCCGCGAAGCTCTATGACCTCGCCGATGAGTTTCTTTTCGGAAACTCTGACGACGTCGTACATTTTGACGTCCGCCATTCCTTCCGCCACTATCAGCGGACCGCTGACT
Source organism: uncultured Christensenellaceae bacterium (assembly GCA_910588155.1). GTDB lineage: Bacteria > Bacillota > Clostridia > Christensenellales > Pumilibacteraceae > MGBC157735. The sequence goes on from CAJUPB010000004.1 coordinate 122,609, forward strand.
TTTATTATCTTACCTTTCACAGAGTTTACCTCCGACTTAAAGTCTGTTTTGAATTTATTTGAAAATATCCACGCCGACGGCTTTTTCCACGTCTCTGCTTATACCCGCCATTCCGAAGCCGTTCGTACCGCTCGCCGACGGTATCGGAATGACCACGGGAAACGGCTGCGATTTCAATTCCTCTATTTGTTTTTCCAACATAACGGCGATATTTTCCGTCACGAACACTATCGCGTATTTTTCGCTCACAAGGCGTTTCAACGTCTGCAATGCGTTCATTTCGTTGTCTGCGGTGAACACCTCCGCGCCCGCCGCCTTGAAAAGCTCCACGCTGTCGCCGTCGCCGAGAACGGCTATCTTACCCGATTCTTTCAAAATGACCACCTCACGCGCTTATTTATCTCCTCTCTCGCGCCGTTTCTGATGCAGGTGACAATCGTGCCGACCGTCTTATATTCGTTCAACGCCGCGGCGTAATAATGCAACGTCGGGGCTTCCGACAGCAGGTTTTCTATGTCTCCGTCGAAAAACGAGCTTTCTATCGCGCCCGCGTCGCTCTCGAATGCCGGCAATGCGGCGAAACCGCCGTTTGACACGCGCTTTAAAATATCGTAATATTCGGTTTCGGCAAAGTGCGACGCGAAGTTCTCCCAACCGTCTTTCGCGGCTTCGTTCAAGACTTCGAAATCAATCGAACCGCCATTTAAAAACATTGCTTCCAAATCCGCCGTGGGTACTTTCAGCCGCATAGCTCGCAATGCCGCCGTGAGATTGGCAAAATCTATTTTCGCGGTCACATACTTTTTTACCGCCTTGCCGCACTTTTTGGCTTTGGCGCGCATTTCGGCGTACATAGCCTCCGTGAGCACGGCATCTATACGTGCGGCGGAAAGCGGCTTTTGCAAATTCGCCTCGTCGAGTTTTTTCAGCGCATCAGCAAGTATGTCCGAACAAGCCGAATAATCGCCCTTTTCCGCGCACTCGCTCACGTCGTTTAAGAGCGGATAAAGCGCATCCGTCCGCGGCGTGACGCCGAGCTTGAACTTATAGCGTGCCTTGACGTTGTTATACGCAAAACGCATCAAAAGCACCGCCGCGGTGTTCTCGTCGAAGCAGTCGCTTTCCACAAAGTTTATGAGGCGATTGATTTCCGCTTCAATCAACGCATCCGCGTCAAAATCCGCGGTTGCGTGAAGCTGCGAGCCGTATCCGTAATCCACGAGCATTTTGCCGAGATTGTCGGCATCCGCTTCCGCCAGACGGCGCAGTTTTTCCTGCGACAGCAATCTTCCCTCGTTTTGCTTTGCCAATGTATTCGCGTATATTTTCGTCGTTACAGCCATTAAAACCGTCCTATTTGAAAAGCCTTGCGGCAATCTCGCCCTCCGTGGAGGAACGCAACTGTTTGACTATCGTTTCGAAAGTCAGATTTTTGTCGCACTTATAGCCGACGAGAACTATGCCGCCCTTGCCCTTATGCTGTCTGCCCGACAGAGTCAAGTCCTTGCCTATCGCCGCGCCGAGCGAAGTTGCCCAATCGTAATTGAGGCGTTTTGCGTCGCGCTCCGAAATCATTATCTCGTCGCCGTCGTCGGCATAACGTTTCACAAGCTCGCCTATAAACTCGCGGTATACGTTGTCCGTCATATTCAACATCTTGATTATAGCCGCTTCGTAAACCTTGTCTATGACAGCCTGTTTGGCGGCAAGCAACTGCTTTCTGCCGTCCAGAGCGGCAAGCGTGAGTTTGCGCTCCGCCGCCCTCTCCGCCTGCTCTTTCGCCGCCCGAATGCGCTGTTGCCGCTCCTTTTCCAATGAGTTGCGGGTCTGCTGTAAAAGCGCGTCCTTTTCGGCGAGCGCATCGTTTACGATTCCCTCCGCCTTTTTCTCGGCTTCGGAAATTATGCTGTTTATAATCGCTTCTTTTCCGTCCATTGTGACTCCCGTTTTTTTATGCTCCGATGGGCAAAAGCAGCACGCCGAGCAGAGATACTATGAGTGCGAATATCGCAAAAATTTCCACCATAACCGCAAAAAGTATAGCGTGACCGACCTGTTTTTCCTGCTTGCCGAGAAGGTTGATGCCGCTGACGACGACCATACCCTGCGTTATTGCCGAAACGAAACCGACTATTGCTATCGGCAGGCACAGGCACAGGAGAGCTATCCCCTGCTGAACCGTGACGTCCGCGACGGGTCCGCCGAGTACATTGAGCTTGACAAGCATTATGAACGCCACGACGAAGCCGTAAAGTCCCTGCGAGGACGGCAGCAGTTGCAACACCATCGCGTTACCGAATTTCGTCGGGTCTTTGCTCATAAGCGCGCTTGCGGCTTGTCCCGCTCTGCCCACGCCGATTGCCGAACCGACGCCCGAAAGCAGTATTGCAATCGCGGCACCTATGAGTGCGTAAAAATGTCCCATTCCCATAATTGTCTTTATACCTCCGTAAAATAGATTCTTTATTCAGTGATTTTGTCAGCTTTCGGATTCCGCCGCGTTTGCGGTTTTTCTTTTGCTTATCTCTTCCTTTCTCTTCGGCAAAAACGGTTTGAGTCTTATATATTTTGTTCTTTCGCCCATAGGGTTGAACAGTCTGCCGCCGCCGTCGTAGAACTTATTGAAGAACTCTATGAACTGCAATCTCGCGTTGTGAACATAGCCCGAAAGCAATCCGAGACCGAGATTGAACGCGTGCAGCGGTATCAATACTATTATGCCTAAAACATAACCTATAAAACCGATGCCGAAGAACAGCGAACCGAGAGTGTTGAATGCCAGCGCGATTGCGGAGGACGCCAACGCGAGACCGAACAGTCTTGCATAGCTCAACACGTCGGACAGCAGATTTACGAGGTCATAAAGACCGGCAAAGCCGCCGACTATCTTTCCCGCAATCGTAGGCTTTGCGTGACCTGCCGTCAATATTATGCCTACGAGCGAGGCGATTATCACGATTATTCCAGCCGTCGCAAAGCCGCTCGAAAGTTTTGCGAGCAGGTTCAGCATTATGAGTCCCACGCCGACGAGGATGGTGAATTTGAACACGACGTCGATTATGCCCGCAAAGTATTTCTTCTGTCTGAACATTTTTGCGGCATAGAGACCGTATCCGAACACTATCTGCACTACGCCGAGTGCCAAGCTCAATCCGAACATCAGCAACGGTTCGTTCAGCGGATTGAACCACAATGCCGGTATGCCCTCTATTCCGAACAGACCGCCGAACAGCACGCCCCAGAAAACCGTCGATATGCCGCAAATTCCTATCAATGCGATAAGTTTTGCCGTACCTTTTTCGGGTTTCAAAATTTTCAGCGCAATCAAGGCGACTGCCGTCATTATCACTCCGTAACCAGCGTCCGCCATCATAAAGCCGTAGAATATGAAAAAGAATACCGCCATAAACGGATTCGGGTCTATCTCTCCGTACCCCGGCGGCGAATACAGATTCGTGACGTCCTCGAACGGCGCAATGAGTTTGGGGTTTTCAACGAGTGTCGGCGGATTGTCGTCTTTCTCGGGTTCGGTCAAAAACACGCACACTCTTTCGGTCTGCGCCCGCACCCTGCCTATGACTTCTTCCGCGACGTCCTTCGGCAGCCAGCCCTCTATGACGAACGTTTCCTGCGTGCGCACGAAACCCTCCGCCGCGTGCGCCTTTTCCGCCGCAAGAGCGGCTGCATCGTACAGCACTTTCAAGTCGTCGAAATACGGCAAATAATTCAGCGACGCACGCAAAAGCTCTCCGTCTTCTTTCAAGAGCTCGCTCTTTTGCCGCTCGTAATCTTTAATCCTGTTTTTCGCGGTATCGTCGAACTTAAACTCCGTTTCGCCGAAACCCGATTCCGTCAAGACGCGCAATGCTTTTTCCTTGTCATCTTTCAGCGTTATGACAAGCGCCAGCTTTCCTATTTCGGTCGGATAATATTCCGTGACCGCCGCGATTCCCGATTCGTCGAATCTGTCAAAACTTGCGGTCACTGCCGCGGCGTATACCAATACGCGCGAAGTTTTCAACGTATCCTTGACTTCGGAAAACTTTAACGGGAAAAATTTATACGGCAAGAGCGCGCGGATTGCAAGCTCCGTGCGCGCAAGCTCCGCCTTTATTTCCGCCCGTCTGAAACTTATCTTTTCCATTTCGTCGGCTTTGGACAGCAACTCGTATTCTCTTGCCGTCACCTCTTCGACGTCGCCGTACTCCAACACCCGACGCTTGTTCGAGCGTTTTTTATGTTTTTCTTTCCTGTTTTTATCTCGCTCTTCCGCTTCGGCTTTCGACAAAAAATCGAGAGCAAAAGCCGCTTTCACCTGCTTGCCGACGATTTCGTCCAGCTTTGCGGCGTCGTGAGGGCGCGACACGATGTCCACCCCTTCCGTCGGGCAGACTTCGAAAACGCCGGACTTTGCCAGCGTGTCCAAAACTTTATCGCACTCGGCGGTCAGACCGACCAACCGCAATTTGCTCATTTCGACAACAGACATTTAAAACGATACGCTCCGCACTATATTTTGGATATTTTTTCGGCGATGCGCTCGACGCACTTGCCGAATTCGCGCTCGTTGACCTTCACGACAGCCGCCGCGTCCTGCTTTGTCTGCCTCATCACCTGCGCCGCCCTTTCGTCAGCCTCTTTCGCGGCTTTTTTTTCTATCTCGTCCAACTCTTCTTTGAGTCGTGCGGCATATTCCTTTTTCACCTGCTCGACTTCTTCGGCCGCTCCGTAACGGATATTGCCCGCACGCTCTCTCGCCGCCGCTATTATTTCCTCCGCCTTTTTCTCGGCTTCGGCTATTTCCTTCATAACTTCGTTTATCATAGACCCTCTTCTTACCTACAAACACATCTCACTTGAAGTATTTTTTTTCCATTTCGGAAATGAGACCCACCCTGCGGGCGTGACGCTCCTCGCCGGAAAACGGCGTATCCAGAAACGTTTCGACGATTTTCAATACGCTTCCGATTCCCATACTGCGCTGCCCCACCGCCAAAACGTTCGCATCGTTGTGGAGTCTGGTCGCCTGTGCCGAAAACACGTCGGCGCACAGCGCGCAACGAATACCTCTGACCTTATTCGCGGCTATGCTCATTCCGATGCCCGTGCCGCAAATCAAAATGCCCTTTTCGCACTTTCCGCCGGCAACGGCAAGCGCGACTTTTTCGGCGCATACGGGATAGTCGCAGCTTTCGCCGTCCTGCGTGCCGCAATCCAAAATCTCTTCGTTGCGTTTTTCCAAAAGAGCTTTTATCTCTTTTTTATATTCGGTCGCCGCGTGGTCGCAGCCGATTGCTATCATATAAAACAGCATACCTCCGCACTTTCTATTATGTCTATTATACTATATAAAAATGATTTAATCAATTATTTGACAATTATTTTTCTCAAACAAAGCTTATTTTGCCGCTCTCGACGCCGCTTCGTAAACCTGCGAACAGGCGTTGGAAATTCTTTCGGCGGCAAAACGATAGTCGTCGAGCGATTTCCCGTAAGGGTCGGCCACGTCCGCGCCGCCCGTTATTTGCGCCAAAGTCACGACTTTCGGGCTGTCGCCTATCGCCCTTCTGTGCGACTCCGTCATACACACGACAAGGTCGCTTTCCGCAATGTCAGCACCCGTAAGCTGCTGTGCGACGTGAAGCGCAACGCTTATGTTCATCTCTCTCAACGCGGCGTATGCGTAATCGCTCATATCGCTGCCCGTCTCCGCCATAAGCCCCGCGCTTCTGACCTCGAAACGGTTTTCCTCTCCGCGGCGTTTCAGATAATCGCGGAAGATATACTGCGCCATTGCCGAGCGACAGGTATTGCCCGTACAGACGAAAGTCACGACAACGGGCTTTTCCCGACGCCGTGCCGTCTCTGCGGTCACTGCGGTTTCGACCGCGGCGGGCTTGCTCTTCGGCTCGCGTACTTTCTTCGGTTTCTTCAAAACTATCGGCTTTGCCGACGGTTTCTCTTCCTCCCTTACGGGCGGCGCGGCGATACTCACCGTAAGTTTCTTTTCCTTGCCGCGTTTTTTCTTTTGCGGCGCGGTTTTGACCGTAAGTTCTTTGGGCTTTTTGTTCTTTCTGCCGGGCATCAGATTATACGACCTCCGCTTGATTTTACCAATCTGTTTATCAGCGACGAACCTATGCCTCCGTCCTCCACGCCCTCGGCTATGACGACGCCGTGGCACCTGTCGTCGGCAAGGCGCAAATCCGCGAACAGATTGTGCGCGTAGTCTTCGTAGGTTCTGCCCACTTTCAATGTGGCTCTGTCGCCGTATTTTTCCGCATTCTGACTCAAACAAAGTATCACGGGGTTTTTGCCGCTCTGCGAAAGTCTGTCGTACCAATCGCATATCGACTGCGCCATATTCTCGTAGTAGGCGGAAAAAAGCACCTCGGCTTTCGGCGCGTAATGCTTATATTTCATACCCGGACAAAGCGCGACTTTGCCGGACTGCACGATTTCTATTTCGCCCGCGACTTCTCTCAATTTTTCGGGAGAGAGTCCGCCAGGCCGCAACAGTCGGGGCTTGTCCGAAGTCAAATCGAGCACCGTCGACTCTATACCTATTTTGCACGCTCCGCCGTCGAGAATATACGGTATTTTTCCGTATAAATCGTTGTACACGTGCCGTGCGGTCGTGGGACTCGGTCTGCCGCTCAAATTGGCGGAAGGCGCACAAATCGGAACGCCGGCCGCCCTTATCAGCGACAGCGCAGTGGATGATTTCGGTATTCTCACCGCCACCGTATCGAGTCCGCCCGTCACGGTGTCGGGAACGCAGGGTTTCTTTTTCATAACCAGCGTCAGCGGACCCGGCATAAACGCCGCGGCAAGTTTGACCGCTATCGGCGGTATCTTTTCCACGACGGCTGATACTTCGTTCATCGACGCGACGTGGACTATCAAAGGGTTGTCGCTCGGTCTGCCCTTTGCCGCATAAATCTTTTCCGCGGCGGTTGCATCGAGAGCGTTTGCGCCGAGACCGTATACCGTTTCCGTGGGGAAAGCGACAAGCTCGCCGTTTTTTACGGCTTTTGCGCACAATTTTATATTTTCCGAAGTTGTCGACAGTATTTTCGTATCCATAGTATCCTCGTATAAACCGACGGTTTTAAGTCTATAATCTCCGATATGAAAGAAAATAAATCTTTGCTTGCCGAAATTCTCGACGCCGCGCTTTTCTTTGTCGTTGCGGTTGTTCTTCTTTTTCTGCCCATACGCACCGCCTGCGGCACGCTCGATTCGCTCGTCGCCGCGATTGCCGTTTCGGTATCCGTTTTTGCTCTCGCAAAAATCAAAAGCGGAAAAAAGAAGAAGCAGCAAGCCGCTTCGAAGCGGGGCGAAAAAGTCTGCAAAAGTCTGACGTATCTCGGAGAGGAAAAGCGTTTGGAGTTTTTCGCAAATGCGCTGTCGCGCTTTTCCGACGTCGAAATACGCGACGGATATGTGCAAGCGGGCAAAAAGCGGGTGTATCCCGTATTTCTGCCGAGCGGCGCAATCGTTTCGGAATGCGCCCGCATACACGAAATTTGTCTGCGCGAAAACGTCGAAGCAGTCATAGCCGCTCCCGAGCCGCCGGACAAAACCGCGATGCAGTTCATCGAGGGAAGCAAACGGCTGAAAATTTTGAGCGGCGACAAACTGTATCGCCTTGCCGCGGATATGCCGCCTCTCAAAGAGAGCGAAAAAGTCAGACAAAAGGGGCGAATAAAGAAACTGTTTTCCGCCGCGCTCGACCGCAGTCTTTTCAGACGCTATCTGACGGCAGGCGCACTGCTCATAGGCGCGTCGTATGTTATGCCGCGCTCTTTGATGTATGTCGCGTTCGGCGTGCTGTGCATTGCTCTGTCTCTGCTGTGTTTGATTCCCAAAAGCGCAAAGCGCAAACGAAACATTTAATCTTTGCCGCCCTCTTCCTCGTCTTTCTTTTCGGAAATCTTTTCTTCTTCCCCGCCCTGCCTGTCCTTGTCGTCGGCAGTTATATGCGGAGTCTTGGTTTCGGCTCGCTCCGACAGCTTTATTACGACGAACACGGATATGCCGACGAAGCCCGTAAACAGCGTTATATAGCCGAACCCGTGGTTCAGCGCGGTGGGCAAAGCCAAACACAGTACCAAAGATACCGTGAATATCGCCATAAAAATCAGCGCGACTATTGCCATTGCTTTTTTGAGTTTCTTGTTCACGACTATATTTTACCACAGATTCGTGAAAGTTGCAAGAAATTTATACAAACCAATCGGCAAAATATTGCATTTTGCGCGGATTTGAGATATAATACCCTATATGAAGAAATTCTTCAAAAAACTTTGGCGAATAATTACGAATAGGGCGTTTTTGATAGCGCTGGCTCTCTTCATACAGTTGGCGCTGTTTGCGACGGCGGTGGTTTTTCTTTCGTTTGCTTCCATCGCAGTATATATTTCCTTTTCCGTCGTTTCGGTCGTCGTCTGCTTTTTCATCGTCAGCAAAGACGATAATCCCGCATACAAGCTCGCTTGGGTGGTGCCGATTTTGGTTCTGCCCTTTTTCGGAGGTATGATGTACATCGCTCTCGGGCGTCGGAATATGCGCCCCAAGCGAAAAAAGCGCATACGCAGTCTGACGAAGCAAGGGCGCGAAAAACTCAAAGAGCTCTCCGCGAGCGTGCGGCCGACACACGAAAGAAACGCCAAACTCGCCAACTTTGTGGAAAAGAGTTCCGACTTTCCCGTTTTCGAAAACTCGCGCGTCGTCTATTACGAAATCGGCGAAAAATATGCCGCCGCGCTTGTGGAAGAATTGAGAAAAGCCGAGAAGTTCATCTTTCTCGAATACTTCATCATAGACACCGGCAAATTCTGGGATTCCGTTTTGGAGGTCTTGAAAGAAAAAGCCGCGAACGGCGTGGACGTGCGCATCATATACGACGACGTGGGCTGTCTGTTCAAGCTGCCGTCCAATTACGACAAGAAACTCAAAGCCGCCGGAATCAAGACCAGCGTTTTCAACCGACTCGTGCCGTCTCTCGACATCAGAATGAACAACCGTTCTCACCGCAAAATCGCAGTCGTGGACGGCAAAGTTGCGTTTACGGGCGGAATCAATATCGCCGACGAATACATCAACGAAATTTCGCGGTTCGGGCATTGGAAAGATACCGGCATTTGTGTGTACGGAGCGGCGGTAAACAGTTTTACCGTTATGTTTCTGACTTTCTGGGCGGCTTCGGAAAACAAGTCCGACATCGATTTCGAGCCCTATCTCGTCCGAGATTTTCCCGTCTTGAACTGCGGCAAAATTCAGCCGCTGTCGGGAGAACCGAACAGCGGTCAGCTTTTGGAAAACTCTTTCATACAGATAATCAACAATGCCAGCAGATACGTTTACATCAACACGCCGTATCTCATCCCCGACAACGAAACATACACCGCGCTGTGCCTTGCCGCAAAGAGCGGCGTGGACGTGCGCATAACAATGCCGCACATTCCGGACAAAAAGACGGTGTTTATGATGTCTCGTTCTTTCTACCCCGGGCTTTTGAAAGCCGGAGTCAAAATTTACGAGTACGTTCCCGGCTTTATGCACGCCAAGAGTTTCGTATGCGACGACGACGTGGCATACGTCGGTTCTTGCAATATGGACTATCGTTCTTTCTATCTGCACTACGAGTGCGGCGCGCTTTTATACGAGTCGGAGTGCATTGCGGACATAAAGCGGGACTATTTGACCACGCTCAAAGAATGCAAGCCGATTTCTTACGAAACCGCGACGGATGTCACGATGTTCACGAAAATAGCGCGGTCAATTTTGCGCGTATTCGCGCCGCTGTTATGAATCTTGCATAAAAACCGCGGGACGGCTTTTGCCGTCCCGTTTTTCTTACAGGTTTTTGAACTGGTATTCGTAAAGCGATTTATAGATACCGCCCTTTTGAATCAACTGCTCGTGCGAGCCTCTCTCGGCAATGCCGTCCTGCGTCACCACTATTATCTCGTCGGCGTTCTTCACCGTGGAAAGGCGATGCGCGACAACCAGCGTCGTTCTGCCCTCCGACAGGTGGGACAGCGCGTCCTGTATCTGCATTTCCGTGGCGTTGTCGAGCGCAGAAGTCGCCTCGTCCAAAATCAATATCGGCGGATTCTTCAAGAACGCGCGCGCAATCGACACGCGCTGTTTCTGACCGCCCGACAGTTTGACGCCGCGTTCTCCGACATTGGTTTCGTATCCGTCGGGCAAGGACTGTATATACTCGTGAATATTTGCTTTCTTTGCCGCCTCGGCAATCTCCTCGTCGCTCGCATCGAAATTGCCGTAAGCTATATTTTCCTTGATTGTGCCGTTGAACAGGAACACGTCCTGCTGTACTATGCCGATGTTTTTGCGCAGAGAGTTTCGGCTCAAATCGCGTATGTCGTAGCCGTCCACGGTTATTCTGCCCTCGTCAATCTCGTAGAACCTCGGTATCAAATGGCACAGCGTGGTTTTGCCGCCGCCGCTGGGACCGACCAAAGCCACGGTCTTGCCTGCGTCTATCTTCATCGAGAAGTCCGAAATGACCTTTCTGTCGCTTTCGTCGTTTTTATAGCCGAACGCGACGTTTTCGAATTCTATGTTTCCGCACAGCTTCTGCGGCGTTATAGCGTCCGCCCTTTCCTGCTCCGGGGGTATATCCATTATGTCGCAGAAACGCTTGAAGCCCGTCGCTCCGTCCTGTATCTGCTCGTAAATCGTGGTCAGCGTGCGTATCGGATTTATCAGCGCGCTTATATACAGCACGAACGCCGCAAACTCGCCCGTATCTATTCTGCCGTAATAAAAGAACAGACCTGCGGCGACGAGCACGGCAAAATAGAGAAAGTCCATCATAAACGTCATTGACGAAAAGAACTCGCCCATAACCTTATACTGTCTGCTCTTTGCCTTGACAAACGCCTTATTGCCCTTTTCGAATTTTTCCTTTTCGTGATTTTCCGAGGCATAGGCGCGCGAAACCCGCATTCCCGAAATCGCGCTTTCTATGTCTGCGTTTATCTCTCCCTGAACCTCGCGCGTTTTTTCGTAGACCTTTATCATACGATTGCGCATAAGCATTATATAAATTACGATTATCGGTATGAACGCAAAGACAATCAGCGCCAGCCAAATGTCTATCGTCCCGACCATCGCGAACGCTCCGACAATCGTTATACAGGACAGGAACACGTCTTCCGGTCCGTGGTGAGCAAGCTCGGCAATCTCGAACAAATCGTTCGTCATACGGCTCATAATCACGCCCGTCTTATTGTCGTCGAAATATTTGAACGGCAGTTTTTGAAGATGATTGAACAGCTGCGAACGCATATCCGCCTGTATTCTAACGCCGACGAGATGTCCCCAATACTGCAAAACGTAATTCAGCAGAGCTTTTACGGCGTAGACCGCAAGAAGAACGCCCGACGCGGCAAGCAGAAGATTCAGCAGTTTGTTCGGAACATAGTTGTTTATTATCTCTTTGGTTATATACGGATACAAGAGATTGAATACGGCTATCAAGAGCGCGCACAGCATATCGACGACAAACAGCTTTTTATGCGGTTTATAGAATTTGACAAACCGTTTCAAAAGCCCTTTCGTTTTTTGTTCCTTTATCTTTTCTTTTTTCATTTTTACTTCCTTTGATAATAGTTATCCTCCCGTTATACCATACTAACGTTATAAAAAGGAGGAATTATATGAACAAGTTTATAAACGTGGAAGAAGAATTCAAAAGCAAAACCGACCCCGACGGTTGGTATACCGGCGTCACGACGACCGACGAATACGACGAACCGATTCAGGACGCAGACGATTTATAGTCTTTTCGATTCTATCTTGACCACAAATATTTGACGTAGACGTCCCTCAAATACTCGGCGGCTTTTTTGTCGTCTGCCAAATTGTCCAGAAATTTTCCGTTCGCTCTCCAACCCGAACTCGTTTTGAAAACAGCAGATTCCAGGTACGAATGTTGTTGCGCAGCCGTCGGCGCGGGCTGCGGCTCGGGTTTGGGCGCAGCCGAGTCTGTAAACTCCGCCCCGCAGAACACGCAGCGGAATTTTCCGCCGCCTATGTCGCGGCATTCTCCGCCGCAGGATTTACACTCCACTGTCTGTCTCCTTAATCGTTTTGCGCTTTCCACGCAAGCAATTTTTCTATGTCGCCGCTTTGAACGGACGACGTTACGTGTTCGAAAGCCTTTTCCAAATCTTCGTTTTTCAACGTCTTTTCGCCCGTTTCAACTGCGCGCAATGCCGACAGTTCTTCCGCCTTGTCCAACAGCGCAGTTATGTCCGAACCGTTGAAGCCGTTGGTCTTTTCCACGGCGGAAAGCACGTCCATATCCGCTTCCACGGCGACGATACCCTTTTCGCGTATCTTATCCAAACGGCGGTTTATCATATATTCTCTCGCATCTTTGTCGGGAAGTCCGACGTATACTCTCGTGCCGAATCTGCCCGGTCTTACGAATGCGCTGTCCACGTCCCAAGGCTTGTTTGTGGCGGCAATCAGAAACAGGATATTATCCGTTTTTTTGCCGTATGATTCTATGCCTTGAAGCTGCGACAGCAGTTCGCTGCGGAGCTGTTTTGCATACTGCGACTTCGTACTCTTCGGAGAGATTGAGTCCATCTCGTCGAAATATATGACGGCACACGGAAACTCTCTCGCCTGCGCGAACAGAGCGCGCACTGCTTTCTCCGTATTTCCGACGCCCTGATTCAACAAATCGGACGGCTTCACCGAGCAGAATTTCGCGCCTATTTCGTTGGCAATCGCGGCGGCAATCATCGTCTTGCCCGTCCCCGGAGGACCGTATAACAGCAGACCTCCGCCGCTCTTTCTGACATAGCCCTCGAACACCTCGGGATTGGTCAGAGGCAGCAGAACTTTTACCCTGACAACCTCTTTGACTTCGTCCAAACCCGCTATGTCGTCGAAGTCGATGACCGGCAGGCTGTCCCAATCGAACTTATAGTCAAACAACGCGCCGCCGCTCTCTTCCAGAACTTTGTCTTCGGGGGTCTGCGGTTTTTCCGCTCTCTTGATTTTTGCGTCGGCAAGCCCGTCCGTCCTGTTCGACGGCGGCGGTGCTGCCTCTTCGACATCGATTTCGAAAATCGCGTCGGGCAAATCGGAAAGAGTCAGCGTCGTCATTTCGGCGTCCGTCGGGTCGGACATTCTCGCCACTCTGCCCGACTGCGCCGTCACAATTGTTTCGTACAAATTTCGGACGTCTCTGCCGTTGCCGAAATTATCGTTGCGCTTTTCGTACATCTTGCGAAAGTAGAGTCCGAGTGCGCGGCCCGTGTCGGCGTCGGGCGCATAGCTGTCCTTCGCACACATTCTCGCAAAAATATTGTACAGCTCTTCTCCCGTATAATCGGGAAAATGAATGAAGTTTTTAAAGCGCGAGCGAAGACCCGGGTTCGAGCTTATGAACTTTTCCATAGGCTTATCGTACCCGGCGACGATGACGACGAGGTTATCCCGTTTGTCCTCCATTTCTTTCAAAACGGCGTCGATGGCTTCCTGTCCGAAGTCATTACTGCCGCCGCCGACCAAAGAATACGCCTCGTCTATGAACAGCACGCCGCCGTAGGCTTTTTTCAGAACGTCTTTCGTCTTGACGGCGGTCTGTCCGACATAGCCCGCCACCAGACCGCTTCTGTCGACCTCCACGAGGTGACCCTCTTTCAGCACCCCGAGAGCGCAATATATCTGTGCCATAAGTCTGGCGACAGTCGTCTTGCCCGTTCCGGGATTGCCCGTGAACACGAGGTGATACGACATATCGGGTACGGGCAGACCGCGCTGTTTTCGCAGGCGGAATACCTTTATCTGGTCCACCCAATCGGAAACCTTTTTCTTGACCGTTCCCAAGCCTTCCAGCTCGTTCAGCCTTTTAAGCGCTTCTTCCAGCGTGATTTTGTCGTTTTTGCTCACGCTGACGTTGCCTCCCGTTTCCTCTTCTTCGCCCTTTGCCGTTCTCTTTTCCGCGCCGATATTTTCGGCGAACTCGACAATGCTCTTTGCCCTGCGGTAACGGGTTTTTTGAAGCTGTCCGTCGCTCTGTTTCGCCATTTTAAGCATTTGTTCAGCAGCCAGCATATAGTATTTTTTGGCGAGAGACTTATCTCCCTTGTCAAGACTTTGCTTGGCTTTTTTGTAATACAGGTCGAAAGTCTCGCTTAATAAATTCATTTCGTCCATTATGCCGTTTCCCCCGTCAAATGCCGGAGTCTATCTTTTTTTTCAGCTCCGCAAGTTCTTTGTCTATCATATTTTCCACGGCATCGTCCGCCGCGGCGTTTGCGAATATCGCTTCCAGCTCCTTGTCTTCCGCCGCGCTGCCGCCGGAAGAGACGGTGGAGAACGCCGATTCCGTTTCGTCCATAAAGTTCTCTATCTGTTCGGTCTGCATTTCCACGCCCATCATAGCTTCGTTGAACTGGCTTTGAACTTTCAAAAAATCCTTTTCTTTGGTTATCTTCATCATATCCTTGGACAGCGAGCTCATACCCTGCAAGAACTGCGATGTCATCTGCGTCATATCCTTCATCTGCGACGTGATTTCGAAATTCAGTTTCATTTCGTACACGCGTTTTTGCTGTACCAACGTCATTTTGAGTCCGGACAAAGCAAGATTGTACTGCGCCGAAAGTCCGCGCTGTTTTGCCTGTTTTCCCGCCTCTATGTAAACTTGTTTTTGCTCTTCCAACTTTTGAATCTGCTTATTCATCATATTGACGGTCTTTTTGATAAGCATCTTCTTTTCCAATTCTTTTTTTGCGTTTGCCATTTCTCAAACTCCTTGTCTTTAAGTCGATTTAATTGTCGACGCTCTTTTTTTCGTCCGCCGCCGCAGCCTCGAAAAGGCTCTGCTCGGAATCGATTTGTTCCTCTTCCTCGAACATTGCAAGCAGCGCATTGTCGCTTTCGCTCATTCCGTATATGGCGGAATTTTTTTCGTATGCCTCTTCCACGGTTCTGAAAGTTTCGTCGGCGGAAGTCAGGACCTCCTCTGCCGCCACCTTCGTCCCGAGCGCGCCGTTCAAAAATTTCGCAAGACCTTTCTGGTCCCGCAAGAGATTTCCGAGCGACGCTTTTTGCGTATTCTTGAAAAATTTGCTGTCGTCTATCGCGGATTTCAGTTTATTCAGCAGCTGTATGTTATACATAAGATACATTGCGCGTTGAACGTCCTGCTCGCGTTCCGACTTCAACATATTTATTTTCTTTGCATAGAAGAGCTGCAAATCTTTTGATTTTTCGCTCTTGCCCTTGACCATAAGTTCGTCGATTTGCTTTTGCTTATGCGTCAGCTCGTCCTCGATTTCCTTGGACTGCCGTTCCAAATCGCAAATTGCCGTTACGACTTCTTCCCTTGTCAATTTATCGTATTTACTTTTGAAAGGCCACATATAAACCGCCTTACCGAATTACGACGCCGCGGTCGGCCATCGTAAGTTTTATTTGTTTCAAAAGATTTTCCGTCTTCTTGTCGTCCTCGCCGTCGGTCTTTGTCAACGCGATTTTCATATCGCCTATCAGATTTCTTATCTTCTTGTCGAATTCGAGAACCTCTTCTTTCGGCGACGGAACGAGGTATTTAATCTGCTCCTGCAACTCTCTCAACTCTTTTTTGAATTCCTCGTTGTTTTCCGCCAAAACGAGAAGAGCTTCCACGGCGCGGGAATTTGCCGCAATCAGGTCTCTGTCCTCTTTATTCTTGTCCGCTCCGCTTGCGACGGCATTGTTCTTTTTATGAAGAAAAATCCATATCAGGACTATTATTACTACGACAACGCCGATTGCAATGCCGACTGCAATACCTATTGTGAGCGGCCAATTTGCCGCAAGCAATAAATTGTTCATTTCCGTATCTCCTTAATATTTATTTCAGTTCGTTTCCGCAAGCCGAGCAGAACTTTGCGCCAACATCGTTCTTGTTTCCGCATTTTCCGCAAATCTTTTCCGAAGCGACGGGTTTTCCGCAATTCGGACAGAAAGCCGCGCTTGCGGGCACGGGCTTTCCGCAATGAGCGCAGAAACGCGTGTCCGCCTTTGTGCCGCCGTTTCCGCCGACACCGGGATGACCTATGATTTTCATTACATCGTAGTATGCTTTTTTGTCTTCCAACTCCAACTTTTTCAAATACACTTCTCTGTCGAACTTTTTATCGTCCAATCTTTCGATTTCGGCAAGATATTCTTTGAGTTTGCGCTGACGCTGTGCATCTTTGGCAAAGTCGTCTATATTCTTGCCCTCCTCGTCGGTTATACCGACATATTCGATTATGAAACGGTCGAGACCGATACCCCAACTCTTTGCGAAATTTTCCGACAGTATCTCGCCCACTCTCTCGCCTATTCCCTTTTTCTCCGCCGCGAATTGGTCGTATGTAATTTTCTTTTCTTTGACGGCGCGCAAAAAACAATCGGTGAACTCGTTGACGACCTCGGCTCCGAAACGCTTTTTGAAATCTTCCAAATCGAACTCGCTGCGTGCGCCTACGACCTTGCGGAAGAACTGCTCGAAATTCACGATGTGGATACCGAACTGACCTCGCGCACCGACGTTTACGACCTCTTCGCTCGCCTCGTCGCGGTATTTGAACCGTTGCGGTGTTCCCCACAGAATAACGACGTCCGTATCCTTCGGCATATAGACGACCTCGACGGACAGACCGCTTTTCCAAGCTTTGACTTCACAATCTCCGTCGAACACCTTATAGTTTCCGCTGTCGTATATGCGGGCGTCTCCGCCGCCTTTTATGATGTATGCCCGGTGGGTCAAAGGCACTTCGATTCTCGCATTTTCCTCTCTGACGACGTCGTTTACCCTCACAAACAGTACGCTGTTGTCGTTGACGTTCGCCTTGCAAAGATTCTGCTCGAACTTGATGACCTGCACTGTCTTTGCCTTATGCTTTCCAAACATAATCAATCTCCTTATCTCTGTTAAATTACATCTATATAAATATATATTTTATTATAATTTAAACATCGGAAATTGTCAATGGTTTTACGAGAAATGTTTTTCGCCATTGAATTCCGCAAATCAAAAAACAACGGCTGCCAACCGTTGTTTCGATTTTATTAAATGCGTTTCGATTCCTTAAATCAGAGATAGTGCTTCATTTCGTCTACGTTCTTCTGTTCTATACACTTCAAGCGGTATGCCAGGTTGACGACGTCGCAGTTGCAGTCGCCGTAATTTTTAATCTGTTTTGTCACGTCGATAATCCCCATCGTACTGCCCTGTATTACCATTTCCGCCAAGTGTTCATTGGACTTGTCCATCAACGTCTTCGCATTTATCATTACGCGGCAGCAAAACTGCGTCAGTTTCGACGCGTCCTCCGGCTGCTCATTGCACGCGGCAAGTTTTTCTTTTGCCTGAACTTCCGCAATACGGTATTCCGCAATCTGGCTTTCCAACGTTTCTTTGAGGCGCATATCTTTCACGTCGGGAAGCAGCGTTTCGAGATTGTCGGCGCCCATTTTCGCGTTGCGGTTGATATAGTTCAACAGTTCTTTGTCTTTATCGGTCATTTTTTATACTCCTTTTAAATTTTATTTTACTTAATACCGAGTTTTTCGAAATAGCGTTTCGAGGACAGCTTTGCGGGGCGATTTATTCGTTTCAGCCACATCAAGCGCGCAGTATCGCCCTTTTTCAAGCGGTTGACTCCCTCCGCGCAAGTGAACGCGACATTATACCCGAGAGCATTCAACAGTTTCGGCGTAGACTTCGAATAGCTTCCGAACGGATATGCGAACACCTTGGGCTCGGCGCCGCACGCACGTTTCACGAAGTCACCGCACTTTTTGCAGTCTGCCGTGAAAGCCTCCTTATATTCCTGTTCGCTTTCCCCGCGTTTCCTCATTACGCCGCGTCTGCCTTTCAGCGCGTGCATATCGTAGCTGTGATTTCCGAACTCCACAAGTCCGCTTTTCGCCATTTCGGCAAGCTCTTTTTCATTGAGATACGAATACGAGCAACTGCGCTTCTTCTTGCCGTTCTCCCTTTCGGAAAACGCTCCTACTACATTCACGGTGGCTTTGAAGCTGTATTTTTCGAGCAGTGGCAACGCATAAACCAAATTATTGTAAAACCCGTCGTCGAAGGTTATGAGAATGGGTTTTTCGGGAAGTTCGGCGCCTTTTATCACAAAATTCGCCACTTCTTCGACGGACACTGTTTTGTACCCGCGTTCTTTCAAAAACTCGAAATCCGCTTCCAAAACCTTCGGCGGAACGACGTAATCGCCGATTCCGACCTTGCTCACGGAATGGTACATCACGACGGGCAGTTCTATCCTGCCGTCGCCTCTCGCGGGCAGGAAAGCGCCTGCCGCGCCCGTACACAGCGTCAAAGCCGCGAAAATTACAGTTACCGCCCGTTTGACCATACTTTTATTATGCTTTAAGCGCCGTAAATGTATGCGGTTTTTACAAAACAAAAACCGGGCTTTTATCCCGGTTTTTTCAGATTGCTATATCGCAAGCTTCGGCTTTTGTCTGCACTTTCACGCGGATTTTATAAACGCTCTATGCTATGCTCACGCTTCCGCCGCAGGGCGCGGTGCACGTTGCCTTTATATCGCCGTCGTAGGTCGTAAGTACGGCTTTATAATACTCCTTTTTACAGTTTCCGCCGCCATTGAACATTATTATCATACAGTCGTCGGCATTATAGAAAAACTCGGCGAACGAATAGCTCGTAAACCCCGTGTCGAACGCCTCGTCCGCACAAACGAACGTATCGTCTTTTCCATTCGTATGCACATAATAACTTTTATTCTTAAAATAAATCAAGCTTTCTTTATTGCACGCGATTATATTGCATTTGTCGAGATATTCGGTTTCGGTATACGTTTCATTTTCTTTGTCGTATTTGAAATACACGCCGGCAACTATCTTTTCCGAGACGATGTTTCCGCCGCCCGCCAAATAACCGACCGAGTCGGAAAAAAGATTGCAAAAGCCGTATGCAACGCCATCGTCGTATTCCACTGCGGAAATCTGCACGAAGTTTACGCCGTCTTTTTCATAACGTTCCTTAATCATCTCCGCAAGATTTTCATAGCCTTCCGCGCACTTGATGCGGTAGCGCGGAAAATCATTGCCGGAGATAACGGCGGGAAAGTTCAGTCCGTACGTGTCGATTTCTTCCGCCCTGCCGACTATGCTCGCCTCTCCGCCGTCGGACACAAACAGATATTTATCGCTTTCTATCCGACAGAGCGAATATAATCTGCCGCCGTCGGTTTTTATACTGTCGAGGTAAACCGTCGAGCTTCTGTTATTCCCGTACATTCCGAGCTGATAGAAACAACCCGAAAGCGGCAATAACGAAAACAGTAGCGCCGCAACCGATGCGGCAATCATAATTTTTCTCACAGTCTTTCTCATAATCGTCCTCTTTTTTATATTATACACCTTTCGGCTGAAAAGTCAATCTGCGCAAATTGGATTTCGCATAAAATAGGTAAATATTTTTTTGAAACAGCGGGCTAAAATCGTTGACAAAATGTTTTGTATTTGATATTATATAAAAGCTGTCTTTGGACGGCGTTTTGTGGGGGTATAGCTCAGCTGGTAGAGCACCTGCCCTGCAAGCAGGGGGTCAGCGGTTCGAACCCGCTTACCTCCACCACAAAACCTATTCGGGGCAAGACGCCCCTCTTTTTTTGGGGTTGTAGCTCAGCCGGTTAGAGCACACGCCTGATAAGCGTGAGGTCGGAGGTCCGAGTCCTCTCAACCCCACCAAAACCGTTTGACTGTCAAGCGGTTTTTTTTTGCCCTAAAACACAGTCTGTGATATGCACAGCAAGCGCAAAGCATATGCTCAAAGCACAAGCGTGTGTATAAGCGCGAGGCAATCGAAACTTGATTCTCTTTTTGAGGTTTAGCTCGACAGATTAGAGCATACGACTGTTACGCAGCGCGAAGCATAAGCGTGAGGTCGGAGGTCCGAGTCCTCTTTGGTCTCACCAAAACCGTTTGACTGTCAAGCGGTTTTTTTTATGCCCTAAAACACAGTCTGTGATATGCACAGCAAGCGCAAAGCATATGCTCAAAGCACAAGCGTGTGTATAAGCGCGAGGCAATCGAAACTTGATTCTCTTTTTGAGGTTTAGCTCGACAGATTAGAGCATACGACTGTTACGCAGCGCGAAAACAACAAACAAAAAAACGACGCAAAGTTTACGACGTTTTTATTTTCTTTTATGATTTTGTCTCTTGCTCTTATCGGAGTTTTTTTTCTTTTTATTTTCCGAACGGCTTTCGTTTTTCTTGCCCTTCTTGTCTATCGGGTTGCCGTTTTCGTCGAGATATTCCACGTGCCTGATTTCCACGACTTCTTCCGCTTCCGTCTCGTCGTCTTCTTCGTCGTACACGGGATTGCCGAAAATATCGTAAGAAACGCGAGCGTCGTCGAAACCGCCGAATCCGAAAATATCGTCGAGTATTCCTCCGAACAAGCCGCCGAAAAGACCGCCGCCGAAGACGTCCTCGAACACTCCTCCGCCGCCCGTGCCGCCGCCTCCGCTGACGTATACTCTGGACGGGTCGATATCCACGGTTTCGGGTTCGTCGTCTTTATTATCTTTGTCGTCGCCGTTTACATTCACGCTTAAATCTTTGACGACATAACCGCATCTCATACATTTGAATTTGCCCTTGCTCATTTCCTCCCCGCAGTTCGGGCATTTCATAACACACTCACCTCTCGATAACCTTTATTATACTCTATTCGAAACTCACGGTTTTATGTACTTCGCCGTGTTCGTCCACGTCGTACGACAGCAGGAATTTCTTTTCTTCTTTACTCCCTTTCACGGTCACCGACCGCTTTACCCTGTCTGCATACAGAGCCATAGAGGGCTGCTGCTGCTCCGCCGTTTCGTAATACTCTATGAACGCGCAACTCGCAGTCATACCGTAGCCGTAAACGCCGATACCGATATTCATAACCTGCTTTGCCGCAACCGTCGGGTCGACTTCCACATCCAGCACCGCCGCTGGGATATTCTTCACGAAGCCGCCTATAAACTGAATGGCCTCCTCGTCTCCGCGAATCGTTTCGTCGATATGTTCCAAAAGCAACTGTTTCATTAGCATAGCGAATCACCTCCGTATTGTTTATCGTATCACCTTTTTATTCGATTGTCAAGTATTTGAAAAAAACAGACAAAAACTTTTCCTTTTTTTCGAGTGAATGCACGAGAGGAAACAAATATGCGCGTCGGGTTGTTTTGTTTCGAGTTTATCGAAACGAAAGCAACATCGCGGGCATCGAATAGCTTGAAAAAGAAAGGCGTTTATGATATAATGAAATCATCATTATGCGAGACACGGATTATGAAAAGAAAAGTCGACGGAAAAGAAACATTGTTTATCCCGGTAATTATCCTGCTTTTTCAGACAGCGGTCGCATTCACCGTGTCCGCAATATACTCGCAGGCAATTGTCTGCATTGTTCTCGCTCCGATATTTTTTGCGCTTGCAATCGCGTCGGCAACAGCCTTCGGCGTCAAAAAGAACGGCGGAAGAAAGCAGCGAGAGCGCGAAGCAAAATTTTTCGCCTCGCTCTACGCATTCGCGGAAGCAAACGGAGTTTCCGCCCTGCCCGAACCGTTGAAAACGTTTTTCGTGCTTGACTGCCAACTGTTCGCGAGTATGTCTGAATATGGTTTCGAGCTGTACTTTTCCGACCCGACGCACGACAAAAACGACCTTATCCCTGCCTGCGATAATTTAGGCAATGCCGAGCTGACCGCCATTTGCCGCGACGCAATCGCTTTAAGCGACAGATACGACTTTTCCGACGTCGAAGCTCTGCCAAAAAAATGCACGTCGGAAATCGAAAAGCTTGACGACAGGTTTTTCGCGCTTTGCGACAAAACGGATTTGCCTGCGGCAATAGAAAAATATTACAAAGACAGAGGCGGCAAAAAGGACGAAGCCGCCTTGGAGGAAATCAAAAAATGAAACACATCTTGCCGATTTTGGGCTTTATACTTTCGGCGGCGACAATCGTTGTGAGCGGACTTTGCCTTATCCTGTTTATACTCATAGGTTTTTATTCGGCGCCCGTTGCGACTTCGGCGTTTGCCGTGCCCGCGCTGTTTCTGGCGGTCGTTATGAGTGCGCTGTCCATCGCTTCGAACTTTATGTTTTTGCGGCACAAACTGTCGCTTGTCGGTTTTATTCTCGGCATCGTTTCCGCCGCCGTATGCATTGTTTCCTTCGTCATTATGTTTTCGTTTTGAAATCGACATAGAAAAAACCTCTCCGAATCGGAGAGGTTTTGTTTTATTTCAAGCTATGATTTTCGACTTACTTCGCGTCGACTTCCGCCATATGCGCGATGAGGTTAAGCACCTTATTGGAATAACCCCACTCGTTGTCGTACCAGGACACGAGTTTGAAGAAGTGGTCGTTGAGTGCGATACCGGCTTTCTTGTCGAATATCGAGGTGCGGGGGTCGGTGATGAAGTCGGACGAAACGACGTCTTCCTCGGTGTAGCCGAGCACGCCTTTCATTTCCTTCTTGGACGCCTTTTCCACTGCCTCGCAAATCTCGTCGTAAGTAGCCGCTTTTTCCGTTCTCACGGTCAAATCCACGACGGAAACGTCCAACGTGGGAACGCGGAACGACATACCCGTCAATTTGCCTTTGAGTTCGGGGATAACAAGCGCGCAAGCCTTTGCCGCACCCGTGGACGAAGGTATGATATTGCCTGCCGCCGCACGTCCGCCGCGCCAATCTTTCTTCGACGGTCCGTCGACGGTCTTCTGCGTCGCGGTCGTGGAGTGAACGGTGGTCATAAGACCTTCCACTATGCCGAACTTATCGTTTATGACTTTCGCAAGCGGTGCAAGACAGTTCGTCGTGCAGGACGCGTTGGAAACGACTTTCATATCCTTCGTATATTTGTCGAGGTTTACGCCGCAGACGAACGTCGGGGTTTCCTTGTCCTTTGCGGGAGCGGAAATGACGACTTTCTTCGCGCCGCCCTTGAAGTGTGCGGACGCCGCTTCCGTCGTGCAGAACACGCCGGTGGATTCCACTACGTACTCTGCTCCGCAGCTTGCCCAATCGATGTTTGCGGGGTCTTTCTCCGCGAAGAACTTGACTCTCTCGCCGTTTACGACAATTGCGCCCTCTTCGACTTCGATTTTACCCTCGTACTTGCCGTGAATCGTGTCGTAACGAAGCATATACGCCGCATACTCGGGGTCGAGGAACGGGTCGTTTACGCCGACGACCTGTATGTCCTTGCGTCCGAGCGCAGCTCTGAACACGAGACGACCGATACGACCGAAACCGTTGATACCGACTTTAATCATTTTATAATATCCTCCGAAAAATGTATTTTATTTGCCGACGGGTTTTTCTTCCCGCCGTCATTTATTATAATATTTAAATGCCTTAAAAGCAAGCAAAAACGCTTACAAATACAATAATTTTTTCAAGCGCAGCGCAACAACGATTTCGGGCGCGGCGAAAGTATCTGACAGGCTTTTGACCATTTCGTCCAACGTTTCGCCCTCCAAATCGGCGCGGTTGATTTCTTTTTTGCTCATAAATTTGTTCGCCGCGGTCTTGAACGGCACTTTCGGCAACATCAGACAACCCGCAAACGTATCCGCCTGCCCCTCGCTTTCGGGTCTGGAATCGAGTCTGGCGTCCACGTAAACGTCGGCAAGCTCGGAAAAATCGCACAAGAAATGTTTCTCGCTCTGCGTTCCCGTCAAATCGAAAGACAGTTGCCCGTCGTCAGATTCCCTATTGTGAAGATAGATATGCGACAGAGCGTGAAACACGGCGTAGGCATATCTCCTCTCGTCCCCGACTTCCCTTATCGCCTTTTCCACGACCACATCGCCCGCCGCCATAACGACGGCTATGCCGCGGCTTGTGCGCAAAGTCTGATTCTCCAACGCGACGGCACACAGAGAATACGGCGAGTCGGACAGATATTCCTCCCTCACCGAAACGCCCATATACCGCGCAAGTTTCATACAGTCCACGGGTTTGGGGGTTTCGAAACGCTGTCCCGACTCGTACAAGAGCCGCGCGGCAGCATCTTCCATTTCGTAATTCGCCATAACGGGATTGCCCGCAAGACTAAACTGTTTGCCGTTGTATCTTATCAATATTTATACTCCGAATAAATTTTTTTGGAAATTCGCCCGACGGCGGAGAAGCGAGCTTTTGCGCTTAACCGAGCAAGCGCATATAGTGTGACGCGAACGTCACGAGCTTGCGGGTTCGGGGAGCGTACTTTGCGTACGTGACCCGAGCAAAAGCGACGCTTGACAATGAAATGCGACGCTTATACGACTTGCCGCCGAATAATAACGGCGGAGAAGCGAGCAGTTCGAGGAAAGCGAGCTTTTGTGCTTAACCGAGCGAGCGCATATAGCGCGACGCGAACGTCACGAGCTTGCGAGTTCGGGGAGCGTACTTTGCGTACGTGACCCGAGCAAAAGCGACGCTTGACAATG
>CAJUPB010000004.1:147233-157940 GCA_910588155.1 uncultured Christensenellaceae bacterium
AAATGCGACGCTTATACGACGTTATTTCAGGTTGGAGGGGTTAAGACACTTCAACTCCTCCACCACAAACAGACCGTCTTTTCTGATAAGTTTGTCATCGAACCAGATTTCGCCGCCGCCGTATTCGGGGGTCATAATCAAGACCAAATCCCAATGCACGGCGGACTTATTGCCGTTGTAGGCGTCCTCGTAGCACGCGCCCGGGGTGAAGTGGATACTTCCGGCAATCTTTTCGTCGAACAGAATATCGCCCATAGGCGTCGTGACATACGGATTCACACCGATGGCAAACTCACCCACGTATCTTGCGCCCTCGTCGGTGTCGAACACTGCGTTGCACTTCTCCGTGAAGTTGCTGGTCGCCTCGATAATCTTGCCGTCCTTGAAGGTCAGGCGAACGTCTTCGTATCTCGTGCCGTTTTCAATGGACGGCGCATTGTAATGGATAACGCCGTTTACGCTGTTTTTGACGGGTGCGGTATAGACTTCGCCGTCGGGTATATTCATATGCCCCGCGCATTTGACCGCGCCGATACCCTTTATGGAGAACGTCAAATCGGTATCCTTTGCGACGAGTCTGACTTTGTCGGTCTTATCCATAAGCGCTTTGAGTTTGTCCATAGCCCTGTCCATTTTGGAATAGTCGAGGTTACACACGTCGAAATAGAAGTCCTCGAATTTTTCGGTGGTCATACCCGAAAGCTGCGCCATAGAAAAATTGGGATAGCGCAATATGACCCAACGCGTTTTGCCCACTCTGGTGTCGTGGTGGACTTCCTGCGCATATATGCGGGAATACATTTCCACGGTCTTTGACGGCAAATCGGAAAGCTCGTAGGAATTTTTCGTGCCTCGGATACCGATATAGCATTGCATATCCTTCATTCTGACCATAGCGTAATCCCGAAGTTTTTCGTAATACTTTTGATTGGCGCCCATTCTGACGACGCGTTCTATTTGAGAATCGAAAAGCTGAACGAACGGATAACCGCCCGCGGCGTATACCTCTTTTACTATCTCTTCGACCAACTCGCTCGAAATATCGGTGGCTTCAATCAGCACTTTGTCTTCCTTGCCTACGGCTATGGAATAGTTCACGAGATTTTTTGCGAGTTTGCTTATTCTGGGGTCTTTCATATCTTTATCAAGCTCCTTTTTCGTTAATATTATGCGGCATTTCGCCGCTTTCGGCACGTCTACATTATATATCTTCCCTCAAAAAAAGTCAACTATTGGCATTGAAATAGTAGTCAAACGGTTTTTTTTATTGTATAATATAATCGACACAAAAATTGGAGGATATTATATATGCCGTTAGTTACAACCAAAGAGATGTTCGCAAAAGCCTATGCGGGCGGATACGCAATCGGTGCATTCAACGTCAACAATATGGAGATGATTCAGGGCATCGTCGAAGCGGGAAAGGAAGAAAAATCTCCGCTCATTCTGCAAGTATCGTCCGGCGCGAGAAAATACGCCAATCCGCGTTATCTCAAAAAGCTCGTCGAAGCAGCCGTCGAAGATTCCGGGCTTCCCATCGCGCTCCATCTCGACCACGGCGACACGTTCGAGCTTTGCAAATCGGCGGTGGACGACGGTTTCACTTCCGTTATGATTGACGCGTCGCACCATTCGTTCGACGAAAACATCAAGCTCACTTCGCAGGTTGTCAAATATGCTCACGACCACGGCGTCGTTGTCGAAGCCGAATTGGGTCGTTTGGCGGGCGTCGAGGACGACGTAAACGTTTCCGCCGAAAACGCAAGCTATACCGACCCCGACCAGGTGCAGGAGTTCGTCGAGCGCACGGGCGTCGACTCGTTGGCGATTGCAATCGGCACTTCTCACGGCGCGTTTAAGTTCAAAGGCGACGCGAAACTGCGCTTCGACATTCTCGAAGAAGTTGCAAAACGTTTGCCGCAGTTCCCCATCGTATTACACGGCGCAAGCTCGGTCATTCCCGAGTACGTGGAGATAATACAGAAAAACGGCGGTTCTATGCCCGGCGCGAAGGGCGTTCCCGAAGATATGCTTCGTAAAGCCGCGACTATGGCGGTCTGCAAGATAAATATCGATTCCGACCTGCGCCTCGCCTTCACCGCAGCCATAAGAAAGCATATGAACGAGAATCCGTCGCATTTCGACCCGAGACAGTACCTTTCCCCCGCCAGAGAGCTTATCAAGCAGGCGGTCAAGCACAAGCTGGTCAACGTTTTGGGTTGCAACGGAAAGGCGTAAGAAAAAGCCTGTCGGCGGCAACAGGCGTCAAATCGCCTGCACGCTCGTTCGGGTTTGAATTTCGGATAAACCGAAAACAATAAGGGAAAGCAAAACACGGGTTGTCGTTCGACCCGTGTTTTTTTGTTTCTTCTCTCCCGATTTCGGCAAAGCGCTGCGGCGCGTTATGCGTGCTTTAAACCGCATAAAAAAAATTCGTGGCTCAACCGACTCCCAAATCGTTGCATAAAGAGCGCAAAATGGTGTATAATCTACGTATGGCAGTCAAGCGTTTGTTGCGAATAAGTTATTTTATGATGCTTGCCGTCATAGGCGCGCTCGTGCGGATACCGTTTAAGCCCGTGCCTTTTACATTGCAAGCCGTTTTCGCCGTGCTGGCAGGGCTGACAATCGGCGGCACGGACGGCGCATATTCACAGCTTGCATATGCGGTTTTCGGCATTCTCGGCGTTCCCGTATTCACTGCCGGAGGAGGATATGCCTACGTATTGGAACCGACTTTCGGTTACGTCATCGGTCTGATTATGGGCGCATACGTCGCGGGCGTCATCTTGCGTCGGTTCGGCACTTTGAAGCTTGGGAACATATTTCTTTCCGGCATTGCCGGGTTGGCCGCAATCTATATTATAGGCGCGATATATCAAGTGCTGATTTTCACGCTGTATCTGTCCTACCCCGTTGCGGAGGCATTCAAAACATTGCTTCCTTTGCCGCTTATGTTTGCGGCGCACGCAATCATCATTCTCATAATCGCGTTGATTTTGCCGAAAGCAAAAACAATGATTGGACTTTATCGTCAGGAAAAGTTTAAGAAGAACGCGTCTTGCGCCGACTGCGCCGATTAAAAAAAAGGGATTACTCCCTTTTAAACGATTTGACTATTTCGATAACCTGGTCTTTCTGCTTGTCGGGCACCGCCCTGAACGCTTCCAGCATCACCGCTTCTTTTGCCCGCAGTTTATCGAAATCGATGTCCGCGTAGAACTCCGCCGCCGTTATTCCGAACACTTCGCAAACGTCCTCTATCGTTTTTCGACTCGGCTGATAGTTCTGCTCGTTGAACCACGAATACACGGTCGTGTCGGAAACTCCGATTTCCATTGCGAGCTTGTTCAGAGTCCAACCTCTGCTCATTCTTAACTTGTCAATCCTGTCTTTTACGTCCATATAATCACCTACCATAAGAAAACAAAGAAGTTTTGCTTTATTGACACCATAAGTATAACCCATAACCAATTTGCGGTATCCCTGCGCATAATGAATATTATCCCTATTTACTTGCAGTTTTCTGCCTTTTAAGTTATAATTAAGACAAATTTATGTTACAAGGAGGTTTATTATGAATTCGAAGACAGAGGAAAGAACGCGTTTTTACGACGCACGGATAATCGGCACAATCGGCGGATATCTGATTTACGACCCGAACACCAAAACAATACCTTGGTCCGACCTGACGATTGAGCAAGACGAACTTGCCGAAATAGTCAAGTTGCGGGAAAAACTGAACGCTTGCTGCGGCGGAGAATACATACTGACCGAGCAAGGAATCGAAGTTTTGCCGAATGCGGCGCAAAGCACGAAAGAGCTGCTGAAAAGGCAGCTTGCGTTTTTCGTACAACCGCCTTGCCCCAGAAGAAAGCCTATGTGCGACGAATCTTCCATACTTTGCGGCAGATTCAAGACTATGGAAAGATACGGAACAAAAACTTTGGAAATGTTCGACGGCTTTGTCGACAAACTCACAAACTTGAAAATAGCCGAGCCGAGCGAAAAAGACGCGCTTGACGTGCGGAGCTTTATCGACTTCGCTATGAAAAACCGTCTTTCTTTGCGGAGCGTTTTGAACAAGATTATAAGCGAAGAAACAAAGGTCGGCGACGACGTGACCGCGGACTTTTCCGACGTCGAAAAAGTTCGGGAATTTTCGGACTTTGCTCGGGGCGTCGAATACATAACGCCGCTGTTCGAGTACCGAAACGGCAAAATAGTCGTTACGGACGCATACGAGAAAAACAAGAACAATCTTTTGCCGAATCTGATGCTCATATACGATTTCTATTATATCGGCGAGAAAAAATTCGTCGACATAGTTTATTCCTGTATGGTTGACATTCTCGCCTGACCGCGTTGTCTCGAAAACGGCGGCGGAAATTATTTTGCAGAAAACGATAAAAATATGTTGATTGATTTGCCGTTTTATGATATAATGGACAGACGAGATATATCGGAGGAATTGTTTTGAAGTGGAGTTTTCCGGCGAAACAACGGTGAATAAACTTATTTTGCTGTTCGTTTTTGATAAGATGGACGTCCCCATAACGGAGAATACCATTATCGAAATGTGCACGAGCCGCAATATGTGGCTTACGTATATGGACTGCAAGCAGGCTATGGCACAGCTTCTCGAAACGGAGTTCATTTATCAGTCCACGCACGACAGAAACAGTTATTACTCCATTACTCCCGACGGCAGAATGTGTCTTGCTATGTTCTATATGCAGATTCCCGCATCGTTACGCAGCGACATTACGGAGTACATCAAAGAAAACCGTATGACGTTTCGCCGCAAACAGGAATACAGCGGAACTTATTACAAGAATGCCGACGGCACTTACACCGTTATTCTCAAAATCGTCGACCCGATTCAGACCACTTTGGAAGTGAAACTCAACGTCGCAAACAGGCACACGGCGAAAAGCGTATACGAAAAATGGAAGGACAAGGCGGCACAGGTCTATTCTTCCCTGCACGAGGCGCTTATAGACTGACGGCACATCACACGGTACACACTTTTTACAGGAGCTACATACTATGGAATCTTACAGAACCAACGGCACTTGCAGCCGTCAGATTATCTTCGAAGTCGAAAACGATGTTTTGACGTCTTTGAAATTCGTGAACGGTTGCAGCGGCAATACGCAGGGTATTTCCCGACTTGCCGTCGGAATGAAAATCGACGACATCATCGCAAAGCTGTCCGGCATTCAGTGCCGCGGAAACACTTCCTGCCCCGACCAGCTTGCCAAAGCTCTTGCCGAGTACAAGAAGCAGCACGCACAGTAAAAAAGTCAAAACCGCTAACTACTAGTTTCCCCTTTCGTATGGAAAGGGGGCGGTTTTTCGTCCTCTATTGCAAACATTGCGCATTGCGGCGGTTTTGCTTTCGTCGCACTCAAAGAAGTCGCACTCAAAGAAAAAGAACGTACGGTATGCCGTACGTTCTTTTTCTTGTTCGTTCTCTGTTTTTTTGCGCGTCTGTTTACGGCACGGCTCCTGTCAAAGATATATCGACGGCAAACCCAATCAAAGCGATTCGAATTTGCTTTGCAAGTCCGCTTTAAGCGCGGTATACTTTGCGAGTTTCGCCCTCTCCTCTTCTATAAGATGTGCGGGGGCTTTTGCGGCAAAACCCGCATTGTTCAGCTTTCCGCTTGCTCTCGCAATCTCGCTCTCCACCGTTTCCAGCTCTTTCTTTATTCTCTCCTTTTCC
The DNA here is from genome assembly GCA_910588155.1 of uncultured Christensenellaceae bacterium. GTDB lineage: Bacteria > Bacillota > Clostridia > Christensenellales > Pumilibacteraceae > MGBC157735. Next base: position 152,962 of record CAJUPB010000004.1, read on the forward strand.
TTTTCCGTATCTATAAGTTCGCCGAGAGGCAAATATACCTCGGCAATCTGCGTCACGATGTTCACGCTTTTGCCCGCCGGCTTTTCTCCGATGACGGTCTTATTTCCGCCCGCAAGTTTTTCGATATACTTTGCGCCCTTTTTCACGACGCTTTCGCTGCCCTTTTTCGGCAAGAGATATATCGCGGTTTTGACCGACTGGCTGACGCCCATTTCGCCGCGGATATTTCTGATTGCGTGTATGAGTTCCAGCACGTTGTGCATATCGCTCGCCTGTTTTTTGAAGGAAAACTTCTTTGACGTCGGATAAGGCGACACCATTATATCCTCGGCGTCCTTTACGGGAAGGCTGTCGTATATTTCCGCCGTCACGAACGGTATTATGGGATGCGCGAGCTTCAACAGCTGCGTCAAGACGTGGACAAGCACGGACAGCGTGTCCGTTCTTCTGTCCTTGTCGTCGCTGTAAAGAGCGGTCTTGGAGAGCTCTATATACTTATCGCAGAATTCGCTTCTTATGAACTCGTACAGCTTTGCCGCGGCAAGACCGACTTCGTACCTTTCCATATACTTCGTGACCGAACTCACGAGCGCGGACAGTTTCACGAGTATCCACATATCGGCCGGCGAAGGTTTTACGTCGTCGATACTCTTTATATTCACGCCGTCGCAGTTCATCAGCACGAATCTTGCGGCGTTCCAAATCTTGTTTATGAAGTTTCTGTAACCCTCGCATTTATCCTCGTTGTACTTGATGTCGCCGCCGGCTTTGACGCCGCTTACGAGGGATATGCGCAGAGTGTCCGCGCCGTACTTCTCTATTATCTCTATCGGGTCCACGCCGTTGCCGAGCGATTTGCTCATTTTGCGCCCGAGCTTGTCGCGGACGATTCCGTGAATCAGCACTTCTTCGAACGGCACTTCGCCGGTATGTTCCAAGCCCGAAAATATCATTCTCGCGACCCAGAAAAAGATTATGTCGTAGCCCGTAATCAACAGTGACGTGGGATAGAAATACTTCAAATCCTCCGTCTTTTCGGGGAAACCGAGCGTGGAAAACGGCCAGAGCGCGGACGAGAACCAAGTGTCCAGCACGTCTTCGTCCTGTCTGACTTTGCCGCCGCACTTCGGGCAAACGGTTATATCCTCTTTGGAAACCACGGTTTCGCCGCAGCCGTCGCAATAGAAAGCGGGTATTCTGTGACCCCACCAAAGCTGGCGGCTGACGCACCAATCGCGGATATTCTCCATCCAATGCAAATATATCTTTTCGAAGCGTTTGGGAAGAAAAGCGACTTTTTTATCCTTTACCGCCTTGACCGCGGGCGCGGCGAGCGGCTGCATTTTGACAAACCACTGTTTGGAAACAATGGGTTCTATGACTGTTCCGCAACGGTAGCAATGCCCCACATTATTCGCGTGCTTTACCGTCTTGACCAGCAAGCCCTGCTCTTTCAAGTCGAGAAGCATTTTTTCTCTCGCCTGCCATCTGTCCATACCCGCATACTTGCCTGCTTTTTCGTTCATATGCGCGGTGTCGTCCATAACCCTTATCACTTCGAGATTATGTCTTTTACCGACTTCGAAGTCGTTGGGGTCGTGCGCGGGCGTTATTTTGACCGCACCCGTGCCGAAACCGCTTTCCACATAGTCGTCGGCAATGACGGGTATGGTCCTGTCGGTGAGCGGCAATTTCAGCATTTTGCCCACGAGAGCGGTATACTTTTTGTCTTTGGGATTGACAGCGACAGCCACGTCGCCAATCAACGTTTCGGGGCGCGTCGTCGCAACGGTGATGAATCCGCTGCCGTCGGCAAACGGATACTTGATATGCCAGAGGTGGGAATCAGCCTGTTCGTATTCGACTTCGGCATCGGAAATGGCGGTCTTGCAACAGGGACACCAATTGATTATTCTGTCGCCGCGATATATCAAACCTTTATCGTAAAGATTGACGAAAACTTCTCGGACGGCTTTGGAACAGCGCTCGTCCATAGTGAACGCCTGTCTGTCCCAATCGCAGGACGACCCGAGCTGTTTGAGCTGTTCGACTATTCTGCCGCCGTACTTTTCTTTCCAATCGTAAGCGCGTTTCAAAAAGCCGTCTCTGCCCAAGCTTACTTTCGTCAGCCCCTCTTCCTTCATTTTTTCCACGACCTTGACTTCGGTGGCAATCGACGCGTGGTCCACGCCGGGAAGCCAAAGCGCCTCGAAGCCCTGCATACGCTTGAACCTCGTGACGGCGTCCTGCAACGTCATATCCAGCGCGTGACCGACGTGGAGCTGCCCCGTTATGTTCGGGGGCGGCATCACTATCGTAAACGGCTTTTTGCCGCTGTTCGCCCTTGCCGCAAAGTATTTGTTGTCCGTCCATTTTTTATAGAGTCTTTTCTCGAAACTCTTCGGCTCGTAGGTCTTGTCCATTGTCTGCTCCGTTGTTTGAAATCTTTGCAAGTATTATATCACACGGCTTTGCTTTTTGCAAGAAAAAGCAAAGGTTTGTTCGGCTTTTTTCAGCAGCCGCGGCTGCCGCCTCCGCCGCCTCCGCCGCCCGAAGAACCGCCGTGTCCTCCTCCGCCGCCTCCGCCGCCGCTCGAACCCATTCCGGACGAGGTCGCCAGCGTGTGCGAGAAATGCGAGAACGCGCCGAGTCCTATGCCGTCCGACCACTCGGGAGCGGATATGTTCAGCGCGGCAAAACGCTTCTCCACTTTTTTGCCGATACCCATTATCAGGCAATACGGAATTATATGCGAGAAATAGTCGGGGTCTTCTTCGAAGAGCATTTCGATTCGAGACAGTTCCGCCGTGAGCAAGAATCTCTTGAAGCCGAGCATTTTACCGTAATCGCTCAAAACATAGTCGGCTTTCTTGTTCATAAAGTGCGACAAAATCAACAGTATCGCATACCAAATCGGTGCGATAAAAATCAGTCCCGCATAGTCGTACAGCGGCATATAGAAGATAAAAATAAATGCGAACATCGGCATTGCCGTGAACATCAGCGGAAAGATATACATCAAAGGCGTACTTTTCTCCTGCGCCTGAACCATTCCCGGCATTGTTCCCGCGGCTATGAATATCAAAAAGAACAGCGGCAGAGCGTTCTGACAGACGATGCAATAATAAACGAACAGCGCGACGAACGGCAACACCATACAGGCGGCTATTCCCACATACGCCAATTTGCTTCGCTTATGAACCGTCGGCGGCTCTTCCGCAAAGGTCTGCATAGACTGAAACTTTTTGGACAATTTCACATCTCGTTTCGAATCTACCGAACGTGTGTGAAACTCCGACGACTTTGCGAACATAGTATCGAAATATTCCCTTTCGTTGTTCGGCACGTCGTCCGACATATCTTTGAGTTTACGCACAATCAAGTGTTTGTCGCCGTCCTTGTAAATCCGGACGTATCCTTCGTCCGCCCACTGCGCCACGACGGCGGCGAGGTCCTTGCCGTTCACTTTGCCGCGCCACACAGCGGCGAAACGAAGCGCGCGCATATCCTTCGGCGGATAGAACTCCACCGTTTCCACGACGTTATTGGACGAGAAGCGCATAACCAGCAATCCTCCGCAGACGATTGCCGCCACCGCTGCCGCCAAGAAAAGAAAATAGTACCAGAACACGGTTTTCGTCACGGAGAAATATCCGTCGTCGAACAGCACCTGCACCGTGTAACCGACGTGTTCTTTATTCGGTCTCGCCGTCAGTTCCACGACGTTTTCCGAAACGGAAACGCTTTCGCCGTCTTCCACGTCGGGAACGAACGGTTTCTTTTTGTTGGTACGGAAAGATACCTTATCCGCATTCACTGCGTCTGGAAAAGTAATCTTTGCGTGAAATCTTCTCGTATATTCCATAGCGTAACCGAGCACGTCGAAAGTGAAATCGTCGAAGCCCTCGGCTTTGTCGTCGCTCATATCGTACACGTATTTTAAAACAAAAGTATTCAGCGTCGCGTCCAGAGTTTCTTTGTCCGTCTGGTCCGTGGCGGGAAAATATTTTCCGTCCGGAAGCTGCATTTTCACGGAATGAAACTGCCCCTGCTCGTAAAGGCTTTGCGTAACTTTCGCGGGCTGCCCGTTCAACGTCACCGAAACGTCGGAAATTTGTGCGAGATATTCCATCCCCTTTTTCTCTTCGCCGTCCACTATTCTCGTGGTTTGGGATATGCGCTGAATATCCCTTATTATGCCCGTATTTTTATTGCCCTCGATAAAGCCGACGCGCATAGTTTCCGTGACGGAAAGCGTTTTGTCCCGACGGACGTCTATCTCCACGTCGATGTCCTCGAACCACCAATTCGTATCTATATTCGTCTTGCCGCTTTCTTCGTCGACATACGAATCGGCATACGACACGCCGACAGTCGCAATAATTATCGCCGCAAACAGCATAAACACTGCCGCGAAAAGCGGTAACAACCGTTTCAATAATCTGTCTTTCATAGTCAAAACTCCGTTGGCTTTATGTTTATAATTTTATCATATTCCGAAATTTTTTGCAAGGATATTTTATTGCATTTTCATTGCTTTCGGATTGCGCACAGCATTTCACATTCGGCGGGCGGCGTTCATATTATGGGGTATAATCGGCGTGCTATGCGCGCGGCGCCGATAAAAAAAATTCAAGGAGAACAGTAATGAAGAAAAAAATATTTGCCGTGATTTTCAGCGCAATGCTTTGTCTCGTGTGTTTCGCGGGCTGCAATTGCTCGTCGAACGGCAAGACGAAGATACGTTTGAGCGAGGTCACGCACAGCATTTTCTATGCGCCTATGTACCTGGCTCAAAACCTCGGTTACTTCGACGAAGAGGGTCTCGACGTTTCGTTCACTAATGCGGGCGGCGCGGACAAAGTTATGAGCGCGATTGCGTCCGGCAGCGCGGAAATAGGTCTTATGGGTCCCGAAGCCACAATTTAAGCAGTTACTTCAAAAGGGCGATAAAATAACTTTATAAGGAGAAATTTTAT
>CAJUPB010000005.1 GCA_910588155.1 uncultured Christensenellaceae bacterium
ATTTTTCCTATAAAGTCTTTTTGACTACTTTTTCCTATTTATTTGTCAAGGTGCAATATGCTGCCCTTTCGCAGGACAGCTTGAATATTTTATCATACTCACTATAATATGTCAAGTGTTTTTTCGAAATTTTTCAAATATTTTGTTGAAAATTTTAAAAATAAAACGACCGCCGCACCGATGAGACGCCGCGACAGCCGTTTTTTGCCTGTATCTTTTCGGGTATATTCTTTAAGCCGCTTTCTTATACGTCAGCACAACGGGAATTTCGCCGTCGCGACCCGACATCGTGTACGAGATGGAATAGGTCTGCGTGGCGTCGTCGTAGGTCGACGTAAGCGTTTCCTGCGTTTCGCCGCTGCCGAGTTTTACGGTGTAGACGTTGTCTTTGAATTCGTAAGTTCCCGTTCTGCCCAAGCCTTTCGCTATTTCTCCCATAAACGGAAGTTCGCTGTCAAAAGTCACGGTGTATGTGGCGTTGCCGCCGTCGAGCACGAGCGTGCACATCATAGGCGTGGACATAAACTCCATCGGCGCGGTTTTGAACTCCGCTTTGTCGTCCGCAGGGACGGGGTCATTGTCGCCGCAAGCCGCCAACAGTCCGACGCACAGCGTCAGCGCAAGCAACAAAGGCATTGTGTTCTTTAAGAATTTTTTCATAATTTTTCTCCTTTTTCTACCTGATTGTCAATTTCCTCTTTACCCCGACGGTCGGTCTTTTTCCGTTCCGCCAGTGCTATCAAAACCGCAAGCGTCACACTTGCCGCGAACATCGCGCCGAACAGGCAATCGAGCGATATTACGGCAATCTGCCAAGCGGGAACGATATTTCTTATTTGGGTATAAATCGAAAAGCTGTTCATAGCGTTGCTCTGCACGGTCGCATACAGCACGCGTTTTGCGGCCTCGCGCATTTGCCACGCCGTTGCGCCGTGGTTCTTTTTGAATGCGGAGTACGGGTTTTCCTTATCCAACTCGCCGTCGGGCAAATCGCAGCCAGCCATCAAGAATATCGGCATTTGCGGCTGTTTGTAGGCTATACCGTACATATCCGACACAACAAGACCTTTCATACCCAGCTCGCTGCGCAAAAAGTCGGTCAGAAGCTCTTTATTTGCGGGACAGTGCGTCGCGCCTATTCTGTTGAACGCGGACATTGCGTTCATCGCGCCGCCGTCCGTTACGGCGATTGCAAACGGTTTCAGATATATTTCTCTGAACGTGCGTTCGTTCAGCCACACGCTTATGCCGGCGCGCTGTGCTTCCTGGTCGTTCAGCGCGAAGTGTTTCACGTATGCGTTGCAGCCGTGCGATTGCAGGGCCTTGACTTCGCTTGCCGCCATTGTTCCGGCAAGCAGCGGGTCTTCGCTGTAATACTCGTAAGCGCGGCCGCCGTAAGGCGAGCGGTGAGTGTTCAGTCCTATGCCGTAGAAACCCGCATACCCAGCCCAAATCGCGTCTTCGCCGAGCATATCTCCGAACATCGCCGCCGCGTCCGTATCGAAGGTTGCGGCGAGTATTCCGATACTCGGATAGTACGGCGCGGTCTTGTCCTTATCGGGGTCGCCGACTCTCGCCGCTCTGCCGAGGGGATTGCCGCCGTAAGGTTCGGTCAGACCTATCGGACCGTTGTGTTCGCGCGTGCCGGGTTTTATAATCGACGGCACGCTTCTCGTGCACTGCAAGCCGGAGTTGAGCAAAGAGACGGTTTGCTGCCACGACAATTGGTCGAGCAGGTCGTCCCACATCGGGTCGTCGTAGCCTCTGGCGTTGCCGTCTTCGTCCACGCGCAAGTCTATGAGTTTGAGTCCGTTTTTGGCGTTATATTTCGGATACTCCGCGTCGTCCTGCGGAATGACGGACGGGTCGTCCTGCGCGAGCAAATCGCCTTTGAGTTTTTCCGTCATTTTGAGAGACACAGCCGCCGTCGGGAAACTGCCCGTCCAATCGGTGCGAGTCAAATACCTCACGGAATTTTCCGATTTGCCGAAGTACTTGTTCACGTCGGCATTGTCGAAAAGATTGGTTATCGATTTACCGTCGGCAGTCTTCGAATACGTCTGCGCGTCGTAGTCGAGCGCAAACGATTTCACGAGCGAAGCGTCGCCGTCCTCGTCCATACCGTCGGCTATCGTTCTGCCCTCTTTCGCCAGCACGTTGTTCACGGCGTTATGCGCGTTTTTGCCGACGGCGACAAAGTATTCTCCGCCGGGAATGACGTAAGTCTTTTTGTCCTCGGAGTCATATACGGCGAAGTCCTTTTTATCGACGGTTACAGACACAATCCGACTGTCTCTCGGAGCTATCGTTTCGGTCTTTGCGTATCCGACGAGTTCGACCGCAGGGGTTTCCAAGCCGCCGTTTTCAAACGGTTTTTTGACGTATACCTGCACGACCTCTCTGCCCGCTCTGCCGCCCGTGTTCGTGACCTTGACGGAAACGGAGTATGTGCCGTCCGCATTGTCGGTCACGTCGTAATCGGAATATGCGAAACTTGTGTACGACTCGCCGTAACCGAACGGGTGGGATATTAATTTCGAATAGTCGAACGAACCCGTATTCGGGCGTTTCGTGACGACGTCGTAGTAGCGCGTTTCGGCATAGCGATAGCCGACGTATATGCCCTCGGCATATACCACGTAGGAACTGTACTTTCCGTCGAGAGTGCCCAGCTTCGTGGTGGGAAGTCCCATTTCCGCGGCATTGGTATACGTGAATGCGCCGAAGTTGTAAGTCGCGGGATTATACTTGTGTTCGAACCAGAACGTATCGGAGAGTCTGCCAGACGGGTTGACTTTGCCTGCGACTATATCGCCGACGGCGTTGAAGCCGCTAATACCGGCACAGCCTATCCACAGCGCGGCGTCCACCGCATACTCGGCGTCGTAAAGAAATTTGCTTTCGAGCTGGTTGGACACGTTCAGCAGCACGACAATCTTTTTTATCTTGCCCTGTTTTTTGAGCTGCGCCATACCTGTCAACACGCTCTTTTCTCTTTCGGACAGTTTGAGATAGTTGCCGTCCTCGCCGTCCGTTCCCGTCATTGCCATATCCGAGCCCTCGCCGCCGACGCGCGTCAATATCATTATCGCGGCGTCGCCGTATGCGGCGATATCGTCGGCGGAAACCGCCGCCGCCACGTCGCTCCACGGCGCGTCGTTTATTTTCGCCTGCGTGCCTCTGCCGACGCGTTTATACGTATTGCCCGACGAAGCATAAAAATCGTAAAGTTTGGGGTTGACCTCGAACCCGGCGTGTTCGAAACCCTCTTTCGGGGTCACGGGCGGAAGCGGACTGCCCGTCTGCGCCGAGCCTCTGCCGCCGTAAGCCGGGTCTACGGAGGATATGCCGAAAAGGCTTATTCTCTTTTCTCCCGCGCCCACGTCGAGCGGCAACGCGTTATTCTCGTTTTTCAGCAGCACCGCGCCTTCCGCTTCTATATTCTGCGCGGCGGTCTTGCCTGCCTCTATGAGTTCCGCCACGCTCTTGTATTTGCTTTTGAAATATTCGGTGTCCTGTTCCGGCGCATCCTTCGGTTCGAAGGTGACGAAATCGCCCGTTCCGAAAAAGTTGTTTACCGCCGTTCTGTTTTCGCCCGTTATCACGGTCGTGCAAATCATAAACCCGAACAGTATCGCGCTTACGACGATGCCAATCTTGACCCAAAGTTTTTTCTTATTCATTTTCCGCCACCTCGCTTTTCGTCTGTTTCAGAAACACGTTTGCCACGCCGAGACCGAAGCAAAGCAGATACAGCGCCGAGCAGACCCAGAATTCCGCGGAAAACGTGTCGAGGTCGATTCCGACGAGAACGACGGACACGTAATAATAAATTCCGTATATGAAAAACAGCAGCGACAAAAATATCAAAGCCGCCTGCGCATACGCCGCCCACTTATACCGTTTCAGCGCAATCAGCACGACCGCCGCCGCAAACGCCGCCGCCATCAGCGCGAAAGACACCCAATTTATCTCGTCGCTGCCGGCATAGCACACGGCGTATGCGACAGCCGTCGCAAGCGACAACACGGCAACGGATACGGAAAACCAAAACCCGACGGCCTTGTCCTTCAAATAATCTCCGAGCATATTTCCTCCTATGATTTACCCACTATGAACTTACTGCTTATACGCCGCGGCAGACGCCGCGCAAAAGGCGCGCCGCACTGCCAAACCTCACTGTTTACATCTACGGTAAGTGTAACATCTCCCCCCCCCGAGTTGTCAAGCGTTTTTCAACAAGTTTTTTTTATTTTTTGCAATATGCGCAAAAAAAACTCTCCGATTTTTCACATCGGAAAGTTTTTGCGTTTTACCTCGTATATTTACGGTATTTTTTTTACAAATCGACGGCTATATGCGTCTTTTTTATCTTATCGAAATCGAACAGCGGCACAAGCTCGGCAAGCGATACGGGTTCGTATTTATCAATGAGTCCCGAAGCGAAAGCCAATGCGCCCGTTATCTCTTTCGGGCTTTTGCGGCTCATAACTTCTGCGAGCGTATCGCCGTCGCCCTCGCGTTTGGACAGGCGTCTGCCGCCTGCGCCCGTGACGAGAGGGATATGCGCGTATGCGGGTTTTTCCAATCCGAGCACTTCGCACAGCCAAAGCTGGCGGGGCGCGGAAGAAATCAAGTCTTCTCCCCTCACGACCTCGCTGACGCCGGAAAGCGCGTCGTCTGCGACCACCGCGAGTTGATATGCATACACGCCGTCCGAGCGGCGGATTATGAAATCGCCGCATTCCTTTTTTATATTCTGCGCATATCTGCCTTTGAACTTATCCTCGAAAACCGTTTCCGAATCGGGGACTTTTACGCGCAGGCAGGGTTTTTTCTTCTTTGCCCTCTCCCGTCTCTCCTCCTCCGACAAGAGCGAACATCTGCCGTCGTAGACGTATACACCGTCGCCGATATGCGGAGCTTCCGAGGCGTGGAGCTCGGCGCGGGAGCAAAAGCAGGGATATACCAATCCGAGTTTGGCGAGGCGGTTTTCAAATTCTTTGTACACATCCGTTCTTCGGCTCTGATATATTATTTCGCCGTCGAATTCGAAACCGAAAGTTTCCAAGTCGCGGATAACGGCGTCGGCATTTTCTTTCGGACAGCGGGCGGCGTCCAAATCTTCGATACGCAGCAAAAACTCTCCGCCGTTCTTTTTGGCGGAGAGGTATGCAATCATAGCGCAAAATATATTTCCGAGGTGCATTTTGCCGCTCGGCGTGGGCGCAAAGCGTCCGACGGTCTTTCTGTCCGCGACGCTCATTCGAGTATGGTTTTCAAAAATGCGCCCGTATAGCTTTCGCCGCATTCGGCTATCTGTTCCGGCGTGCCCTCGGCGACAATCTCGCCGCCCCTGTCGCCGCCCTCTTTGCCTATATCTATGATATAGTCGGCGACCTTTATCACGTCGAGGTTATGTTCTATGACCACGACGGTATTTCCGCCGGCGGTCAGTCTTTGCAGAATGGTTATGAGTTTGTCCACGTCGGCGATGTGCAGACCCGTTGTCGGCTCGTCCAGCACGTACAGAGTACGGGACGTGGCGCGTCGGGAAAGTTCGGTGGCGAGCTTCACGCGCTGCGCCTCGCCGCCCGACAGCGTCGTTGCCGGCTGACCGAGTTTTATATAGCCGAGTCCGACTTCGTGCAGTGTCTTTATCTTATTATATATTGACGGCAGGTTCTCGAAGAACGAGCAGGCATCTTCCACTGTCATTTCGAGGATATCGTTTATGCTCTTGCCCTTATACTTTACTTCCAGCGTTTCCCTGTTATAGCGTTTGCCGCCGCAGACTTCGCAAGGCACGTACACGTCGGGAAGGAAGTTCATTTCAATCTTTATTATGCCGTCGCCCTGGCAATGTTCGCACCTGCCGCCCTTGACGTTGAAGGAAAAGCGCCCGGCCTTATATCCGCGCTCCTGCGCATCGGGGGTCTTGCTGAACAGTTCGCGGATATGCGAGAACACGCCCGTATACGTGGCGGGATTGGAACGCGGCGTTCTTCCAATCGGGCTTTGGTCTATGCCTATGACCTTATCGAAATGTTCGCAGCCCCTTATCTCGTCGAACTTGCCCACGTCCGTTCTCGCACCGTTGACGGCGTTGTACATCGCGGGATAGAGTATCTGGTTCACCAAGCTGGATTTGCCGCTGCCAGAAACGCCCGTCACTACGGTCATTGCGCCGCAGGGAATTTTCACGCTTATATTTTTGAGATTGTTCTGTTTCGCGCCTATTATCTCTATGAAACGGCCGTCGCCCTTTCGCCGCTCTTTCGGCACGGGTATGGAGAGTTTGCCCGAAAGGTATTTGCCCGTTATAGAGCGTTCCACTTTAATCAAGTCGTTCACGCTGCCCTGCGCCACAATCTCGCCGCCGTGCACGCCGGCGCCCGGTCCGACATCCACAATCATATCGGCTCTTCTCATCGTTTCCTCGTCGTGCTCGACGACAATCAGGGTATTGCCCAAGTCGCGCAATCTTTCCAGCGTATCGATGAGTTTACCGTTGTCGCGCTGGTGCAAACCTATGCTCGGCTCGTCGAGAATATAGAGCACGCCTTGAAGTCCGCTTCCTATCTGTGTGGCGAGTCGGATTCTCTGCGCCTCGCCGCCCGACAGCGATTCCGCGCTTCTCGTCAGCGTCAGATAGTCCAAACCGACGTTGACCAAAAAGTCCAAACGGGCGTTTATCTCGCGCAGCAGCGGCGCGGCGATTATATTGCCGCTCGACGACAAGTCGAGTTCGCGGAAAAAGTCGCGGATTTTGGATATGGGCAAACCGCAAAGCTCGTGAATATTCAAGCCGCCCACATACACCGACAGCGCTTCCTTTTTGAGTCTTTTGCCCCCGCAAGTCGGACAGGGCGAAACGCGCATATACCTTTCTATATCGTTTTTGACCCAATCGCTGCCCGTGGCGTTATATCTGCGTTCCAGGTTTGTGACAATGCCTTCGAAAGCAGCGGAGAACTTGCTTTCGTAGTTGCCGCCCTTATAGGTCATATTTATCTTTTCGCCGCCGTTGCCGTACAACAGCATTTTCTTTATATCTTCGGGAAGTTCCTTGAACGGCGTATCCAACGAAAAGCCGTAATGTTTGGAAAGCGCCTTGAAATACATCTCCGTGTGCGATGCGGATTCGAAGTTCCAGCCGGATATTGTCAGCGCGCCCTCGCGCAGGCTCTTGCTTCCGTCGCCGTAAATCAGCGTCGGGTCTATTTCGCGGCGATAACCCAGACCGCCGCAAGACGGGCAGGCTCCGAACGGGGAGTTGAACGAGAACAGACGCGGCTCGACTTCCATTATGGATATGCCGCACTCGGGACAGGAATATTCGGTATTGAACAGTCTTTCCTCGCCCTCGCAGTCCACGACGAGTATGCCGCCGCCGAGTTTCAACGCAGTTTCCGCGCTGTCGGTCAGGCGTTTCGTTATGCCCTCTTTCACCACAAGTCTGTCCACGACGACGTATATATTATGTTTGACCTGTCGGTCGAGTTTGATTTCCTCATCCAAAGAGCGCACCCTGCCGTCCACCTTGACTCTGGTGTAGCCGTCTTTGCGCAGGCTTTCGAAGTTCTTGACGAACTCGCCTTTTTTACCCCTTGCAATAGGCGCGGTTATCAGCAGTTTGCTGCCCTCGGGGTACGCCATTATCTTATCGACTATTTCGTCCACGCTTTGCCGCACTATTTCCCTGCCGCAGATATGGCAATGCACCGTGCCCGTTCTCGCATAGAGCAGTCGGAGATAGTCGTAAATCTCCGTTACCGTGCCGACGGTGGAACGCGGGTTGCGGCTGGTCGTCTTTTGGTCTATGGATATGGCGGGAGAAAGTCCCTCTATGCTTTCCACGTCGGGTTTCTGCATCTGACCCAAAAACAGGCGGGCATACGACGAAAGCGATTCGACGTAGCGTCTTTGTCCCTCCGCGAAAATGGTGTCGAAAGCCAGCGACGTTTTGCCGCTGCCCGAAAGTCCCGTGAAAACTATAAGTTTGTCGCGGGGCAAAGTCAGGTCTATATTTTTCAGATTGTTTTCTTTCGCGCCTTTTATAATCAATTCGTTCATAAAGTGTTCCCTCTTCTATTTCGACATCTTCATAAGTTTTTTCAGTTCGGATATTTCGTCGCGCAGTTTGATTGCCGTTTCGAAATCCAGCGACGTGCTTGCCGTGCGCATAAGTCCTTTGAGTTGGTCTATGCGTCTGGGAATATCCCTGCCGTCTATTTTCCTTTCGGCTTTCGTCGTTATTTCCAAAGTGGACTTTATCGGCTTTATTATGGTTTTGGGGACTATGCCGTTGTCCTTATTGTACTTCATCTGAATCTCGCGGCGGCGATTGGTTTCGTCAATCGCTCTTTGCATCGAGCCCGTCATCGTATCAGCATACATTATTACCTTGCTTTCGGCGTTGCGCGCCGCTCTGCCTATCGTCTGAATCAGCGACGACTCGCTTCTCAAAAAGCCTTCCTTGTCGGCGTCGAGTATCGCCACGAGCTTGACTTCGGGCAGGTCGAGTCCCTCGCGCAGCAGGTTTATGCCGACTATTACGTCGAAGTCGCCCGCGCGCAAGCCGTTTATAATCTCGATACGCTCCATCGTGTCTATGTCGGAATGGAGATATCTGACTTTCACTCCGCTGTCGCCGAGATAGGTTGTCAGACCCTCCGCCATTTTTTTTGTCAGCGTCGTCACGAGAATTCTGCCGCCGCTCTGCACGGTCTTGTTTATTTCGCCGAGCAAGTCGTCTATCTGTCCCGTGACCGGGCGGACGTCGATTTCGGGGTCCACGAGCCCCGTGGGGCGGATAATCTGTTCCACGAATCTGCCGCCCGTCAGCGACAGTTCATAGGGCGCGGGTGTGGCGGACACGAACACGGTCTGCCCTATTTTCGACTTGAATTCGTCGAAATTCAGCGGACGGTTGTCGTATGCCGCAGGCAAGCGGAAACCGTAATCGACGAGAGAATTTTTTCTGGCGAGGTCGCCCCGAAACATTGCGCGCACCTGCGGAAGCGTCATATGGCTTTCGTCCACGAACAGCAGAAAGTCGTTCGGGAAATAGTCGAGCAGCGTGAACGGAGGCTGTCCGATACTTCTGCCGTCGAAGTAGCGGGAATAGTTTTCTATGCCGCTGCAATAGCCGACCTCGCGCATCATTTCCATATCGTAGTTCACGCGCTGTTCTATTCTCTGCGCCTCAATGAACTTATTGTTCCGCTTGAAATATTCCACGCGCTCTTCGAGGTCGCTCTGTATCTGTTTCAGTGCGGCGTCCATTGTGCTGCGTTCGAACACGTAGTGGCTGGCTGGGAAAATGGCGACGTGTTTGAGTTTGTTTCTGACTTGACCCGTCAGCGCGTCTATCGTGCAAATCTCGTCAATCTCGTCGCCGAAGAACGACACTCTCACCGCCACTTCCGACGACGAGGCGACGAACACGTCCACGGTGTCGCCCTTGACCCTGAAATTGGTTCTTTCGAACTCGACGTCGCTTCGCTTATAGTTTATCCCGACAAGGCGGCGGATAAGCTCGTCCCTTTCCATTAAGTCGCCGGGGCGAAGGGATATACTCAACCGAAAGAATTCTTCGGGCGCGCCGAGACCGTATATACAGGATACCGAGGACACGACTATCGTATCCCTGCGCTCGTGAAGAGAACAAGTCGCGGAGTTGCGGAGCTTGTCTATCTCGTCGTTTATCGCCATATCCTTTTCTATATACGTATCCGTGGACGCGATGTAGGCTTCGGGTTGATAATAGTCGTAATACGACACGAAAAACTCCACTCTGGACGCAGGAAAGAACTCGCGGAACTCGTTGCAGAGCTGTGCCGCAAGCGTCTTATTGTGCGCGAGCACGAGCGTGGGACGATTTACGCGCTGTATGACGTTCGCCATCGTAAACGTCTTGCCGCTGCCCGTCACGCCCTTCAAGACCTGCGCTTTCAGCCCGTTTTCTATGCCTTCCACAAGCGCGTCTATCGCCTCCGGCTGGTCTCCCGTCGGCTTGTATTTCGATTCCAGATTGAAACTGTCCACTATGTTATCCTCTCGTTGCTGCGCGTAAATTATAACGCATACGCGCGGTTTTTGTCAAGTAAGTAAAGGGAAGCGGACTTCTGTCGATTTCGGTTTTTTCCGAAAAGTCCGAGCGTCGCTTCCCTTACGATGAAACTCGGAAAAATCGTCCCGTCGCAAAGCCGACGTTGCGGCAGACGTTTTTGCCGCAAAAGAAAAGGGTCCGACACTATGCCGAACCCCGTTCTGCTTTATTTCATCGAGTTATCGATTTTATTCCGCCTTTTCGACAGGCTCTTTGCCTTCCGAAAGTTCGGCTTTCCAACGCTGCCAGATTGCTATACCGCCCCAAGCCGACAGTCCCAGCGCTATCACGCCGACGGCTATCAGAATGAGATAGTAATACGCGAAAGGCTCTGCGCCGACAACGACGCCGTGAACGTAGCCGTTCATCGCATTGGAGTTACCCACGCAGTAAAGCACGTGTTTCATTGCCTGTTTCGTGTAGTACACCATCGTGTCGTTCTTTATCGCATAGCTTGCCTGCTGCTGCGACAACTGAACGTCCGCGCCTGCTCTCAACATCTGCTCCGTATGCATATAGCCCGTGCCGCCCTGCGAATAGTCGGTTTCCACCATACCGTTGAAGCCCCATTCGTTGCGGAGAACCTGCGTAATCAGACGGTAGTCGCCGCCCGCCCAAGTATAACCTATGCGGTTGAACGAGCTCATAACAGCCATACAAGCCGGAGTCTGTGCTTCTTTGAGCGTATACGTGGTTTTGCCGCTTGCGTCCTTGCCCGTCTCGTAGTACTTCGTGGTTACGGTGCCGCCCTCGACAGCCATTTTGAACGGACGAAGGTATATCTCGCGGATAGCCTGTTCGTTGCTCCAAGTGCAGATGCCGATTCTGTGGTTTTCCTGGTCGTTCAAAGCAAAGTGCTTGATGAAGCCGTACATACCTTTCTTCGCCGCCCCTACAACGGCTTCTCTCGCCATTACGCCGGACATATAGCTGTCTTCGCTGTAATACTCGAAGTTTCTGCCCGCAAACGGCGTTCTGTGTATGTTCATTGCCGGTCCGTACCAACCGCTGACTCTGCCCAAAACCTGCGTGAACGTAAGTCCGTCCTGTGCAATCGCATCGCCGACTTTGTATGAGAATTCTTTATCGAAAGTACAAGCGATATTGACCTCGGAAGGATAGGTTATCGAAAGCATCGTGTGATTGGTTATCGTGTTGAGTCCTGCGGGTCCGTCGAGGTCTCTAGCCTGCGGCTTATTGATGGATTTCGCCGACAAAGTGACGTAACCCGATTTATTGACTATCGCGCCCACTTCTTTTTTCGTCATTTTGCTTACGAGGCTGTCCCAATCGATTTCCTTGAAATCTTTGCCGCGGATATCGACGAGTTCCATATCGCCGCCCTGCTCGTATTGACCGGCCTTGCTTGCCGCTTCCGCGTCGGTCATCGGAGTTCTAGCGGCTTCCGCCGTACCTTTTGCGTTTATCTTGTTAAGCAAGTCCTGCGAAATCTCTTCCACAAAGACATAGCCGTTTTGCTCGGACATACCGCTTACTACCTTACCGTCTTGATTGCCGTGCGTCTTCGGGAAAGTCGCAACCCAATCGCGGCGGGAGAGATATTCGTCTCTGTCGATGTAGTTCGACTCGTCGAAGCGGTTGGTGACCGTCTCGCCCGTGGAACTCTCGGCATAGGTCGTCTTGTCGAACGTCGGGTTATTCCAAACTCCGACATACGCACTGTCGCCGTTTTCCGTCATTCCGTCCGCCTTCGTCTTGCCTTTCTTCGCAAGGAAGTTATTGGTCGCCTTATGAGCGTCTGCCGCCGCAGTGATGAGATAGTCGCCGTCTTCGAGGATAAACGTCTTTGCGTTACGGTCGTCGTAAGAAACGAAGTCCTCTACGTTTACCGTCACGCTGACCGTTTCGCTCGCGTCCTTTGCCAGCAATTTCGTCTTTTTGAAACCGACCAGCGAAACTGCGGATTTCTCCACATAGTTGGTCTTGTCGTAATCGGTGTACGGAGCCTGAACGTAGACTTGAACCACGTCTTTGCCCGCGACGTCGCCTTTGTTCGTGACAGTAACGTTTACGGTGATGTTGCCGTCTGCGTCCTTTGCGGAAACCGAGAAGTCGCTCCACTCGAAATTCGTGTAGGACTTGCCGTAGCCGAACGGATATTGAACGGTTGCCGCGTAGTCGTAGTCGCCGGCATTGCCCTGACCCATTACTTTGTCGAAGTATCTGGTTTCGTAGTATTTATAGCCGACATAGATACCCTCGTCGTAGGAGATGCCGTAAGCGTTTACCGCCTTGCCGCCGACGGAATACTGGAAGTCGCCCATATTCTTCATTGCGGGAGAGCTGAAAGCGTCGTATGCAATCGTGTCCACGAGATGACCGGAAGCCGTTGCCTTTCCGCTTATGACGTCCACAATCGAATTTGCGGTTTCGCCGCCGCCGCCGGGCGCCCAGAGCACCGCGCCGATGTTGGCGTAGTTCTTGACCCAGCCGAGTTCGGGAACGTTGTTCGTATTCACAACCAAAATAACGTTCGTGAAGTTTCTGTTGAGGTAGTCTATTATGTTGAGTTCTACGGAATCGGGTTCGAGATAGTGTTTTGTCTTATCCGCATCCACATCCGTGAACTTGCCCATATAGCGCGCCAAATCCATACCCTCGCCGCCCGTTCTGGACAGAATGAATATCGGGGTGGTTCCCGCAGCCGAGTTCAACACGCCGCCGCTTTCCAAAACGGTGAGAGGGCATTCGTTGATTTTCCAATCTTCGCCCATACCGTAATTGATAACGCCCGCGCCGCGCTTATAACTCTTGCCGCCGCCCGTGGAATAGAAGTCCCAAAGTGTTTTGTTGACTTCGAAGTTCTGCGCCTCGAATGCGTCTTTGAGAGTAACGCTTGCAACGCCCGTGCCGCTGCCCGTACCGCCCGCGATTATATCCACGGACGAATGGGAGAAAAGGCTGACTTTCGTCTTATTCGACGCCTCGGTTTTGAGAGGCAATCCCTTTCCCGGTGTGTCGCTGTTTTCCAAAAGCACATAACCCTCTCCGCCTATCGTGCGGACAAGGTCTTTTTCATATGCCGAAAGCTCGTCCGCGGTTTTGAAGTCGGTCTTATTGTAATCCTTGTCGAGCTTGGCTATCTCGGGGTCTTCGCTCTCCTCGGGAGAGGAAGTTCCCGCGGTTTTGAAAACGTCGCGCAGTACGCCGTCGTAATACGTTACGGTGACACAGGGCAACGCGATTGCAAAAGCAATCAAGAGAGCGAGCAGACTTCCGATTATGACGGTGAACCATTTCGCGCTCAATTTTTTGCGTGTTTTTTCGCCTTTTGCCATATTTATTCTCCTATACATTATTTTGTTTATTTGTTTGACACAAATACAGTTCCGAAAATCAACCGCCGCCGTGATGTGCGACGGTATTTTCGTTTTCGGTTATGAGCCAATCAGCCCTGCGGCTGCTGTTCCTCGATGCGGTCGCTGTTGTCGACGTCCGTATGCGTAAGCTTGGAAGCCGCGTTTATCGTTATCTTGTCGACATTTGCACCGGAAGAAACAACTTCCAATACTATCGTATTCTCGCCTTTTTTGAGATTGATTTCAGCCGTGTACTCTCCGAAGCTCACTGCGCTGTATGTGCCCATAAGCGCCCAGCCCGAACCTGTTTCGATTTTTGCCGCGGCAAGTGTTCCGGACATTGTTGCGTCCGTGCCGTTCACCAAAAGATTAAGTCCGCAGTCTTCGGCTTTCAGTTCGTGCAGATAGCCGTTTGCGGAATCCATATCGAAGCCTTCGGGTGCTTGACCCCAACCCATAAGTACGCCCGCCAACTGATTTAAGTCGGCAATGTTTCCGTCCTTGTCGATTGCGCCGAACAAGCAGCCGGAAAGGCGCAGCTTCAAAGTTGCCGTGCAAGCGTGGGAGGATTTGATTTTCCAGGTAATGGTCTGTCCTTCCGTTGCGAAGTAGCCGACTATTTTTGTCGGTTCCGTTTCGTCCTGTCCCGCTTCCACGCGTTCCTGAATCTTTATCGTGTTTTCTGTCTGTTCCTCGGCGTCGGCGAGAATCGCGTTCTCCGCTTCGAAAACCCAGTCCTGTGCCGCCGGCTGTCCGCAGCCGACGAGCGTCATAGCCGCCAATACGACTGCCAAAGCCGCAACGGTTACCATCGTCAAAATCTTTAATTTTTTCATAATCATTTCTCCTGTCGAAATTTTTATCAAGAAAACGCCGCAAGCCGCTTTTTTTAAGATACCATCACGACTCTCTTTTCAAAACGGCTTGTCGGAGCGTTTTGCCTAAATTATGCCGCTTTCGTCTGCTGTGCCAGCCACTGCCACATATTGCCTTCTTTCGTGCATTTCGCGCTGGTCATATCTTCCAGAGAAGAAATTGCGGAGTTGTCTAACTGCGTCTTTATCTGGTCGTTGAAAGCGTATATCCATACCCAATGTCCGTCGTATTTGCCAGACCCCGTCCAAGACGTGGGATTCGGGTCGTCCGTGCCCTTCACCGCGCCCGTAAACGTGAAGTGAACGTTTTGCGCGCCCGCTTGCAGCAAACGGAGATATGTGGGTTTGACGAACTTGTTCGGCAATACGGTCATATCGTCGTCGGACTGCACGAACCACATCTTATAGTCCTTTATCTGCTCTATCATAGCATCGGTGATTTTCGAGTTGTTATACGCCTCGCAAACGGGATAGAACGCCGTGAAATAGTCGCCGTGTTCGAAAGCCATATTCATAGTCATATATCCGCCGTTGGAGCAGCCGCCGAGATATATTCTGTTTGTATCCACGTCGGAATTGCTCTCGACGTAGGAAGATATGGCGCCGAAAAGAGCTTCGGTATACATAGAAGGCTGTTTTTCCGTGCCGGGTTTGTCTACGTTGTTTTCTCCGTCGCCGTCGTCCATCCACATCGTCGGGGTCTGAACAGCCAGCACGTATGCGCCTTTGCAATCGGACGTCGTGAAATATTTTTGCACGTTCGTCGTGTTTTCCGTCGTAAGCGCGGTCACTTCGTTTCCGAGAAGGGCGATGTCTATATCCGTGCCGCCTTCGCCCATTCCGTGCAGCCAAATAACGAGCGGATTCTTTCCGCCGTCGGTTGCGGCGCCTTCGGGCGACCAGCTTGCGCGCTGCAAGACTATCTCCTTTCCGCCTTCCGAATGCTTGTAAGAATCTTTTTTCCAACTTTCGGTCTGCGGCACGATTCTGTTTTCTTTGCCGCACTTATATGTAAACTTTTTGCCCTTTTCCCACTTTGCCGTACCGACGGTAAATTCCTTTGCCGCGACCACGGTTACGGTTACGCTTTCCGCCCAATCGTTCTTGTTCGTGGTCTGGCTGTATGTGAACGGACTTGCCTCGCCGTATTTCACGGACATTTCAATCGCCGCATACTTCGTGTCCGCCGTCGTCTTATTGCCCTTTGCGTCGCTGGCGTAAGCGTCGGTGACCGTGCGGTTTTTCGAGCCCATTTTTACGGTGAAAGTGCTCTTGTCGATATCCTTCACGTTTTCGGAAAACTCCACGACGACCTTGGGTATCGCGGGTCCCCACTCGTAGCCCCAAACGACCGCCGTCACGGCATTGGCTTTTGCCTCGTTCGGTGCGGGCGCAGGTTCGTTGCAACCGCCGCAAGCGGAAAGAGCAACTGTGAGACTCAACGCCAACGCAATCAATACGGCTGCCGAAAGTTTTTTCATTCTCATATCCTTTCTCCTTTACTCATAATATCGGGTCTCTTACCGAAATCCGCAGAAATTATATAAGAAAAGAGCAACCCTTTCAAGAGAGTTGCCCTAAACTTGCGTTTTTAGGCGTAAACTTACCTTATATTCTTATTTTCTCTCAAACCGCGTCTTTGAGTTTTGCGACGCTTTGTCTGCTTTCGGGCAGCGGCAGCATTATCTTCAATCTGTACACGTCGCAGTCTACGTCCACCGTCATATCGCCGCCGTATTTCGCGGTCAGCATACGCATACTCTTGACGCCGTAGCCGTGATTCAGTCTGTCGCGCTTAACGGTTTGCGGCAAGCCGTCCTTGAAAACTATTTTGCCGTCGAAGTAATTCTCTATCTGAATGAACAGCATTTCGCCGAGTCTGCGCACGGTGAAGGCTATTACTCTGCGCTCGGTATCCTCGACTTTTTTGACGGCTTCTATCGCGTTGGACAGCATATTGCCGAACAGAGAGTACAGCTCTCCCGACGACATAAACTTCAAATACTTTCCGTCCGCCATACAGGACAGTTTTATACCGTTCTTGCGGCACTGCAAGCTCTTTTCCGTCAGTATCACGTCGAGAGGGTCGCAACCCGTATTGACTTTTGCGTCATAAATAGCAACGGCGTTTTCTATTTCCAACAGTTCCTCTCTCGACACCTCGCCGTCGGACAGGCGCAGTTCTTTCAATCGATGTTTCAAGTCGTGGCACTTTACGTTTATGACGTCCATATTTTCCTTGGCTATCTCATACTGCCGTTTATCGTTTTTCCACATCTGTTCTATTACTTCTATGTCGTGTTTCAGCGATATGTTTTCCAACATACCCGATTGAAGTCCGAGAATGAAAACGCAGCACAGCACGGAAAACAGTGAAATTATTATCAGCAGCGGGAAGTGCTGATAATAGTAGACGTTAGTCCAGGCGCAGAGCAGCACGGTTACGACCAGCGTTACACCCGAAATCAGCAAAATATTTCTTTGATGCAAACGGGCGAGAGAGTATTTTTTCATTCTTCTGGCGAACAGCAGATATATGACCACGTATTCCGTCACGAGTATGATGTTCGACAGCAAGTGATATGCCGCCGTCCAGCCGACGACGTTCGACAGCGCCCACAGCAAGCCGGACAATTCGGCTACGCAATACAGGCGGTAGCACATATTCTGTGCGCTGTATGCCGCCACGCCGCAGAACAGCAGAGTACCGAACTTTTCGTCGAAGCACTGCCACAGCACCAAAACGGTGAGTGCGAATATGATAAAGTACAGCAATGCGCCCACCAAAAAATGCGGAGAGAGCACCATAAGCACGGCAATCAAAAACAGGGACGCCAGACAAATCAACAGTCCCGCAGACAGGCGCAACCAGAAAAACTTTCGGCGTTTCAGACCGAAAACGAACAGACCTTCCGCAACAGCCAACTGAAAAAACACGGGCAACAGCGCGTGAAGGTATTGCCATATCACCGCTTCGAAATTCATTTAAAAGCGTCCCCCCCCCGTAAAAATATCCATCAGAGCTTCCACGAAAGCGCGGCGTTTCGGGTGACTGATTTTCAGTATGTATCCGCCGACGTCCACTTCGTTGCCCTTGACTTTGTTCACATATTTGGAGTTTACGAGATAGCAGCTGTTACAGCGCAGAAAGCCGCAACCCTCCAATTTCTTTTCCGCCTCGGACAGCGTGCCGCGAGCCTCTATCGCTTCGTCCACGAGTCTGTACGTGACTTTATGCCCCATTACCTCCACGTATACGAGTTTGTCCGTGGATATGCGGCAAAAGCCGCTGTTTACGGGAACAAGCACGGATTTCACTTCTTTTGCTCTTGCCACGTTTATCGCCTTTTTGAGTTTGAGCGAAAAGTCCGCATAGTTCACGGGCTTGACTATGAAGTCGAGCGCGTTCACCTCGTAACCTTTCTGCGCGTATTGCGCCATTTTGGTGACGAAAATTATGGTCACGCAATCGTCTTGACGGCGCAATGCGCGCGCCGCATCCAAGCCGCGTATGCCCGGCAAATCGATATCCATAAACACTATGGAAAAATAGGCGTTCTTATACGCCTTCAAAAATTCTTCCGCGCTTCCGTACCGTGTGATTTCAAGTTTTACCTGTTTATCCTGACCGTACCTGTTCAGATATTTGGTCAGCACGTCGGCTTCACAATTGTCGTCTTCGACCAAGGCAATTTTCATTCGACGTTCCCTCCGCTGCCCTTATTTGTTAAAGTATAACATATCTTTTCGCACTAATCAATACCTTTTGTAAAACTTGTCGCAAACTTATCGAATTTCGGCGCAAACTTACTTAATGCAAAACCGATTTTCGGAAAAATGATAATAAATGTATCAAAACGCCACAAACCGCGAAAAAAATTCAAATCGGAAAGAAAAATACGCCCGCAAAAGCCGAGCTTTCGGGGCGCATTTGTTTTATTGCGTTATATGTTCCCAATACTTATCCGTTTTTCTTTCTACGCGTCGTAAGCACGGGCAAAATTATCTCTGCACTCTGCCCGATGCGTTGCCGCCAGCGAGGTTTTCGACTTCCGCCTTGCTCACAAGGTTATAGTCGCCCTCTATCGTATGTTTCAGACAGCTTGCCGCAACGGCGAACTCTATTGCCTTTTGCGCGTCGTAACCGCTGACGAGGGAATAAATCAGACCGCCGCCGAAGCTGTCGCCGCCGCCCACTCTGTCCACGATGTGCATAGAATATTTCTTGCTGAAATGCGCTTCTTTTCCGTCGTAGAGCATACCCGACCAGTCGTTGTCGTTTGCGCTCTTGCTCTCGCGCAGAGTTATCGCAACGCCCTTGAAGCCGAACTTTTCGCAGAGTTTTTTGGCTACGGATATATAGCCGTTTCTGTCCAGCTTGCCGCCGTCTATATCGCTGTTGTCTGCCTCGATTCCGAACACGTCCTTGGCGTCTTCCTCGTTGGCGATACAGTAATCGATATACTTACAGAGCTCGCCCATAGTCTTGCCCGCCTGTTCCTTGCTCCACAGCTTTTTGCGGTAGTTCAAGTCGCAGGACACCGAAAGCCCCTGTTTCTTCGCCTCTTTGACTGCGGCAAGACAAATCTTTGCGACGTTCTCGCCGAGAGCCGGAGTTATGCCCGTGAAGTGGAACCACTGCGCGCCCTTGAAAATTTCCTTGAAGTCGAAGTCGCTTTCGCTTGCCGTCGCTATCGACGAATAAGCTCTGTCGTAAATTACTTTGCTGGGTCTTTGGCTGGCGCCCTTTTCGCAATAGTATATGCCCACTCTGTCGCCGCCGCGCACTATCTTCGAGGTATCGACGCCGTATTTGCGTAAGCTGTTCACAGCCGCCTGACCTATCTCGTGGGCAGGCAGTTTGGTTATGAACGCCGCGTCCAAACCGTAGTTTGCGAGGCTTACCGCCACATTGGCTTCCGCACCGCCGAAAGTCGCTTCCAACTTGTCGCTCTGCACGAAGCGGAGATAGTTCTCCGGAGCAAGTCTCAACATCAATTCACCGAAAGTCACAACCTTTTTCATACTTATTTCTCCTCGTTATATTTTTTCAACGCTTCCTCCACGAAGAAGCTGCCGCCTACCGCCGCCACTTTTTCGAATGCCAAGAACTCGTCGAGATTCTCTCTGTTTACTCCGCCCGTGGGAATGAACTTAACCTGCGGGAACGGTGCGGAAAGAGCTTTGAGAGCTTTTAATCCGCCGTATATGTTCGCGGGGAAGAATTTGACCGTCGTGATTCCGAGTTCGAGCGCCGCCATTATTTCGGTGGGCGTCACGCAGCCGGGATAGTACGGTATTTTCTTCTTGTTGCATATCTTCGCAACGTCCGGCGAAAGTCCCGGGGACACGATGAACTGCGCGCCGGCTTTCAGCGCCCTTTCGCACTGCTCGGCGTTTATGACCGTGCCCGCGCCCACGCTCATATCGGGGAACTTCTTGCAAGCAAGCTCTATCGCCTCTGCCGCGCACTCCGTGCGGAACGTTATTTCCGCGCAGTTTATGCCGCTTTTTTTCAGCGCGGACAGAATCGTTTCCGTCTCGCCGATTTGTTTGATGACCACCACGGGTACCAACTTTTCCATTTTATTCTTTAAACCTCCTGTTATTCGCACTTAAAATATTCGACCGCGTTGTTATAACATATATCTTCGACGACCTCTCCGACAAGCGCGGTATCCCTTGTCATCTCGCCGTTTTGCATCATTTGTCCGAGATAGTTGCAGAGTATTCTGCGGAAATAGTGATGTCTCGGATAGGACAGCAGCGAACGGCTGTCCGTCAGCATACCCACGAATGCCGCCAAATGTCCCGTCGCCGTCAAATCCTGCAAGTGTTTTTCCATTCCGACCTTATTGTCGAGGAACCACCAAGCCGGACCGTACTGAATTTTGCCCTTTGCCTCGTCGGACTGGAAGCAACCTATGAGAGTCATTATTTCGGCGTTCATTTTCGGGTTCAAATTGAACACAACGGTTTTCGGAAGCGCGCCTTCGCTTTCCAATCTGTCGAACAGTCTCGAAAGATTGTTTATGCTGTTGTCCTCGGCGATACTGTCGTAACCCGTATCCGCGCCGAGCTTTTTGAACATCGCCGAATTGTTATTGCGCATTGCGCCGATGTGAAGTTCCGTGCCTATGCCGTACTCTGCGTACAGTTTCATCAAAAAGTACGTCAAATAGCCCTTGAAAACCTCGGCTTCTTTTGCGGTGATTTTTCCGCCGCCGCGCACGCAAGCAAACACTTTTTCGGCGTCGCCGCGGCTTGCAATCGGGTACACTCTTTGCACGGATATGTCGCTTGCCTTCGCGCCCACTCTTATGAATTCTTTGAGTCTGGTTTCCAACACGTTTTCCAATGCCGTCAAGTCGGGGACTTTTCCGAGTCTGTCCACAAAGCCGTTATATGCGTCCGCCTCGATGTTCATTATCTTGTCGGCTCTGAACGACGGGCAGACCTTGAAGCCGTAGCCCTTTTTCGCTATCTGCTCGAACACCGTCAAATCGTCGAAAATCTCGTTCGTCGTGAACACGTATTTCACGTTCGAGCTTTCTATGAGGCTCTGCGGCGTCACCTTATTTTTCCTTATGTAGTCGTTGCAGAACGACCATATGCGTTCTGCATTCTTTTCGTTTATCTCGTCTTCGCAGCCGAAAAACGTTTTGAGTTCGAGCTGCGACCAATGATAGAGCGGATTGCCGAAAGCCGTGCCGAGCGTGCGGCAATAAGCCTCGAACTTCTCTTTATTGCTCTTATTGCCCGTTATATATTCTTCGCTCACGCCGTAGTTGCGCATCAGCCGCCATTTATAGTGGTCGCCGTTCAGCCAGATTTGATACAGGTCCTCGAAAGGCTGATTGTCCAGAATCTGTTTTTCGGGCAAATGGCAGTGATAGTCGATTATCGGCATATCTTTCGCATATTCGTTGTAGAGCTTTTTTGCCGTGTCGTTTGCCAATAAAAAATCGTCGTCGATATAGCTCATAGTTTCAAATCCCCCGCAATCAAACTCCCGAGTAAGCGGCAAATCCGCCGTCGATGGGAAGCACAACGCCGGTTATGAAACCTGCCGCCTTATCGCTTGCCAAAAACAGAGTCGCGCCGATGAGTTCGTCGACCTCGCCGAAGCGTCCCATAGGTGTGGCGGCGAGTATCTTGCCCGTTCTTGCCGTCGCGCTGCCGTCGGCGTTCCACAAAAGCGCCTTGTTCTGTGCCGTGGAGAAGAAGCCGGGAGCAATCGCATTGACTCTTATGCCGACCTTGGCAAAGTGAACCGCCAGCCACTGCGTGAAGTTGGACACCGCCGCTTTTGCGCCCGAATAAGCGGGTATTTTGGTAAGCGGCGTAAATGCGTTCATAGACGATACGTTGATTATCGTGCAGCCCTCTCTGCCGACCATATCTTTGGCAAATTCCTGCGTGGGCAGCAACGTGCCGAGGAAGTTCAAGTTGAACACGAACTTTACGCCGTCTTCCGACAAATCGAAAAACGACTTGGTTTCCGCATCGATGTCGCCGAGTTCGAAGTACTCTTTGTCCGTCGTGGCTTTCGGGTTGTTTCCGCCCGCGCCGTTAATCAATATGTCGCACTTGCCCAAATCTTTCAGCACTCTGTCGTGGCAGGCTTTCAGCGAGTCCTTTTCCAAAGCGTTGGCGGCATAGCCCTTCGCAACTCCGCCGTTCTTGACTATCTCGTCGGCATACGCCTGCGCCTTGTCCTCCGCCAAATCGAGCAGAGCCACTTTCGCACCCGCCGCCGCAACGGCTTTTGCCAGAGCCGAGCAAATCAATCCGCCCGCGCCCGTTATTACCGCGACTTTTCCTTTCAAATCGATGCCCAAAGGCAATTCGTTCTTTTTCATTTTTTATTGACCTCCTGTCAAATTATCTCGTTTTCAGCTCTTCTTTATACATTTTTCGGCGGCTTCGAAGAGACCGTTGATATACGCCGCACCGAGCGCGCGGTCGTACAAGCCGTATCCCGGTTTGCCGTCCTCGCCGAATATGTTTCTGCCGTGGTCGGGACGGACGTATCCGTCGAAGCCGTTTTCCACGAGCGCGCAGACTATCGCCGACATATCCAGGCTGCCGTGTTTGGAGCAGTGACCCGTCTCGCAGAAAGAGTCGTGGTCGTCCGTCCACAGCACGTTGCGGAGGTGGGCGAAATGCACTCTGCCCTGTTTCGTATACTTTGCCGCCATTTTCACGAGGTCGTTCTTCTTGCTTGCGCCGAAAGAGCCCGTGCACAGCGTGAGACCGTTATTTTCGGAAGGCACTGCCGCGAACATAGCGTCGAGGTCCTTTTCGCAGGACACTATGCGCGGAAGTCCGAACACGTCCCAAGGCGGGTCGTCGGGATGTATCGCCATCGATACGCCCATCTTGTCGCAGACGGGAATCACGCGTTTCAAGAAATACACGAGATTTTCGAAAAGCTGTTCGTGCGAAATCTTGCGGTAGGCTTTCAGCAGTCCTTGAAGTTCCGCCGGCGAATAGCTCTCGTCCCAGCCCGGCAGGTGGAGATTGTTCGGGTCCACCTTGACGAAGTCGTCGTAGGAATACGAAAGCGACGTCGAGCCGTCTTCGTTTTTATGGTACATATCGGTGCGCAGCCAATCGAACACCGGCATAAAGTTGTAGCAGATACAGCGCACGCCGTGTCTTGCGACGACCTCTATATTCTTGCAATAGTTGTCGATGTATTCGTCGCGTTTGCCCTTGCCCATTTTGATGTCTTCGTGCACGGGTATGGACTCTATCACTTCCATATTCAGCTTATGCTCCGCGCACTGTCTTTGCAGTTTTTCCAACTGTTCGTCCGTCCACACGCCGCCGACGGGCACGTCGTACACCGCGGTTACGACGCCGCTTATATTCGGTATCTGCGAAACGTAACGCAAAGGGATACTGTCTTTTTCTCCGTACCAACGAAAAGTCAGTTTCATTATTCCTCGTCTCCTTTATTTTCGGTATTTTCTTTTATTTGTTCGCCCGTCGGTTCAGCCGTTTCGGCAATCGGCTCTTCGGTTATTTCCGTGACGGTTTCGGTCTTGCCTGCCTGCAATACCGTGCCCATAGCCGCGCGCACTTCTTCGGTCAAAAACTCTTCGGGTATGGCAATCGCATTCGACGACGGCGGCGCGCTCGTGACTTTTTCTTTGCGCGCGAATATCGCCTTATACATCTTGTCGAGGAAGTTTTCTTTCTCGACTATGACCTCGCCCGTCTTTTTGTTTATGCGGGGTTTCTTCTTCGGGATAAATTCGGCGGGCACTTGGTCTATCGTCTGCCAGGTAGCCATTGCCTGTTCCATTGTCATACCGCCCTGAACCGCGGCTTTTCTGACTGCGTTGACCGCCTGTATTTCTTCCAATCTCTTGCCCGACAGCGAGTATCTCGTCATACAGAACGTCGTGACCAACCACGCCGCCATAGGAAGCAGACAGAAGCAGATTATCGCCGACAGTTTCATACCCGGCATATACGGCGTTCCTTCCGTGGGAAGAGCGTTGAGTCCGGGAACGAGCACGACCGTGAACAGCGTCAGAAGAAGGGTCTGCAACGACGATATGATTTTATCCACGAGCGAGAATATCGTGCCCATAATTCCGGGAACGTAGTTGCCGGAACGGTAGGTTTCGTAGTCGGTACAGTCGGCGACCATAGGTATCGTGAGCTGGTCGCAGCAGTTGAACGCGCCGTAGCCGCAGCCGTACAGCACTATGAATATGACGGTGTATGCGTTTATCGTCAAGTGGAAGCCGCCTTCCATCGAATACAGCGACAGCCAAGTGGCGGGATTGTCGTGGTTATACAGACACAGCATTATCAGCACGCCGATATAGAACAGCAATGCGAACAGAGTGAACTGCGCCACGCCGCGCTTTTGACCTTTCTTGCCCGCGGTGTTCGAACCCCACAAGAAGAATATGCCCATAAAGATAAAGCACAATGCATAGAACGGAATGAACAATCCGTTATAGTCGCCCATCAGACAGCCGTACAGCAAAAATGCCACCGTACCCGACGTCGCAACAGTGGACGCGAGTTTATTGAGACCCGACGACAGCACCAGCCAGCGGATTTCCTTATTGCCCTTTATTATTCCGAGGTAGTCTTTCATCTTCGCGGGCTTTTCGCTGACACCCCAGAACTCGGGTTTGTCTTTCTGCCATATCGCGGCTATTGCCATTATCGTATACAGCGCAGACAGTATGACGACAAACGGCACCATTATATTATAGAACTGCGGACCGTATGACGCGCCGTACAGATAGGTGTACGTCTTGCCCGCTTCCAGCGACGCGAGCAGTCCCGCGGACGGCGTTATCTTCTTCGCCGCAAACTCCGCGAGCAGGGCGTCCAGAGTGAACGCGCCGGTTGCCGTCGACTCGTGAACCAAGAGTCCTTTCGGGCAAATCGCCTCGTTTGTGAGCACGCCTCCAGCCATTACGTTGATTAACACTATCGAACCTATCTGTCCTATCATATTCCATATGACGAACTGACTGCGCTGTTTGGGGTCGTTGGTGAGACAGGTCTGACCTGCTTTCGTGACCGCGCACTGACAGGTATAGCCCAAAACATATATTATATAGCAGACGATGTAGCACACCCAGCGCAGTGCCGACAGACTGTCGGGTATGGGTCTGAATATCAGCATCATAAGCAGCACGGACAGCGCGAGCATTATGTTTCCGATTATCATAAACGGACGGAACTTGCCGAGCTTCGTCTTTGTCTTATCCATTATGCCGCCGAGTACGGGGTCTGTTATGCCGTCGAACACTCTCATAAGCGGCGCGAATATCGCGTTGAACGAGCTTATGACGAGAGCGAGCGACGCAGACACTATCGTTCCCCCTATCGCCGCGGGAGTGCTTCCTGTCAGATACATAAGCGCAAAATACGTGAAGTACGTATAGAAAGCGAAGTAGACGTTTGTAGCCGCGTTATTGAACGGGAACAACGCTATCTGCCACTGCTTGGCTCTGTTCTGCCCGATAGCCTGTGTTTGCGTGTTTTCCATCATACACCTCTTAAAATATAGTCTTTATTAACGACACGACGAAAATACGCCGCATCTTCTTCTATAATTATACAACAAAATTTTTCCGACCACAATTGCAATTTACTCATAAAAAGATTGCATTTTTTATTATTTTGTGTTATAATACGAATATGTTCAATTTTATCTATAAAAATATAGATTTCGCGCACAAACTCGACCACGCAAGTCTGCCGTCGGAAGAGTATTACAAGCACATTCATTACTTCTACGAAATACTGTATTTCGTGAAAGGCAACGTGCAATACACCGTGGAATCGGAGACGAGGAATTTGTGCGAAGGCGACATCGTCTTTATCCCCGCAGGCAAATATCACTTTGCCGCCGTGGATTTGAGCGTGCCTTACGAACGGTATGTTTTGAAATTCCCCGATTCGCTCGTCCCCGAATATCTCGCCAAAAAGCTGGCGGCAAACAGTTCGTTCTACATCGATTCGAGAAAATTCGACGTGACTTTCAGTCAGCTCGAC
Source organism: uncultured Christensenellaceae bacterium (assembly GCA_910588155.1). Lineage (GTDB taxonomy): Bacteria > Bacillota > Clostridia > Christensenellales > Pumilibacteraceae > MGBC157735. The sequence continues at coordinate 25,848 of CAJUPB010000005.1, forward strand.
ACATATATCAAAATGTTTTCTCACGACGAGATATACACGCTGTTCACCTGCGAAGTTATGAAACTTATGGTTATGCTCTGTCACGAGACGACGAGTCCTACGGGCAAGCACAACGACTTTATCGAAGCCCTCATCGCATATGTTGACGCAAACGTCCGCAACCCCATCACCACGCAGACGCTTGCCGAACATTTTCATTACTCGAAATCGTTTATCAACATCGAATTCAAAAAGCATATGAAAATTCCGATTATGCAATACGTCCGTTCCAAAAAGGTTATGGCGGCGCACCAGATGATTCTGTCGGGAGCCAAGAAGTCCGAGGTCGCTGAAATGTTCGGCTTCGACACCTACTCCACTTTTTTCAGAGCTTACAAGAAACTTATCAACGCACCCGGCGAAACCGTGGAATAGAGCGCAGAATATCAATTCGAAATAATGAAATACCCCGAGACGGTGTAGGGAACGTCTCGGGGTATTTCTAGAAGGAGATTAAGAATGATTAAAGTCGGATTAGCTCTGACTTCTATCTTTCGATACCGATAGTATAATATATCCGTTGTCAAAATGCAAGTGCAAATTATTCACAAAATATTGCAATTCTTACAGTAATGCTTCAAAGCGGAGAAAAATTCGGAATCGGCGATTTCGGCACGAACAGAGGGAAAACATATCCGTAGCGGGAATCACTGACGAAAATGCAATGTTTTTATACTTTTTTTGCTCTTGCGCTTTTTGCGAAAATATGGTAAAATATTTTAAGAATAAGCAAAAACTATCTTATGAAGGAGATAACGATGAGAAAGACAATCAATATAAACGAGGACTGGCTGTTTATAAAGAGCGACGTCGGAGCGCAAGAAGCGGCTTTGTTCGACGGCGGAGAAAAAGTCGACGTGCCGTTCACTTGGAACAACATCGACGGACAAGACGGCGGAAACGACTATGTGCGCGGCGCGTTCTGGTTTGTCAAGCGGTTTAAAAAGCCGGACTTTAAGGACGACGAAACCGTATACCTCGAATTCAAGGGAGTCAACTCTTCCGCCGAAGTATACTTAAACGGCGAGAAGGTCGCAAGTCACGACGGAGGATATTCCACTTTCCGCGCGCAAGTCAAGTCGGTTTTGCGCGACGAAAACATACTGTGCGTGAGAGCGGACAACTCCAAGACGGAGAAAGTCTATCCGCAGACGGCGGACTTCACTTTCTACGGCGGCATATACCGCGACGTCAACATTATAGTCGCAAACGAAAATCATTTCGACCTCGACTATTACGGCGCGCCCGGAATCAAAATCGACCCCGTCGTGGACGGCGCGGACGGTTATGTCACGGTTACGGGATATGTCAAGGGCGAAGGCGACGTGGAAGTCACCGTTTTGACCGCGGACGGACAGGTCGCGGCGAGCGGCGCCGGCGGCGAAAAGCTGAAAATAGAGAACGTGCATTTATGGAACGGAGTGGACGACCCGTATTTATACCGTGCGAAAGCCGAGCTCAAAGTCGGCGGCAAAGCCGTGGACGAAGTGAGTCTGAACTTCGGGTTCCGTTATTTCTCGGTGGACCCGAACAAGGGATTCTTTCTCAACGGCAAGTCCTATCCCCTACGCGGCGTGTGCCGTCACCAAGACCGCAAGGGTCTCGGAAACGCTATAACCAAAGCCGAGCACGACGAGGACGCCGCTTTGATTAAGGAAATCGGCGCGAACACCGTGCGTCTTGCGCACTATCAGCACGACGATTATTTCTACGATTTATGCGACAGATACGGTTTTGTGGTATGGGCGGAAATCCCTTATATCTCGCGGCATATGCCGGAAGCCAATGAAAATGCCGTCGAGCAGATGAAGGAGCTTATCTACCAACAGCATCACCACGCGAGCATTTGTTTCTGGGGCGTTTCCAATGAAATCACTATGTACGGCAAGCACAAAAAAGATATGCTCGCCCAGCACCGCCGCTTGAACGATTTGTGTCACGAGCTGGACCCGTCGAGGCTCACCACCCTCGCCTGCTTTGCTATGTGCGGTTTCGGCAACCGTTCTGCGCACATAACCGACGTCGTGAGCTGGAACTTATATCTCGGCTGGTATGTACCCGGCAAATTCCTGAACGGCGTTTGGATGGGGCTGTTCCGTATGCTGCACCCGAAGCGCTGCATAGGGCTTTCGGAATACGGCGCGGAATGTATGCCGAATCTTCATTCCAAGCACCCGAAGCGCGGCGACAACAGCGAGGAATATCAGCTTGACTATCACGAATATATGCTCGACTTTTTCGACCGTCACCCGTACCTTTGGGCGACGCACGTTTGGAATATGTTCGACTTTGCCGCAGACGCCCGCAATCAGGGCGGCGAGCCCGGTATGAACCACAAGGGTCTCGTTACGTTCGACCGCAAAATCAAAAAAGACTCTTTCTTCGTCTACAAGGCATACTGGTCGAAAGAGCCTTTCGTATACATCTGCGGAAAGCGGTTTGCCAACCGCACGGGCGGTTCCACCGTCGTCAAAGTCGTATCCAATCTCGACGGCGTGACGCTTGCGGTAAACGGAAAAGAAGTACGCGGCAAAAAGGTCGGCAAACACTCGTTCGAGTTCAAAATCAAGCTTGCCGATAAAAACGAGATACGCGCGCAGAGCGGCGAATACTTTGACGAATGCGTGATTAACAGAGTCAAAAAACCCGACTACAACTACAAGTTGCACGTCAAGTCGGAAACGCAGAGCTGGCAGAAATAAATCAGCTATTACCCTCCTTTTGTGTGCGGCAGCCCCCGATACTTCAACGTATCGGGGGCTGCCTTTTTTCATATTCCGCCCGAATCAGATTCCGAGACACTTAACGTATTTACAGTACAGAGTTTTGATTTTGCCGCCCTTCGACAGCGAAGCCGCAACGGTTTCTATATACTCCGTCACGAAATATTTTTCACCGACGGTCAAGTCTGTGCCGCCGTACACGGCGCGGCGGACAAGCTCTCGGAAGCGGGCGGTTTTGTCCCTGCAAACGCCGAACGCTTCCAACGTTTTTTCGTCGAAACCGCCGAAAGATTTGCAATCCTTTTTGACAATCTCATAAGCCGCTTTGCCGAAAGATTCGCCGTTGCAATCGAGCGACTTGCGCTTTCTTCCGACAGTGATTTCTCTGCGCACAACGAGAGCGAGCGCAGCGAAAGCCGCAACCGACAGAGTTGCCGAAACCGCAATCAGAATCTTCAACGCCGTGAAAAGGCGGGATTCTTTTTCGTCGAGAGGCGGACGTATCGGAAGCTCCGGCTCTTCGGGGTCGGTCGGGTCCACGGGAATTTCGGGCGGCGGGTCGGGGTCTACGGGTTTGTCGGGATTATCGGGATTGTCGGGGTCTATCGGAGTATCGGGGTCGTCGTCCGAGAAGAACGTCGGCGTGACTTCTATCGGCAACCAGCCGATACCGTCGAAATAGACCTCCGTCCAAGCGTGGGCGTTATCCCCCGTCACCGCGACTGCGCCGCCGTGTTCCTCGTCGGCGCTCACGAGATAGCCCTCCGCATAGCGGGCGGCGAAACCGAAGCTGCGGAACGCGAAAGTTGCCGCCGTCGCAAAATACGCCGAGTTTGCGTTTGTTATTTTGCCGCCGAAAAATTCCGCAGCAAAGTCGGTTTCCGTCTCGTCGGGACTTTCATCGGAGTATGTAAATCCGTCCGAAAAGTATGCGCGGATAAACTGCGTAGCGGTATTTATCGAGTTTGTTTCGAATCCGTTCAAAGCCGCCCCGACCGCGCTTGCCGTTTCGGGGTCGAGCTTCGTATACACGTCGGACACGAAATTGCGGTATTCGCCTTCCAACGCGAGATATTTAATCATTTGCGGAGTGCGGTTTATGTTTTCCAATACCCATTGCGCCTGCGTGACGCGTTCGCTGCTCTTATCTCCCGCGAATACTTCGAAAGTATATTCCTTCGGCGAGAACACGTTTGCGCGCAGACCCAAATCATAATACTGCGCGCCAGCCGAATAGTCTGCGGTTGTGTACGGCGCATACACGTACTTGCGGTTGGCGCCGACGTTTTTGACGGATACCGTATGCAGAGCGGAATTGCCGCTCAAAGCCGAGTATTGCGCATACTGCCTGACGGGCAAGCCGCCCACGGAAATATATTCCATAAGCCCGCGGTAACGGCTCGAAACGTAAGCGTTTTTGTCGGTGGGATTCCAGCGATTGTCCTTCCAATCGCCGCCGACGAAGCCTTTGAGATAGAGTTTCGGAGTATCGGACGCGAGTCTTACTTGCAGCATTACTTCGTCGGACGAGCGCATACCCGCCGACTTATCCAATCTCCCTTCCGGCAGAGAGTCTTTGCCGTACAGCACCGTTTCGACGGCAAGCGCGGCGGATTCCTTGAAATTCTTTACCGCCCTGCTTTCCCCTAACAGAAAGCACGGCAAAGCCGCGGCAAACAGCACCGCGGCGCAGGACAAGTAGCAGACGGCGGCTTTCCAGGAAAAGCCGCTGTCCGAAGCCGGCACCGCGACGAGGGCGACGGCAAAAAGCACCGCCGCATATGCTTTCGGAAAAAGTCCGAGCGACAGCATTATCAAAGCCGCGGCGAAAACGGTTATCGCAAACGCCGTTTTATTTTTAAAGCAAAGTGCGGCAGCCGCAAGCGAAAACCAAACGGACAGCACGGACATAAACAGGAAGCTGCCGAGCGGCGACACGACGACGTCGAAGGACACAAAGCCGTAGTGCAAATTTGTATTTGCGGCGAACACCACCCCATTCCAAAACGAAACCGCTCCGCTTGCGAAAGCGCGGAAGAAAGCGGCGACGCACACCGTCGTATAAGCCGCGACGAAGATACAGACGCCTATCTTAACGAATTTTTTTTCGCCGAAAATCAGAAACGTTCCCGCAACAGCCAATCCGACGAGGACGGAAAGATATTCTGCCGCGCCTGCGTTTTCCGACGCCGACACCAAAAACAGATGCAGAGAAAGCAATGAAAAAAGCAGGACTGCCGCGGAAAAGAGCCGCGTCCCTTTCTCCGGCTCTGCTTTCATAATTATGCGTTTGTCCTTGACCTTTTTCAACGTTGTATTCTCCGTCACAGCGTGCATCCGACCAATGCGGTCTGCGCCCTTTCCTGCGTTACGTAAATTATTCTGACGTCGCCTTCGTCCACCTGTCCGAGACTGTCTCCCACGGCAATCACGGTCACAGACGAACCCGAAAACTCCTTCAACTCCTCCGCGGTCACCGCCGCGGTTACCAAAATCACTTTCGTGAATGCGCTGCGCTTTTCCGAGCGGGACAGATAGAACAGGCTTTCGGAACTGCCTGCGTCCGCCTTGACGCTCATAAGCGCGTTGACGGACTGCACGAAAGTATTGCCGTCCGAGACTTCGGACAGAAACAGTTCTCCGTCGTTGAACCAGCCGATACTGTGTACGCAACCGCTCTCTTTCAGCGAGTCGGACACCGATACGGCTATATCCAGCACGGCGTTCAGACTTGCGTCGGCTGCCGAAAATTCGCCTTTTTTCCTGCTCATATCCACGAGAACGAGCGTCTTATGTTCGTCGGTACTTCCGAACTCCTTGGCTTTCAGGCTGTCGAACTTGCTTGACAGTTTCCAATGCACGGAATTCAAGGAGTCGCCCGCGACATAGTCTCGGACATTGAAAATCTCCGTTATGTCGCTGCCCTTTTGCGGAAGCGACGTTTCGCCCGAAAGCGACGAGCGCATATTCGCGCCCACGCGCACGCGCAGATTTTCGTATAACAGCGGCGACACGACCGACTCCGTGAACTTTCCGCACCCGACTTTCAGCGAGCATATTCCCAAAATGTCCGTCACTTTCAGGCTTTTGATTCTCACGCAGATTCTGCCGCTGTCCTCGCTGACGTAATCGTAGGTATGCGCGCCGAACGACAAATCCTTGAAAACCATTTTCTTTATCTGTTTTTTGCCGAACGTGGAATTCTCTATCTCGACTTCCGCCACGGCGCAACCTGCCAAAAAGCGCGGAGACAGTCCCGCGCGCACGGTTATCTGCAACGCGCCGCCGCGAATGCAGGAGCGTCTTGTTTCGCAATCGAACCGAAGCCGTTTGGCGGCAAACAAAAGCAGTACGAAAGACAGCGGAGGCAAAGCCGCCGCGCACACGCACAAAAACAGCGCGACGGCATTATTCGTCACAACGAAAACCGCCGCACAGGCAAGCAGAACTATTGCGTATACCGCTCTTTTGACCGCCATTATGATTTCAAATCTCCGGTGCGGGAGTGTTTTTCAACACGTCGCGCAATATCGCCGTTGCGGTGAGACCTTCCAACTTGGCGCGCGGACGGAGTATTATTCTGTGCGCGCAGACGTCCTCGAACACGTCCTTGACGTCTTGGGGTATGACATAGTCCCTCTCCGAAAGCACGGCGCAGGCGCGCACCATACGTGACAAAGCCAGCAGTCCGCGCGGGCTGACGCCGAGTTCTATGAGCGGATTGTTTCTGGTATTTTCGCACAGCGACACCATATATTCGAGTATGGAATCGGCAATCTTGACCGAACCGAGGTAGTTTTGTATTTCGATTATGCTGTCGCGGTCGGTTATCTGTCCCAACGAATCTATCGGGTCGCTGTTTTGATGTTTGCGCAATATCTCCACCTGTTCGGCGGCGTCGGGATAGCCTATCGAGAGCTTGACCATAAATCTGTCGAGCTGGGAATCGGGCAGCGGCTGCGTTCCCGACGAACCTGCGGGGTTTTGCGTGGCTATACAAATGAACGGGTTCGGCAGTCTGTGCGTCACTCCGTCTACGGTCACGCTGTTCTCCTCCATTGCTTCCAACAGCGCCGACTGCGTCTTTGCCGACGCGCGGTTTATTTCGTCGCCCATAAACAGGTTGCACACTATCGCGCCCTGCTTATAGTCGAACTCGCCCGTATCCTTATTGTACACGGTGAATCCCGTTATGTCCGACGGCATTGTATCGGGAGTGAACTGCACGCGTTTGAAATCCAACCCGAGAGCTTTTGCGAAAGCCAAAGCAAGCGTGGTCTTGCCCACGCCCGGCGTGTCTTCCAACAGCACATTGCCCTTTGCGTACACCGCCATAAGCACTTTTTTCACGACGTCTTCCTTGCCGACGAGCACGCCGCCTATCTTCTTGATTATTTCTTCCGATTTCTCTATTATCATACTCGATTTCTCCTATCCGTGCAAACGCACAAATTTCGTTTTTCGATTATTCCGATACCGCTTCTTTAATCGGGCGCGGCTCGCCGTTGTCGTCAAAATTAAACCAACCGTATCCGTTATAGTTCACGGTGGGGTCTACGTCGGTATACAGATAGCGCTTGACCTCGTTGTATCTGTCGCCCGAAAGTCCTATCGGACAGCCCATAGTCAAGAACGCTATGTTTATGCCGCTGTTGTTTATCAGTTCGCTTGCCTCTGCGGGCGACATCTTGAAGAACACGCTCTGTATGCCGTACTGACCGTAGAACGCGTAGTCGCCGATTCGTTTCGTACCGCCGTAGAGCATTACTTTTTTGAGAGTGTCGCAATATCTGGTTTCCGTCTTATCGTCGGGAGCAAGCGACACCGCGAACGAGAACGCGTGGTCGTCCACGAGTTCCAAAGATTCGGCGCCGTAGAAATATTCGAGGCTTCGGCACTCGTAAAACGCATACTTGCCTATTCTCTTGACACCCTGCGGCAAGCGGATATTCCTTAAAGTATTATGATAGGCAAACGCATAATCGCCTATTTCCTCCACGCCTGCCTCTATATCCGGAGACACCATACCGTTGCCCGCCGCCGCCAAAATCAGCCTGCGTCCGTCCGCGCTGTAAAGCACGTTGTTCACCGCCTTATAGTTCGGGTTTCCGTTTACGGTTATCGTTTGCAGCGATTTCAGCGACGCGAATGCCTGCTCGCCTATCTCTTTGAGTCCGCTCCCTATCGTTATCGAAGTCAAGTTGGAACAGCCGCTGAAAGCCTTGTCGCCTATGCTTTCCACCTCGTCGCCGATTATCACGTTTTTGACGACGGCATTATTCATAAACACCGCAGACGCCACTTTCTTGCCGCTCAAACGCACGGTGTCGTGAAGTCCGAGGTACATAATAATCTCGTCGCCCTTATAAATCAAGTCGCCGTCCGTCGAGAACACGCCGCCGGAAGCTATTTCGAATCTTTCTATCGCAGTGCAGTTCAAGATTACGTTCGCGCCTATTTGCGTCACGGTATTCGGCAGCAGAACCGTAGTCAGTTTCCTCGACATATAGAACGCGCCCTTGCCGACGTTTTCCAAGCTGCAATTGCCGAAATCGGCTTCCGTCACGTTGACGGAATAGTGAACGGAATACGGCACGATGACGCGCACGCTGCTCTCGACCGTCAATCGCGTCTTCGGGTATGCGGGCGGCACGACGTACAGCACGCCGTTTTTGCCGAACGACTTGCCGTTCAGCTCGTTAGCATACAGTATGCCGTCTGCGGACGCAAAATGCGTGTTGCCTTCCGCGACGTTTATCTGCGTCAAAGCGGTGCAGGTATACACGGGAGATGCCGAAGTGCCGAAAACTCCGTCTGTGCCCAAATCCATAATTCCGAAAGTTTCCACGTTTTTGCCGAGCGACAGCGACGTCAGCGATTTACAGTTCTGGAAAGCGTATTCGGCGATGTCCGTCACGCTGTCGGGAAGATTTATCGATGCGAGAGAAATGCAGTTCGTAAACGCGCGTATGCCGATTCGTCGGAGAGCGTTTCCAAGCTCCACGGACGAAAGCAGTTTGCTGTATCCGAAAGCCTTTTCGCCGATTGATTCGACGCAGCTCATTTTAACGCTTGTCAATTCTTCCGTACCGTAAAAACACATCTCGGGAACGGAAGTAATGCGGTCGGGAATTACTATGCTCGCAATGTGCGTCGAATCGAAGCAACGCGGCGACAGCTCCGTCAGGTTCGGGCAGTCGTTTAAATCCACGCTTTCCAACTTGCTGTCCGCAAACACGGCGGAACCGAGCACGCGCAGCTGCGAAGGCAGTCTGACCGACGTTATGCCGCAACCCATAAACGCCCCGAATCCTATCTCCTCCACCTCGTCGGGAATCTGCAAAGAGGAGAGCGACGAACAGTAAGCAAATGCGGAATCGCCTATCTTTTTGAGACCCGACGGCAAGCCGACCTCTTTCAGAGACGAGCAGTCATAGAACATCTGTTCGGGCAGAGTGTGCTCGTAAGTGCCGTTTTCGGATATACGCGTTATATCCTCGACCTCGCTCAAACCGTTTACTTTTTGCAAAGACCCGCAACCGTAGAAAGCCGCGTCGCCTATGAATTTCAACGTCTTCGGAAAAGTTATTTCTCTCAACGAAGCACAGCCCGAAAACGCCGAACCGCCTATGCTTTCCAACTCGTCTCCGAGTTCTGCCGTCACGAGTTTTTCGCAGCCGTTGAACGCATCGCCCGCTATACCGACGGTGCCCTCCATCAGCGTATACTCGGTCATATCCTTATCGAGTATCATACTCAACATATATTTGACTTTGCCTTCCGCCGATACGACGGTGTACAGAGCTTTATCCCCGTCGCGCACGCCTTCCAGCACGGTACCCAAAAACACGCCCGTCATCTGCGTCACGGACGAAGTGAGTCCTTCCACCGTGACAAGCGAGGAGAACGCGAAACAATAGTGCTGCAAAATCGTCACGGACTTCGGAATGGTCACTTTCGTCGCCTGCCAATACGCGCAGGAAGCTCTGGCAAACTCCGTCACCGCCTCGTGGAACTCGACGTTTTCCGAGCTTGCGGGCATAAGATACAGCGAAGAATAATCTTTGGAGTACACCGCGCCGCCGAACGAAGAATATGCGCGGTTGCCCTTGTCTACGATTATTTCGCGGAGTCCGACCGTATTGAGTTCGCGTTGCAAAGGCAAATCCATTCTTGCCGTCGAAGGAATGCGAAGCTTTTCGAAATTAAGTTCTGTAACGTTCGGAGACGCCGAAAATACGGCGGTCAAATCGACGTAAGTCACGCCCTCGGGAATTACGCAGGTTTCCGTTTTCGCGCCCGTATACCCCGAAAAAACCCGTCTGCCGCGTCCGTCGTAGGACAGTTTCAAGTCTGCGAGCTGTTCTTTCGTGATATAATTAGCATACAATTCGAGTTTTCTCCGACTGCCCGAAATCGGTGCGGAGAGCGCGTGTATACCCGTTACGCGATTGTCGGAAAAGTCGTACCAACCGTCGAACCGCACGGCTTTTTCGGGGTCGGCGGCTTTGGCGGTCTCGTCCGTGGAATAGTTGTAATTATCTATATCAATGTACACTGCCAAATCCAAATCGTCGTTTAAAACAGCCGACGCCGGCTCGCTCTTCCAAAGCCTGCCGCCTTTCTCTTCGTAGAAATCGACGGTGTAATCCACGACGTCGTATATTATATAGTTGGAGTTGCCGTTGTACGTCACCGCCACTCGCTTGTTCAGTCCCTCGGTTTCGAGGTCGAATTTTTCGTATTGCACCAAACCTTTTTTCAGCATATCGGCGGTGACGGCGACTTCGCCGCCCTCGTCGTCCGTAAGCAAGCAACCGCATTTGACAATGACGTCCACATCGTCCGCCTGCATACCGCGCGCGAAGTTCAGGCGGTTGCGTTCTATATGCAAGACCGCGTTTTCCTTTATGCCGGGTATATCGCCCACGGGGTCGTAAACGACGCAAGAGCCGCAAGCCGCGCAACAGAGCGAAAGCAGCACGGCGAAAAGCGTTGCCGTCAGTATTGTTTTAAGCTTGTTGTTTTTCATAATTTTTCACCGTTTGCCGCTTTTTTTGCGGCTATAATTTCACCGGCACGTTTTCTCAACTCTTCGAAATCCACGGGTTTGGACACGTGCCCGTCCATTCCCGCCGCCTCCGACAACTTCACGTCTTCCACGAACGCATCTGCGGACAGCGCTATTATAGGCACTGTCTCCGCGTCGCTCTTTTTGCACTTTCTTATTTCCGACGCCGCTTCCCTTCCGTTCAATCTCGGCATTTGAATGTCGAGCAGCAAAAGGTCGAAAGAGTTCGGTTCGGTCTGTACGAATATGTCCACAGCCTCTCTTCCGTCGCGGGCAAGCGTGACTTTTGCGCCCTCGTCGGACAGTATTTCAATGGCGATTTCGGCGTTGACTTCGTTATCCTCCGCAAGCAATATGCGACAGCCGTCGAAAGAAAAGTCGATTTCTTTTTCCTGCGGTTTGCTCTCTATCGGTCTGTCCATATCCTGTTTCACGTCGGCGACGGGCAACGACAGGAACACGGAAAAGTCCGTGCCTTTCCCCGGCGTGCTGTCTATGACGATATTGCCGTCCATCATTCTGACGATATTGTCGCAAATGGCAAGACCCAAGCCCGTGCCGCCGTAGTTATGGGCGGTGGACGCCTCTTCCTGTTCGAAGGGGCGCATTATCTTGCGGATATTTTCGGGAGCTATGCCCTTGCCCGTATCCCGAACGCGTATCATAAGCTGAACCTTGCCGCCGATTGCGTCGAGCTGTTTGAACGTTACGTCGATGTTTCCGCCCGGGGGCGTGAACTTATTCGCGTTCGACACGAGGTTTGTGACCACCTGCGTCAAACGCAATTCGTCGCCTATCAGATAACGAGCGGTGAAACCGACGGTTTCCACTTTGAAATTTATCCCCTTGCTCGTCACCGTGGAGTTGAACATATTTTTAATCTTGTCCGCAAAACCCAGCACGTCGAACTGCGTGTTGAAAAGCTGCATTTTGCCGCTTTCTATCTTGGATATGTCGAGTATATCGTTTATCATTCCGAGCAGGAAAACCGACAAATCGCCCGCGCGTTCCAGATAGCCCATAACCTTTTCGGGGTCGTTTATATTCATTCGGGCAAGCGACATCATACCCATTACGCCGTTCATAGGCGTCCTTATTTCGTGGCTCATACTCGACAGAAACGACGATTTTGCCGCCGCCTGTTCCAAAGCGGAATCCAGCTTTTTCTTCATTTTCTTTCGGCTTGTCGTTTCGTCGGTTATGTCCCTGACCGAAATCGCCAAATAGGAGCTGCCGTCGTTTTGCGCTTTGAAAACCTCCGCCAGAGCAAACTTTCCGTCGCCGTAACCGAACTCCTGTCGGAAGGCGCCGCTCCCGTCCCAAAGTTTGATTTCGCGCTCGAACGCGCGGGAATACTTTTTGTCGACCGCCCTTACCGCCGCATCGATGTCGGTAAGCAATTCCTCCGAGGATACGCCGAAAAAGCGGGAAACGTTCCTGCTTACGTAAACGGGCTGTCGGGTATTTTCGTCTATTACAATATATGCCGCGGAATCGGGATTGCCGACGGCTTCCAAAAAAGCACGCTCTCCCCTGTTCGCCGCAGCCGATTTTTTCGACGTCTTTTCCAGCTTCCGTTTTTCGCCGCGCACGTACAACACGCAAATCGCAACGACGGAAGACACAAGACATAACATTATTATACTGTATACTATTATGTAGGCAGTCATTTTTTCTCCGAGGTTTTACGGTACTGCCGCAAAAGGCTATACCCTCATATCGTAATTATGCCATACAACAATAAAATTGTCAACTTTTTTCGACCCGTATAATCGGCAAACCGAACATCGAAAGCTTTTTCCGTTATATATCGCAAATATCGGAAAAATCAATAAAAACCGATTCTATTTCTTTTTTCGGGTTTGACGCTTTGTTGGGTGTGTTTACACCGAGGGTAATTGTGACACCCAAAGAATGTTCCGTATTTTCCTTTCCTTAAAACCAAAAAGTCACCGCATTCGGGACAACGATTGTTAAAATATACAGATTTCATATCATTGTTGGTATAAGAACAATACGGGAAGTTCGAACAACCGTAAAATGATTTTCCGTCAATTTCGGAAGTTCTGACAATCAAATGCCCAGACTTACACCACGGGCAAAGATACTCCTCTTCTTTCTTGTCTTCACTTTCGTCCTCGAGAACAAAACATTTATTTTTAATTTCTCTTATAAATTCGGACGACTTACTTTTTTCGGACAACAAATACACAATGGACTTTGTTCTTGTAAGTGCAACATAGAATAAACGACGCTCTTCCGCATACTCAAAGCCGTTTTTCTTACCTAAAAGAAGTGTCAGGATTTTATCGTCCTCCGTCTTATTCGGAAAACCGTTTTGCGCATCTTCGCCGCTTATCAAAATAACAAAATCACTTTCCAATCCTTTTGAACCGTGTACAGTACTGTAAGACAAATTAAGAGTCGGATAATCATTATGTTTTATCGTTTTATAAGAATTTACTTGTATGTTTTTACATACAAACGCATCGATATCGTGTCTGTTTCTGCCTAAAATCAAAACGCTTGCATCTGCATTTATCTTGTGAATATCCGCCAATGCCTTTGTCAACGCCATAGCTTTATTGCCTTTGTGATAAACTATTCTTACAGGTTTATCTTGATGCTTGACCGATTTTATATGTTTTTTGTATTGACTCGGATTAGCGGTTATAAAAGGTTCGACTATTGATTGAAGCTCGGCAGAATTTCTGTGTGTCGAAGTTATATAATTGAGCTTGGCACCTGAAAAAATATTTTCAAACTCCAAAAATACATTTATATCACAACCCGCAAATCTATAAATGGCTTGCCAATCATCACCTACCGCAAACAGTTTCGAATTGCCGTGCTCGATTAATTTTTGCAAGAATTTCGTTCTGCTTTGCGAAATATCCTGAAATTCATCGACAATAATATATTTATACTTGAAATTTGGTGTAAAATCCAATAAATCTATTGACTGCAAAATCATATCGTCGAAATCTATTTTATCCGAATCTCTTAAATTTTGCATATAGTAGTTGTATACGTCTTTACAGATATCCAAAAACAAACGTGTTCGGCTCGTGTCATACAAAGAATCGCTTAACTGCATTTTCAGTTTTGAAAACCCCGTATCGTCTTTTATTTGTGCTTTGTACAATGAAATAAAAGTCATTAATAAATTGAAAAAAGAACTGAAATCCTTTCCGACATATACATTATGTATGGCATTAAAAACTTCATCCTGCGACAATGGCTTGAACTCAACCCCGTGTTCCGACAAGCGCTTTTTCAGACACTCAAAAATAATTCCTTCATTAAATTCATAAGAATATGTTTCTATACAATTCGTCTTATTGTCATTATGTATTTTGCGTTTCCATTGCATAGAGCTGACATATTCGTCGCCTGCCTTTTTATCATATTGCGGAGTCTTTCCATTTCTGTCAATGCCGTAATGTTCCAAATAGATACCGTAATCCGACAAATAAAAATCAGGCGTATATTGACGCTTATCCAATGTACACGTTTCTATTTCATAAGGTCTTTCATATTCATAATTAATCCCGTTGACAAAAAGGTAATTCGCTATTACAAGTTCTTCGTTACTTTTTACATATTCATTTTTAAATGTTTCTCGCCTGTTTTTATTGTTCAAAGATTTGCCCAAACGGTCTTTTAATGTTCTGAAATTCAGTGATTTGAGTTCCTTAAAAATCTCTCCCGTATTTTTATATTTCTTTTTATCCGTCGGAGAAGCATAAAAATACAAGGCTATATATTGAAAAAATTCATTTGCTATCTTTGAGTTTTTTGGCAATTCTTCTTCAAAAAATTGAGTTATGCGAGCTCTCAATTGTTCTTCAACGGCTTTTTTCTTACCTATTTTTTCTGTTAATATTTTAAGCCCCAATGCGTGAAATGTTTCCACCGTCAAACCTGTTTCGACTTCTTTAACTTTTGCTTCCAAATCGTCCGCAGAAGCTCTCGAATAAGACAAAAGCAATATTTCATCCTTTTTTGCGACGCCTGTATTCAACAAATATTTTACCTTTCCGCAAATTGTCAATGTCTTTCCCGACCCCGCGCCAGCTATCGTAAGATTGGATTTGGAATCGCAGAGTACTGCACGTCTTTGCTCTTCATCAAGGCTCTTTCCGTTTATATCATCAAAAATCGAATCGTGCAAATGTCTTTCTATAAAACATTTATTATGCCTTTCTATCGTGTCTGCATTGACAACGGGTACTTTATAATATTTGTGTTGAAAAGTATTAAATTTCTCTATCAATTTAAATGCGTTATTAAGCACAAACGAACTATTATCGACATCAATATATACGTCGGGTAAGATTTCGATTTCTCGATAAACCGACAAAATCAAATTCTTTTGCTCTTTTATAACTTCGTAATCACGCATAACTTCTTCAATACTGCGCTTATATGAATCATATTCCGACTTACGATTAAAAGAATTTGGAACAACGTATTCGTAAACACGGTTTATCGTCAAATATATTTCTCGAATTTTTTCTCTGCCATACTCTAAAATATTGTCTAGAATATTAGAAACGGGATAATTGTCCAAAAGAGAATTACAAGCAAAACTCAATGATTGAATTTCTTTGTTATGATTTTCCACCCTTTGTATGCAAACATTGTATCTGGAAACTATATCCGCATATATGCCATTCTTTAATAAGGAATAGACAATGGGGGCAAATTTTTCTTCGTTATTATCAATCTTTGCAAAAATGGTAAAAGACATTTCCAAACTTTCGATATGCGATAATATCTTTTTGGCTTTCCTTTTCAAAAAAAATTTTTTTATAAACCCAAACACTATTTTCACTCCATTTTCATTTGAATTTCGGCAAGGACTCGGGGTTAGGTTTTATTTAAGCATTTGCAAAGTTTTCCAAAGCTTTTATTGCCCGTTCTTCCGCGATTATCATTTCGGTAATCTTCCGTCGATTATTTACAATCATACTACTATATAACCATATCAAAGTCAAGTCATCGACGACACAAAGTTTCGTCTTCGCTTTTATTTCGGAATGAATATCTGTGCCTGGTAGTTCCATTGCAATATGCCGGAAAGCACAATCAGTTGGATTGTGAATTCGGGTGTGACATCATATTGATTTTTTGCCGTTTCGAGCAGTTTCTCAATCACTAGGCGGCGATTCTCTTCCGTACAATCGGCACACAGCCAATTCCCTTGTGGCAGTACCTTGATGCCGTCCGTTTCCGTAAATCTCGTGCATACGGCAAACAAGCGCGCTTGTCCGTTTTGTTCGTAAATGCCCGCCAAATCTTCGAACGAAAATTCCGTTTTTTGATTGTCCGAAAGCTGCTCGTAGAAATGCCTGTGATAGTTCCACAGGTTGTCCAGCGTGGGCTTATCCATTTTATCCGACAATAAAATGACTCTTTGCGGATAATGCCTGACAAACACGCTTTCCTGCGTCTGCACGCCGTTCGATTTATTTTCGTAAAATTTGCGCGCCCGTTGAATTTTTGTTTTTGCATATTCGAGTTCGGCGATTTTTTCGTCCGTACTTTTTTCCGCCCGTTTCAGCGTCGCTATTATTTTATCGAAATCGTCGTACGCCAAAATTTCTTTTATTTCCGACAACTTCAAATCCATACACTGCAAAGCTTTTATCGTGTTGAGACGGATTATTTCCTGCCGAGAATAATAGCGATAGCCCGTCCACTCGTCCGTCTTGCAAGGCTTAACCAAGTCTATGCGGTCGTAGTGCCTCAATGTTTCGGTTGTCATTTCCGTTATTTTTGCCGTTTGGCTTATCGAAAAATATTCTTTCACTTTTTTCAAAATTCCTCTTGACTTTTGTGTTACGCAAAGGTTTATACTCATTATAGCATTGAATTAAAGCAATGTCAAACAATAAAATTCAAGGAGTTTTTACTATGAAAAGATTATCGGCATTATTGATTGCACTTACGGGCGCGGCGGTTTTCGGACTTGTCGGCTGCTCAAACGGCGACACATTCGAAAAAACGGCATACATAAGCGGCGAAAACAAAATCGAAAAAATCGTCGTGCAAGTCGAGGACAGAGAATTGGAAATCGTCACGTCGAAAGACAATCGAATACGAATCGATTATTTCGACGGCGAAAAAGAGTATCTCGACATATCCGTTTCCGAAAACAAGGAACTTACTGTTAAGCTGGTATTCGACAAAAAGTGGACGGACTTCATCGGAACAAAGCCGTCCGCCGAATATCGCAAAATAAAAATAGAGATACCCGACAGTTTGATTGAAGTATTTTCGGCAAGCACGACGAACGGCGATATAAAGGTAAGCGCACTGTCGTTTACGCGGCATATCGGTCTTGACACGAACGGCGGCAACATTATATGCGAACGGGTAAGCACGGGAAAGACAATCGATTTGACCGCAAAAAACGGAAACATCGCAGGCACGATAATCGGGGGTTGGGACGACTTTTCGATTTCCTGCAACATTAAAAAGGGCGACTGCAATTTGCCTGCGTCGAAGGAGGGCGGCGAAAAACTGCTTACGGCAAGCTGCAACAACGGCAATATAAATATCGAGTTTGTCAAATAGCCAATACACGCAACCGAAACAGAAAAAAGACAATGAGTTTCGCGCTCGTTGTCTTTTACCTTTTTGCGACAAATCTCTTCAACCGCATATAAGCGGAAAGGTTCAATCTTTGTCTTTTTTGGTGCCCAAGACCGGACTCGAACCGGTACGGAGTTTCCTCCGAAGGATTTTAAGTCCTTTGCGTCTGCCGTTCCGCCACTTGGGCAATGATTTGGAGGCACCACCCGGAATCGGACCGGGGAATAAAGGCTTTGCAGGCCTCTGCCTTACCGCTTGGCTATGGTGCCTTATTATGGAGCGGAAGACGAGATTCGAACTCGCGACATTTGCCTTGGCAAGGCAACGCTCTACCACTGAGCCACTTCCGCATAGCTGACGTGCGCGATTCAACCGCGCCTATTTATTATATATGAATTGCCGCGCAAAAGCAAGCAAATAGACGGGGTTTTTTATCAAAGAGCGTTTATTTTTTCCGCCTTGCCCTACTATTATATGCGGCGGCGGCACTTTTCGCGCATTTGTTTTAACTCGCTTGCATAAATTCCAAAACGGTGTTATACTACTTTTACGATGGACCGAATCATACTTCATTGCGACCTCAATAATTTTTACGCTTCCGTGGAGTGCCGAAAGCACCCCGAATGGGAAGGTCTTCCCGTTGCCGTCGCAGGAAATCCCGAAAAGCGGCACGGTGTGGTTTTGGCCAAAAACGAGCTTGCGAAGTCGTTCGGAGTCAAGACTGGCGACGTCATCTGGCAGGCGAAACAGAAAGCCCCCGATTTGGTCGTGGTCGCGCCGCACTTCGACGAATATATGTATTTCAGCAAGCGCGCTTTCGACCTCTATTCCGACTATACCTGTTATATCGAGCCGTTCGGCCCCGACGAGTGCTGGCTGGACTGCACGGGCAGCACCAAACTTTTCGGAAGCGGCGAACAGATTGCCGACAGGATACGCGCCGATATGATTGAGCGGCTGGACCTCACGGTAAGCGTCGGAGTGTCGTTCAACAAGATATTCGCCAAAATCGGGTCCGACCTCAAAAAGCCGAACGGCACGACGGTTATAACGCGCGAAAACTTCCGCGAGAAGCTGTTTCCCCTACCCGTATCGGATATGATGTCTATCGGCAGAAAGACGGACGAGAAACTTGCAAAGCTGAATATTCGCACAATCGGCGACCTTGCCGCGGCGGACCCCGCTATGCTGAAATCGCACTTCGGCATAAACGGGTTGAAGATGCACGCATACGCCAACGGCAACGACGTCGAGCCCGTGCGAGAATACGTGAAATCGCGCAAAATCGAATCGGTGGGTCACGGTATGACGGCGCTGCGCGACATAGACGAGTTGGACGACGCGAGAGCAATGATATTCTATCTATGCGAAATGATTACTACGCGTATGCGCAAATACAAAGTGCGCGGCACAGGCGTCAGCGTCAATTTGCGCAGCAGCAATCTCAAACACATCACGCGGCAGAAAAAGCTTAAAGTCCCCACCTACGCCACGAGCGAAATTGCCGCCTGTGCCTTTTCGCTGGTCGTCGCAAACAAGAGCAGTATGCCGCTGCGAACCGTCACGGTCAGCGTGTACGGGCTTATACCGTACGGAGGCTACGTCCAGACGAGTATGTTCGACGACAAGCCGAACGAGAAAGAGGAGTCGCTGGAACGCGCCGTGGACGAAATCAGAGCCAAGTACGGAAAAAAGAGTATTTCCCGCGCCATAGTTCTCGGCAAGGACTTCATTTACGACAAGACGGACGCGGAGGACTTTCTGCCGTTTCAGCGGTAATCAATTCATTTTCGGGTAGAACACAAGCGAGCGGAGATTTTGCAAGTTGCCTGTGGAATAAGTCTTTCTCGCCTCGTCCCAAAGCAGCAGATAATCTTTGCCCACGGCGTATATTACGCCCTGAAACACCGTCGGCGCGCCCGACCCGCTTTCGTATTCGGCGCGGACGAGTTTGCCCACGTTGTCGTCGAGCAGGCGTTGAAACGTGCCTTTCCATTCGTTTCCGCCGAAGTCGAAGCCGCCGTCCGATATAACTATGTCTTGCATATTGTCTTCTCCTTTATTTTGCATAACAGTATATATGCAGCGAAAAAGGAGCGCGTGAACAAAGCGGTTAAAACAAAACCGCCTCGGCAAAAAAAATTACCCGTTCGGAAAAACGAACGCAAAAAGCGCAGGCAACCGATACGCTGCCCGCGCTTTGTTTTATTGCATCGCCTATATTCGAGGTTTACGGATTTTACTTCTCCTCGTTCTTGCTTTTAACCTTTTCGTACACCGTCCAAGCCGTCGTTGCCGCAAAGAATGCCGCGGACACCGCGAACAGGACTATGACCGTGGTTATCAAAGCGTCGCGCACAGCGAACCACTCGGGGTCATACGATATGATTCTCGTATCGTCGCCGATGAAGTTCATTGCCGCGCTGTTTGCCACGGTGTAGAGTATGCGCCGAGCCGACTGTCTCATCGCCTGCGCGAAGAAGCCGAATTCGCCGTTGTCGGGACCGTAGTTCTTCACCTGTCCTTCCGCGCCGTTGCCGTCGGGCAAGTCGTTGCCCGCGAGTATGCCGTAGCGAAGGTTCATACCGCCGCTCTGCCACCAATCGGTTACCGCGAAGCCGCGCATACCGAACTCGCCGCGCAGGCACTTCGTCATAAGGTTATAATCGTTGCCCGACCAATAAGAACCGATGTTGTTGAACGAAGTCATAACGTTCATTGCGTCGCCGATTTCTATCGCAAGCTCGAACGGACGAAGATATATTTCTCTGAACGTCTGTTCGGTCAGCCACGTGTTATAGCTGGTTCTGTTTGTCTCCTGGTCGTTCAGTACGAAGTGTTTGTTATACACATACATACCCTTGCTCTGTGCGCCCAAGGTTTCGTAGCCGCCCATTATGCCTGTAAGCACGGGGTCGTCGCTGTAATACTCGCCGGCTCTGCCGTGGTAGGGGTTTCTGTGAAGTCCGAGACCGAAGCCGTACAGACCGACCGCAC
Organism: uncultured Christensenellaceae bacterium; assembly: GCA_910588155.1. Lineage (GTDB taxonomy): Bacteria > Bacillota > Clostridia > Christensenellales > Pumilibacteraceae > MGBC157735. The sequence goes on from CAJUPB010000005.1 coordinate 46,278, forward strand.
CCGTCCAAAGTCCGTCCTCGCCTATCGCCTGACCTACGGCGTATGCCACTTCCGTATTGAACGAAGCCGCTATTATGCCCTCGCAAGGATAGCCCGTGGGGTTATGCTCGCGGTTGGTCGCGTCGAAGCGGTTTGCGAATCCGACGTCGCTCGTGCCCGCGCCGCCGCGGATGCTCATATCGAACATCCAGCTTATCGCGTTGGAGGCATTGACGTCGTTGGTACGGGGTTTGCCGATGCTGTCTATGTTTATCGTTCTGCGCAGACCGTTGGACACGAGCGTGCAGGTTTCCTCCCACGTGAGCTGGTCGAGGAAATATTCCCACTTGTCCGCGTCTTCCTGCGTTGCGCCGCGCTTCTCGTCGTATTCCACGCCTATCATCTTCGCAAGAGGTATTTCCGCGATACCGTTTTCGTCTCTGTGCAAGCCGTAGTTCGGATATTCGTCGGGATAGCTTTCGTATGCCTCTTTATAATACGTTTTGATATTGTCGAGAGTGAAGTTGTTTCCTCCGTGGAAGGTTCTGCCGAGGTTCATATTGCCCTTTAAGGTTATGTCCTTACGCTCTACGTCCGCCGTTCCCGTCCAATTGTTTCTGGACATAAACGTGACGTAGCCGGCGTCGCCGCTCGCCTTATTGGGGTCGGCGTGGTCGAACAGATTCGTGACTTCCGCGCCGCCCAACGTATGATATTTATACGCATCGGAACGTGCTTTGTCCACGGAAACCGTTCTCACGAGCGCGGCATTGCCTGCGCCGTACTCGCTGTCCATTTTGGTCTTATCCACCGCAGCCGCGCCGTCGGCGTCCTTTTTAAGCAGTATGCTGTTGACAGCCTCGTGCGCGTTTCTCGCCGCCGCAATATAGTACGTGCCTTCGTCGAGGATATACTTATTCGCGGTTATGTCGTATGCCGCAAAGTATTTGTTTGCGTCGATTTTGATTTCCACGACCTCGCTTGCGCCCGCTTCGAGCTTGGAAGTTTTGCCGAAGCCGACGAGCTGAACGGAAGGTTTTTCCACTTTATGCTGTATGTCGAGCGCGGTATAAGGCTGTTGGAGATAGACCTGTACGTTCTCCTTGCCAGCCGCGCTGCCGTTGTTCGTAACGCGGACTTTCAGGATATAGTCGTCGCCCTTCTCTCTTTCGGAGTCGGGGTCTTCGACAAGCTCCGTCACTTCGTAAGAGAAGTTCGTGTAGGACTGTCCGTAACCGAACGGATAGGAAATGTTTGCGCCGTAATCGTAAGCGCCGACACGGTCCGTGCCCAAAACAACGTCTTCGTATCTCGTTTCCGCATAGCGATAGCCTACGTATATGCCCTCTTGCAATATAACGTTGCTGTCCTTTGCGAAGTACTTCGTGGACGGGTTGGCGTTTTGGTTTGCGTACCAAGCCGTGGACAGACCTGCGGACGGATTGGTTTTGCCGACGAGTATATCGGCGACTGCCTTGATGCCCGCGCTTCCCGGGAAACCTATCCAAAGAGCGGCGTCCACGCCGTAGTTTTTCAGCACTTCGGGCAAATCTTCCTGAACGGGGTTTGCCTGGTTGAACAGAACTATTATCTTCTTGAACGTTCCTGCCGCCTTTGCGTCTTTGAGTCCCTGCAAGACAGAAAGTTCGTTGTCGGTAAATTTCAGATAGTCGTTGTCCTTTGCGCCTTTACCCGACACGTCGCTTGCGCGCAGGTCTATGGCTTCGTTGGTCATACGACCCGTGACGAACACCGCCGTATTATAGCCTGCCGCCGTCTTTGACGCGGGCAGTGCGCTCCAAGGCGCGCCGTTGAGCGTGGCGTTTGCGCCGTTGGTATTGCTGGTGTTGTCGTAGATATTGATATAGTCGTTACGCCAATAGCTCTTATTCGAGTTGTACCATTCCGCCAATTCGGAGTTCACCGTCAAGCCGACGTTTTCCATTTCCTCTTTGAAGAACTGCTGACGTTCTTTATTGACCTTTACTTCGCCCGCGCCGTCGAGGGAGTACATAGGGTTGTACGCCGTCACGCCGAACAGGCTGACCTTATCGTTTTCGGGGTCGAGAGGCAGAGCGGCGTTCTCGTTTTTGAGCAGCACCGTACCTTCCGCCTGCGCAGCCGCCGCCACGGCGTCGTTGCCGTTCAGCACGTCTTCCACGCAGGAATACCACGTCTTGAATCTTATCGGCTCTTTGCCCGTCGTTATCGTTTCCGTGCGGCCCTCTCCGAACAGGTAAGTCGAGAGCATATTCTCGACATACGAGTCTTTGCAGAGCGCCGTGAAAAGCATTGCGAAACCGAATATGAATATGAACACATTGAATAATATTGTCGAAACCAAATGCAAAGTCTTTCTCATTGCGGATACCTCCTTATAAGTTTTCCGCCGCCGCAGTTTCCGCGGCAGGCTGTTGCTCTTTCTCTTGCTTTGCAAGTTTCATCCACACGCACACGTTTGCCGTGACGAAACACACAACCGTCATTGCCGCCACCGCGACTATCGCGCCGAAGCCTGGGATATCCACGAGGTTGGTCGTCATAACGAGAGATATGGGATACTTGTATATCGCAATCAAAAACACGAGTAACGCCGCAAAATCGAGCACGCCCATAACAGCCGCGCCGATGCGCTCGAAACCGAAGAAGGCGAGAGCCGCAAATGCTATCGGAGCGACAAGCAGCATTGCGAACGCGCCCCAAGACATATACTCGGTCAAGCTCGACAGCGTTGCCGCATAGACGACTGCCGTTATCAGCGACAGTCCCGCGACGCCGAGCGCGACATAGAAAGCAATTGTTTTATTCTTTAAAAAACCGTTTAATTTTTCTTTCAAAAATTCCATCTTATTTCCCTCCTCTTTCAAGCCGCAGGCGTATAGTTATAACGCACGGAAACGGACACAGCCAAAGCCAGATTTGCGTTTAACGCTTCCGCAAGCTCGAAATACGTAAGCTGATTTCCGTTGCCTTTCGTATACGTCGGGGATATCGTGACGGTCGTAAACTCGCCCGGCTGCAAATCCAACGTAAACGCATTGTTCGTGCAACTTGTTTTATCGGTGCCGGAGTTTACTATCCAACCGTTGAGTTTGATTGCCGTCGTACCTCTGTTTTCGAAGTTCATTATGAAGGTATGCGTTCCGCCCGCATCGGGAAGTTTGCCGGGAGCGCCGCCTGCGCCCGCCGTTCCGAGCGCGGTGTCGAAACGGAAGCCCGAACCTGCGGCTGCGGAAACTGCGTCGCCTTTATACTGCAACAGCACGCCCATTTCGTTCAAGCCGTTTTCACCCTTGACGACGGTCTTTGCGCTTTCCAAAGTCGAGCCGTAGCCCGCAGAACCCGAAGCCGTGACGGACCAAGTTCCGCCGCCGAAGCCCGAGATATTGTTGGGCAGACCGCTTGCCTTGCCCGACATCGCCCACAGACGGGAGAAGCCGTCGGCAGCCTCGAAGTACGGAGTTATCGTAAGCGCTTTTTCGGGCATCACGAAATCCTTGGCATACGTATTGTTATCGTCATACCAACCTGCAATCGTTCTTCCCGTATTATTGTTTATCAAGTCGCTTACTTTTACGCCCGCGGACGTTTCAATCGTTTTTACGCCGCCTGCGAAAGACACGTCGGCGTCGCCCGCCAGCGTGAGATTATACTTGACGTTGGGGTCTACGACAATGCCCTTGTTGACTTTGCCCATCACTATGCCGAGCTTCATATTTTCCGCCGCTTGCTGCATAACGAACACCGTCATTGCATTGGCGTTGTTGTTTTGAAGTTTTATCGTCACGACGACTTTTTTGCTTTCGCCCGCGGCAAGAGTCACGGTGTCGGAATACACCGCGCCTTCGGACTCGTCGAGTTTGATTGTTCCCTGAATCTGCGCCACCTTGAAAGACAAACTTGTCGTTCCGAGGTTTGTGAAATCGAATATGAAATCATAGGTATGACCTGCGGTTATACCCGTCTGCCCGCCGCTTGTTCCGCAAGCCGTTAGCAGACGGAAATAGTCGTCTTTCTCCAACGTGGCGGAATGCGAATATGTTCTTGCGCGCACGCCGTCTATAACGGAATCGGCCGCCGTGAACCACGCCATTTTTTCGGCGTCTGCGGTGTAGTCGAGGTCCATATCCGACAGATTGCCGTAATAGTCGGGCAGATTTCTCGCCGCGCCGGCGACAAGAGCCTGTGCGTCGTCGCCGCGTTTGAAGTGCGGCGAAACCGTCGCGCCCTTTCTCGAAAGTTTGGTGCTTGCCGTGACGAACGATATACTGCCGTCTGCGGCGGTCGTGTACCAGCCCTCCAACTCTTTTCCCGTATTATTGGTTATCTGTTCCGGCGAAGGCAGAGGCAAATTTTCGCCCACGATGCCCTCTTTGACAAAGTCGTCGGACACGGTGAAGCCTGTCGGCAATTTCAAAGTCACGCTTGCTTTTGCCACGGGCTTGGGCGGACTTACGGTTTCCGGCTCTTCCAGCTCGGTCGCCTTTATCGCCATCGACATACCCAGCACCATACCGTTTTCCATATCGTCGGATGCGACGAAATATGTGAGCAGGTTGCCGTTTTTGCCGAGTTTATACTGACCCACCACTCTCGTGCTCTCGCCGGGAGCAAGGTCTATGTCCTGACGGAAGCGGCTTTCGTAAGCCGTCTGTCCTCTGTATTCCGTGCTCGAAGAAATCTGATACCCCTGCAAATGAATATCGGAAGTTCCCTTGTTTTCGTAATTATATACTACTTCGTAAACCACGCCGTCCGCGACGGAGAACTTCGAGTCGAGGCGCAAAGCCGACCCGTAGGTTATCGCGCTGGGTTCGGTCATCACGACGCCGAGTTCGGAATATCCGCCGACGCCGCCCGCAACGACCGCGGTGGGGTTCATAGATATCGTTTTGTTTGCGGAAATGGAACCGGGCACGTAATCATAGTTGAAATACCCGTTCTTTCCGCTGCCTATCGAAATGGACGTATAGCCTTTTTCCGTATCGAAATACGGGGAAAGCGTTACCGTTTCGATATACGGAACGGAGAAGTTTTCGAAGTTTACCAAACTCTCCTTTCCGTCCTTGTCCGTCATAACGAATCCGAGAACTTCTCTGTTTTCGTCAATCTGCGACAAGTCGAAATCTTCCGACGTCAAAGGCGTGCCGCCTTTCGTCTTCAATTCGCTTGTTCCGTCGGCAAACTTAAACGGAGAGTTTTCCGCAAGTCTTACCGTGACGTCCATATCGAGCGGGGGCGGCTCTATCGGCACATATCCCGATTCATAGTCGAACTTCTCGTCGTAGTTCGGACGATTCTGCTCGTAGGCGTCGTGAATGGTAGTAGGGGCGTTAGGACCCGCTACTCCTTCGGGGGGGGGGATTATCGGGGTTTACGGGAGCATTGCCGCCGCAAGCCGCCACCGTGAATGCAAGCACCAGAACTTGCAAGAGCACGGCTATAACCTTACCTGTCTTTTTCATTTTTCTCCTCCTGGCTTATATATTTTCTCGCGCTTTTTTTAAAGCGCAAGCAAAAAGGACTACCCTTTTCTCTCTGACGTTTCTATCATAACACATTATTTCGACAATTTCAATTGCAAAATGTATAAAGCAAGTTTGCATTTTTTACACTTTTACACCATAAAAGCATACAAAAACCCCGCTTTCGGCAAAAGCGGGGTTTTTAAATCTCTGTATCAAGCACACGACGTTTCAAAATCGGGCGCATTGCGACGGCTTTTATTCGTCTTTTTTGCCGTCCGAGCTTGCGGCGGCTTCCGCCTGCGCGGTCTTGTCCATTTCGACAATCTTGAAAGTTCTGGACGAAGTGCTGACGACGCGTTTGACCAAACCGCGTTCCATAAGTCCGACGGTGCCGTCGTAAGGCAGATAGTAATCCACCGCCTCTCTCGGCTTTTTCACCGCGCCTGCATCCGCCATTACTTCGGCGATTAGCTCTTTCGCATATTTGGCTCTGCGCGAACTCTTTATCCTGTAAAGGCAAGGGGTGTCCGAAGTCGTGCCGACGTTTGATACGTCTTCCACTGCGAACTTGCTTCCCTCGTATTTCTTCGGGTCTGCGGCGAGCATAAGGCAAAGGGTCTTGCCGCGCACCACGAAGCGCGCGACGGTGTTTCTGCCACGGCGGTAAGTTTCGCGCTTCCAACTCATACGGTCGCGCACCTTATGATAGGACAGCAGCTCGTTTTTGATTTCCGAGTACCACTCTTTGACCTCGTCCTTATTCTGAATGAGTTTTGCCGTGAAGCTGCGTTCGTAACGCACTTTGTCGCGTCCCTCCGTGACGAAAGTCGCGTCTTCCTCGTCGTCCTCGTCGTCGTCTTCGGGTTCGGGAAGCGCTTCCGGCTCTTCCTCCTCCTGCTCTTCGGCTTTCTCTTCGGGTGCGGAGAGCGCGGGAACGGGGTCTTCCGACGCCAATTCTTCCGTCTTCGGCTCTTCCTTTACCTGCTGCTGATAGGTCGACGGCAGGGACACCAAAAAGTTCTGTCTTTGCGTCGGACGCTCGGCGACGGTTGCCTCCGCCTCTTTCACCGACGTGTCTTCCGAAGAACCGTTCTTGCCTCGAATTCCGATGACGAACATCGTCGCCAAAACGGTCAACACTATTATGAGTATCACCAACGCAATCAACAATACCGTCAGAGCTATGCTGTTACTCGCAATCAAACTACTCATTATACTTTCCTCCTTTTACCGGAAACGTTTTTACCAACAAAAATTATTGCCACCACGCCTGCGGCTATCGCCGTCAGCACGAGTCCCAAACAGACTGCCGTCAGCACGCCCTCGCCCGACAAATCGTCGGACACCACCGAGAAGTCCACGGTTGCGGTCAGCGTCTTATATCCGTCCGCTTCCACGGTTATCACCGCTTTATATTCGCCGAGCTCGGAAGGAACGCCGTCTATGACGGTTCCGTCCGCAGTCATATAAACAATCGTATAGCTGTCGCAAGCCTCCGCCTGCCAAACAAGCTCGCCCGTCTGACCCAAAATCCAATCTTTCATATTCGGGTTCACGACGAAGCTGTTCGTGAGCAGAGGTTTCTCGTATATCTCGAAGTCCACTTTCGCCGTCAAGCCGCGGTGTACGCCTTCCGGCAACGCGTTGACAATCATCGTATACTTGCCGGGAGCGGTGGGAACGGTTTCCGTCGCCTTATGGTCTGCCTCGTCGCGCAGTCTGTATCTGAACACCACTCTGCCGAAGTGAGCCGCGCCCACGGGTACGGAAGGCTGTTCGCCGAAAGTCCAACTCTGAATATTCGGAAGAACGTCCCAATAGTTGACCATTGTCTCGTAATCGGTCGGGAAAATCTCGAACACGACGCGAGCCGCCAAGCCCTCGTAGTCGTTGGTTTCGGGCACGTCCGCCGTCAGCATATACTTGCCTGCCTGCGCGTTGGCAAGGTTGTTGACGTTTGTCGTTCTCGTTCCGTCGTTGAGAATAACTTCCTCGTAGACGGCTTCTCCGCCGGCCTCCTCGGTTATGCGAACCGTTATGTCGCCGTATCTGACTTTTGCGGTTACGAATATCGAATTGGCGTTGTACTGACCGTACATCCAACGGGTTATGTCGAGGGATTCCTCCCAATAGTTGCTTGCCCGTCCGACGTCGAACGTGAGTTCTTTGTTCGTGCCGTAGTCATATGCGCCGTAATCGTTCGTCGCCGCAACGTGCACTATCAGGTAATAATCTCCGCTCGGCAGGTCGTACAGCGTTTTTGCCGTTGCGTCGTCTACGAAGCCGGAGCCGTCCAACTCTATCGCGTCCAAGCCCTCTATCTTGCTTCCGTCGATTTTCCTTATCTCGTAAGTCACTTTTCCGCGCGAGGTCGGCAGAGCGGTAAACAGGTTTACCGTCTTGTCGTATTCGTGCCAATTCCAACGGCTGACGTTCGGGGTCACTATCCAATTGACGACCGCCTGTTCTATTTTGAAATGGTACTCGTTGGACACGGAATACCAATTTGTTCCCGAAGGAGTGCTTGCGAGCAGGATATAATCGCCCGCCGCGCTGGGTCTGCCCGATTCCGTGGACTCGTCTTTCGACCAAGTTCCGTCCGCATTCTGCGTCGCCTTATAGTACTTGAACACCACGTCGGTGCGCTCGCCGTACTGCGGAATTGCGACGACGTTGCTTTCCATACCGCCGACAACCCAATCGTTTATCTGCGGTTCCAAAAGCCAACCGTTTCTCACCTTTTCGATTTTGACGACTATGCCCGTCGTCGTCATCTGGTGGTAATTCTTGGTTTCCAACGCGCGCGCGGTCAGCGTGTACGTTCCAGCGTTCAGCGTTCTCAAATTGCTCGTCACTATATTCTCGTGGTCTTCCGACTCGACGGTTATTATGACTTCGCTTTGCGCCGCCTCGTATTTGACCTGCGGATTGCTCCAAGCGAAATCTTCCTCGCTTACGCCCCACGTCCACGATTTGACCCAGCTTGCGGGATTTACCGTCCATTCGTTGTCCGCCTTGCCGACGGTGAACGGAAGTTCCACGGACGGAACTTGCGTATAGTTGCCGTTTTCGGGCACGCTTACGGTTATCATAAGCGTATAGTTGCCCGCGTCGAGAGAAGCGAACTTCGCATCTATATCTTCTATTTGGTTGGTTTCCGTACTCAATCTCACGGAAACCGTGCCTTCTTCGACGGTCGGCATCGTCCAGGGCGATTTCGAATATTCGCCGTAAGTCCAACCGACGAGCACGGGCGTGCCGCCTTTAAAGCCGTTCGTCGCCTTTGCGACGGAGAACAGCACCGACGCTTCGTTCTTTTCGTAATTTGCCGTCGCGCCGACTTCCACAAACCAGAAGTAGTCGCCGGCATTTTTCGGCATACCGTCTTCCAACTCGCTTTCGGTCAGCTTATCCGACATCACCCACGCATTGTCGCGGTATACGGCTTTATAGTAACCGGCAGAAACCGTCGCCGAAGCGTCAATCGGCGTTCCCGACGAATGCGTCGGCTTGCTCTGTCCGTACGTCCAGCCCGCCGCCGAGGGGTTGGTCGTAAAGCCGCCTGCGGCTTTCGATACCTCGAAGTAAACGACGTCCGTCATCGCTTTATAATTCAATATCGTTTTGTCGCCCGTATCCAAGCTGCTGACGCCCTCGGCGACCCGAACGGTCAGAGTATAGCTGCCCGCAGAAAGAGCGGAGAGCGCGGCGGAATTTATCGAAGTTATCGGACTTGCAAGACTGCCGCCCGTAAGCGAATACGTCACCGTTCCCGAAAAGACGGGTACGGGCGCGTTCCAGGTCACGCTGTCGCCGTAAGTCCAGCCGTTCAGTTCCACGGGGGTTTTCCAAGAGTTATCCGCCGCGAGAACCACGAACGGAGACGCCGCCGTTGCGCCCGAATAGTTCGTGCCGCCGTTTGCCGACGCGTACAGATAGTATCTGCCGCTTTCCAGAGCGTCGATGTACGTCACTACCGCGGAAACATCGGTGAACGAGGCAAGATTCGTGACGGCGCTAGTATGTGCCGCATCGAAGTAAATGCCGTAAGTAATCGTGGTTTCGTCCGCGCCGTACAGCGTGGCGCCGCTTATGAAGTTCCTGTCTTCGTCGAAGTCTTTATAGTTCCAACTCGTGAAGCTCGGCGTTATCTCGAAAGAGTTATACGCCTTTGTGACTTCGAGCGGAAAGTTTGCGTCCCAACTGTATGCCGAATAGTTATAGCCCTCGGTTATCTCGGCGGTCAGAAAATATTTGTCGCCGACGTTCAGAGTGTTCAGCTTGTTCACGATTTCCGACGGAACTTTGCCGCCGACAAGGCTGAAATTCTGCGCGAGATATTCGGTTTCGCCGTCCGTGATTTTGTATACGGAATACAGAATTTTTTCGCCGTCGCCCTTTTGCTCCGCAACTATGACGTTGAGGTCGGGGTCGAAAGACTTCCACTGCCACGAGGACACCCTCGGCGTAGCGTTCGGGTTGAAGCCGTTTTGGGCTTTTTCTATCTCGTAATAAAGCGTTGCCGTATCGCCGGAGAACTCGCGCACACCGTCTATCACGGTGTCGGGATTCCAACGGAACAGCGTCGGGTTATTCACGACCAGCCGCACTTCGCGCGCGGAACGGTCGGCGTTGCCCTTCGTCGCATTGACGTAGTAGCCTGCTTCGGTGTTCCACACTATTCTGTAATTGGCGTTTGCGGGAATATTTGCCAGCGCGTCGCCGCCCGTGTACGTCACGTTATCCAAAGTGAACAGGTCGATATGTTCGTAGACAGTCACGTCGAACTTATATTCGCGTCTTTCCAACTCCACCGACGTATTCACAAGCGGCGCATAGTTGGGCGCGGTAAGCCGATAGTACACCGTATACTGTCCGCGCGCTCTCGGTGCGGTCAGACGGGTATCGCTGAAACTGCTTTCGTCGTAGTATGCGTTTCCCGCTATTCCGTCCAAAGTATACGTGATTCGGAAGTTGCCGTAAAACGCATTGAAATATTCGCTGTCCGTCGCCCACACGCCCTTTCTTTCCGTCTGCGGGTCGGTTGCGAGCAGATTTTTCAAAGCCTCGGCATAAGCCGCGTTATTTATCTGCTCCTCTTTATAGAAGTGTGCGTTTCCGTCCGCAAGATGTTCGAACGACGCATTTTTCAGTGCATTGTTTACCGCATTTTTCTGTGCCTCGGCAAGCGGCTTTTCGTTGACGGTGAAGTTGTAGGTCATATCCACGGGATAGTACGTAGTGTCTTCCGTCACCACTCTCGGCACGTTTATGCGCACGCGGTATCTGCCGACGGGCATAGACGTGTTTATATAGTCGTCGAAGCGGTCTTTTACGGAGAGCTGTTCGTCGGTGCCGACGTTCTCGTAAGTCGTGCCGTTGAAGCGGCTCAAAACGAACGTCAACGTAACTTCGGAAGTGACGTCGCCGTTCAGCGTCTGCGTATGCACGGCGGTCGGCTTGTTCAAAGTCACGCTGTCGCCGTAAGTCCAACTGTTGCCGGAAACGACCTCGTAATCGTCGCTCGTGCCCTGCACGATTATTTTGTTGCCGACGTTGACGATATACCAACGTTTGCTGACGGTTATGCGCGTATAGCGGTTGAAGCCGAAGCCTTCCGCGTCGCCCGTGACTATTATCTGTCTGGAAACCAAATCCTGGCTGTATGCGTCTATATAGAACACATAGTTGTTTTGGGCGTTTGCCACTCCGTCGAGCGTCAGCGTGGCGGTCGCGGAATACTGACCGACCGCAGTGACGTTTGTATCGCCGCCGTAAGTTATGCCGTAGATATCCGATTTCAAGGTGTCGGACAGTACGATGGACTGCGGATTGACGCTGTATCCGACATAGCCGTGACTGACCGCCAAAGTGTCTTCCGGTTCCGTCTGTTTCGGCTGCGTATGGTAGCCGTCTTCGGAATAATAATACAAGTCGCCGCTCGACAATTGCGAACCGTTGCTTTTCTGCACCCAATGCAACGCGTCGTAGCCGTTCAGATTGATTATCTGTTTGTCGATTTTGACGGTTATAACCGCGGGTTTGGTGTCGCCCGCGAAAGTTCCCCACTTCGTGTTCAGTTCAACCGAAAGTTTATACACGCCCGCATCGGTAAGCGACGTGTCCGTCAAATCCGTCGTTTCCGCTCCGCTCATATCCGTGTACGAGCTTATGCGAACGTTGTAATCGGAAAGGTTGGTGAGTCCCGCTTCGTGCAAAACGGTACCCTCGTCCACGGACTGCAAGGTATAGCCCTCGGTTCTGTACGAGCGGTCTATCGCAGTGGAAGAAAAGCTCGGAACCGCGACCTTGTTTGCATACACGTTTATAGTGTCGCCCGTCTGTTTCAACTGTTCGGTAATCCACGCGGCATCAGCCGTCAGAGACGAAGCGAACTCCTTGTTTCTGTACCAAACCGTCGAGCTGTAACCGGGAGCGGTCGGCAGCTTGAACTCGCCCTCTTTCCAACGGTAGTCCCACTGCCGTGTATAAGCCGCCGATTTGCCGTGCAAGCCGACGACGGGGTCGAGCTTCGTAACCGAATTGCCCTCGACGACGTTCGGCACGATATTCACGTAATACGTGCGGTTGGCACCCACTATATTGAACGGGCTGCCAGACACGACGGAACTGCTGTTCGGGAAAATGAAGTTTTTGGTTTTGGTTTCGTTTGCGCCCGACGTCGTGAATACATTGTCGCCGTATGTCACGCCGCTCGTCTTTTCCACGTGTATGAACTTTTCGTTACCGCCGCCGCCAAATGCGTTTGTTCCGACGTGGGTCAAGTTTCTGCCGAGTTTTACGCCCGACACGCTTGCGCCGTTGAACGCATTATTGCCCACCACTTTCACGGCATCGGGAATCTCGATTTTCATACACCATATCCAGAAGCAGGCGTGGCTGCCTATGTCGTAGCTCGTTATCTTTCTTCCGCTCGGGAAATCGGCGTTGTATTTCGCATCGTTGAAATCGATTCTGTTCCACTTGCCGCAAGAGTCTATATACGCATATGCGGAGTTATGGCTGTCGTTTACCACTCTTTTCTCTATGCTCAAATCATACACGGTCGGGTCGAGCGACTTTGCCGTGTCGAAATCCTCGGCAAGCGATATTTCTTCGGGCAGTTTATAGAGCGGAGCCATATCCGCGGAATTCGAGAACGTTCCGAGAGGAGTTTCGCCGTTGCTCGTCCATTCGTAACCCGTATTGTCGAGCTGTATAAAATACCAATTGCCTATGGTATAGTTCGCACCCGCCGCAAGCGCGCTCGTCCTGCCCGTATTCTTACAGAACACGAGGTTGTTCGTCGTCTTGAAAAGATAGGGTTTATTGTTTCCGCTCGTCGCATCGGGGTCGTAAATATTCAAAGCGTTTTCAAATCCCGCATAAATACGAAGTTCGGCTTCGGTATACGGCGAATTGTTTTCCACTTCCGCCAGCTTATGGCAACTGTTGAAAGCGCTTACAAACGTACTTGCCGAAAGGTCGGCGGGTTTGACCAGGCTGCTCGGAAGATTTATGCTGTGCAATGTCTGACAGCCAAAAAATGCCTGGTCTCCTATCGACGACACGCTGTCGGGAATTGCCACAGTATGCAGTTTCGCGCAACCTTTAAACGCATAGCTTCCGATTGTCTTTAAAGCCGTGCCCGTATCTTTCGACGCAACTTCCGCGGAGAACAGGTCGGCATATTGCATTCTCTGGCATTCCTCGAACGCGCTTGCGCCTATCGTCGTAAGTTTTTTCGCACCTTTCAACGACAGACTTTCGAGATATTTACAGTTGTAAAACGCCTGCGCGTTTATCTGCGTCAAAGATTCCGCATTCTCGAAGGACACGGAAGTCAAACCTTCGAGTCCCTGAAAATCGGTTCCGAACGAAGTTAGCCTGCTTCCCGTTTCGAAGGAAATGGAAACAAGGTTGGGTTTGAAAAAGGAAAGCAACCCCTTATTGCTGCCCGCATTCAAATTTATTCCCGTCACTTTTGCGGGAATGACCAAATCGACTTTGGCGCCTCCGTTGTAAGCGGTGAATCCCGTCCAGACGCAACCGCCTCCCGACGTGTCATATTCCATAGCGTAAGTCAGAGAATCGTCGGAATAGGAGTCGCCGTTGCTGCCGCCGACTATTACCGCGGGAGCTTTCGAAACGCCTTCCGAAGCGTTTGTTCTTTCGGGAAGAAACGTCAGAACGCAAAAGGCAACGCAGACAAATATCAACGTCGCAACAAGTATCCAAACCGCCCGTTTAAGTTTTTCAGTCATACTCACAGCTTCCTTATACATTATTTCCGCTTTGACTCTACGTATCGAATATCAGGGGCTTCTGCGGAGTATATAGCATTTTTCAAAAATAACTACGCTTTAATTGTACCCCCCCCCGATAAGCCCTGTCAAGTATTTCGGCACAAAAAAGTGAATTTTTCTTCATTTTTCGCGCAATATACGCCGTTTTTACGTTTCGCCGTCCCGAACAACGCTCTATTTTTCGACCCCTTGTCGGCAATTTGCAAAATCCGACTTGTCCCCCCCCCGAGATTTTCCCACCCCGTGTCGACAATTGTATTTTCGACACAGGCGGAAAATTGTCTTGTCTGTCTTTCAAAAAGCGCAATACGTCATACGGTTTTATTTGACGGCAACTGCAAAACAATGGACTTTAAGCGGCTTCGATGTTATAATATTATATGACAAAGAAGCGGTTGATTTTTACACGAAAATAGGTATGTGCGTGCAAAAAACAGGTATGGAAAAAATACTTTGACAGACACGCCCATTCGTTTGACGGAGAAAAGCTATGATTATAAGAGAAACAGCGACGAACAACATTTTGACGAAATCCAATCTGCCGGTATGCGACTACTCGGCAAATCCGTACACGGGTTGCGAGCACGCCTGCAAATACTGTTATGCGTGCTTTATGAAGCGGTTTACAAAGCGCACGGAGGAATGGGGCGAATTTACGGACGTAAAGTTCTGGACGCCCATAAAGAATGCGGAAAAGTACCGGGGCAAGGAAATATTCATAGGTTCGGTGACAGACCCGTATCAGCCTGCGGAAGAAAAGTATCTGCGCACGCGGACTTTGCTCGAAGAGCTGAAAGGCAGCGGCGCAATCATATCAATATCCACGAAGAGCGATTTGATTGTGCGGGATTTGGACCTCATCAAGAGTTTCGACAATGCGACGGTGTCTTGGTCCGTAAACACGCTCGACGAAAATTTCAGGCGCGATATGGACAGAGGAGTTTCGATTGAACGCAGGCTGGCGGCTATGAAAGTCTTTCACGATGCAAAAGTCAAGACCACCTGTTTCATATCCCCCATCTTCCCCGAAATCACGAACGTAAAGGAAATTATCGAGAGAGCGCGGGGCGACTGCAATCTGATATGGTTGGAAAATCTGAATTTGCGCGGCACTTTCAAGCCCGTCATCACGGAGTACATAGCCGCCAGCCGCCCGCAGCTTATTCCGTTATATCGGGACATTTACACAAAAGGCAACGACTGTTATTGGCAGGCTTTGGACGGCGAATTGCAAGAATGGGCAAAGACGAAGGGATTGGAGTATCTGACAAACGAAGACGTTTTCGACCGACCGTTCGACGCGCCCACCGTCATCGTAAACTTCTTTTACCACAGCAAAATCAAAAAGTCGGCGAAAAACAAGCCGAATATAACGCAATAACTATTTTCGGAAAATCGGTCGAACAGCCCAACAATTGAGTTGACATATGCGTTGCGGCGTGGTATTATATAGCCAAATCAAACAGACAGTTCGTTTGCGCCATCCTGTCGTTAAACAAAACCAGGGCATCTGAATGGAAAGAGTCGTTTTGGGTGCAGTCGTTTTGTTGCGACTGTATTTTTTTCGCAATAAGGAGAGTTATGTATTATTTAAAAACTTCGGCTTGTTTTGACAGCGCACACTTTCTTCACGGATACAACGGCAAGTGCGCAAATATTCACGGTCACCACTGGGTTGTGGAAGTAAAAATAAGCGGCGGCAAATTGCAAGAAAGCGGCGAAAAGCGCGGTATGCTTTTGGACTTCGGAGATTTTAAGCAGGCAGTAAAAAAGCTGGCGGAAAGCTTTGACCATACGCTTATTTACGAAAAAAACACCCTTAAACCCGCGACTGTTTCCGCGCTTAAAGAAGAAGGGTTTTCCTTGACCGAAACAGATTTCAGACCCACTGCCGAAAACTTTGCCGCGCACATATATGCCGACCTTTGCAACAAGGGTCTGCCCGTATCCAGCGTGACCGTTTACGAGTCGCCGGAAAACTGTGCGGTGTACGGCGAGTGAGGTGTACGATGAATGATATGTCCTGTTTTAAAGTTGCCGAGAAATTTGTAAGCCTAAACGGCGAAGGTCCGCGCGCGGGCGAGCTTGCCGCGTTTCTGCGGTTTTGCGGCTGCAATCTCAATTGCGGATATTGCGACACGCGCTGGGCAAATACCGCCGACGTAAAATACGAGCTTGCTTCCGCAGAAGACCTTGTCGAATATGTGAAATCGACGGGCGTAAAGAACGTTACCCTGACAGGCGGCGAACCGCTTTTACAGGAGGATATTGCGCGGCTTATAGTGCGGCTGGGAACGTCGGGCGCAAAAATCGAAATTGAAACCAACGGAAGCGTGCCTATAAAAGATATTGTTTCCCTCTCTCCCCGCCCCGCCGTCACCGCCGATTATAAACTTCCTTCGAGCGGAATGGAAAAATATATGCTGACCGAAAACTTTTCTTACCTCACGTTATGCGATGCGGTCAAGTTTGTGGTCGGCGATATGCGCGATTTGGCGCGGGCGGAAGAAATTATAAACGAATACGGACTTACAGACAGGTGCCGAGTTTATTTCAGCCCCGTGTTCGGAGAAATCAAGCCCGAAGAAATAGCGGAGTTTATGAAAGAGCGGAAACTTAACGGCGTGCGCCTGCAATTACAGTTACACAAAATCATCTGGAAACCCGATATGCGCGGAGTATAGGAGAAAGTATGGATAACAAAGAAATAGAAAAACATATTCGCGGGATATTGGTTGCCATAGGCGAAGACCCGGACAGAGAAGGTCTGCGCGAAACGCCCGCGCGCGTGGCGCGAATGTACGAAGAAGCGTTTGAAGGTATAAAATACACCAACCGCGAAATTGCGGAAATGTTCGGAAAAACTTTCGAAGTTCCGTCCGACCCGAATTCGGGCGGCGCAGTGGTCATAAAGGACATAAGCGTGTTCAGCTATTGCGAGCATCATATGGCGCTTATGTACGATATGAAAGTCGACGTGGCGTACGTTCCGCGCGGAAGAGTTCTGGGCCTCAGCAAAATCGCACGCATATGCGATATGGCGGCAAAGCGGCTGCAATTACAGGAGCGTTTGGGTCGGGACATTGCCGAGATAATTTCGCTGGCGGCTTTATCTCCCGACGTCGGCGTAAGGATAGAAGGCTGCCATAGCTGTATGACTTCGCGCGGAATAAAAAACGTATCGTCGAAAACGGTTACCAAAACTTACTTCGGCGCGTTCAAAGACGACGTTTCCCTGCAAAATCTTTTAGGAGACAGTATATGAAAGCACTTGTTTTATTAAGCGGCGGCGTGGACAGCGCGACCTGTCTCGGACTTGCGGTTCGAAAATACGGCGCGGCGGAAGTTTACGCCCTTTCCGTTTATTACGGTCAGACCCACAGTAAAGAAATTGACGCCGCACAAAAAGTTGCCGACTTTTACGGCGTTGTTTTAAAGCGGCTTGACCTTTCGGTCATATTCGAGGGTTCGGACTGTTCGCTTTTGGCGGAGTCGACCAATGCCATTCCCCTGCAAAGCTATGCCGAACAGCTCTCCGTAACGGGCGGCAAACCCGTTTCAACATACGTTCCTTTCAGGAACGGGCTGTTTCTTTCGGCAGCGGCAAGCGTGGCGCTGTCTCTCGGGTGCGAAGTGATATATTACGGCGCGCACGGTGACGATGCGGCAGGCAACGCCTATCCCGATTGCAGCGAGAAGTTCAATTCCGCGATGGGCGAAGCCATTTATACGGGCAGCGGCGGACAGCTTAAAATTCTGGCGCCCTTTGTAAACCTAAACAAATCGCAGGTTGTCAAAAAGGGGCTTGAACTCGGCGTTCCGTATCAATATACTTGGAGCTGCTATTCGGGCGGCGGAAAGCCTTGCGGCGTATGCGCCACCTGCCGCGACCGCGCCGCCGCATTTGAAGCCAACGGAACACAAGACCCCGCAATAAAAGGAGAATAATAATGTCAAGAGAAAAACAGAACGAAGGTATTACCCTGCTCGGAAACGGCAATACCGAATATCCGCAAACCTATGACCCGTCCGTTTTGGAAACATTTACAAACAAGCACCGGGAAAGAGACTATTTCGTAAAGTTCAACTGTCCCGAATTCACAAGTCTTTGCCCCATTACGGGTCAGCCCGATTTTGCCACGCTTCACATTTCGTATGTACCGCGCGAAAAGATGGTTGAAAGCAAATCTTTAAAGCTTTATCTTTTCGGGTTCAGAAACCGCGGCGATTTTCACGAGGACTGCGTGAACATAATTATGAACGACCTTATTGATTTGACGGACCCTGCATATATCGAAGTATGGGGCAAATTTCTGCCCCGCGGCGGAATTTCCATAGACCCCTATTGCAACTACGGCAAAAAAGGGACCAAGTGGGAACAGATAGCTCTGGACAGGCTTTCGCAACACGATATGTATCCCGAAAAAATCGACAACAGATAATAAAGAAGCGGACGTTCGTCCGCTTTTATTTTGAGTACGCTCCTTCCGTTCAATGAGCGGCAAAAATTCTTTTTGTTGCGTCTAACTAAATTCGTTTTCGGAATAGAGCCATCGATTTCCTATACCGTTCGACGCGCCCACCGTCATCGTAAACTTCTTTTACCGCAGCAAAAACAAAAAGTCGGCGAAAAAATGATTGTATCACAGACTTTTTTCGGACATTTTTAATTTCGGAAAAGCTTTTCCGTTAGGCGGTACTGCTTTTCCGTCTATCGAACAATGATGGAACGCGCACCAGACCCAAGCGTTACCGCAACAAAACCGTTGTCATATACGGCAGCGGTTTTAATGTTATCCACCCATACTTCGGAGTCTGGTTCCGCAGGAAGATACACCGTTGCCTGCGAATTTGCAGGGACAGTCACCGACGCGGAAAAAATTTGCGCTTTCCGTTCGAAAGCCACCTTTATTTTTCCGCGGACGGTAGGCACCGTTATAGTCGCCCGCCGTATCGGCTTTGTGCACAGCCTAACGTCGAAAGTTTCATAACCCGCTTTCGTACATTTAATGCCGAACATTCCGCGTACAATGGCGGAAGCCGGCGCCGCACCCCAAGGATGCGAAAGCGTCATATTATCCTTATGCTGCGGACTCCACGCTTCGGCGCAAACGGTCGCGCCCAACGAATACATCATATACGCCCACGTTCTTGCCCCTTCTTTCGTATCGCCGTCCAACAGTAAAGCATTTGCTATATCGCCGTGTCCGGAAGAATACAGTCCTTCGAGAAGAAAAAATGCGCCGTAAACGCTCATTTCGATTTTTCCTCGGCTTTTTAAATATGCCGCCATTTTATCCGCCATAACGCGGTCGGAATATACGCCGCCGTACAAAGCAAACGCCGTGGCGTGTTGGGATATATGCGCCGACGCCTTACCGCCGCGATAATATCCGTCCGCAAACGCGCCCGTTGCGGGGTCGTACAGCTTATCAATCATAGAAGCGCACAGTCTGTCCGCCATAGCTGAAAACTCTGCGGCGTCGGTTTTATTACCCGTAATACTTGCGATTTGCGCAAGCTCCCTATAAGACGCGACGGCTACCGCATTGAACACTGTATTATAGGTTACGTCCATATCGTACCCGCCGCGTTCTTCTTCCGGCCAATCTACCAATATTCGGTTGAACGTATTCTCGCCCGTTAATGTTCCGTCGTTCAGAAGTTCGTCATAGGCATCGAAATACCGCGTGAACGTTTTGGTTTTCAAAACGTCGTAGTAGCGTTTCAGCGAAGAAATATCCCCTGTCGTCATATAGTCTTCCAGCGCCATACGAGAGCAGTACAGCACATATTCCGACGGCCACGTGCCGTGCGTATAAAGGTATTCCGCCGAAAACCGCGCGACGCCGTAATCGTCTTGAAACGCATATGACAGCAACATATTGATTAAGCAATCCCCTTCGTACACACAGCGTTCGCGCGATTGGGAGTCCACGAAAAGGTCTTGCGATGTCACCTTGGCGGTATGCCGCACCAGCCGATAAAGGTCGTTTAACAGCTCGTTGTCCGAATCGAAGGCATTCTCTTCTTCGTCCCATTCCTTCCGTACTTCCCTTCCGCACACCATATCTTTCCGTATAGGCGTCGGCGAATTCAATATCTCAACATAGCGATAGGTCAGCAAATCGACGGTTTCGATTGTTTGCTCGCCTTCTTTCAGCTTCCAATTCTCGACGTAAACATTATCCGTAAGCATCTGAAATTTGACGTGCCCGGCAGAATCAAGCTGTTCACCGAAACGAATTTCCATTTCGCAATACTGCGGCGCAACTATGTTAAAACGAAACCCGCCGACGATTTCACGTCCCAAATCGACGATATAGACATCTTCCTTTTTTGTAATCGTCATACGGTCTTTGGGGCTATCGTAACGGCTGACGTTATCGATGCACGACGGCATAAGCTCCAATCCCTCGTCAATGGGCGCTCTCACACAACAGGGCTTCCACTCGCTATCGTCAAAACCGCTATTATAAAATTCGAACGGATAATACCTCGCGTCGATATTGTTTGCCGCAGCAGTATAGTAACCCGTGCCGACGGAATTGCTTTTTCCGAACGCGCGGTCGCCGTTCAATGACTTCCACTTCGACGCGTCGGCAGCCGTATCGGTTATAATTTCGCTGCTGCCGTCTTTGTAAAATACTTTTAATCGGCAAAGAAAACTCCTGTCGACGGTTGCATAACATATCGCGCCAATCGCATTTTTGCCAAAAGCGATTTTGTCGGTTACGTCATAACTGTTATAATAGAGGATTTCCCGTTCCCCGTTTTCCGTCTTACCGTATCTGGACGGACCGACTCCCACACACTTTCCGTTTATGTATAAATTGTACACAAACTGACGCGTCGGTTCGGGCGAACGCGCGGTTGCCGAAAGCACTGCTCGGTCGATTTCTTTAAACTGTTTAAGAGAAAAATCGAATTCGTAGCGCAGAAAAACAAAATCGTCAAATCTGTTTTCATCATTATCTATTTCCGCCCAAATACCAGCCGTAGACTGCCACTGCGTAACTGCCGTAGAAAACGCTTGCGGAGCGGAAAACTCTTTTTCGCGTCCGTTTCGGTCTTTGACGGCGACAGCCCAATAATACAGGCTGTCCTGCGCCAGCAGTTCGGAAAGTCCCTCTATTTTTACCGCCGTGCTTTGCGACGACTTTATCCAACCGGTATCTTTAATATATATCCCGTCGTAAAAATTTTTCTCTCCTCGGGCAATTACAATACGATACGCCGTTTGTATAAAATCTTTGCCGTCGTCCTCCGTCATCCAACTAAACGACAGTTTGTCCTTTTCAACGCCCATAGGCGATTCCAAAAGATTCACTTTCAGTCGCTTATTGGTTTCAACTTGTTTTGTTTGCCCGTACTCCGGGTCAGAATCCTGACTTTTCGGCGCGCAGGATACGGATATACTGCCACAAAACAAAAGCAGTACCGATAAAAAATACATTAAACCGATTTTCAGACAGCATTGTTTTTTCACGCGAAAATCTCCGTCGCCGATATAATATAGAACTGAATATTTTACGCTTTTTGGTGTTCCCGCCGGGAGTCGAACCCGAATCTATGCCTTAGGAGGGCACTATTCTATCCATTGAACTACGGAAACAGATTTATATAGCGATTACTGCCGCTCGCAGTCGACCGGCGCTCTAACGCAGCAGCGACGTTTCGGGCATTGCTTTTTGTTTTGCCCGTTCAAGCGGTTGCTATTCACGTATGCATTCCGCACTTTTCGGCAATCCCGCTCGAAAGTTGTGCAATACGGGCGATTGCGGTCGAGGTCGGGTTCGGGCAATGCGCGGCAGTCGCAGGTGATTTAAGGTTCACGCCGCAATACGGCTTTTGTCGCTTTCGGTCGGGGGGGGTCGGATTTCTGATATATTCATTCCGACTTTTACACTCGATTAGGGTGCATTCCGCACTTTCGCAATTGCGGTCGAAAGTTGCGACACCGCGATTGCTGTCGAGGTCGGGCATATTCTTTCCGACTTTTTTGCATTGCTAAAAGCTATTTAATTATAGCCGTTTGTACGCCGAAAGTCAAGCGAATGATTCCACGGCGGCGACAAGTTCGGACGGGTTGTCTATTATTCTGTCCGCGCCGAGGCTTTCCAAAAGCTCTCTGTCTCGGAAGCCCCACGTGACGCCGACAAAGCGAAGCCCGGCATTTTTTGCGGTCATTGCGTCCACGTCGGAATCGCCGACGTACACCGCCGATTCCCTTTTGACTCCTAGACTTTCGAGCGCCGCCCACACCCCGTCGGGCGACGGTTTTTTCTTGACCGTCTCGCTTTCTCCGACAGCCAGACCGATATATTTTCCGAAGCGTTCGCCGACGAGTTTTTTGACGGCGCTGTCGTATTTATTGGAAACGACAGCCGTCTTGTATCCCCTTTTCTTCACTTCTTCCAGCATTTGTTCCACGCCGTCGTAAGGTCTTGTCTTATTCTCCATATTCTTGTCGTAGTGCTTGGTAAAAATCTCGAAGCACTTTTCGACCTGCGCTTTATCCGTACCCTGCGGCACGGCGCGTTCTATCAAAAGTCTCACTCCGTTTCCGACGAAAGAGCGCACCTCTTCGTAGCCGCGCGGGTCAAAGCCGCACTGCTTCAAAGCATAGTTTGTGCTGTCTTGCAAATCGTCCAACGTATTCAAAAGAGTTCCGTCCAAATCGAACACTATCGCCTCTACCATTTCAAAATCTCCTTCTCACTTCCAACGCGCGCGCAAAACCGCAAGCTTCCAACCTTCTATCAACCGTTCTCTGTCCGAAGCGTCCATCGTGGGTTCGAAAGCCGTCGCCTTTCTGTTTTTGCCGAGCTGTTCCGTGCTTTTCACCGCGCCGACCGTCAATGCCGAAAGGTAGCACACGCCGAGAGCCGTGGTTTCGGTCTCGGAAGGACGCAGAACTTTCGCACCCAAAATATCCGCCTGAAACTTCATCAAAAAGTTGTTTTCCGACGCGCCGCCGTCCACGCAGAGGTCGTCTATATCCTGTCCCAAATCGCGTCCCATAGCGTGAACGAGGTCGAACACCTGATAGGCGATTGCTTCCAGCGCCGCCCTCACAAAGTGTGCCCTGTTTGCGCCGCGCGTCAATCCCGTCACCGTTCCCCTCGCCTCGCTGTCCCAATACGGCGCGCCGAGTCCGACGAAAGCGGGCACGATATACACGCCCTGCGTATCGGGGACGCTGTTTGCGACGGCTTCCGTTTCCGCCGCTCTCTCTATGATTTTCATTTCGTCGCGCAGCCACTGCACTATGGCTCCCGCCATAAAGACGCTGCCTTCCAGAGCGTAGTCCGGTCTGCCGTCCGTCATACTTGCGGCGAGCGTGGTAATCATTCCCCTATTGCTTTTGACGGGCACGTCTTTCGTGTTCATAAGCAGAAAACAGCCCGTGCCGTACGTATTTTTGACCTGACCTTTTTTGAAGCAGAGCTGACCGAAGAGCGCCGCCTGCTGGTCGCCAGCGACGGCGGCTATCTTTACTCCCCCGCAAGGCAGTCCGTGTGCAATCTCGCCGTATATGTGCCCCGAAGGACAGACTTTTGGCAGCATCGAGCGCGGAATATCGAATATTTTCAGCAAATCCTCGTCCCAATCCAGCTTGTGAATATTGAACAGCATAGTTCTCGACGCATTCGTATAATCGGTGGCGTGCACCTTTCCGTCCGTAAGGCGCCACATCAAAAAGCTGTCCACCGTTCCGAACAGCAGCTCGCCCTTTGCGGCGCGCTCTCTCGCTCCGTCCACGTTGTCCAATATCCATTTCAGTTTCGTAGCCGAAAAGTATGCGTCGGTCGGCAGTCCCGTGCGCTCGTAAATCAGTTCCTCGTAACCTTCGTTTATCAGTCTTTCGCACTCCTGCGCCGTCCGCCTGCACTGCCACACTATCGCATTGTACACGGCTTTGCCCGTAGTCTTATCCCAAACTATGACCGTTTCGCGCTGGTTGGCTATACCCACGGCAAGAACGTCCGCTCCGAGCGCCACGTCGCGCATTACTTCGAGTTGGCTTTGAAAAATATCTTCGGGGTCGTGTTCCACCCAACCTGCGCGGGGATATATCTGTTTGAATTCCTTTTGAGATTTTTTGACGGCATTGCCGTTTTTGTCGAAGAGGACTGCGCGGCTGCTTGTCGTGCCCTGGTCTATCGAGAGAATATATTTCGAACCGTTATTCACGAATCGGTCTCCTTTGGTTTTCATACGCTCTTATTATACACTTTTGCCGTGTTTAAGTCAATGTTTTGAAAATACCGTAAAAAAGAAAAACATTTCTTCGATAAAGACCGTCGTTCGTTCGACGAAAAAAAATCCCCGAATGCAGAAAAGCGACGGGGTCGACCGCCGCTTTTCCTTTCATAGGGGGAGGGGGAAATCTGTCAAATCAGGTTCGCGTTGTGCGATTTCCTTTTGACGCCTCTATTATACTATAAATACAAAAAAAATCAATAGGTTCTGCATAAACGGTCGATTTTACGGCACAAATTGTCATTTCAAGTTACAAACAGGGCTATTTATGATATGCACGACGGCATATCACGCACAAAGTCTTTCAAAAGCGTACTTTGCATACGCTCCCCCGCGGGCTTGTCCTCCCCATTCGCGGCAAACAAGATATTTTGCCTTTTCACGCGACATAAATTCTCGTCCTGCGGCGATACGGGGTTTAGGCGCGGCGGCGCTCTGTTTCTCGGGCGGGCAAGTTATGCGGCGCGACGTACGAAACGATTGACAAACGCGGCAATGCGGCGGTATAATTGAGAGCGTAAAATCGAAAGCGGAGGAAGTCAATGGACTACATCAAAATCGACTCGAAATGGAACGAGCGTTGGAGCAAGAACGATAAACTCAAATTCGACCCGAATAGGAAGGACGACAAATATTATGTTTTGGAAATGTTTTCTTATCCTTCCGGCGCAAACCTGCACCTCGGGCACTGGTTCAATTATGCTTTGACGGACAGTTTTGCGCGTTACAAGAAGATGCGCGGCTTTAACGTATTCCAGCCTATGGGTTTCGATGCGTTCGGACTGCCTGCGGAAAACTACGCAATCAAGACGGGCATTCACCCCAAGGACAGCACGCTGAAAAATATTTCCGTTATGGAGCGACAGCTTTCGGATATGGGCGCGATGTTCGACTGGGATTACAAGCTGTACACCTGCGACGAAAACTATTACAAGTGGACGCAGTGGCTGTTTTTACAGCTCTACAAAAAGGGGCTTGCCTACCGCAAGCTCGCGCCCGTGAACTGGTGCGACTCCTGCAACACCGCCATTGCCAACGAACAGGTCGTGGACGGCAAGTGCGAGCGTTGCGGCACGGTCATAGAGCGCAAACATATGACGCAATGGTTCTTTAAAATCACCGATTACGCCGAAGAGCTTTTGGACTGTCTTCCCGACCTCGACTGGCCCGAGAAAACCAAACTTATGCAAAAGAACTGGATTGGCAAATCCGTCGGCGGAGAAGTGGATTTCGTTTTGGAGAACTCCGACGAAAAGATTACCGTTTTCACCACGCGTGCGGACACGCTTTTCGGCGTGAGTTTCGTCGTGCTCGCCCCCGAACACAGGCTTGTGGACATTGTGACGACGGCGGAAAACAAGTCCGCCGTGGACGCATACCGCAAGGAAGCGGCGAAAGCCAGCGACATAGAGCGGCAATCGACGGCGAAAGAAAAGACGGGCGTATTCACGGGCGCATACTGCATCAACCCGATTAACGGCGAGCGCGTTCCCGTTTGGATTGCGGACTACTGTCTGGCAACATACGGTACGGGCGCGGTTATGGGTGTGGCGGCGCACGACGACCGCGACTATGTGTTCTGCAAGAAGCACAATCTCAAAATCAAGCAGGTCATCAAGCCGAAAAACGGCGACGGCGCCCTGCCCTACACCGAATACGGCGTTATGGTAAACAGCGGAAAGTTCGACGGTTTGACGAGCGAGAAAGGCAAACTCGCCGTCGTGGAAGCTTTGGAAGAAAAGGGACTCGGCAGAAAGAAAATCAATTACCGTCTGCGTGACTGGTCGGTATCGCGTCAGCGGTATTGGGGCGCGCCGATACCCGTCGTTCACTGTCCGAAGTGCGGCGCGGTGCCGGCAGACGAAAAAGACCTTCCAATCACTCTTCCCTACGACGTGAACTTCACGCCCGACGGCAGAAGTCCGCTGTCGCTTCACGAGGGCTATATGAACTGCGTCTGCCCGAAGTGCGGTGCGCCGGCAAAGCGCGACCCCGACACGCTGGACACGTTCGTATGTTCGAGCTGGTATTATCTGCGTTATCCCGACAATAAGAATGCCTCCGCGGCGTTCGACCCGAAAGTCATAAACAAGATGCTGCCCGTGGACAAGTACGTGGGCGGCGCGGAACACGCGTGTATGCACCTGTTGTACGCGAGGTTCATAACCAAGGCGTTGCGCGATATGGGATATATCTCTTTCGGCGAGCCCTTCAAATCGCTGGTGCATCAGGGCTTGATACTCGGCGAGGACGGCAACAAGATGAGCAAGTCCGCAGGCAACGTCATCAATCCCGACAAATACATCGCGCTTTACGGTTCGGACGTTTTCCGCACCTACCTTATGTTCGGCATACGCTTCACCGAAGGCGGACCGTGGTCGGACGACGGCATACGCTCGGTCGCCAAATTCCTCGACCGAGCCGAGCGCATAATAGTCAAGGCTTGGCAGAAGCGCGGCGAAAACGCCTCGAAAGAGAGCGGCGGCGACGAAGCCGAGCTGGAATATGCGCTTAACCACTGCATAAAGGAAGTAAACTCCGATTTCGAAACGTTCTCGTTCAACACGGCAATAGCGCGGCTTATGGAGCTTGTCAACGCTATGTACAAGTACAATTCGTCCGCCTCGCCGAATTACGCGCTTTTGAACGAAGTCGCGGGCAAGCTGGTGCTTTTAATCGCGCCTGCGGCGCCGCATTTCGCGGAAGAGCTGAACGAGCTTCGCGGCGGAAAACAGAGCGTTTTCCTTTCCGAATATCCGCAATTCGACGCGAGCAAGCTGGTCAAAAGCACAATCGAATACGCCGTGCAAATCAACAGCCGCGTGAAAATCAAAATCACGCTTTCGGCGACAAAGGACGTCAAAGCCGTGGAAGCCGAAGCAATGAACCTGCCCGAAGTCAAAGAGCTTTTGAAAGGGCTTGCCGTCAAAAAGACGATTGTCATTCCCCAACGGCTCATCAATTTCGTGGTGTAAACACAGACGATTCAAAAAAATATCCGCTCGCAAATCCGAGCGGATATTTTTGTTTTATTTCACAAATCGCGGTTCTGTTTTCCTCTTACCGCATCAAACTTTTTTTGGACATAAACTCTGCGACGACGCCCCAAGCGGTCGTGCCGACGACGAATGCCGCGCTCAAAGCGAACAGCACGTACACCGTTATCGTAACGGGAGGCACAACTGCGTCTCTCGTCGCGTACCACAGCGGGTCGTATGTGTAAATGCGCACGTCGTCGCCTATGAAGTTCATAACGTTGCTGTTTGCCGTCGTGTACAGAATCTGTATCGCAGCCTCCACGAGTCTGTTGTCGTATCTCGCGTCACAGCCTGCGGAATAGCCTGCCGCAGGTCCGTCGAGGAGGTTGGAACCCGCAAGTATGCCGTAGCCCAACTGCTCGCCGTCGGACGGCGCCCAGTCGGATACCGCGAATCCCGCCATACCGGCTTCTCCGCGCAGCCATCTCGTCATAAGGTTGTAGCTGCTGCCCGTCCAGGCGCTGCCGAGCTTGTTGAACGCTATCATTACGTTCATAGCGTCGCCTATTTCAATCGCCATTTCGAAGGGACGCAGATATATCTGACGGAAAGTCTGTTCGTCGAGCCACGCGCTGAAACCGCCTCTGTTCGTTTCCTGGTCGTTCAGTACGAAATGCTTGTTATAGACATACAAGCCTTTTTCCTGCGCGCCCTTGGACGCATAGCCGCCCATTATTCCCGTCAGGAACGGGTCGTCGCTGTAATACTCGCCCGTTCTGCCGTGATACGGGTTTCTCTGCATACCCAATCCGAAGCCGTACAAGCCCGATGCGCCGCTCCACAGCGCGTCTTCGCCGAGAGCCTGACCGACAAGGTATGCCAGCTCGATGTTGAACGTTGCGCCGACCGTGGATTCGCAGGGATAGCCCGTCGGATAGCAGTTCTTCGCGTCGGAGTTGAATTTGTTTCTGAAACCGTAGTTTGTGGAGCTGTCCTTACCGAGGGCATATATCCACTCGAAACCGTTGGACGCATTTTCGTCGCTGGTTGCCGGTTTGCCTATGCTCGGCACTGCCACCGTTCTTCTGCGGCCGTTGGAGAACAGCGTTGCCATATCGTCCGAACTCATCTGTCCCACGAACTGCATCCATTTCCGAACGTCATCTTCGGACGCGCCTCTTGCGGGGTCGTATTCCACGCCGATGAGGTCAGCAAGCTGATAATCGGTGATGCTGTTTCCGAACGTGAACGCCTCCGTATCGAACTGTGTTCCGTAATACTCCTCGAACTTATCGATTTTTGCCGAGTTCAGAACGTCCTTTTTATGGAAGTCGTTTGTCTTGCCGTACGCTCCGCCCCTCTTGTTTCTCGCGTCCTCGCCGATATAGCCGTTGGACTGTTCCGCCGCCGTGGTTTCCCAATCGTAGCGCGAGAAGTAATCCACGTCGTTGTCGGAAGAGTCGTCCATATTCGGGTCGATGTCCGCGAAAAGGTTGTGAACGTCGTCGGTTGTTCCCTGCGTCCAATACTTATAGCTTGCCGCTCTCGTCTCGCTTACGGTAACGGTTTCGACGTTATCCGCACTGCCTATGCCGTATTCGCCGACGAAATTCTCGTTGGAAGCCGTTTCTCCTCCGTTTGCCTTATAGATACTGTTTACCGCCTCGTGGCTGTTTCGAGCCGCAACGAGCTTATAGTCGCCCGCGCTCAAAACGTATCCGCCTCTGTTTTCGTTTATGCGGCTGTCGTATGCGGCGAACCATTTATTCGCGTCGATTTTGATTTCCACGGTTTCGCTTGCGTTCGGCTCCAAAATCGAAGTCTTGCCGAAGCCCACAAGCTGAACGGCAGGTTTCTGCACGCCGTGCTGTCTGTCGGTTTCGGTTATCGGCTGCTGCAAGTAAACCTGCACGATTTCCTTGCCTGCGACGTTTCCGCTGTTTTTGACCGTGACTTTCATTATGATGTCGTCGCAGTCGCCGAGAGCGTCGCCCGTTGCGCGCAATTCGTCGTCGGGACGTTTCTTGCCGTAGTTGCCCGTATAGTTCTCGTCGTTTGCCGCCATCAGTCCGCCCGTATAGTAGTTCTTTTCGGGGTCTTCGTCTTTGACCAACTCGATGTCCGTATATTCGAAAGTCGAATAAGACAAGCCGTATCCGAACGGATAGGAAATGCTTGCGTCGTAGTCGTATGTTCCCGCGCCCTCATTGCCGAGCAGGCTGTCCTCGTAGCGGGTTTCGGCGTAGCGGTAACCCATATACATACCTTCGACGTTTACGACGTTCGCCGTGTTTAAGCCGAAGTTCTGCGATGTGGGATTTGCCGCTCTATTCGTATACCACGCCGCCGAAAGTCCTCCCGACGGATTGATTTTGCCGCTCAAAATTTCCGCGACCGACCTTATTCCGTCGCTGCCGGGAAAGGCTATCCACAGGACCGCATCCACTCCGTACTGTTCGAACAGAGCGGGAAGGTCTTCCTGCGGTGCGTTTGCCTGATTGAGAATGACGACGACTTTATCGTAGTTTTTGCCGAGCTCGCTCAACAGGTTCTTTTCATCGGCGGTGAACTTCAAATAGTCGGTGTTCTCCTTTATGCCGTCGTTGTTTCTGTTGCCTGCATTGCTATATCCCGCACCCTCGCTGTTGAGGTCCAAAATCTCGTTTGTCATTCTGCCCGTAATATACACGGCAGTGGTGTCTTTGCCGTAATTGGCGATATCCTTTGCGTTCTCGTCGATTTCGCTCCAATTGGCTTCGGTGAGCGCGGGTATGACTTCGTTGCCCGCGTCGCGTCCCCAGAAACCTATCGTGTCGAATCTTCTGTAATGTATTCCCGCGTCGGAGTTATACCACTGCCACAGCTTTTCGTTGACGTCGAAGCCCGCTCTTTTGAACTCGTCGTAGAAGAACTGTCTGCGGTTTATCTGCGAGTTTTTGCTATACGACTGCGGGTCGTTTATTTTGCTGTTGCCCGCGCCGTCCTGACTGTACATCGGGTCGTATGCCGTAACGCCGTATAAGCTGACCTTTTCTCCCGCGGCGAGCGGCAATGCGCCGCCGTCGTTTTTCAGAAGAACGGTGCCTTCCGCCTGCACGAGGCGGGCAATCTGCGCGTTTCCGTCAAGGTTGTTTTCCACCGACGAATACCAGGTTTTATAGCGAACGGGTTCTTTGCCCGTGTTCACGATTACGTTGTCTGGTCTGTCTTTGAACACGAAATCCGTGAGCAGTTCGGAAACCGACGCATTCGTGATTATCGTTCCGAATATCAACGTGAGCCCGAAAATCACGGCTATCACGTTGAATACTATTCTCGAAACCAAATTCAAGGTCTTTTGAAGTTTCATATTATTCCGCCTCCTTTGCCGTTTCCGACGGCACGTCGGTCTTTTCATCTGCCGCAATGCTCGCGTCTTCATCGGCTTTTGCCGCTTCGGTTTGCGCCGATTCCGCCGACATAGGCTTTGTGAGTTTCAGCCAAGACAGGACGTTTGCGGCAATCGCGCACACGAGAAATACCGCTACGCAAACAATCAGCGCGACAATGCCTTCTATCGCAAAGATATTAAATCCGCCCATCGCCTGGTCCTGAATTACGCCGAGGTAGTGTTCGAACACCTCGCATATAAGGACGGCAAGCGATATGAAAGCCGCAAGGGATACCGCGCCCGCACCGAATTTTTCCTGTCCGATTACCGAAAGTCCGACAAAAATCAGCAGTCCGAGCAGAGTGAACACCAGCGGCAAAACGGTTGCGCCCGCGACCGAAAGGGTCGCGGCGGCAACTATGCCCATTACAAACGCCGATACCGCCAAGCCGAGAACCACATAGTAAGTCACTTTTCTCGTTTTGACAAAGTCGGCGAAAAACTTTTTGATTTTCTCCATCAATCTTCCCTCCTGTTATCGATTATGTCCGTCTTCGAAATTGCCGTCTGCGGAGTAGGTGCGGTTTCGTCCTCGATATTCTTATTCGCACTGTCGAGGACGACGTTTACCGATACGCCCAATTTCAAGTTCACGACCTCTTCGTTGAAGAAGAAGTAAACCATTATGTTTTTGTTTGCGCCACCCAAATTATATGTTACGGTGTAAGAAACTCTGATGCTTTCGCCGGGAGCAAGACAGATGCTCGTTCTGGGTCCTTCGCAATCGCCGCCGCTGTTTACGCCCTGAATATCGAAGTCTACCGCGGACGTACCGAAGTTTTCGAAGTTGTAATAGAACGTGTGCGCTTTCTTAATCGAAACGACAGCCGCGCCGTCGGTGACTTTGGTAGCATAACGGAATTCCGCGCCCTTCACGAGGGTGCCGTTGTAGCCGAATTCCGAACCGAGTTCGGCAAAACCGTTTCCGCCGCCGACTGCCACGGTATTTTCGAATCTCGACGCCGCGCCGTAGAATGCCGCGTTGGACGTCACGTCTCCGTTTACCACTCTCTGCGGCTTGCTGTTGCCCTGTTCGTTGCCGAATACCAGCGGTTTGCCGTTCGAGTCTGCGGGGTTTGTTATTCCGACAAGATTCTGCGTGCCGTTCATACGAGAGAAGTACGGAGCTATCGTCAACTCTCTGTCCCATATAACCGTATTCTCGTCCACAATCCTGTTGCCGTTTCCGACGATATACCAACCCTCTATCGTTCTGCCGTTGGGAATGGTTCCCGTCACCTGCGCGGCGGCGGGCACGACGAGTTTTTCGCCCGTTTCCGTTGTCTTGTTGTAATCCGCCGAAAGAGTAAGTCCTGCGGGAAGTTTTACGTTTACCGTCGCCGATTGAGAAAGTTCGGGTTTGATTGTGATGTCTCTTCTCAACACGGTTTCGTTTGTCACTTGATTGCCCTTGGAATCCACCCAACGGATAATCTTATGTCCCGTATTATTGGTTATCTGCCCGTCGGCAGGAAGCACGAGCTTGTCGCCCTCCTGCGCCACTCTTGCGTAATCGCCGCTTACCGAGAGATTTTCCGGCAAGTCCAAAGTCACGGTCACGTCGTTTGTGAACACCGGTTTCAGTCTCAAATTCTCTTTTAACACGAGTCCGTCGTTGACTCTGCCGCCGTCTTCGTATGCCCAATACAGGAAGTGATGCGGCGTTTCGTTTGTAATCTGCTGTTCCGTCGGCAATACGAGCAAGTCGCCCGTCTGTCTCAATGTCTTATAATCGGAAGCAACGGCAAAGCCTGCGGGAAGCTGTACGAGTTCGATTTTCACGTCCTCCGTAAGCAGCGGCTCTATCGCCATATCCGCGTCTATCTTCACTCCCGCCGTGACGGGGGTTCTGTTGGAATTGGAATATATCCAACGAATTAAGTTATGCCCCGTATTATTCGTGATTTGCGAATTTGCGGGAAGAGTGAGAATGTCGCCCGTGCGCACTTCGCGTTTATAGCTGTCGGCAACCGTAAAGCCGTCTGGAAGATTCAGCGTTATCGTCACCGTACGCGAAGGCGTCACGTCCTCTCTCGACATCATAACTCCCAACGAAAGCGCCTTGACATCGCAGTTTAGTTCTATCTGCGTCAGCGAATTGGAGTCGTTCTTTTCGTTTCTGACTTTTATGGAAACGGTCTTTGTTTCGCCCGGGGCAAGCGTGATTTTGTCGCTCTTTACGAAAGTGTTAGTGTCGTAAATATTGCCGCCCGTATTCATCTGATATACGGTCAGCGACACTTCTTCGTCGCCGAAGTTCTTTACGTCGTAATGATAGACGTAGACGCGGCCCGAAACTCTCGGCTGCGGAGTGACCGCCCTGAAATTGGTTCCGTTGTTCAGCTCGCGCGGCGCGGTGATTTTGCGCAAGACAAAACCGCCCGAAAGCATTGTTTCCGCGCTCAATTTGTAATCGATATTTTTGGACAGGTCGTTGCCGTTCTCGTCGAAATAGTGGTCGCCGAGACTGCCGCTTGCATACAGCGCCAAATCGCCCTTTTCGGGAGCAAAGTAAGGCACGATTTCCGTCTCTTCCAACGGACAGAAATCATTAAGCGGTATTATGGACTTGATGCTGCCGTCCTCGTTCGGCAGCACGACACCGCCGACGGTTCTGCCGCCCGTGGTGCTTTCGTCGAAATCCGTCGGTTTCAGCACTTTGCCTATTTCCAACGTATATTCGGTATGTCCGCCCTTGAATCTTATATCGGAGTTTGCCGAAATGGTCAGTTTGACCGAAGTCGGAGGCAATACTTCCTCGTAGCCTTCGCCTAAATTCGGACGCGTCGACCCCGTTCCGTCCGAGTTCCAATCGTAGGCGTCATTTATTGTTACTCTGCCGCCTTCTTCGCTCGGGGGGGGGACGGAACGTTCGAATTGCCGCAAGCTGCCACCGTCAAAGCGAGAGCGCAAGCGAGCAAACCCGATACAAGAAATTTACTCAATTTTCTCATATTCCTTCTCCTTATATTTGTATTTGCCGACCGTAAAATCGACTTTATAGACTTTTTACAAAGCGTCCGTTCGACATTATTCTACATTTACGGACATACTTTCTGCAATATTATTATCACAATCTTATAATATTCTATCACACAACATTTCTTTTGTCCATTGCAAATTTGCTTGAAAAGATTGCAAAAACGTTTCCAAAGGCAAAAAAAAGGCGCACAACCTTTTTTGGCTACGCGCCCGAGTACCGATTTATTCTTATCGAAATCTTTATTCCAAAACGGCTTTTATGCGGCGAACGCCAGCCGAAGATGACTGCTCTTTGACTATGCGGAAATGTCCGAGCTCGCCCGTGCGGTTTGCGTGCGGTCCGCCGCAAATTTCCGTGGAATATTTGCCCATAGTGTAGACCTTGACTTTCTCGCCGTATTTGGCGGAGAACAAGCCGACGGCGCCTTTTTTCTTGGCGTCCTCCACGCTCATTTCCTCGCAGACGATTTCCGCGTCCGCTTTTATCGCCTCGTTGACTTTGTCTTCGACCGCCTTTATCTCTTCCTGCGTCATAGGGCGCGGGAAAGAAAAGTCGAAACGCAATCTTTCCGCCGTTATATTGCTTCCCTTCTGATTGGCGTTCTCGTCGTTAAGCACTTCTTTGAGAGCGCGGTGCATAAGGTGGGTCGCCGTGTGAAGTCTTGCCACGGTTTCGGTATTGTCGGCAAGTCCGCCCTTGAACTTTTGTTCCGCACCCGCGTGGCTCTTTTGTCTATGTTCCTCGAACGCCTTTTCGAAGTCCGCGATATTCACGGTGAAGCCGTGTTCTTTGGCGAGTTCCACCGTCATCTCTATCGGGAAACCGTAAGTATCGTACAGCTTGAATGCCGCTTTGCCCGACACGACTGTGCCGACGAGGTATTTGGACAGTTTTTCGAACTCCCTGATGCCGCCCTGCAAAGTCTTTTCGAATCTCTCCACCTCGGTGTTTATTTCGCCCTCGATTTTATTTTCGTTGTCTTTGAGTTCGGGATATACTTCCTTATAATTTTCCACGACCGCCGCGGCAATCCTGCTCAAATCCCCGCCCTTGATGTCGAGATTTGCCGCAAATCTGACCGCCCTGCGAAGCAGTCTTCTCAACACGTAGCCCTGGTCTACGTTCGAGGGAGTCACGCCCCTTTCGTCGCCCAAAATGAACGTGGACGTTCTGACGTGGTCGGCGACAATGCGCATTGCGCGCGCCGTTTCCCCGCCGCTTGCGTATTTTTTGTCGGACAGTTTTTCGATGCAACCGATTATCGGCGCGAACAAATCGGTTTCGTACACCGATTTTTTGCCCTGAAAAACCATAAGCGCGCGTTCCAGCCCCATACCCGTGTCGACGTTGCGCTGCGACAACGGTTCGTATTTGCCGTCCGCGGTCTTATTGAACTCCATAAACACATCGTTCCAAATTTCGAGATATTTGCCGCAGTCGCAGGCAGGCGAGCAGTTTTCGCCGCATTTGGGTTTGCCCGTGTCCACGAACATTTCGGTATCGCTTCCGCACGGACCCGTCAGACCCGCGGGTCCCCACCAATTGTGTTTTTTCGGCAAATAGAAAATATTTTCTTTTTTTATTCCGCACTCCTGCCAAAGTTTCGCCGTCTTTTCGTCTCTCTTACAATCGGCGTCGCCCGCGAAAACGGTTACGGCAAGGCGGTCGGGGTCTATCCCGAGGTATTCTCTGCTTGTCAAAAACTCATAGCTCCATTTCACCATTTCGTCTTTGAAGTAGTCGCCCAGACTCCAATTGCCGAGCATTTCGAAGAACGTGCAATGGCTCTCGTCGCCGACCTCGTCTATATCTCCCGTGCGAACGCATTTCTGGCAGTCGCAGAGGCGTTTGCCGGCAGGGTGCGGCTCGCCCAGAAGGTACGGCACGAGCGGATGCATTCCCGCAGTCGTGAACAGCACGGTCGGGTCGTTTTCCGGAATCAGAGAAGCCGAGCTTATGACGGCGTGTCCGCGTTTTTTAAAAAAGTCAGTCCACATATTTCTCAAATCTTTCGCAGTTATCTTTTTCATAAATATATTGTCCTTATCCTTTTATATCTTCAATAAGTCTTCCACGGCGGCTTTGAGTTCCTCCGCATCTTTTGCCAATCTGTCCGCGCCCGCGGCTTCGAGTTCCTCTTCCGAGCCGAAGCCGTAAGTCACGCCGACGGCGCGCAAGCCGATTTTTTTCGCCGCTTCCATATCGAAAAGTCTGTCGCCGACCATTACGGCGTCCTTTTCCAGCGCGGCTGCTCTCACCTTTTGCGACTTGTCTGCGTCGCGTTCCGCGCCGCTTGCGCCGCAAATCTTTTCGAACAAATCTTTCAGTCCGAATTTTTCGAGCAGCAGCTCTATCGCAAACTGCGGTTTGCCGGAAGCGACGCACAGTCTCACGCCCTTATCCTTCCACTCTTTCAGCAGTTGCGGCAATCCGTCGTACGGGCGGCACTGCAAGACTCCGCCCGCCACATATTCCTTTCTGAACAGCCGCACCGCCTCTTCGACAAGCTCGTCTTCGAGCCCGGCAAACTCTTTGAAACTCGAAAAAATCGGCGGTCCCAAAAACTTGCGCAATGTTTTTTCTTCCAGCGGAGCTTTACCCAAACCGCAGAGAGCGAAGTTCACGCAGCGGGATATGCCCTCGTAAGTATCGAACAGCGTGCCGTCGAAATCGAAAAGTACGTTGCTCATTTCTCCGCCTTTTTGGGCTTCGCCTGCGATTTGTGTTTCATAAGGTGTTCGAACACCTGTTTTATCGCGGTCGAATGCGCCGTGAATTTCAGTTTCGGCATTACTGCCTTCAATTTTTCCACGTTTGCGGTATAGCACACGTCGGGTTTGTCGCTCTGCACGACGATATCCACCTGCCGAAGTTCCTTTTTCGCCAATCTCTTCGCCGTGCGCGCCACGTCAGAGAACGTCAGCGATATGTCGGACGCGACATTATACTCGCCTTTTCCGAAATCGTTGTCGATGAACGCGGCGATGACCTTTATCGCGTCGTCTGCATATATTGCGGAATACTCGCGGTCTTTTTCTATGACTGCCGTCTTTTTGCCCGTCACGCCGCGCGCAATCAATTCCATCGTCTTGGATGCGCCGACGTCGCAATATTTGCCGTAGACCGTGAAAAACCGCAACACGGTGCTAATCTTGTCTTTTCGCGCCAGCATTGTTATGAGATACCTGCCGAGCCCGTATCCTTCCTGCGGTATGCTTTCGCCGAAATTTTCCTCGCGTATGTTTTCCAGCGGACGTTTTCTGTCGAAGTCTGCCGCGTCGCCTATGACGAGCAGTTTTTTTACGCCGTGCAGAATAGATTCGTACTGCACGTTTTTGAACATTATGAGATTGTCCGCCTCCACGACGCTGCCCGTATAGCCGTCACTTTTGCCTGCGGCGTGCACAACGACGTCGAAGCGTTTGCCCTCGAAATACTCGGACACCTCGCGTATTTTCGTCAAATCCACTTCGTCGGAGGACGGCGCGAAAATGT
The DNA here is from genome assembly GCA_910588155.1 of uncultured Christensenellaceae bacterium. Lineage (GTDB taxonomy): Bacteria > Bacillota > Clostridia > Christensenellales > Pumilibacteraceae > MGBC157735. The sequence continues at coordinate 83,183 of CAJUPB010000005.1, forward strand.
TATATTTCGAACCGTATTTTTCTATGAAGTTTTTTCCTATGAAGCCGCTGCCGCCCGTCAAAAGTACGTTCAACATATAGTCTTTCCTCCGTCTATTTTTTGAAGCCGTCTTTCAAACCGACCGTGCGGTTAAACACGAGCTCTTTTGCCTTCAAATCGCGGCAGAAATAGCCCTGCCGCATAAACTGAAACGACTCGCAAGGCTTTGCCTTTTCGAGTATCTTTTCGGCTTTGGCTTGTTTGACTATCAGCGAATTCGGGTTCATTCTCTCCGAGAAGTCTTTGTCCTCGCCGCCGGCAAGCAGCAGATAGTCGTACAGCCGCGCTTCTATATCTATGCAATCGTCGGCATTGACCCAATGAATCACGCCCTTTGCCTTTACGGGGCTGTCGCCGCCCGATTTGGTTCCCTCGATTATTTCGGCATATACTCTTTTGACCTCGCCGTTTTCCTCTTCCGTTTCGGTGCAACGTATTATATACGCGCCTTTGAGACGCACGACGCCGCCCTTTGTCAATCGGTGATATTTCGGGGGCGGGTTCAGCGAGAAGTCGCTCTTTTCGATATACAGGCGTTTTCCGAAAGTAACCTTTCGCGTTCCCGCCGCCTTATCGGACGGATTGATTTCCAGCTCGCACTGCTCTTCGTATCCCTCGGCGACGTTTGTGATTACAAGTTCCAGCGGGTCGAGCACGACCATAACTCTGGGCGCGGAAGCATTCAGTTCTTCGCGGATACAGCTTTCCAACTGTCCCTCTTCGACGAGGCTGTTCGCCTTTGCCACGCCTATTCTCTCGCAGAATTCGCGTATCGACGACGGCGTATAGCCGCGCCTGCGCAATCCCGCAAGCGTCGGCATTCTCGGGTCGTCCCACCCGTCCACGGTTTTGTCGTCCACGAGCTTTTTGAGATAGCGTTTGCTCATTATCGTGCGCTCTATGTTCAGTCTGGCGAACTCGTATTGATGAGGGGGATTTTCGAACCCGCACTCTTTGAGCACCCAATCGTAAAGCGGGCGATGGTCTTCGAATTCCAGAGAGCAGAGCGAATGCGTTATGCCCTCCACTGCGTCTTCGAGGGGGTGCGCAAAATCGTACATCGGATATACGCACCACTTGTCGCCCTGTCTGTGGTGACGGGCGCGCACGACGCGGTAGATTATCGGGTCGCGCATATTTATGTTCGGGGACGCCATATCTATCTTCGCGCGAAGCACGAGCGCGCCGTCGGCGACCTTGCCGTTTTTCATATCCTCGAAAAGTTGCAGGCTTTCCTCAATCGGGCGATTGCGGTTGGCGGTTTCCTTGCCTGCTTCCGTCAGCGTTCCGCGAAGCTCTTTCATTTTCTCGGGGGTGATGTCGTCCACGTACGCCTTGCCCTTTTTGATGAGTTTGACCGCGCATTCGTACATAGTGTCGAAATAGTCGGACGCATAATAAATGTCGCCCTTCCAACCCAGCCACTTGACGGTATCTATAATCGACTCCACGAACTCCTCGTCCTCTTTCACGGGGTTGGTATCGTCGAAACGCAGATTGCACTTGCCGCCGTATTTGACAGCCGTGCCGTAATAGTTCAAGCATATCGCCTTGGCGTGACCGATATGCAAACAGCCGTTGGGTTCGGGCGGAAACCGCGTCACGATGCCCTTGACTTTGCCTTCTTTAAGGTCGCGTTCTATAATGTCTTCTACAAAATTGCCCATTGCGTCTTCCTCTTTTTCTATTCGTTTTCCTCTTAAAACAGACCGCTTATCACGCCGTTTTCGTCTATCGTCATCTTCTCGGCGTTCGGCTGTTTGGGCAGTCCCGGCATAAGGAATATGTCGCCGGCGAGCGCGACCAAAAAGCCCGCGCCGCCGCGTTTTATCAGGTCGCGCACCGTTATTTTAAAGCCCGTCGGTCTGCCGAGCAATGCGGCGTTGTCGGACAGAGAGTACTGCGTTTTGGCTATGCACACGGGCATCTTTTCCGCCGCGCCGGAAAGGGCCGCCAGCTTCTTTTGTGCCGCAGGCGCGAAAATCACGCCGTCTGCGCCGTATATGCGTTTGGCGACTTTCTCTATCTTCTCTTTCGGCGTGTCTTTGTCGTCGTAACAGAAGGTCGGTTTTTTGCCTCCGTTTTGCGCCGCGGCAACCACTTTTTCGGCGAGTTCTTTTCCGCCGTCGCCGCCCTTTGCAAAGCACTCGCACAGCGCGACGCTTGCGCCGACTTTTTCGCAGGCTTGTCTGACGATTTGAATTTCCCCGTCCTCGTCGGTCAGGAATTTATTGATTGCGACGACGACGTTGAGTCCGTATACGCCCGTCATATTTTCTATGTGTTTGATTAAGTTCGGCAGTCCCTTTTCGAGAGCTTCGTCGTTACGCTTGTTCAGGTCCTCTTTCTTGACGCCGCCAGCGCATTTGAGTCCGCGCACCGTGGCTACGATGACCGCCGCTTCCGGTTTGAAACCTGCGGTTCGGCACTTTATATCCAAAAACTTTTCCGCGCCGAGGTCTGCGCCGAAGCCTGCTTCGGTCACTACGTAATCTGCGTAAGAAAGCGCGGTGGACGTGGCAATCACGCTGTTACAGCCGTGCGCTATGTTTGCGAACGGTCCGCCGTGAACGAAAGACGGAGTGCCTTCCAGCGTCTGCACGAGGTTGGGTTTCAGCGCGTCGGCAAGCAGAATCGTCATTGCCTCGTCCGCTTTCAAGTCGCGCGCGGTGACTTCTTTCCCGTCGTAATCTTCGCCGACGATTATATCGCCGAGACGTTTTTTCAAGTCCGTCAGGTCTTTGGACAGACAGAACACAGCCATTACCTCGCTCGCCGCCGTTATGTCGAAGCCGTCCTCTCTCGTCGAGCCCCAATTCAGACCGCTGACGGTGTTTCTCAAAGCGCGGTCGTTCAAGTCCACGCAGCGGCGCCAGGTCACTTTTTTTATGCGCAGTTCGTTGCCGAAATAGATATGGTTGTCTATTATCGACGCGAGCAGATTGTTTGCCGAAGTTATCGCGTGCAAATCGCCCGTGAAGTGCAAATTTATGTTTTCCATCGGAGCAATCTGCGCATATCCGCCGCCTGCCGCGCCGCCCTTGACGCCGAACACGGGTCCGAGCGAGGGTTCGCGCAACGCGAGACACACGTCTTTGCCTATCTTCTTCATTGCGTCGGCAAGACCTATCGAAACCGTGGTTTTGCCCTCTCCCGCCGCCGTCGGGTTTATGGCGGTCACGAGTATGAGTTTGCCCTTTTTCTTTCCCTTCTTGTCCGTCTTTGCCATATACCTGCCGTACGGAATCAAGTCGTCCTCGGGTATGCCGAGCGATTTCGCCACCTGCGATATGGGTTTGAGTTTCGCCTGTCTTGCTATCTCGATGTCACTTAACATTCTTTATTCTCCTTTGCACTCGTGCGGGAATATAATATTGTCGCTGTTTGCCGACCATTCGCCGTTCAGTTTTTTGAAACCGTATTGCGCATAGTCTCCGTCCTGTTCCATTACCACTTTGAAATTTTTTACTCTCGTGGCGTCCAAAAGCAGCGTGCGCAGCAAAAGCTCGCGGCACAGAGCGTCGCCGTCCGTTTTGAACGCGCCTATTCTTATCGCGCCGTTTTCCAACCGCGTCACTCCCGCTCCGCCGCACTCGCCGCTCATAGCAAACACCCTGTCGTTCTCTTTCGGCGTCACGCCGAACTCGGCGCAAGTGCAATCGGCTTCCGTGCCGAACACTTCTTTGACGGTTATCATTGCGCCTCCTCTTTGGCTTTCGCGCCGTAAGCGAAACCGACAAAAACTGCCGCCGCAACGCAAGCCGCGCCGATTACCGACGCATAAACGATGTCCGCCGTCCGCGTCAAGACCGACAGCGCCGAAGCCGCGGAGACAGCCGCCGCCGTGGCGACGATGAGCAGCATTGTTTCCAAACTGTACGCCGCGCCCGCAGTGTAGCCGTTTGCGAACTTCGCCGCGGAATTCCGCGCGCCAGCAAGCGACAGTCCTCCGCCTATGCCGGAAAGCACGAACGAAGCCGCCACGATAACCGTTACGCCAATCGGCGGCAAGGACGCGAAGCGCAGAACAAAAAGCATAACCGCCGCCGAAACGGCAGACAGCGACGCGCCGACGATTGCCGCGATTTTTCCCATTCGTTTTTTAAAAGCGAGGGCGTAAAAACAAATCCCGACGACGATTGCCGACGCAAGGCAGACGAGAGACAGCCATTCGTAAGTGCCGTAAATCTTCGTTGCGGTCGTTATGAAACTCACCGACAGGACGGCGGAGACCGCAAGCAGGAAATATGCCGCGCCGACCAAAGCCGAGCTTTTTTTCGGTTTTTTGAAGAACTCTTCCTTGACCGCGGAGAATGTGGGTTTTTTCTGCAAAGGTCTGACAAAGCGCGGCAAACAGTCCACGCTTGCGAAATAGACGACGCCGCCCGACACGATTATCAATGCGGCGAGTGCATAGCCTATCGAATCGGGCTGCAAGCCCGCAAACGGCAGCGCGCACAGCGCGACGCCAATCAAAAGTCCAATCATATTGCAAACGGCTTTTCTTCTGCCGCTTCTTCCGTCGTCCGCGGCAAGGCGGTTGCTTATCGAAGCGCCGACGTAAGCCGTCAGCGAAACCGACGACACAAAAAGCGGCAGCACAATGCAGGCGGAGATTATGCGCGCCGCTTTCGACGCGGCTCCTTGCGAAGAAAACAGCGCTGCGCACATCAGCGACGCGACGAGCACGGCTATCGCCAGCGTGAAGTGGTATCTGCCCCAGAGTCGGCTGCGCGTGCGGTTTACGGCAAGATATATCGCAGGAACTGCCGCAGCGGTCAGAATGCCGCCAATCGACGAAGTCAGAATCGCGCCGACGAGTCCCAATGCCTGTGCGGCTTCCGAAGCATAAAAAAAGGCAAACCCTACCCACACCGCTTGCAAAAGCCCGCCGCAAGATGACAGCGACGCCCTTATAGGCGATATTTTGAGGTTTGCGCTTCGTTCTTTATCCAACGGAAAAGCTCCTTTTGAAAGGTCGGCATACTGCTGCCGTTCCCGACTTATATTATACTTTTTCGCCCTTTCGTTGTCAAGAAAAGAGCAGAGATTTTTACAGCGACGACAAATTCAGAGCCTTGACGGAATCGGCGTATTTCGATTGTTCCTCTTCGTCCGCGGTTATCACCGCCAGACGTTTCAGTTTTGCGTATTTCGTCACGCACTCCGTTTCGTCTTTGCCCTTATCGTAATTCACGGTTTTCAGCTTTCCGCTTTGAACCAGACTGCGGTATACTTTCAGCGCGACGACCGCGGCTTCGCCGTCGCCTTCTGCAAACAGCTCCACGGAACGCGCCAGCACGAACGCTTTGCCCTGCAACCAATTGCCGACCAGCTCTTCCGCCTTATCCGTAAAGAACGCCGCCGCCGTCATAACGTATCCGCCGCTCGCGCTCTCTTCCCGTTCGCCCTCTTCTTCCGCCTCTTCCGCGCCGCCGCACAGCCAGCGCGAACAGACGAGCGCGCCCAAAAAGCAGAACAGCAGGGCGGCTATTATCGTCAGCGCGACTACGAGCGGACGTATGGGAAGCACCACGCGAAGTATGACGTATGCCACGAAAGTCACCATTGCGCCGAGCGATATGCCCAAGAAGAAACCCGCAATCTGCTCGGGGGATTTGCCCGTAAACAGTTTTTTCAGCGCGACGCCTATCGCTGCCACGAGCGAAACTATCGGTCGGGCGGACAGCAGCAGTGTCAAGCCCAACACGAGTCCGCAACTTACGATGAACACGATTTTAAGCGGGTCGCCCACCAAATCGGGTTTATATTCGAAAAACAGTGCGGCGAGCGCGGCACCGAGCAGAAATCCGCCGACGAACAGCGCGATACGCACCGCCGCCATTACTTTTTTGTTATACCTGCCGTTTCCCATTTCAATCTCCCGTTCCCAACGACCGCAGCAGATTTCCGTCCGCAACGGCTTCCGCGATAAAGTCTTTAAGCGCGCTGTAACGTTTCTGAATATAGTTGTTTTCCACCATTCTTTTGACCCAATAGTCCGAACCGACGATTACGACCGCCTTTTTCGCGCGTGTTATCGCCGTGTACAGCAAGTTCCTCGTCATAATCATAGGTCCGCCGCCGACAACGGGTATTATGACCGCGTCGAACTCCGAACCCTGCGATTTATGCACGGTTATCGCGTATGCCGGCACGAGCTGTCCGCGAAGCTCGGAATTATACGTCGCCTCTCTGCCGTCCTCGAACTTCACGTCTATTTCGCCCGAGTCCCCTCTCACATCGGTTATTATTCCCAAATCGCCGTTGAAAACTCCCTTTCCCTCTTCGTAGCCGTCGGAATAATTCTTCCATTCCAAGCGGTAGTTGTTCGCAACGTGCATAACCTTGTCGCCGACGCACCACACCGCATTTTCGTCTTGCAGGCTCTTTCTGTCGGCGTTGCCGTTCATCGCCCTGCGCAGTTTCCCGTTCAGCGCGACAGTGCCGCACGCACCGTTCTTGACGGGACACAGCACCTGCACTTTGTACGGCTCGCAGTTCAGAAATTTCGGAAGCCGCCGCGACGCCATTTCGACGACTGTGTCCGCCGCTCTAATCGGGTCGGGACAGGGCGCGAAAAAGAAATCTCTGTCCTTGACGGTCAAATCCGGCATTTGCCCCGCGTTTATTCTGTGCGCGTTTACGACAATCAGACTCTGCGTATCCTGGCGGAAGATTGCGTCCAGCGTGACGGACGGTATTTCGCCGCTTTTCAGCATATCGGACAGCACGTTGCCGCTTCCCACGCTGGGTAGCTGGTCCTTGTCACCGACGAAGATTATCTTTGCTTCGGGGCGCAGGCGTTTCAGCAACATATCGGTCAGATATATGTCCATCATAGACACCTCGTCCACAATGACGACATCGGCGTTTAGCGGCTGACGTTCGTCGTCTTCGTTTCCGACATTCAGCGCGCGGTGTATCGTGCTTGCCTCTCTGCCCGTGCTTTCGGACAGACGCTTTGCCGCCCTGCCCGTCGGCGCCATCAGCATAACCTTTTCTTTTCTTCTCTCGAATATGCCGAGTATGCATTTGACAATCGTCGTTTTGCCCGTTCCCGGTCCGCCCGTTATCACGCACACGCCGCTGCGCGCCGCCAATCTCACGGCGTCGCGCTGACGCTCGGCAAGCGTGACCTTGTTTATCTTTTCGAACGCCTTTATATCGTCTTCGACGCTTTCGACAATCGCGTTCGTACCGGACATAAGTCTTGTCAAGCCGACTGCCGCGCCCTTTTCCGCGCGGTACGCCCTGCGCGGCATAACGGCGTTTTCCGTGTCGCCCACCGTTTTCTTTTTCAAAAAGCCGTCTATGACGAGTCCGTCCACTATATCGGCGAGGCTGTCTTCGTCGCCTGCCTGCAACAGTCGGAGCGCGGCTTCGGTCAGTTCTTCCAGCGGAAGAAAGGTATTGCCGTTTTTGTCGCAGCTCTCTTTCAGAGTATGCAATAGCCCCGCGCGCAGTCTCGGTTCGCCGCTCTGTTCGAAGCCGAGGTTTTTGGCTATTGCGTCCGCCCGAACAAAGCCTATGCCGTCTACGTCCTCTATGAGTTTATACGGGTTCGACGTTATCGCCGCCACGGTTTTGTCGCCGTAAGTTTCGTAAATCTTAAACGCCGCGTTGAGCGTTATGCCGTGCGACTGCATAAACATCATTGCGTCGTTCATATTCTTTATCTTGCAAAACTCTTCGCCTATCTCCGCGGCTTTTTTGCGAGTTATGCCCTTTATCTCCGCGAGTTTAAGCGGCAGATTCTCTATCACGTCAAAGGTCTTATTCCCGAACTTCGACACTATCGCCATTGCGGTTTTCGGTCCGACGCCTTTTATTATGCCGCTGCCGAGATAGCGAATCATTCCGTCCTCCGACGACGGCATTACCGCCGACGCGCCGCTGACGGAAAACTGCCGTCCGAACTTCGGGTGAACGGTATACTCGCCGCTGACTTTGAGTCGCATACCCTCTTTGAGCGGAGGAAAAGTACCCGCCGCCGTCACGGGTTCGCCGTCTACGTCGAGTATCACCACGCTGTAACCGTTTTCGTCGTTGCGAAAACGGATTATTTCCACGTCGCCTACTAAATTCACTTAACCGCTTCTTTGAGTTCGGCAATCTTGTCCGTCTTTTCCCAATCGAGACCGCTCTTGCCGAAATGTCCGTAGTTTGTCGTCGCCGCATAAATCGGGCGGCGAAGATTCAGATTTTCTATTATTGCCGCAGGGCGGAAATCGAACACTCTCTTTACCGCCGCGAGAATTTTCGCTTCGTCTGTTTTCGCCGTTCCGAATGCGTCTATGTTCAGCGACACGGGGTTCGCCTTGCCTATCGCGTATGCGACCTGCAACTGCACTCTGTCGGCAAGACCAGCCGCCACTATGTTTTTACAGACGTATCTCGCGTAATAGCTCGCGCTTCTGTCCACTTTCGTGGGGTCTTTTCCCGAAAAAGCACCGCCGCCGTGCGGACACATTCCGCCGTATGTATCGACGATTATCTTTCTTCCCGTCAGTCCCGTATCCCCGTGCGGTCCGCCTATCACGAACCGTCCCGACGGGTTCACCAAAAACTTCGTATCTTTATCCAGCAGAGCGGCAGGTATCACCTCGCGCACTATCTGTTCTTCGACGGCTTTTTGCAGTGTCTTTTGCGACACGCTTTCACAATGCTGCGTGGACACTACGACGGTGTCCACCTTGACGGGTTTGCCGTTTTCGTACAGCACGGTAACCTGTGCTTTGCCGTCGGGGCGCAAAAAGTCCATACCGCCCGACTTTCTGGCTTCTGCGAGCCTGCCCGTTATGCCGTGCGCAAGCATTATCGGCAGCGGCATAAGCTGCGGCGTTTCCGCCGTCGCGTATCCGAACATCATACCCTGGTCGCCCGCGCCCACCTCGTCGTAGCGGTCGCCGCTGTTTTGTCTGCGTTCCAAAGCCGTGGTCACGCCGTCCGAGATGTCCTTGGACTGCTCGTCGATACTCGTGAGTACCGCGCAGGTGTCGGCGTCGAAACCAGCGTCCACGTTTGTATAGCCTATGCCGCGCACGACTTTGCGCACGACTTTCGGAATGTCGATATACGTTTCCGTCGTGAACTCGCCCATAACCATTACCATACCCGTAGTGGCGCACACTTCGCAAGCGATACGGCTGTCCTTATCGCCTTCGAGCGCCTTGTCGAGCACGGTGTCCGCTATCAAATCGCACACTTTGTCGGGGTGTCCTTCCGTCACGCTTTCGCTGCTAAATAATACTCGTCTGTTCATCTCGCTGTTTCTCCTTTTCTTACTTTAATAATATACCACTGCGCGGCAAAACAGTCAAGCGAATTGCCTTGACAGGCACGGGCTTGCGGTGGTATAATTACAAAAAGAATATTCAAAGGACGGTCAAACGACAATGTTATTATCCGCATTCGATTTCAACGCTTTGAAAGATATGCTGAACCCGTACGGTTACATCTTCGCCATAGTGGCGGCGGTGCTCTTGCTCATTCTCATAATCGTCGTCATAGCTTCCGCGGTGAAAGCAGGCAGACTCAAACGCGAAAACGCGAAGTTGCGCGAGCGCGCCGAATCCGACGAAAGGAAGCTCGCCGACATAGCGCGCGCACTCCCCACCGACCCGGCTCCCGCAAGACAGGAAGAGAGGACGGAAAAGCAGGCTATCGCGCAAGAGTCCGCGATTGCGGAAACCGAACCCGAAAAACAGCCCGAAGAGATAAAAGAAGAACCGGCAGCGGCGGAACAGGAAGAGCCGCAGTCCGACGAAGAAACGCCGTCGGCAATCGAGGAAGAGCCTGACGAGGAATCGGAAGCGGTCCGAGAAGAGGAAACCGGCGAAGAAGAGCCGACAGCTCCCGTAAAAGAAAAAGTAATCGAAGAGAAACGACCCGTTTCCAAAAGTTCCGCAAGCAAGAGTTCGGCGGCGGCAAAGAGCGCAGCCACGCGCGCGGCGATAGCGAAAAGCACCACTCCGCCCGAAGCCGACCAAAACAAATACACCGTCAAGTACGACCGTGCGAAGGGAAACTGGATTGTCGTCAAAAACGGCAATTCGCGCCCCACTCGCAGAGTTGCCACGAAAGCCGAAGCTCTCGCAATCGCAAAAGAGCTTGCCGACGCTTCCGGCGCAACGCTTTCCGTACACAAGAAAGACGGAAAGTTTCAAAAGCAATAACAGGATATTTACGAAGGAGAGGGCTATTCCCTCTCCTTTTTGATTTCCTCCGCTTTTTTACAGAGTTTTTTTGAATATACGGCTGTACAGGCGGACGGATACGTCGGCGGAAACGCCGCAGTTTATGCCGCTGCCGACAATGCTTGCGCACGGCATAACAGGCAAACTCGCCGAAGTCAGAAAGACGGACGAACTGCTGCCGCAGTTCTATTGTTTTCGTTATTTATCGATACACAGTATTTCGTTGGCATCGAGGTCCAACACTTTACAGAGGTTTGCGCAAGTGTCGAGCGCAGGCATTTTATTCTGATACAAATACTGCCCTATCGCTTGATGACATACGCCTATCCGATTAGCCAGTTCCGTCTTTGTGATTCCGCTGTTTTTAATGGCTTCTATAAGCCTATTTCTTATTTGGTCGAGAGTTATCATATTTTTTCCTCCGACATAATTATGCCACCGATACTAGCAAAATACTTGACTTGCTAGCATTGATAGCGTATAATTGATTGCATCAAAATAGGAGACAAGTATATGAAAAAACAATTTGACGAAAGAAAAAACAGCGAGAATACGGTTTGCACGCAGCAAGACTTATATTGGTATCTGATAAAATTCTATTTGGACGGATTGCACCCAGTCAAGTTTTTAATGGACGACGAGGGTTTTCGAAAAATTTTCGACCGAATGGAAAAATACGTTTTGAAAAAAATCGAGCTTCCGAGCGGCGGTGATATTCTAGACAGCTATGTCGTTGTTGTACAGGAAAAAGAGGTCGATTGACAAAACGCATACGCGCCCAAAAGTATGGGTTTGTGCGATTGTTTGCCCGCTGTTCTTTCGGCGGATACTGCCGCCGTTCGTTTCCGTTTTCCTCTTCATAAAGGCAATAACATTGCGGCGAACAGCTATCCAGAAATGACAAGCAAGGAACAAAAGTTTTGTCGACTGCACTTAAAATGACAATCAACGAAGTTTGGCGCAAAGTCCACTCTGCCCCGACGTAAAGAAAGCAAGACAAGAAAAACAAGTTTTTTTCGTCCAGCCGAGCGAGCGCTTTATAGCGTGACTGATTGAAAAAAATATTTAAATTCACGAGCCGTGTAGGCGAGTCCATTATGAGTTCGACCGAGTCGTGACAAGCAAGCAAGAACGGCTTTTGCCGTTCGCGGCGCAGCGACGACTCGCGTTTGGTCGAAACCGTCCTGACGGGTTAGAAGCGAGCAGTGCTAGGAAAACGAGTTTTCTCGACGGGGAGCGTACTTTGCGTACGTGACCCGAGAGGAAACGACGTTTGACACAGCAATGCGACGCTTATAACCCGTCAGAGGAATATGCGGGCATAACGAGCATATAGTATATACTGATTATGCAATACGTTGAAACGGCGGTATGTTTTTTATTGGGCGGCGCGCTTGCGGCTCTTGCTGGTTTCGTGTTCAATCTGCGCACGAAGGGCTTGTTTCGATTGGCGGTAAATTCCATTGCGGGCTGCCTGCTTTTTCTGCTGTTGTCGCTGACGGGACTGCTGCATTTGCCTTTAAACCCGTTCAATGCGCTTTTGACGGGCGCACTCGGGATTTTCGGTCCGATTATAGTCGCGCTTATTACCTTTCTGCTATGACGGCGACATCGCCGCGAAAAAGCATTCGCTCCGCTATTTTTCGGAGCGTTTTTTCTTATGAAACGGCGACTTACTTGACAAGTCCGCCGACGATATAATATACTGTAAAAGTATGAAAAAACGGCGCGTTTTAAAGCGCGCAAGGAGAATTTCAAATGGCCGAAAACAAAGATTTCGTGAAAGAGATTGCCGACATACGCGAGGACTTTCCCCGCTGGTATACCGACGTCGTAGTCAAGACAGAGCTTGTGGACTATGGTCCCGTCAAAGGCACGATGGTAATACGCCCGTACGGGTACGCGATTTGGGAGAGGATACAGCGCGAGCTTGACGACCGTTTCAAGGCGACGGGTCACAAGAACGCATATTTCCCTATGCTTATCCCCTATTCTTTTCTCACGAAAGAAGCCGAGCACGTCGAGGGCTTTGCGCCGGAGGTTGCCGTCGTCACGCACGCGGGCGGCGAAGAGCTTGCGGAAAAGTTGGTCATACGTCCGACGTCGGAAACGATTTTCTGCGAGATGTATTCCAAATGGGTGAACTCATACCGCGACTTGCCTATGCTTTTGAATCAATGGGCGAACGTCGTGCGTTGGGAAAAGACGACGCGTCCCTTTCTGCGCACAAGCGAGTTTTTATGGCAGGAAGGACACACCTTGCACGCGACGGAACAGGAAGCCGAGGAAGAGACTTTGAAGATGCTGCACGTCTATGCGGAGTTTGCCAAGAGTGTGCTGGCTATGCCCGTGCTTATCGGCAAAAAGTCGGAAAAGGAGAAGTTTGCCGGCGGCGTGGCGACGTATTCTATGGAAGCGATGATGTTGGACGGAAAGAGTCTGCAAGCGGGTACGACGCACTATTTCGGACAGAACTTCACGAAGCCCTTCAATATCAGATTCCTCGACCGCGACGGCGTGCACAAATATCCGTATCAGACGAGCTGGGGCGTTTCCACGCGGCTTATAGGCGCTTTGATTATGGCGCACGGCGACGAGCGCGGACTCTGCCTTCCCCCGCCCGTTGCGCCGATTCAGGTCATTATTGTACCGATTGCGCAAAAGAAAGAAGGCGTGCTCGAAAAGTGCCGCGAACTTAAAGACAGGCTGATTGCCGCAGGCATTCGCGCAGAGACGGACGAGAGCGAGAACTCGCCCGGCTGGAAGTTCAATCAATGGGAAATGAAAGGCGTGCCCTGCCGATACGAGCTCGGACCGCGCGACATCGAAAACGGCGTCGTAACCGTTTCGCGCAGAGACGGCAAAGACAAGGAGACGGTATCTTTCGACGAGGCGATAAACGGCGCAGCCGAACTTTTGAAGAAGATAACCGACAATATGTACGAAAAAGCCGCCGCATTTATGAACTCGCACATACGCAAAGTCAAAACGCTCGACGAGCTGGAAAGCGCGGTAAACTCGAACTGTTTCGCGCTTGCGCACTGGTGCGGCGACCGCGCCTGCGAGGACAAAGTCAAAGAGCTTTACCAGGCTTCCACGCGCAATATGCCTTTCGACCAAACGGGCGCGGAAAGCGGAAAATGCGTCTGCTGCGGCAAGAAATCCAAGCATTTGATATACTTCGGTCGGGCGTATTAAGCGACAAAATATAAAGCTCCGACAAACAGACAATGGAATTTTCAATCCCCCTATTTCTCCTGACGGCAAAATCTCCCCTTGGTAAGGGGAGACTTTTTTTTTGGGGGGGGGGATTTTATTGTCAAGATAAGTTTCGAAGATTGTCAAGAATTATCGCTATACTCCACCAATTCGTCGAGTGATATTTCGAATATACTCGCAAGACGGCAGAGCATATAAATGTCGGGCGTGCTGTAACCGGTCTCGTAATTGGAAACCAGACTTTTTTTACCGTTCAGCATTTTCGCCAACTCTTCCTGTGTCAAGCCGAGTTGTTTTCTGTAAAACCTGATGTTTTCCGCGATTTTTGTTTTCATTTCCTTGAACTTTCTTGTACAATTAAGTATGAAGTACAAGATATTTGTATGTTTTGGGAGAGTGATTTATGTATTGCAGAAACTGCGGAAAAACAATTGACGATAAAGCCGTTATCTGTCCGAATTGCGGTGTACCGCAAGCGGAGCAAAAAAAGCCCGTAAACGGGTTCGGCGTTGCGGGGTTCATAATAGGTTTACTGTCGATTTGGCTTGGTTATATTCTTTTCTGCATTCCTCCCGTAATCGGAATCATATTAAGCGGTATAGGCTGTACTATGAAAGCAAAGTGTTCCGCAAACGGGCTTGCGGTCGCCGGCTTGGTTTTAAGCATTGTCACTCTATTGCTTTACGGCTTTCTGTGGCTGCTTTTATTATGGGTGATAGGCTCGGGCGCGACAGCTTAAAATGCTATATAAGACAGCCCCGACGGAAAATCCGTCGGGGCTTTTTATTGAGGAATTTTTTATCGGCAAGCCGGTCAAAGAGTTTTATAGACTGCTCTAATCTCGTCCGCGATTTCCTTTGACGAGGCGATTACGAGCGAGCTGTCTTTGAATTTATATCCGCCGAAAAGAGAGCCGACGTTCATTCCGAGTTCTTTTGCCATCAGCAGTCCCGGGGCTATATCCCATATCTCGTGATAATAACAGACGTAAGCCTGCGCCTTGCCCGTCAGCAGCATAGAGAAGTCGAAGCAAGCCGCGCCGAAAAGGCGGGTCTTCAAAAAGCGGCTCTGCAACCTCTTTACGAGTTCGTACTGTTTATCGAAGTCCACATCTATATTCGGATAGAAGTCGGAAATCAGCAACACGGCTTCTTCTCTCTGCGTGGACGTATCTAAAATCAGTCTTTCGCCGTTTTTTGTAACGCCCTCTCCCACTGCCGCCATATACGTTTCGTCCGAAAGAGGCAGGCGGATAATCGATGCGACGGGTTGTTTTCCTTCGAATACAGCCGCCTGCACGCCGTACATCGGAATGCCCGCGCTGAAATTGCAAGTGCCGTCCAACGGGTCTACGCACACGCAGAGACCGTCTCGAAGCTCTTCGTTATCCTTTTCTTCGGAAATGATTTTAACATTCGGGTACGCCTTTTCCATCTCTCCCAAAATATACTTCTGCATTTTGAGGTCGGTATCCGTCAAAATATCGTTTACGGTTTTATGCGAAAACGTCTGCGGTTTTTCGGCAAGATATTTTTCGCAGGCATCGCGGATTATTTTTTCCAGCGCGGTCAGTATTTCCGAGTATGCATTCACTTCGCTTTTGTCCTCCCGACAAGTTCTTTCAGATAGTTTTCGTAAAAAGTTATCCAATTATTTATGTATGTGTTTTCGGTATAAGGCGTGAGACCGCTTTGTTCGCCGAGTCTTTTACACGCCGCATCGCAGAGACTTCTCGCCTCTTCTCTTTCCAACGGACAGTGTATTCCGTCATAAATGCCGTACGCCTTTTGCGCTGCCGCCTTTGCTTTCTGCGCATCGCCGCCGGTCAGCAGAAGATACAGGCATTTGATTATGTTTATCTGACCCACGTCGTATTTGCCGTTTGACACGGCTTTTTCCACACGGTCTATATCGGCATCGAGGCCTCTTTCTCCGCACACTGTTTTAAGCAGCAACTCCGTGTATTGCGAACGAATATAATATCTGTCGGTAGCGGCGTACTTGATATAAATTTCGCGGCTTCTGTTCATATAATCTACGGCGGCGGCAAGGTCGCCCGCCCAAATCATATTGTCGCACAGTACGCGGTAATCCTCCGCCAAAAACAGAATATTCGCCGTTCTTTCGTCGCCGCCCGAAGATTTTTCTATTGCCCGTTTCATATAGCGCACGGTTTCTTCGCCGTTTGACCTGCACTTTTCCGTCTCGCCCATTCTTATATCCATTTTCGATTTTATAAGATGCGCCATAGACAGTTCGAAATTATAGTCGCATTTTCTGCCGCACTCTATTGCGGCATCGTGCGCCTGCTGCGCCCTGCCGAAGTCTACGATTTTGCGCAGCGCGAGACCTTTGACGTTATAAATCTCGGCTTTCAGCGCGTCTTTTTCTTTCAATTCGGTTTCATAGACTTTCAATGTTTTGTCTATCGCGTCTATCGCAAGCGCAAAATCTTCGGTTATGTAATAATAGAATATTTTACCGACGTCGCCCTGCAAATCGAAACCGCCTGCATTATTCGCGAGATAATCCGAAAATCCCGAATTTTTCAGCAAAAAGAACAGTCCCGAATTATACAGAAGTCTGCGGTATTCGGAGAACACGTACGCGAACGTATCGTCGCAGTACAACTCGTTTACCTTCGATTTATCGTTTTCGAACACAAAGTTTATTTCGCTTACATACAGTTTCAAACCGCTGTCCAGCGTCAGATTGTCTATACGCTTTATCTGAAAATCTCTGTCGTTTAATATATTCATAAGTTCGGTCAGATATTTTGCGCGTTTTTCTCCGCCGACTCTTTTCACAAGCTCGCACAGCACCATTCCGTAATGTTTGAGACAGAGCGGATGAAATCTGTTTCCCGTTTCATAAGCGCACTTTATGTATTTGCGCAGTCTCTCGTACCCGTCGGTTTCGGAGACGAAATACTCTCCCGAAAGCTCGTGCGAGACCAACCAATCTTTGAGCGTTTTGTGCACTATCTCTATTTTGTCCTCTTTGACGGCAATCAGCGACGACAGCGCATCCAGCCTCTCGTTGGTTTCGCGCTCGCCCCATTCGAGATAGTCTCTCACGAAAGCCGGCGTAGGTTCTTCCGGCGTGATACATATAAATTCCAACAGCGGCACGACATCCTCGAAGCGAACTTTTCCGCCCGTGCCGAAAATACGGCGGAAAGTTTCGGTGTACAGTTCGTACAGACCTGTCGGCAGAAACTCTATCTCGTCCAACCCGACTCCGTATTTTTTCAGGTACTTTATTATCTCGCGGGCGTATATGAAAGAGCCTTCCGATTTTTCCAGCAGCAGGTTTACCGCTCTATCGGTGACCTTATCTTTATCAATGCGAGAAAGCTCCGTTTCAAAGTACTTTCTTATATCCGCATCATTTATGTCGCGGGTAATGTGAAGCGTATTCGACACGTACTGCAAGCTGTGGAGAATGGTATTGTCGTCTCTGCACGTCACAAGAATTTTGAGCCACGGCGGCAGTTTCTTTTTGTGATTTTTCAATATACCGCACAACTCGTTATTTATCTGTCCCTGCCATATCGCCTCGTCCAGCGCGTCTATTATGACAAGACAGGGATTGTCGAAATACAAATCGTCCATTGCGTCCACAAACAGCAGCTCGAAAATTCTGTCGGCGTTTTTCGGAGACGACGGGGATGCGATGTCGTTCGCCTGCAAAACGTTCTTTAAAGACTGTCGGTAGTCGGGCAGCTTCTGTGCCAGCGAATAGGCAATCGACGTTATTATATGTTTGGAATCGGCTTTATCCGAATTATTGAACTTACAGAAGTGTATGGCTCCGATTTCGTTTTGAAACTTCCAGCAACAGTTCGCGCTGAACGCCGTTTTGCCGAAACCCGGAAATGCTTTTATGAGAAATATATTGTTATCGTCATCATCGTCGCTGTACAGCCACTCTTCCACCTTTTCGAATACTTTGTCCCTGCCGACAAAACCGTCGTAATGCACGGATATATCCTTTTTGAAATCTATCGGATTGAGCGTCTGTCTCAAAACGATGTCCTCGTCCGCAAAGGGAATTTCCTTTTTCCCCGAAAAAATGTCTATCAATTCCGACGTCACTTTTTCCACGCACGCATCGTTTATGGCGCCGCTGCCGTCGGTCAAATCGTAACGATGCAAGCGGTTCACGGAAAGCGGAACTTCGGAGCCGTCCAAAATCACCGGAATGATTTTCAGAGACTTTTCGCAAGCGCGGCACAGCTCGTTCAAACAGTATCCGTCACGCGAAACCGAACGCTTGGACACGAAAAAAATCATCCATTTCGACGCCTTGATATGGTTGTCGATTTGCTCTTCCCAATCGCCCTCGTACAAAAAGTCTTTATCGAAGAAGAAAGAAAAGCCTTTCAATTCCTCCTTCAACTTGATTTGCATTTTTTTCACAACGTCGTCGAAAACATTGTGTCCGTATGAAATGAATACGTTTTTCTCTCTGCTTCCCATTGTTCCTATCCTCTTTTTTTCCGTATCTCTATTTCAGTCAGCCGGCACAGCCTTTCGAAGCTGTCCTCCTCTTCATCTCCCGTATAAATCTCAAAATCGCAGATTCTTTCGAACAGCGGCGCGCGCTGCTCGCACAATTCTTTGAACCCGTCGTATTGCCGCATAAACGTCTTGACTCCGACGCTTCGGTTATATGCCGTATCTATCGGCAAACTCAAATATACGACCGTCCAATCTTTCAGATATTTCAGACTTCCGTCCGTCTGCATAGTTCCGCCGCCCGTCGACAGCACGGCATTGTCGCGACGACTTACCTCGGCGAGCTTTTCGAGTTCCTTTTCCCTGAACTTCTTCTCGGACTCCTTAAACAACTCGTCCAAACTTCTGCCGGTGTCGCGCACGATTTCCGCATCTGTATCTATAAAATCCAGACCGTATTTCTGCGCCAACTTTCTGCCGAGCGCGGTTTTGCCCGCGCCCATAAAACCTATCAAAGCTATTCGCACGCCTTTCTCCCGTTTTTTTTACATTTTATCACAAAATCCGCGCGGTGTCAAGGTAAAACAAAAAGCGCGGCTCTTACAAGCCGACGCCTTTTGTTTTTTGTTTACTTGCGGTTGAAGCCTATGCTTGCAAGGAATTTATCCATTGCGGCAACGCCTTTCTCGTCGTTTTTGAACACGGCGGTATTGCGGAGGATTTCTTCGCAGACGCGGTTGACTTCGTCTTTGACGTTCAGCGACGCTTCCAGCGGGCTCAACTTGCCCTTGCTTTCGGACATCAGTTTTTCAATCATACCCTTATGGCAAGCCATATCTTCGGACAGCGCCGCGGCGTTGTATCTGTTTTCCTTCGTGAGATATTTTTCCACTTCGGAAAGCTGTTTGTCCAATCGCCCGGGGAGTACGAACAGACCCATTGCCTCGATTAGACCTATACTCTCCGATTTTATGTTCATATACTCGGGGTGGGCGTGGAAGATACCGTCGGGATATTTGTCGTTGCAACGGTTATTGCGCAGGATTATATCGACGATATACGTCTTGTCGCTCTTTCTGACAATCGGGGTTATCGCATTGTGCTGTTCGGTGCTTCTTGCGATTACGTCGACGCTCTCGTCGCTGTAATTGTGCCAAGCCGCATTTATCTTCGACACGAGTTCGGAAAGTTTTTCCCTGTTCGTGCAAGACAGTCTTATGACGTTGTTATACCAATCGACTACGCAGGCGTCCACGTACGGATAGTCCGCCGATTTGATTTTATACGCCGCGCCCGCCTTGTGCATAGGCATAAGTCTGCCGCCGCCCTGGAAATGGTCGTGCGCGAGTATCGAACCGCCCACTCTGGGAAGAGCGGCGTTGCACCCGATGAAATAGTTCGGCATATAGTCCACGAAATCAAGCAGTTTCTCTATCGTCGCGGCATCCACTTTCATCGGCGTATGCTCGAAGTTCACAGCTATGCCGTGGTGGTTGAAATACGAATACGGGCTGTACTGCCAGAACCATTCTTCCCCGCCCAACTCTATCGGGACGTAACGCAACGTCTTTCTGAACGTATCGCCGCCGGAATAGCCGCAGTTTTCCGCGCAAATATTGCACTCGGGATATTTTGCGCCCTTGTTTTTCGCCTGTTTTTCGACGTCCTTATTGTTCTTTTCGGGACGGCACACGTTTACCGTTATTTCGATTTTGCCCTTTGTGCCTTTGGCTTCCCAATGCTTGTTTTCCGCGAGTTTCGTCGTTTTCACGTAATCGCTTTTGACGGCGTAATCATACAGCCAATCGAACGCCTTAACGGGATTCCTGCCGTGAATGTCGGCAAACACGTCCGCCACCTGCGAGGGTTTGAGCATTACGAGGTTCATAATCTTGTCCGCGAAATATTCCCTTTCGCCCTCCGTGATTATTCCGTTGTCCACGGCGTAATTGACTATCGGATTCAAGACCTCGTCCGGAACGGTCAGCGCGTCCAGCTCGTCGGCGTTGACTTCGTACTGCTCGTACGACGTCAATTTCAATTCGTCCAAAATCAAGTTGCGGGCATAGCCCAAGTCCAACTCGTCCAAAAGGAGATTGCTCTGCGCATAATACAGCAGGTTCTCCACGTTCTGATAAATCATCATAGTTATATATGTCTCCTTTAAATTATTTACGGTATAGATGTTTGTCCCGCAATGTCTTTGCCTGTCGAGAAACAGATAATAGAGCAGTGCCGGAAAGTTCGGGCGATTTCGACGGGTGAGTTTACTTTTTGTAATACTCTCCTATTTCGCGGCGCTATATGCGCCGTCCCGATTGATGACCCGAGGGAAACGGTGTTTGACGCCGCAATGCCGTTACCCGTTAAAAAAGCAGAGAAGCGAGCAGTGCAAGGAAGGCGCGGATTTTGCGAGGGCGCGTACTCAAACGTACGCAACCGAAGCATAAACGCAAGCCTGACGAAGCAATGCCGTTACCTATTAAAAAAGCAGAGAAGCGAGCAGTGCAAGGAAGGCGCGGATTTTGCGAGGGCGCGTACTCAAACGTACGCAACCGAAGCATAAACGCAAGCCTGACGAAGCAATGCGAAGCTTATATGCTTTTTTAATCGAAGTTGGGACGGGAAACGTTTATATACCGCTCCACCGCGAACGCCTTCCAGGGTACTTTGTCCGTGGGCGGAAACGCTTTGAACGCCATTGTCTTTTGCGTGGTCGGGTGAGTGAACAGAAGTTCGTATGCCCAGAGTGCGAGATTGCGTCTGCCCTCTTTGCCGTCGCCGTACTTTGCGTCGCCGAATATCGGTGCGCCCACGCCTTTGAGCTGTACGCGTGCCTGATGACCTCTGCCCGTAACAAGTTCTACGTCCACGAGCGCATACTTGTTTTCGTAGGTTTCCAGCACCTTATAGTCGAGAATCGCCTCCTTGCTGCCCTCGCAGGGTACGGGCACTATTCTGACAGTATTCGTGCTTTCGTCTTTTAACAGTTCGTTCACCAGCCTTGCCCTGCGCTCGCGCGGGATTCCGACGGTTACGGCAAGATATTTTTTCTGCACGTCGCCGTTTCGTATCTGTTCCGACAATCGGCTTGCCGCCTTGCTCGTTCGGGCGAAAACCATAACTCCGCCCGTCGGTCTGTCCAACCTATGCAACAGTCCGATAAACGCCTCGCCCTGCTTGTTATATTTGACTTTGACGTAGTTTTTGACGATTGTCAGCATATCCGTGTCGCCGCTTCCGTCCGGCATTGTCGGCACGCCCTGCGGCTTCACGACCACGATTATATGGTTGTCTTCATACAGAACGATAGGTTCTTCCATTTTTACTCCTTTGGTATTACGGTTTCGAAAGCAAGTTTTTGCAAGACGTTCGAGTCCCGACCCAAATCGGGAAAAGTCATCTTTACGAAAGCGAAGTTTGATTTTCGCAAACTTCGGCGATTGGACGCATTTACACGCCTGCGCGCCAAAGACCGGAACAGCCGCAAGGAAGCACGACTCCCCGCTTGTCCGACGTTTTCAATCCGACTTCGTATGCGGTGTGAGAGCCGCCGATGCAACCGAAAGTCACGGAAAGCAGATTGTCTATCACGGTCGGCTGCAAGCCCGTCGTGTAACTGTTTACGAGCGCGAACAGCGGATTATCGGAAAGCGTATCTTTGACGAGTTGCATAAATCCGAACAAGTCATCCTCTATCTTCCACAGTTCGCCGTTCGGTCCTCTGCCGTAAGACGGCGGGTCCATTATCACGGCGTCGTAGCGTTTGCCGCGCTTTATCTCGCGTGACACAAACTTCGCGCAATCGTCCACTATATAGCGTATTCTGTCGCCGGCGACACCCGACAAATTCGCGTTCTGTCTGCATCTGTCCACCATAGCTTTTGCCGCGTCCACGTGCGTCACTTTCGCACCGGCCGACGCGCACGCCACGGTTGCGCCACCCGTATAGCCGAACAGGTTAAGCACGTTTATCTCGCGCCCCGCGCCCTTTATCATATCTTGCATAAGCTGCCAATTGACTGCCTGCTCCGGAAACAGTCCCGTATGTTTGAAGCCCATAGGCTTGACGAGGAAGGTCAGTTCTTTCCATTCGACCTGCCACTGTTCCGGCATCGGACGCAATCTTTCCCACGCGCCGCCGCCCGTTTTGGAACGGATATATCTCGCGTTCAGCTTCTTGTACGATTTCAGGTCGAACTCCGGACTCCAAATCGCCTGCGGGTCGGGCCGCAGCAGATATACGTCTTTCCAGCGTTCCAGCTTCTCTCCGCCGCCGCTTCCGAGTATTTCGTAGTCGGTCCAATCCTGCGCCGTCACAGTTTTTTGACGGCAATCGCAACCTTGGTTTCGCCGAGGTCGATTTCGGTGCCGCCGCCCTCCTTTGCCACCTTGTCCGCCAGAACTTCCGCCGCGATTTTGTCGCCGTACTTTTCGAACACGGCGTCTATATCCTTTCCGCCGTCGTAGCACAACATTATTCTGTCCGTGACGTCGAAACCGCTGTCCTTGCGCATATTCTGCACTTTGGACACTATTTCGCGCATAAGCCCCTCTTGCAGAAGCTGCTCGCTTATCGACACGTCGAGCGCAACGGACACGGTCTTGCCCGCAAGCGCGGAATAGCCGTCGCGCTGTACGCCGCTTATCAGCATATCGCTTTCGGCAAGCGTCACGGTTTCGCCGTTTACTTCGAACGAATACACGCCGCCGCCCTTCACCGCGTTTGCCGCCTTATCGCCGTTTAAAGACAGATGCTCTCTTATCGCGCCCACCGATTTGCCGTATTTGGGTCCGACGGTTTTCAGCTGCGGTTTGACTTCGTAGGTCATAAGGTCGGACGCGTCGTCTATCAGTTCGATTTTCTTTACGTTTATTTCGTCGGCGAGAATTTCCGTCAATTGATTTCTTACGGCGGCTTTTTCCTTTTTCAGTCTTTGCGCGCCGTCGCCCGACAGGTACATCACCGACAGCGGCTGACGGTTCTTTATCTTTGCGGCGTTTCTTGCCGACCTGCCCAACTCCGCCGCCTCTATTATTATGTTCATACCCTCTTCCAGCGATTTATCCACGTATTTAAAGTCGGCTTTCGGGAAGTCGGTCAGATGTACGGATTCGGCGGCGTTTTTGTTCACGCTTCTCACGACGTTGTCGTATATGCTTTCCGACATAAACGGCGTGAACGGCGCGGACAGTCTCGAAAGAGTTTCCAAAGCCGTATACAGCGCGGTGAAGGCGGCAATCTTGTCTTCGCCCTCTCCGCTCGCCCAGAATCTTCTGCGGCAACGTCTTACGTACCAATTCGAAAGCGAGTCGGCAAAGTCCTGCAACGCTCTCGCCGCTTCGGTTATCTTATATTCGTTCAGGCACTTATCCACCGTATCGACAAGTGAGTTGAGTCCGGAAAGCATCCACTTGTCCATTACCGTCAACTTACACTTTTTGAGGTCGTATTTCGTGGGGTCGAACTTGTCTATTTCCGCATACAGGATATAGAAACAATACGTATTCCACAGCGTACCGAGATATTTTCTCTGCGCCTCACTCACGGCGTCGCCGTAAAATCTCGACGGCAGCC
This sequence comes from uncultured Christensenellaceae bacterium, assembly GCA_910588155.1. GTDB lineage: Bacteria > Bacillota > Clostridia > Christensenellales > Pumilibacteraceae > MGBC157735. Next base: position 106,678 of record CAJUPB010000005.1, read on the forward strand.
ACGGTGCGGACGAAGTATAGAAGTACCACCTCACGGCGTCTGCGCCCTGCTTGTCCAACACGCTCCAAGGGTCCACGACGTTGCCCTTATGCTTGGACATCTTTATGCCGTCCTTGTCGTTGACGTGTCCGAGCACGATACAGTTTTTGAACGGGGCTTTGTCGAACAGGAGCGTGGACACCGCGAGCAGCGTATAGAACCAACCTCTTGTCTGGTCCACGGCTTCGGAAATGAAATCGGCGGGGAACGTCTTTTCGAACGTTTCCTTATTCTCGAACGGATAGTGATATTGCGCGAACGGCATACTGCCCGAATCGTACCAGCAGTCGATTACCTCGCTCACGCGCTTCATTTTATGTCCGCACTCGCAATCAATCTCCACTTCGTCCACATAGGGCTTGTGAAGTTCTATGTCGCCCTTTATCTTTCCGAGCTTTTTGAGTTCTTCCTTACTGCCTATCGCGCGCGCTTTTCCGCACTCTTCGCACACCCAAATCGGAAGCGGCGTACCCCAATAACGCTCGCGGGAAAGTCCCCAATCGATGACGTTTTCGAGGAAGTTGCCCATTCTGCCCTTGCCGATACTGTCGGGTATCCAATTCACGGACGCATTGTTTTTCAGCAGTCTGTCCCGAATTTCCGTCGTCTTTATGAACCAAGTGGAACGCGCGTAGTATATCAGCGGCGTGTCGCAACGCCAGCAATACGGATAGCTGTGCTTATACATAAGTTCTTTGAACAGCAGTCCGCGCTCTTTCAAATCTCTGATTATTACCTTGTCGGCATCCTTGCAGAACACGCCGTCCAACTGTTTCATACGGCTGTCGAAGCAACCGTTTGCGCCGACGAGCTGTACGAACGGAAGGTTGTTTTCCCTGCCCACTCTGGCGTCGTCTTCGCCGAAGGCGGGCGCGATGTGAACGACGCCCGTACCGTCGGAAAGAGTTACGTAGTCGTCGCAGACCACATAGAAGCAATCCTGTTTCTCGCGCTTGTATGCGTCGAAGAGCGGCTTATAGCGCAGACCTTTGAGTTGCGCGCCCTTTCGTCTCTGCTCAATCTCGGGATTTTCGAAGAACTTTTCCGCGAGAGCTTCGGCGATTATATACTTGTTTCCGTCGCTGTTTACCGTCACATAGTCGTATTCCGCGCCGACGCAAAGCGCGACGTTGCTGGGCAGCGTCCACGGCGTCGTCGTCCAAGCCAGGATATACGTATTCTTTTCGCCCTCGACTTCGAACTTGGCTATACAGGATTTTTCTTCCACGTCCTTATAGCCCTGCGCGACCTCGTGCGACGAAAGCGCGGTGCCGCAGCGCGGGCAATACGGAACCACCTTATGTCCCTTATAAATCAGTCCCTCGTCGAAAATCTTTTTCAGCGACCACCAGACCGATTCTATATATTTGTCGTCGTACGTCACATAGGGGTTGTCCATATCCGCCCAATAGCCGACGCGTCCGCTCATACGCTCCCACTCCGACTTGTACGTGAACACGCTCTCCTTGCATTTTTTTATGAAAGGCTCTACGCCGTAGCGTTCGATGTCCTGCTTGCCGTCCATACCCAGAGTTTTTTCCACTTCCAACTCGACGGGAAGTCCGTGCGTATCCCACCCCGCTTTTCTCAAAACGTGGTAACCTTTCATAGTCTTGTAGCGCGGTATTATGTCCTTCATAACGCGCGTCAATATGTGTCCTATATGCGGCTTGCCGTTTGCCGTGGGCGGTCCGTCGTAGAAAGAAAATTCTTCGCCGCCTTCGCGCGCTTTCACGCTCTTTTCGAATATTTCGTGTTCCTTCCAAAAGCGCGCGGTTTCTTCCTCGCGCGCGACGAAATCGAGATTCGGGTCTGCCTTTTTATACATTCTTCTTTAAGCTCCTTTTGTTTTCAAGCAACTTTTCCGCTCCGATTTTTCAGAGCAGATAGCAATATACCGACACGAAATGCAATGCCGAACCCATAAGCACGAACATATGCCAAATCGCGTGATTGAACTTTATCTTCTTTATTCGGTAGAACACCACGCCGACGGTGAACAGCACTCCGCCCGCAAGCAAAAAGCCGAAACAGCCCCAACCGAGCGCTATCAGTTTATCCGCTCTTATGACGCAGCACCAGCCCATAAGCACGTAGCAAACCATATTGAACACTCTGAACTTTGCCGGCGATACGGCGTTGAACACTATGACGAGCACGGCTATCGCCAGCACGACGGAAGCGATTACTATGCCCCACACCGCGGTCGAGCCGCCCAGGCGGTTGAACCCTATCAGCATATACGGCGCATAAGTGCCCGCAATCAGAAAGGCTATCGAACAGTGGTCGAACCTGCGGAATACCGCGCGTCTGGTTTTACCGAGCGGCATAGAGTGGTACAGCGTGCTCATCAGATAGAGATTTATGAGCGCCAAAGAAAACAGCGATACCGCTACTACGGACAGAGCACTCACGGGCTGTGCCGTGCAGACTTTTACAAGCATAAACACGGCAGCCGCCGCAGACAGCACCGTTCCGATTAAATGCGTTATTACGTTGATTTTTTCTTCGCCGCGGGAGTAAGCTATCTGATTCCCCGTCTTTTTTTCGGCGTCGGAAGCGGGTAAGTTGTCCATACGAAATCCATTATAACATTTAATTGCGCAAAAAACAAGTTTTTTGTTATGCCGCTTTCGCGCCCGATTTGACACAGCAACGCAATTTCTTTTGATAACGTCCCGAAAATGCCGTTTGCATCCGCCATTTTCGTTTCTATTATATACCGAAACGGCGTTCGAAGTCAATTCCTTTGACCGCCGCAAAGCCCGTTTTTTCCGATTTACGTAAATTTTACGCTTTATCGGAGAAAAAATGTTTGCTTTTAAAAAAGTTGACTATGCGTTTTGTTATGAGTATAATATATGGTATGGAAAGAGACACCCGACATATCTCCGCCATCTGCCCGTACTGCTTTCACACTTTGAACAATTTCGGTTTTTGTCCGAATTGCCGCAGGAGCGGAGCGGCTCAAAGCGCGCCCGACGCGCTGCCTATGCGCACTCTTTTGCACGGACGTTATCTTTTGGGCAATGTTTTGGGCAAGGGCGGTTTCGGCATTACATACAATGCCTGGGACACGCAGACTTCTTCGCGGGTGGCTTTGAAAGAATTTTTTCCGAGCGGCTACGTCACGCGCGCGCCGAGACAGACGGGCGTGGCTATGCTTAAAGCCGAATACGGCGGCGCATTCACGCACTGGCTCAACGCGTTTATAGACGAAGCCAAAGTTTTGTCGAACATCGCGCACCTTGCCGGCGTCGTCAAAATCAAAAACTTTTTTACCGAAAACAACACCGCCTACATCGCTATGGAGTTTTTGGACGGCATATCGCTGCGGCAATACCTTTCGGCGCGCGGCGGCAAGCTGCCTTTGAACGAAACCTTGCACATTATGCGCCCCGTGCTGGAAGCGCTTTTGACGCTTCATCAATACGGAGTCATACACAAGGACATAAGTCCCGAGAACATACAGATTGTACAGAACCGCGAAGTCAAGCTCATCGACTTCGGCGCGGCGTCCATTTACAACCGCAGCGTTCAAAAGCCGTACATCATTTTGAAGCACGGCTTCTCCCCCATCGAGCTGTACCGCACTGACTTGAAGCAGGGACCTTGGTCGGATATTTACCAGGCGGGAGCAACGATATACAACTGTCTTACGGGAATCATACCGCCGCCCGCGCCCAACCGCATACCAATCGACAAACTCGTGCCGCCGTCGGCTTACGGCATTCACATTCCCGTCGTGAGGGAAAACGCGCTTATGAAAGCAATGCGGGTCAACGCCAAAGAGCGGTATACGAATATGGGCGAATTCATACAGATGATATACGGCGAGTTTATGCCGCCGCCCTTGAAAATCTGAAAAACAAAAAGCGGACCTTCGAACGGGTGTGTTCCATAGGGAATATTTTCTGTTGTAAAAACAGTAACCCACTATACTTCGTAAACAAAGTATAGTGGGTTATACTTTTAATTTGTGTTTGCTGTTCGTCATTGCGAGGCATTTATTGCCGAAGCAATACGGACATTTAAGCTACTTTATGAGTTCATAATATAAATCTTCCCAATTTGGATTCATTGTTTCTATCAGCTTTAACTTTGCTTTACGTGAACCACCTTTTATTTGCTTTTCACGTTGGATTGCATCGATAATATCCGAATATATTTCATAATATCCGAGTTTATTGATATTATATTTTTTAGTAAAGCCTTCCACCGTGTTGCTTTTATGTTCCCAAACTCGACGAATCAAATTATTCGTTACTCCCGTATACAGTGTACCGTTCCGAGAATTAAACATTATGTATACATAAGAAATATGCTCTTTCACATTTTGCCTCTTCCGGATTGCTTTGTCGCTTCGCTCCGCGCAATGACGGAAAGCATAATGCTTATTGTAGTTATAATATCAAAATTAAATATAAAAAGCAAGGATATTGTCCTTGCTTTTTATATTTATGAAACTCACAATAAGTGCAGTGCGCTTTTGATTTTGACGAAAACTGTTTATTCCTTCTTTTCTCCGTCGGTTTCGGACGGCGGCGGTTGCGTGTTGCGACCGTTCTTTTCCTTGCAGTCGCCGCTCGGCGACGAACAGTTTTTTGCGTAAGGACAGCCCTTGCAACCGCTCTTTCTACCCTTTTTCACGAAGCCGAAGAATACGACGAGAGCGAGTATTGCGAGCACTGCGACCAAAATAATGCCGTCCGTGAGTGTGAATGCCGAAAGTATATTCATTTTTTCTTTCTCCTTTTGACTTGGTTTGCGCTATTTCTATAACAATAATATCAGCGAGCCGACGGCATTTACGAGCGTGGCGAGGCACCAGGCAAGTCCCGTCTGGAACGCTATGGCAATCCACGTCTTTTTTGCGCTGCCGAGTTCTCTGCGCATTGCGCCTATCGCGCCGAAGCAGGGCGCGGAAAACAGGTTGAACACCATATACGCATACGCGCTTGCTCCCGTAAAGAACGAGAACACTCCGCTGGAAAAAATGTCCGCACCGGCGGCGTCTTCGGCAAGACCCGCGATGACCGCCATACTCGACACGACCTGTTCCTTTGCGACAAGACCCTGGAACGCGGACACGGTTGCCGCCCAGCTCCAATTTCCGAGCATAGGATAGAACACCCAGGCGAGGCAATTGCCTATGCCTGCCATCATACTGTTTTCTATATCCACGCCGTACTCGAATTTAAACGAGAACGACACCAAGAACCACACGACCACGGAACAGAGCAATATGACCGTTCCCGCCCTTTTTATAAACGCGAATATTCTTTCCCAGACCTGACGCAAGACGTATACGGGGCTGGGCAGTTTATAGTCGGGGAGTTCGGAAATGAACGATGCGGGGTTGCCCTTGAAAAAGAATTTTTTCATTACGAGCGCGGAAATCAATATGACCGCAATTGCCAGAAAATACAGCGACAGCGACGCCAGCCAGGCAAACGAGCCGAAAAAGAATCCGCCGAACATCGATATTATCGGAAGTTTTGCCGAGCAGGGTATGAACGGAGTCAGCATTACCGTCATACGTTTTTCGTCTTCGTCCTCTATCGTTCTCGTGGACATTATGCCGGGCACGGAACAGCCGACGCCGACGATAAACGGAATCAAACTCTTGCCCGACAGACCGAATCTTTTGAACAGTCTGTCCAAAAAGAACGCTATCCTCGACATATAGCCCGTGGTTTCCAAAAGCGCGAGGCACAAAAACATTATAATCAGCTGCGGTACGAAATTCAGCGCCGCGCCGACGCCGGATATTATTCCGTCCGCGACGAGGCTTGCCGCCCAATCGGACGCACCGAGCTTTATCAGTCCCCCGCCCGCAAGTTCGGACAGTTTGGAAAAGCCCGCGTCCACCAAATCGACGGTCAGAGTACCGACGACGCCGACGGACAGAAAGTATATCAGCGCCATAATCGCCGCGAAAATCGGCAGGGCCGCCCATTTGTTCAGAAACACTTTGTCGAGTTTGTCCGTCGTCGTTTCTTTGGGCGGCGCGACGGTTATCGCCGCCGTCTTGACCGTTTCTATGTATCTGTATCTCGCGTCGGCGAAAATCTGTTCGGTGTCCATTCCCTCGGACTTTTCGAGATTTGCCGCCGCTTCTTCAACTTTCGCATTTATGACGGGGGCGAGCAGTTTGTCGCGCTCCAACAGCTTGACCGCCTTGAAACGGCGGTTGCTTCCCGTCAAGTCCTTTTGCACGGTTTCCACGGCGCGTTCTATCTGCGGCGAGAACGGTTTTCCCGTATTCGTCTTGGCTTTGCACCCGACCACTGCGTCTATGAGTTTGTCGATTCCCGTCTTTTTCAGTGCGGATATGGTCACGACGGGAACGCCGAGTTTTGCGGAAAGTTTTTCCTCGTCCACGGTCACGCCCTTTCTTTTCATTATATCCGCCATATTCAGCGCGATGACTACGGGATAATCGAGTTCGAGTATCTGCGTGGTCAGATACAGACTGCGTTCTATGCTTGTCGCGTCAATGATATTGATGACCAAATCGGGGCTTTCGTTCAGCACGAAGTCTCTCGACACCGTTTCTTCCGAAGTATACGGCGACAGCGAATAAATACCCGGCAAATCCACTACTTCCCAACCGAGCGCACCGCGGATATTGCCGGATTTCTTTTCTATCGTCACTCCCGGCCAATTTCCTATCTGCTGGTTGGAACCCGTCAGAAGATTGAACAGCGTGGTTTTGCCGCTGTTTTGATTTCCTATTAAAGCAGCTTTCATTTACTCCACCACCTTTACGTCTATATTCATAAGGTCGGACTTTCTCACGCAAAGTTCGTAGCCTCGAAGTTCTATGTCAATCGGGTCGCCGAGCGGCGCAATCTTTTTGACCTTTACCGTCACGCCCTTTGTCAGCCCCATATCGAGCAATCGGCGGCGCAACGCAAGATTATCGTTGTGCAATGCAATAAGCTCGCACCTTTGCCCCACCCTCAAATCGGACAAATGTCCCTCCTGCCCCGCAACAAGAACGGGCGCATTCTTTTTTGATTTTTTCTTTTCCGACAACTTTCCTGTCTCCTTTACGTTTATCTCTTCTGCCTGCCGCATTTGTGTTAGCAATGGCTAACTGTTAGCCAACGCTAACATACTACAATAATTTACGCGGAAAGTCAAGCGATTTAGAACAAAAAAAATAAAAAAATTTCGGTCGAATTTAAAAGGCAGACGTTTACGCAAGCGAAGTCGGTCGGTCGAAAAGAGCTTCGGACGTCCGTCCCAAATCGAAGAAAGCAAAGGTCCGTATGACGGAACGTGCGGCACGGCGCAAAAAGAGTCGTGCAAAACGCTTGCCAAAAAGTGCGAGTTGTAATATAATGATTAAGCCGTGCTAGGCGGGGAGCCAGCGGTGCCCTCTTCCCTGAATCCGCTATACAGGGGTTGAATGCCGTTCTCGGCAAGAGTATGGGGCGCAGTCACCGTTCGAGGAGCGTTGATGTTAAGGTCTCGTGCAACGGAGCGCTATGAACCGTGTCAGGGCGGGAGCGCAGCAGCACTAAATGGTTTGCGACGTGTGCCACGAGGTAGCTTTAACGGAGCCGATTGACGGGAGGACGACCCGATGCTTTTTGTCAAAAACGGATGCACGGCTTATTTGAATCTTGCGAACCGAGCTTTTTCGAGCTCGGTTCTTTTTTTTGCGACGTGCGCCGACGGCAGACATCGCGTCAAGCCGCAAATTCCGAGATTGCGGCAAACGCAAAAACACTTTACAAGCAGCGTGCGTTTATGGTATAATCGACATAATTATAACGAAAATACTTTATCGGAGTAAAGCAGCGAAATGAAAAAGCAACTCAAAGGCTGTCAGATAATCGTCGAGTGTCTTCTCGAACAGGGGGTCGAATACGTCTTCGGCTATCCCGGCGGACAAATCATAGACACGTTCGACGCACTGTACGAAAAGCGCGGACAAATCAAACAAATTCTGACCGCGCACGAACAGGGCGCGTCGCACGCCGCCGACGGTTATGCGCGGGTTTCGGGAAAGCCCGGCGTGGTCATTGCCACGAGCGGTCCCGGCGCAACCAATCTCGTCACGGGAATCGCAAACGCATATATGGACAGCATACCGCTCATCGCAATCACGGGCAACGTTCCCGTGCCGCTTCTGGGGCGGGACAGCTTTCAGGAAGTGGACATTGCCGGCATTACTATGCCGATAACCAAACACAACTACATCGTCAAAGACGTCAAGAAGCTGGCGGAAACGATACGTGAGGCTTTCGAAATAGCAATGAGCGGTCGGCGCGGTCCCGTGCTTATCGACGTGCCGAAAGACGTGCAGCAAGCCGTTTGCGATTTTCAGACAGTCGCCCCCGTTTCGACAAAGATTTCTCTCGACGAAACGCAGGACTTCGAAACCGCGGCGAAAATGATTGACGAAGCAAAACGTCCCTATCTGTTTGTCGGCGGCGGCTGCGTCGCTTCGGGCGCAAGCGCGGAAGCCGTCGCGCTTGCCGAAAAGCTGAACGCACCCGTCTGTTCGTCGGTTATGGGACTCGGGGCTTTCCCCTCCTCCCACCCGCTGTTTGCCGGACTTGTCGGAATGCACGGGTCCGCCGCCGTTGCCGATACGTTGGGCAAGTGCGACCTTATGATTGCGCTGGGCGCGAGATTTTCCGACCGTGTGGCGCAGAACCGCAACTCGTTTATGGCGGGCGCGAAAATCCTGCACATAGACGTGGACGACGCGGAAATCGACAAGAACGTGCGCTCGCACGCGCACCTCAAAGGCGACGTCAAAGCCGTGCTTTCCGCACTGCTTCCCCGTGTCGGGCGCAAAGCCGAAACCGCCTGGGCAAGCGAGGTCGCAAGCCAAGCGAAAAAGCACCCGTTCCGCCCCGTCGGAAAGACTTTATGCCCGCGCAAGGTCATAGAATGCGTCAGAAGCCGCGTATCCGACGATACGCCGATTGCCACAGACGTCGGACAGCACCAGATGTGGGTGGCGCAGAGTTATCGTTTCGAGCGCGGCAGAACGTTTGTCACGAGCGGCGGACTCGGCACAATGGGGTTCGGTATGGGCGCGGCAATCGGTGCGGCTCTTGCGGCAAAAAAAGCGCCCGTGCTGTTCACGGGAGACGGCTCTTTGCATATGAATCTGAACGAGATTCCCACGGCGGTCAAGTATGGTCTCGGCGTCAAAATATTCCTGTTCAACAACAACGTTTTGGGAATGGTGCGGCAGTGGCAGACGCTTTTCTACGGCGGCAGGTACTCCTCCACCGTGCTGAATCTCCCCACCGATTACGAGGCTTTGGCGAAAGCGTTCGGCGCGAAGGCATTCACTCTCTCGCGCAACGAGGACATCGAAAAGGTTGTCGGCGCGGCGCTGGAAACCGACGGCACCGTGCTTGTGAACTGCATAATCGATAAGGACGATATGGTGCTTCCGATGATACCTCCCGGAAAAGCTATGGGTGACATCATCGAAGAGATTTGAAAAAATCGGAAGCGGCAAATGTTGCGACGGAACTGTTTGCAATAATTCAAGGAGATTGAGATATGAAAAACAAACACATCATCACGGCACTCGTGAAAAACCACAGCGGCGTGCTGACGAGAATATCGGGTCTGTTCGCGCGGAGATGTTTCAACATCGACAGCCTTGTCGTGTGCGCCACGGAAAACCCGGAACTTTCGAGAATGACCATAGTATCGGACACGGACGACGCGGTTGCCGAGCAGATGGTCAAGCAATTGGAAAAGCTGGTAGACGTTTTGAAAGTGCGGGAGCTGGAAGACGGGAGCATATCCCGCGAGCTGCTGCTGGTGAAAATCAAGCTGTCCGCGGCGCAGAGACCCGAAATCGAATCGACGTGCAACATCTACAAAGCAAAACTCGTCGACCTGTCCGCCGAAAGCGTCGTGGTGGAGCTTTCGGGAGAGCCGAACAAACTTGACGCGCTCATCAAAATTTTGGAACCCTACGGCATTATCGAATTGTCCCGCACGGGCGTTACGGCGCTGGAACGGGGACGAAAGTCGATAAACGACTGATTACGCTTTTATACAACCGTCGTTTGAAACGGCGGTTTTTTCTTTGCAATGCCGCTCAAAACACATAAATTTACCGCGAAAAAGGCATAAACGAAGAAAATTTTGCGTTTAGAAAGGGCTTTTGAGTGGACAAACGCGTAAAAATAAAGTACAATTATATAAGAATACGCAAGGAGACTTTTATGAGTAAAGATTTTTTCAACGGTTTGGAAAAGGCACCGCACCGCGCGCTTTTGAAAGCGTTGGGTTTGAGCGACGAAGAAATAAGCAAACCGCTTATCGCAATCGTTTCCGCAAAGTCGGAAATAGTGCCCGGTCACGTCCATCTCGACCGCATTACGGACGCGGTTAAAGCCGGTATTTATGCCGCAGGCGGCACGCCCGTAGTCGTTCCGTCGATTGGTATTTGCGACGGTTTGGCTATGGGACACACGGGTATGAAATATTCCCTGCCCTCGCGCGAGCTCATTGCCGACAGCGTGGAAAGTATGCTTATCGGTCACGCGTTCGACGGCGCGGTTTTGGTTCCGAACTGCGACAAAATCATACCCGGTATGCTTATGGGCGCGGCTCGCGTGAACATTCCGTCGATTATGGTTTCCGGCGGTCCTATGGAGAGCGGCGTTTTCCGCGGCGAAAAAGTCGGTTTCTCCACCACTTACGAAGCAATCGGCAAAGTTCAGGTCGGCGAAATGTCTTTGGACGACCTCACCGAATTGGAATGCCGAGCTTGCCCCGGCTGCGGCTCGTGCTGCGGTATGTACACCGCGAACAGTCTTAACTGCGTGGCGGAAGCCCTCGGTATGGCTCTGCCCGGCAACGGCACTGTTCTTGCGGTATCGTCGGAGCGTTTGAGGCTGGCAAAGCGCGCGGGGCAGCTGATTATGAAACTCGTATCCAACGACATACGCCCGAGAATGATTATGACGAAAGCCGCATTTATGAATGCGTTTGCCTTGGATATGGCAATCGGCGCGTCCTCGAATACCGTTCTGCACCTGTTCGCCATTGCGGCGGAGTGCGGAATCGACGTCGGAGGCAAGGAACTCAATCTCGACACGGTTCAGCGCATATCGGACACCGTTCCCAACTTGTGCAAGCTCTCCCCTGCCTCGTCGTACGATATGAACGACTTACATCTTGCGGGCGGCATTCCCGCCGTGCTTGCCGAACTCGACAAAAAGGGATTGATTGACGGCACGTGTCTCACGGTTACGAACAAACCGCTGAAAGACTCTTACAAACGCGCATACATACTCGACGAAAACGTCATTCATACGATTGACGAACCCATTTCGCCGTGCGGCGGCATTGCCGTGCTCAAAGGCAACATTGCCGAGGACGGCGCAATCGTCAAGCGCAGCGCCGTTGCCGAAGAAATGATGAGCTTTAAGGGCAAAGCCAAAGTCTTCGACAGCGAAGAGGAAGCCGTGAACGCCATTATGAACGGGCTTATCGTCAAAGGCGACGTCGTTGTCATACGCTATGAAGGTCCCGTCGGCGGACCCGGTATGCGGGAAATGCTGTCCCCCACTTCGGCGCTTGTCGGAATGGGCTTGGACAAGGACGTGGCGTTAATCACGGACGGAAGATTCTCGGGGGCAACGCGCGGCGCGGCAATCGGTCACGTCTGTCCCGAAGCCGCTTTGGGCGGCAAAATCGCGCTTATTGCCGACGGCGACAAAATCGAAATCGACATACCGAAAGGCAAGCTGAATCTCGACATAACCGCAAAAGAAATCGGCAAGCGACTCAAAAAGATGCACCCGCGCGACAATGCGCCGAGCGGTTGGCTGTTGCGATACCGTCACCTCGTTACGGGCGCGGACAAGGGCGCGACGATGAAAAAGAAGTTTTAAGGTTTCCCCCTTTAAAGGCAAGTCAAGGAGAACACGATGAAAACGGCAATGACACTTTCGCAGAAAATACTCGCCGCCCACGCGGGGTCGGATTTTGTCCGCGCGGGGCAACTCGTCACCGCGAAGCTGGATATGGTGCTCGGCAACGACATCACGACTCCCGTCGCCATAAGCGAGTTTGAAAAAGCGGGCTGCGACAAGGTCTTCGACAAAAGCAAGATTAGCGTCGTGCTCGACCACTTCACCCCGAACAAGGACATCAAGAGCGCGCAGCAATGCAAGCGCTGCCGCACATTTGCAAAAAAATTCGACCTCGACAATTTCTTCGACGTCGGCGAAATGGGCATCGAACACGCGCTGCTTCCCGAAAAGGGACTTGTGGGCGCAGGCGACCTCGTCATAGGCGCGGACTCGCACACCTGCACTTACGGCGCATTGGGCGCGTTTTCCACGGGCGTCGGTTCGACCGATATGGCGTATGCGCTTTCCACGGGACGCACCTGGTTCAAAGTTCCGTCGGCAATCAAAGTAGTGCTCAAAAACAAGCCTGCCGCGAACGTGTGCGGCAAGGACGTTATCCTGCACCTGATAGGCATTACGGGCGTGGACGGCGCGCTGTACAAATCTTTGGAATTTGTCGGCGACGGCGTGAAGTATATGACAATGGACGACCGTTTCACGATTTGCAATATGGCAATCGAGGCGGGCGCGAAGAACGGTATTTTCGAGTGCGACGACGTCACTTACGAATATCTCGAAGGGCGTTATAAGGGCGAAATTCGGCGTTATGCGGCAGACGAGGACGCAATTTACGAGCGTACAATCGAAATCGACCTTTCCAAGCTCTCCCCCGTCGCCGCCTGTCCGCACCTGCCGAGCAACGTGAAGTCCGCAAGCGAGCTTTCCCACGTTTCCATAGACCAGGTCATCATCGGCTCTTGCACGAACGGGCGCATATCGGATATGCGGGCGGCGGCGCAGGTCTGGAAGAACCGCAAAGTCAAGCGCGGAGTGCGCGCCATCGTTATACCCGCGACGAACGAAATCTATCTGCAATGCGTCAAAGAGGGGCTTATCGAAATATTTATTTCGGCGGGCGCGGTCGTTTCGACGCCGACCTGCGGACCCTGTCTGGGCGGACATATGGGCATACTTGCCGAAAACGAAAAATGCGTGGCGACTACGAACCGCAATTTCGTGGGGCGTATGGGACACATAAGCAGCGAAATCTATCTTGCCTCGCCGTATGTCGCCGCGTGCAGCGCGGTGCTCGGTCACATCGGCGTGCTTTAAAAGGAGCGTTTTATGAAATTCGAAGGCAAAGCGCACAAGTTCGGCGACAACGTGGACACCGACGTCATAATCCCCGCAAGGTATTTGAATACCTCGGACGGCAGGGAGCTTGCGGCGCACTGTATGGAAGACATAGACCCGACGTTTGCCGCCGACGTGAAAAACGGCGACGTCATCGTGGGCGGAGAAAACTTCGGCTGCGGCTCTTCGAGAGAGCACGCGCCGCTTGCAATCAAATCGTGCGGAGTGTCCTGCGTCATAGCTGCGTCGTTTGCACGCATATTCTATCGCAACTCGATTAACATCGGGCTTCCGATTTTCGAGTGCCGCGAGGCTTTTGCGGAAGCGGAAAGCGGACACGTATTTCGCGCCGACCCAGCAAGCGGAATCATCGAGAACGTTACACTCGGCAGAAAATATTCCACCGCGCCTTTCCCGAAAGAGATTCGGGACATAATAGAGAGCGGCGGACTTATGAATGCCGTGAAAAAATAACACAAGGAGAATACGGTTATGGCAAATCACAAGATAGCGGTGCTGGCAGGCGACGGCATAGGACCCGAAATCACCACGGCGGCAATCGGCGTTTTGGACTCGGTGGCAATGAAGTTCGGACACAAGTTCGAATATTCCTTCCCCCTCATCGGCGGCGCGGCAATCGACACGGAAGGCGCACCTCTGCCGCAAGCCACGATTGACGAATGCAAAAAGTCGGACGCCGTTCTTTTGGGTGCGGTCGGCGGTCCGAAGTGGGACTCGCTTGCGGGACACTTACGTCCCGAAAAAGGTCTGCTGGGAATTCGCAGCGCACTCGGACTTTACGCGAACGTGCGGCCAGCAATTCTCTACGACGAACTGAAAAACGTGTCGCCGCTCAAAAACGAAGTTTTGAAAAACGGTTTGGACATTATGGTCGTGCGCGAGCTGACGGGCGGTATTTATTTCGGTACGAGAGGCTATCGCAACGGCACTATGGGACGGGAGGCTTTCGACACGGAGGCATACTCCGTCAAGGAAGTGGAGCGCGTGGCGCACATCGCCTTTCAGATTGCGGACGGCAGACGCAAGAAAGTCACGAGCGTGGACAAAGCCAACGTTTTGGAGAGTTCCAGACTTTGGAGAGCCGCCGTCGCGCGCGTGGCGCAGGACTATCCCGACGTCGAACTTGTGAATATGTACGTGGACAATGCGGCGATGCAACTCGTCAAAAACCCGTCGCAATTCGACGTCATACTGACTTCCAATATGTTCGGCGACATTCTTTCCGACGAAGCGGCTATGCTGACGGGGTCTATCGGACTTTTGCCGTCCAGCTCGGTGGGCGACGGCAAAGTCGGACTTTACGAACCCATACACGGCAGTGCGCCCGAACTTGCGGGAAGAGACATTGCAAACCCGATTGCCACCATACTTGCGGCGGCAATGATGCTGTCCGGTTCTTTGGAGTTATACGCCGAAACCGAATGTATCGAAAACGCCGTCAAAAAGGCTTTGGCGAAAGGCTATCGCACAGCTGACATTTCGACCCCCGGTTGCAAGAGAGTTACCTGTTCGAAGATGGGCGAAGTTATAGCGTTGAACGTGCTTAACGGATAGAATTTATTTCGAATTTCAATAAAAGGGAGAGGACGCTTTCTGCCGTGTCCTCTCCCCTTTTTATATTCCCGTCACGCCGCGGTTTTATATTCTTTTGCCGATTGAAGATTCTGTCGGCGGACGAATCGGCTGTTGCGGTTATATCGAAACGAATAAGCATAAGAAAAAACGACTTACCGTTTGCGCGACGTTCTTAAAAGAGAAAGCAAAAGGCGGAAACAATCATAAGGCGAAAATATTATATAATGTACGGGAGAAACGATAAGTCAGAGGGCGGAAATACATAGGGAGAAAACGACTTAATGTTTGTGCGATTAAAAATGCGCGGCGCTTTTATTCGTCTTTGTCCGCCGTGCCGTATTTGAAATACTTGACGACTTCGGCGATTTCGCAAACGGCTTTCGACATTTCGGCAAGCGATTTTTCTATCCCCTCCTTTATCCTTTTCGGAATTTCTTCCCTTTCCTTATATTTTTCGCACCCCTTATCCAACGGCAGGTTTTTACAACTCGGTCTCGCTATACAATTTCCGCAATTGATTTTCAAAAATCTTTTTCCGCGCGTCGCTATTGCATAATGCTGGTTGAAGTTGCCGCAATCATAACAGCTCTTTTTTCTTTCTTCGGCGTTTGTCTCTTGCATTTTGTCAGCTCCTTTACTCAATTTTTGAGTAAATATATTTTATACTCTTTTTTTGAGTAAGTCAAGTTTTTTACGCCAATTTGGAGTATAATATATAGTATGTACGGAAAACGCATTAAAGAGTTAAGAATAGAACGCGGTTATACCCAACAAGAGCTTGCCGAAATTTTGCATACAAGTCAAAAGACCATAAGCAAATATGAATTAGAGAGTACAGATTTAAGTACAATAATGATTGAAAGAATATGCAAGCTTTTTGATATTTCTTCCGACTATCTATTGGGAATCAGCGATTTGCCAAAAGAATAATTTATAATGCGTTTGTGCGAGAAATTCTCCGCAAAAAGCAAATAGAATTTATCCCAATTGCTCCGATTTCAAACCGATATACAAAGCACGGTTGGAAAATACGAATGCGGAGTATTGCGACCGAGCTTGGAAACACCGATAAGGATTTACAAGATTTGCACGTTTGTACCGTATCGAGTTGTAAGATTAAAGTTTAACATCGGAAATTTATAAAATCAAAGTCCGCAAAACTGCGGACTTTCTGTAATCGCCTAAATATTTAAGGCAGTATTGTTTCGCCGTTTATTTATATCCGCATTACTTCTCTTCACCGCCGTACAGAGTGTCTACGAGAGCGGCAAACTCCTGCTTGCTCACGCCGAGCGAGCGTGCGTATTCCACTGCCGGTTTCAGTCTGGACAGCACAAGGTCGGTTTTTTTGTCCGCGTGTTTTTCGACGTTTCGGCTCACGAAACAGCCCTTGCCCGCGACGGTATAAATATACCCGTCCTCTTCCAACTTTTCGTAAGCCGTTTTTACCGTTATGACACCGACTTTCAAAGTTCTCGCAACAAAGCGAATGGACGGCAAACATTCGTCGACTTTTATGCTGCCGTCCGTTATGCAACGTATTATCTGCGTTCTTATCTGTTCGTTAAGCGGCTCTGCGCTATTGACGTCTACGACTATTTTCAAGACTTACCTCTTTAACATTATTTTGTCAACTGCCGCGCACATACCTCTTTGCCGCAAAGAACGTTCCCCACACGGTAAGCGCCGCATATACTACCGCGCCGCAAAACAGTATCAAAAACTGCCACGGGAGCGTATCCGCACCGAAAGTCAGCAAAACTTTCCCGAACTGCGGCACGGTCTGCGCGAGAAGTTCGAACACGCCGTATGTCGCAAAGGCGCAAAGTATTCCGACCACGCAGGCGATAAACAGAGAAGACGCGGTTGCGTTTCCGCCCTTGAAATACAGCGGCAAAAAAGCCAAGTTGAACACTCCGTACACAGTCAGCGCGACTCCGAAAAACGCTACGTTTGCGACGAGTCCCGGTTGCGAGGTTGCAATAGTCTTTCCGAAAAACGGTATGAACAGCGCGACAGTCGCGCCGACGGCGCAGCACAGCAGATATATCAGCTGAATGCTTACCGTGAAAAGCGCCTGACCTTTTACGTTGTCGACGCGCTTTATCGGCAACGTCAAAAACATCTCTTCCGAACGCGTTTCTCTCGTCACGCCGAGCAGAGAACCGAGTATCATTATAAAAAGCATCACGACTACTATGCGCGGATAGTTCGGCGCGCACATAAGTCCGCCCATAAGAAACATCAAGAGCAGAGGTTTCGGTAAATTCAATTTGAAATGCGCACTCGCAAGTTTTAAAGCCGTTTTCATTCTCTGCTTCCTCCCGCCTTGGCATAGTATATCAAGAGCTGTTCTATATCGGGGCGGACGGACGTTTCCGCGCCCTTAATCGGCAAATCGTTCTTCTTTAACAGCGCAGTGTAATTCAGCGGAGTTTTCTTATACGCAATCGCCTTTTGCCTGACCTCGTCGGTCAATTCGCCGCCGCTTACGAGCGCGTGGGCATCCAAAATTTCGTTTTTGACGCCGCTTGCGATTATTCTGCCGCCGTCAATCAGCGTCAGATAGTCGGCAATCTTATCCAAGTCGCTCGTTATATGCGTGGAAAAAAGCACGCTGCTTTCGCCGTCCTCTATCATCTCGCAGAACAAGTCCAACATTTCGTCGCGCGACACGGGGTCGAGACCGCTTGTAGGCTCGTCGAACACGTAAAGTTTGGCGTCGTGGCTCATTGCGAGAGCAACGGAAAACTTCACGCGCATACCTGCGGACATCTCTTTCAAGCGTTTTGTGCCGTCCAACGAAAACCGTCTTTTCAGTTTCTCGAACTTATCGAAGTCGAAAGACGGATAGAACGTCGAATACACTTTCGCAAGCGCGTCGCCTTTCGCGCGAGGGAAGCTCTCGAACGTTCCAGAGGAAAAAGCTATTTTTCTCTTGACTTCAATCTCGTTTTCGGATATGTCCTCTCCGTCCACCGTCACCTTTCCCCCGTCGGGAATCACGGAGCGCATTATGCAACTCAAAGTCGTGCTCTTACCCGCGCCGTTCCTGCCGACGAAGCCCATAACATAGCCTTTCGGCAGCTCGAAACAGACTTTGTCCAGCTTGAAATTTCCGTAGTCTTTCGTCAGGCTCTCGACCTTTAATGCCGCGGTTTCACCGCTTGCCATACATATCTCCTTTCACAATGCGCAACGGCAACTGTGTCTATTTGATAGACACAGTATAGCACCGTCATATTCGTATGTCAAGCGTTTTCGGAGATTTTTTTACGTTTTCTGCCGTATTTTACGGCAATGACGATTATGAACGGAACTGCCGCAATCAATGCGCCGCCTGCGGCGGCGAGCGTTATCCAAAGCGCGGTAAGGTCTGCGGCGCCGTCGTCCACCGCGAAAGCCCAGCCGTTTTTCAAAGTAAACGACAGATATTCTCCGCTTTTTGTCGTTTCTGCGGCAATTATATCGCTGCCGCAGACGAGCTTTATGCCGCTCTTATCGTTTTCGCCGACGTAATATTTGACGGTTATTTCGTCATAGGTTTCCTCGCCGTTTTCACGAACAAGCTTGACGGCAATATATTCGCCGTTTCTTTGAAGCACGACTTTCGTGTCGCTGCGGAATCTGCCCTCCACAATGACAAGCGGCTTATCCGAATCGTCGGACGCAAGCGACCCTATCGCCTTGTCGAACATTTCCAGCACGCGCGTATCCTCGTCGAAACGGGAAAAATCATCTATGTCCCACCACGTGAAATATCTTTCCTTTTCTTCGAGCGGCGGTATATCGTTTTGCGCGATACCCGTTCCCTTTTCTATGCGATACAGCTTTGCGCGCACATACTCCTCCGCATCGAAGTCGTAAGTATAGAACACAACGTTGACCGCCGCTTTTCCGCCGCTGTCCGCGAAAGCGGAAAGAGTTTCCCGTACGCTTTGCAAAGCGTACGCAAACTGCGCTTTATCCGAATATATTTCGGGTTCTTTCGTTTCGACTGTCGTGCGCGGCACGGGAAAGCGCGGCTCGCACTCGCCTGCCAACCACTCGTCGGAATCCAACCCGACGAGCCACTCGGACAGCATTCCCTCGCACATTATTTTATCGGCGGTCAGCCTTGCCGCGGCGTAAGAATTTTCCGAACCGTAGCTTGCGCCGTCGATTCCCCCGACGCCGAAGTTTTCCTGCAAATAGAAGTTTGCGGAGCATTTGCCGATTTCCGCACTGCCTGCAATCATACCGATATGCAATTTATTTTCCGACGTTTCCGCAAACGCGTTCGACACGCAGCCGACAACGGCGCCCGAAGCTTTTCCGACAATACCGCCGATAAAGCCGCTTGCGTCCGCATACGCCGACGACAGGCAGTTCTGTATTCCGCCGCGTGCCTCGCCGACGATTCCGCCCGCATATTCTCTCGACGCAATCACTTCGCCGACTCCGATACAGCCGTTTATTCTGCCTTCGCCCAACTCTCCGACAATGCCGCCTGCGTGACTGCCTCGGGAACTTATGCTACCCGACGACACGCAGCCTTCCATCGCAAGCATTGCCGCACCGGCGTGCGCGGCTATACCGCCGGCATAGCCGTCGGACAGCACGTCGCCGAGATTCACGCAATAATATATTTCGTGCACGCCGTTGTCTTCGCTCTCCTCGAAACTGCCGTTGTCGGAGCCGAAATATTTATCGAGCCATTCCTCGAACCTGCCTCCGCCGAGATAATCGCCTATGCCGCCGCTCTCGCCGTCGTTTGAGAATCTGCCGTAGTAACCGACGATTCCGCCGACGTATCTTTCGCCGCTTACCGCGCCCTCGTTGACATCGGAAAAAAGTCCGCCGCCGGCAAGTCCCGCTATGCCGCCGATGTATCTGCCCCGGCGGCTTCCGACCGCCGCAAGATTTTTGCTTCCCAAAATATTTCCCGTACAATAGCCCGCTATACCGCCGACATTGAGCATCGAAGTCGCGTCTGCGGCAGGCAATGCCGTCGCGTTTACGTCGCCTTCGTTCACGCAGCCTGCCACGGTTCCGGCATTGAATCCGACGACGCCGCCCACGTTCATAACGCCGATTATCTCGGCACTGTTGACGCAATCTTTTATCGTCGCCGACGACGAGTTGACTGCGGCTATCGCGGCAACATATCCGCTGCCCTCGACAGAGCCCGTGACGGAAATTTGCTCTATGACGCCCTTATTCGTTCCCACAAGCGCGGTATTGTCCGACTTGCCGCGGAGTGCGATTTCGAAAGTCGCACGTTTGAGACACCCGTCGGACGTTATCTCGCGGAACAGGAACGCGTTGTTTTCGTCGGCATTTTCAATGCCGCCGACAGTTCTGTAAAGTCCGTCGAACGTGCCTGCGAATATCAATGCGGGACGGTATTTCACTCCGCTCAAATCCACGTCGCAACTCAATTCGAACGTCTTGTTAAGCGAATATTCGGGACTCGTGCAATTTGCCAAAATCTCGGCAAGCTGCGCCGCTCCCGTTATCTTCACGGTTTCGCCCTTTATCTCTTCGGCGATTTTCTCGTAGCGATAGCGATACCCTCTGCCGTAATCGTGCGTCGGAGAAAACGTCAGTTTATATTCTCCCGCCTCGCTTATGCCGATATTACCGCCGTCGGGTCTGCGGTATATGTCCGCTCCGTCGGTCACATAAAATTCCACCCTGCCGCCGAACTCGTCCAGCATTGCCCGAGTCACGGTTATGTTCAGCGTATATTCATCGTAAGCCGTTTGCCCGTCGTCTTTGACCAGCCCGTATTTTTTTGCGAAGTCTTCGCCGTCAAGAAATTCGAAATCGTTGAAATCGCCGAGCACGAACCAGCCGTCGAAGAATTTTTCCGTTCTTTTCACCGTCGTATGAAATCCGCCGCTTGACGGATAGACTATATCGGGGCTGTACAGAACCTCATATTCGCCCTTATCTTTCACGGTTATTTTTCCGCTGTCCGACGGTTTGTACTCGCTGCCGTCAAAACCGTCCGACACCGAATATTTGAGTTCGAAATTCTTTTGCGGCACGTTTATTTTCGCTTTGTACTGTCTATATGTCACGGATTCGTCGCGTTCCAAAACAAACTCTTCGTCTTTTTGCCAATTGTTTTCTTCGCAGAGCAAATACAGCGTCGGATACTCCTCGAACGCAATATACTTGCCGTCTTCGAAAAGATTATCCTCCTGCGCCGTGAACGCAAAGCGGTATTTTCCTGCCGTCGGCACAGACACGCCGCTCTGCCCCGCTCCGTTTTCGCCGTAGTCGCCGTTTTTGCCGCGCACGGTTATCGTTTCGCCGCCGACGAGTTCGGCATAAAAGTAATACTCTTCTCTCGCGGCATTGGCTCGCAGATACGTCATTTTACCGAGCGGATTTCCGTCCGACAGCAATTCGTATTCCGCAGGAGTATAATTTTCCACGCGCACGTTGCTTCCGTCGGTAAACTTTTCCGACGGCGAAAAAGTCACGGTATATCTGTGCGTGCCGCTTTCGGTCACGACAAGCGGCTGACCCTTTGCATCGCCCCACATAGTTCCAGCATTGTCGCTTATCTGAAACCTGTCGCCTCTTTTCAAATACGGCGAAACGGTGTAATACTCGCCGTCTTTCGTCAAGCCGTTCGACGGACGCACCCTGTAATTGTCGCTTTCGTAACATATATAATAATTCGATGCGGCGAAAGCCGTGACCGATAAGGAAAGCGACGCCGACGCAAGAGCCAACGTCAATATTGCCGCAATTACAATCTTTCTATTTTTCATCGCCGTTCACCTCGTTTGCCGCTGTATTATTCTCCGCATTTTCCACGCCGCTTCCGTCCGTCGCCTCTTCCGACTGCGGCGCAGAATTCGGCGACACGTCTTTTCGAATGGCGTCCAATGCGGCAAGCGCACGCGCCCACACCGTCTGTTTTTTGAGTTTTTCTTTTTTTACGCGCTTTTTGAAAACGGTTTTGCCGAGCGGTTTATCCAAAACATACAGCAGTGCCGGCAGTATCGTCATTACGCACAGCACCGAAATCAGCGTTCCGCGCCCCAAACACATACCAATCGAAGCGATTAGCGGTTCTCCCGATATGAACCCTATCAGAAATGCCGCAACGGACATTATCGAACCGGAAGTGAATATCGTCGGAAAACTCTGCGTCAGCGTATCCGTAACCGCCGCTTTTCTGTCTACGCCCTCGTCCCGCAGTGTTCGGTATCGGTTTGTTATGACTATTGCATAGTCTATCGTAGCACCCATTTGTATGGCGCTGCCTATGAGGTACACGAAGAAGAAGAGATTGGAACTCATAAGCACGGGAAACGCGAAATTCACGAATATCGCGCCTTGAATGACCGCGACAAGCACTATCGGTATGCCCCAGGAACGGAACGTGAACATCAGTATCAAGAATATAAACGCTATCGTCAACAGACTTATTATCAGATTGTCGGATACGAACGACTCGTTCAAGTCGTACGCGCTCATACTCTCGCCCGCAAAAATACAGTCGGGATATATTTCTCTGACCTTGGGTATTAGTTTTTCAATCAGAGCGAAAGTTTCCTCGCTTTCCACCGCGCCGTCTATATTGAATATCAGTCGCGTATATGTTTCGCCGATAAGCTGTGCTTCGCCGTCTTTCAGCGCAGTTTTCAGCTCGTCGAAAGACTGCTTTTGGTCGCCGTCCAGCGGCAGATATTCGTCGTGGTCGAACAGAAAGTCCAAAAGCTCTATTATCGTGACATTATAGTCTTCCAGCCTGTCGGCTTCGACGGCGTAATAATCGCCGTTTGCAATCGCATACAGCCGCATTGCGTTTTGCGCCGTCGTATCCGCGACGTCGAGCATTTCGGCGAGGTCGCGGTATGTAATGCTGTCCGACAGATAGTAGCCGTCTTTTATTTCTATGCCGGCTATGCCGAGCGCGGAAGAAATCATTTCCTCCTCTTTCACGGCGTCAAGCACTTTTCTTTCCCTTTCGTAATCGCCTTTCGGCACGAGTATCACGAACATATTGTCATAGCCGAAAACTTCCTGCGTCTGACGCACCGCCGTCATTGTGTCCGTGGGTCTTGCCGTGTCTATCGCATTTTCGGAATACACATACGTCAGTTTCTGCGACAGCACCGCCGAAACGCAGAACAGCGCGGCAAATATCGGCAACAGGACATAGCGCAATTTGACGACGCCCTTACCCCAGAAATTTATTTTCGGGATAAAGCTGCGGTGGCGGGACTTATCCATAAGTTTACTGAACACCATCAAAAGCCCCGGCATCAAAAGGAACACCGTCAAAAGCGAGCAGACGATGCTCTTTGCCAGCACTATGCCGAGGTCGTATCCGAGCCGCAACTGCATAAACATCAGCGCAATCAATCCAGACACGGTGGTCAGCGAGCTGGACGATATTTCGGGAATGGACTTTGCCAGCGCAAGCGTCATCGCTTGGCTCGCGCTGCCAGAATTCTTTTCTTTTTCTTCCGTGAACCTATGACACAGAATTATCGCATAGTCTATCGCAAGCGCAAGCTGCAACACGATACATACCGAATTGGACACGAAGGATATTTTGCCGAACCAATAGTTCGTGCCCATATTCAGCAATGCCGCGACTGCGAATACTATCGGAAACACCAAAATCTCGGCGAAACTCTTGCTGGTAAGCATAAGCACCAGCACAATAACCGCTGCCGCTATCGCAAGAATTATTATCATATCCCGTGCCAACTCGTCGGCAAAATTTTCGTAAAGCGGAGTCGGCACGCAAAAATCGTAGCCCTCCAACCTCTTTTTTATCTTTTCGTATGCCGCGCGCGAAACCTCGTCGTCGCTTTTTCCGTCGAACGTTATGCCGAACAGCGCGCAGGAATCCTTATAGTAGTCGGCGGTGTCTTCGAACGCAAAACTTTTGACCCCGTCGTATTCTTTGATTTCTTCATACAGTTTTTCCGCCTTTTCATACGTGATATTCCGAATCATTATTTTCGTCATACCGTAGGTCACGAACTCTTCGTCCATTATTTCCAATGCCTTGGCGGTATCCGTATCTTTCGGCAAATACGAAGTTATGGAATATTCTATTCCGACCTTGGAAATGCCGAAAATCGCATACACGACGAGGGCGGCGAAAAGTATGAAAAACAGTATGCGTTTTTCCACTATGAACTTTGCAATCTTATACATAATGTCTTTCCGCCTCCGACTTTTTTCATATTATACACCATCGTGCAAAAATAAGCAATCGTTTTTAAACCTTACGTCTGCGGCATAAAATTTTAACGATTTACTTGACGAAAGCGTATGCTTTATGATATACTGAAAGGAATAAAAAGTCGTTACGACAAGCGGCGGCATTTTAGTCCGCCGTTTTCGCATTTTAAAGCGACTTTGACAAAAAGAGGAGGAACACACAATGAAGAAGAGCAGAGTTTTTGCGGTCATTCTTTCCTGTATTCTCGCGTTGAGCGTCGTGTCCTTTGCCGCCTGCGGAAAGACTTATACGGTTACTTTCGATTGTGCGGGAGGGGGAACGATTGAAAGTCAGACGGTCAAACAAGACGGCAAAGCGATAAAACCCGAAAAAGACCCCGAAAAGACGGGCTTTGTTTTCAACGGCTGGTATTTGAACGACGTCCCCTATTCGTTCGACGCCGCCGTTACGGCGGACATCACGCTGGTCGCAAAATGGAAAACCGCGGAATACACGGTGACTTTCAAATCCGAGGGCGCAAGCGACGAAGTGAAGAAAATTTTGCACGGAAATGCGGCGGTCAAGCCGAAAGACCCCGAAAGAGAGGGTTTCATTTTCGACGGCTGGTACCGCGGCGCGGAAAGATACGACTTTTCCGTTCCCGTATCCGAAAACATCGAACTTGTCGCAAAGTGGCTGAACGAAAGCGATTTGAACGCCGCTTTGGCACAAGCGTTAAACGCCGACTACACGAACTACACTTCGGTGCGGAAAGTTACGGAAATCGAGGACAAGACGGAAATATCTTACACGATTACATACAAACGCACGGCGACCGCCGCGCACAACGTTTCCGAGCCGAAGAGCGCGATTGACCCCGAAAGATATGTGATTTACGACGATTCGGGCGCACTGCTTGCGGGATATTACAAAGACAACGGCGGCAACTGGGCAAAGAGCAGTCTCGGAAGTTTCGAAGGGATTGTGCTTTCTATGAAAACAAACCAACTGTCCTCCGAAGATTTCAAGTATTCGAACGGAAAGTACGAAGCTTACGACGAAAGTCTCGTCGCCGTCGAATATGCCCTGTTCGGAACTATGCAGAACATTTACAGAAGTATATATGCGGAAATCAAGGACGGCAAAATCTCCGCGCTCGGCGGCGAGCTTGCCAACTCCACCGAAAGCAGCGTCATCACCTTTTACCAGACATTCTCGGCAATCGGCACGACGCAGATTGAAAAACCGAGCGGTCTGCCTGCGGCGACAGTGGAAATCACGGCAAAAGACAAGACTTACACCGAGGGCGACGAAATCGAAAAGAGCGACCTGCTCGCGCTGTTTACCGTCAAAGCCGACGGAAGGACGGTTGCCGTCACCGAAGATATGATTGACTTCTCCGAGCTGAACCTATCCTCTCCCGCCGCCGTCGGCACTTACGCGCTGACGCTGACCTACACCGATTGGAACGGAGAGAGCCACAGCGAAACGGCGACGGTTACGGTCAATGCAAAGCAAGCGGCTACCGCGACTTTTGCGGAGATATTCGCAAAGGACTACACGAATGCGACGATAGAGCTTGTCGGACCCGCTGCATCGACAAGCGTCGTTTACAAGAGAAACGGCAATCTCTATTTCTGGACGGCAGGCGTCACGAACAATTATGCCGCAGTCGATTCGACGATTGCGAACGGAACGACGACCTTGAAACGCGCCACCCACAACACCAACACCGACACGAAATCCTCGTATACCACTCACACAAAAATTGCGCGTATCGATTTGATATTCGGGCTGGACGCAAGTCTTTTCGAGGACAAAGGCGATGGAAGATTCGAGTTCAAACCCGACGCAAACAGCGTCGACAGGCTTAAAGCAATCTTCAAATATTGCGAATCTATGGCGGCTTCGGTTATCTATACCGACGAACCCGAAACCTATCCGTTCTCTCTGACCGTTACGGTTTCCGGAGATTATATCAGCAAAATCGAATGTTCGTTCTACTATAAAATGAGCGCCAGCTCCAAAACGTATACCGCGAGAAGTTATACTATGACATTGAGCAACGTGAGCGAAACGGACGCGATAGACACTTCTCCCGTCGACGATTATCTGAAATAATCACACGCACTATAAAGCGAACGAATTGAGCGCTGCATACATAATAGTCGATAACGACGCAGCGAACTGTCCGTTCTCGCTTACCGTAAAAGTTTCGAACAATTCGGTTTCCGAAATAACGCTGTCTTATTACAGCAAGATGACGGCAAGCGCAAAAGCCTCACAGAAAAATATAAAGTTCACTTTGAGCGACATAGGAACTACGCAGACCGTAAACGTAAGCGACGAAATCAAAACAAAGCTGGGTATGACGGATTAAAACATATTACAACAAATCAAAACGCCTTGCGGCAAATCGCAAGGCGTTTTTCGATTGCGTGTTTATCCATTTTTTCGGCTCTGACAGTGCATATACAAAAGGCAGTTATCGACGCCGTATCATACGGTCGAGGGCGAGCAAAACCGCCGCAATCCACAAAACAATTTTCGAAAATGTTTTCTTTTTCATTTTCCTCCCGTTATGTTAC
The DNA here is from genome assembly GCA_910588155.1 of uncultured Christensenellaceae bacterium. GTDB lineage: Bacteria > Bacillota > Clostridia > Christensenellales > Pumilibacteraceae > MGBC157735. The sequence continues at coordinate 133,293 of CAJUPB010000005.1, forward strand.
CGTCTCGCAAAATTAAATTTTAACCTTTTCTCGAAACAGGCGAAGCCCGCATTGTCGAGCGCTTTGCGACAGGCAAAGTCGTTTGCGTCGCAAAACGCAATCGGCGTCTGCGCATAATCCATACAAAGGCTGCCGAGTCTGTGAAAAATTGCGCTGCCGACGCCGCCGCAACGATACCTGACGTCTACGAATGCGCTTATTGCCGAAGCGGTCTCGCCCGTTCTTTCGGCTATTCCGAAACCGACAGCGCCGTCAAAACCGTCGCACACATACACGCTGTGCCTGCCTATAAGTTTTTCCAGCCTGTTTTCCGACACGAAACCGAGAGCCGACAGGTTCGGCAAGTCGCTTATCGCCGCGCAACGCAACGGCACATACGTCCGTTCTCTTTCGACGGAAAACATATAGCAGAGCTTATCCGCAGAAGCCGTATGCGGCAAAGACAGACAGAGCGAAACCAATTTGGAATCGGCGGTAAACGCTTTCGCGCCGCTCAAATCCAAATTTTCGATTGCCTCCGAAAACGCCGTTTCCGCATAGCGATAGCTGTCCGAATCGACGGCGAAGCAATCGACAAAGCCGCCGCACTCTCTGAAAACGCCGATATTTTTTCCGTCCGCAAAAATCGCGTATGCGTTTGCGTTTTCTTCGGTCGACAAAGCCGCGCCGACTATTTCATTCGGTGCGGACTTTGAAAGAGCGATTTCGAACTCTTCGCCGTTTATGCGGCGAAATCCGAAATTCATTACTTGCCTTTCGGCATATTTGCCTCGATGTAATCGGTGAGCTTGCCGACGTTGGTAAGCTCTTCCACCATTTCGTCGGGAATGGTTATGCCCGTTTCGTCTTCCAGAGCGAACAGCATTTCCACGACGAGCAGCGAATCGGCTTTCAAGTCTTTCTTTATATCCGTGTCGCGGGTAATCTTGCTCTTGTCCACTTTCAGATAGTCGGACAACATTGCGGTGATTCTTTCAAACATAATTTCTGTCTCCTTGTCGAGAGTTTTATTTATACACAAACAGCACGATAACGCCGTCGGGGTATTGAATGTACGGGCGGACGGACGCGCTCGCGTCGAACGCGAAATCGTATCTGCCCACCTCTTTCAGAGCGGCTTCGATTTGGCTGTCGAACACGCCCACTCTGTTCGGGTTTATGCCGTCGAACGCCAGCCTTATATCCAGCTTGCCGACAGTGCGTTTCGCGCCCTTGACCGCTCTCAAAATCGCGTTGAGTTCTTCGGCGGTTTCCACCTTCGCCGAAAACTTTTCGCCGCCTATATCCACCGTCAAGCCCTCGTAGACGGGATAGCTTTCCTTCGGCGTGGCTTCGTTTTCGGGATTGAGTCCTATATCCTCGAATGCCTTATGCCTTCCGAAAGCCGCGTTTTCGATTGCCCTGTCGCTTACCATAAAGAAGCCGTGATGCAGAAACGACTGCGCGCCGTTTCCGAAATCCGCGCGCGCGCTGTCCAACGTCACGTCCACGTTATACCACTTGCCGTCCACTCTCACTTTATTCCAACTGTGAGCTGCGGTCACGGTATCGGATGTATACTCGCCGTATATCGACACACAGCGTATGCCTTCCATATTGCACAGTGCGGCGAACGCCTTGCCTATTCCGTCGCAGACGGCTTTCCCGTTTAAAAACACTCCGCTCAAATTGAAGGAGTCGTGTTCTTTCGGGATATCCTCGCCGCTCAAATATCTGTCGTACAGCTTGTCGTCGTATTCGACCGACGTCGCAATATAGTCGTGGAAAGCGTGGACGCGCTCGTAATCGCCGAACGAATTTTTGATATAGCGGTCGGCAACTTTGCGCATTTCGGAGTACAGCTCCAAAACATCTTTACCGCTTTCGTCGAAGGTGGGTTTGAATCCTTCGGCAAGCACTTCGGACAGGCTCTGCTGGCGTGCGGCGAAAGTTTCGCCCGTCACTTTTTTCGGCTGTCTCTCGTCGATGCCGCGAACGGGGTTTTTCTCCGCTTCGCTTTCCGAAATCAGATGTACGGGAGTGGGCGGCGTGGATTTTTGACTGCAACCGAAAAGGCACAGCGACGCAAAAAACACAGCCGCGACGGAAAGTACGGATAACGTTTTCGACTTCTTCAATTCGTCACCTCACGCTTTTCAGATTTTCGATTTCCACGGCGATACTGCTTCCGCCGCGCTCGACTTGCAGCGTCAATTTTTTTCCGACGCCGTTATAGTTGTAATTGAACAGTTCGCCGATGACCGACGGGAAATTGTTTGCCGTCACTTGGGTATCGCCGAATCTCGTTATGACGTCGCCCGCCCTCAATTCGCGGGCAAGCGCGTCCGCGCTTACGACCGTCAGTTTCGTATCCTCGAACGCAAGTGCGACTTTCATATCGTGAATATACAGATTGCCGCAGTTGGTTACCGTTCCGCTTCCGCCGTATGACTGCCACAGTATGACGGGAAAATCTATTTCGCCCGTCTGCTTTTTCGTCACGAGATTTTCGAATGCCGCTTCGATTATCGGCGCGGGCGTGAGATATGACGTGTCGTCCACGTTTTCGCCCGCCGAATTGCGCGTCACTTTCCAAGTGTTCATTCCTATGAGTCTGCCGTTCAAATCGAACACCGCCGCGCCGGAATCGCCGGAATTCAGCGGCGCGCACACGCCGACCACCGCGCGGATTCTCTGCTTTGCGTCGTCGTCTTGAATGGAACGCACGAGGCTGCCGTTGGACACAATGCCGTTTTGCGCCTGTATGCCGTGACCGAGATTGTTTCCGAGACAGAGTATTTCCGCACCCATTTTCGCGGTTTTGCAAATCAAGCCGTCTTTTTTCAAATCGATGTAATCGTTCTGCGGATAGTTTTTAGCTTTCAAGAGCGCTATGTCGTAGACGTCGTCGTATCCCACGACTTCGACATCGGACTTCGGATTGTGGTTCGATTTTCCGTAAAAGCGGAGCTCCACGGCGTAATGGTCGCCTCTCACCACGTGATGATTGGTGAACAGATACATATCCTCGCCGTCGAGCGTGTACACGAAAGCCGAGCCGAACGTATTGCCGCACCTGACTTCGACGGCATTATACTTATATGCGTCGGCAAGTTTTTCGTATGCGCCGATATTCGACGGCGGCAGATACGGGTCTTTCCCTTTATATTTCGATATAGCAATCGACGAAAGCACGACGGAAGTTATAAATGCCGCCGTGGCAACGATACAAAGCACCAAAACCGCGATAAAGCGAAGGTCGGGCTTTTTTTCTGATTTTACGTTGTCGTTTCCGCGATTCTCCATTATAGTAATTATAGCACAAAGAAAGTCGTTTGTAAATATATTGTTTGTAGGTGGAAGAAAAAAATTGCGGGCATTCCCTCTACATAGTCGCAGTACGATAACCGCGACTTAAAAACAAGGAGGGTGCAATTATGTGTGAACCTGTAAGATTGAGCGGTGCGAAATTCGTGCTGTGCGACGAGTGCGGCAAGGAAATCGCCTGCGCCGTCACGAACGAAAACGGCGAACTTATATTCGATTGTCTGCCCTGCGGCAAATACTTCCTGCACGAAGTGTGTGCGCCGCAAGGCTATCAAAAGAGCGACGAATGCGTCGAGGTCGTCGTAAGCGGCGATAAACCCCGTCGCCTCGTGGAGTTCGTGAACACGCGTATTACCGGAAGTATTCGCGTAATCAAATACGGCGTTTAACGTCGAAATCAAAGAGTACTTCGGCATTTTCGACAAGTTTGTCGAAACAGCAAAGTACTTCGAAGGTTTCGACACCGCTGTCGAAATCAGAGAATACCCGCCGTTTTCGACCTCTTTCGCCGAAAAAAAACAGCGTCGCTTTCCCCCTAAAAGCGGCGCTGTGATTTTTTTATGTATCCGCATTCTTGCCCTCCCAAGCAAGATTTCGCAAACCGTTTGCCTGTATCTTTGACAGTCGGAAGAAAAAGACAAGGAAGTACGAAAGATTCGTTCAGACAAGTAAGCGTTTTTTAATGCGGCAATTGCTTACCAAATCATATAGTACGGCGATTGCTTGACAAAGCAAGTCTTAAATACACGAGCCGTGCAGGCGAGTCCTTTATGAGTTCGACCGAGTCGTGACAAGCAAGCAAAGAACGGCTTTGCCGTTCGCAGCGCAGCGACGACTCGCGTTTGGTCGAAATGTCCTGACGGGTTAGAAGCGAGCAGTGCAAGGAAGGCAAGCATTTTTGTTCAGCCGAGCGAGCGAATATAATGCGACTGATTGAAAAAAATGTTTAAATACACGAGCCGTGCAGGCGAGTCCTTTTTAAGTTCGACCGAGT